>PLZF01000007.1 GCA_003152015.1 Acidimicrobiaceae bacterium | reverse complement strand
CTATTTGAATGTCACCGCACTAGGTCGTAGGCATAGGAGACGGTCTTGCTCGCTCCATCCTCGGTCGAGCTCACCTCGTCCAGGTTGTTGTACGTATAGCTGGTTGTTCCCGTCCCGTCAGTCATCTGGGTGCGCAGCCCGTCGGCGTTGTAGGTGTAGGTGACGTTCGAGGGGGTCGAGAACCCCGAGGCGGTGCCCGAATAGTCGATCGAAGTCACCCGGTTGGCGTCGTCACGACCGTAGGTGGTGGTGCCTGCCGAGGTGGTGGTGGTGTGAAGGTTGCCACCTGCGTCATAAGTGTGGGTGGTCGTGCCTGATGAGGGTTGAGTCACTTCGATGAGCTCGTCCTTGGCGTCGTAGTAGTTGACGGTGACGTGGCTGTTCCCATCGGTGGAGGTCGTACAGTAAGTGGCCCCGGAGACCGATCCTGAACACGGCGAAGTGGAGGGGGCCACGTCGTAGGCGGAGCTGGTCGTGGAGGCAGCCGAGGTGCCGTACCCGGTGGTGACGGCGGCCTTGCGGTCATCGGCGTCGTAGCTGGTGGTTGTCACCCGGCTCTCGGCATCGGTGAGCGAGGTCTGGTTGCCGTCACCGTCGTAGGCATAGGTGGTGGCATGGCCCAAAGGGTCGGTCTGGGAGGTCACCTCGTTGGCAGCGTCGTAGCCGTAGGTCGTGGTTCCCGACACCCGGGAGCTTCCCGCTGATGGACATGAGATGGAGCTGGCATGGGCATTCGGCGACGTCTCACAGACCTTGCGGCCGAGGACGTCGTAGACATCGCCGGTGGTGTCGGAAATCCCGACGGAGGGATGGGTGGTGGTCGTGGCCACGTCTCCATAGGAGTCGTAGGTGTAGTCGGTGACGTGTCCGGCGGGGTCGGTCACTTCGGTGAGATCACCGGTGTGGCTCGAGTCACCGTAGGTGTAGGTCGTGGTGAGGGTCTGGGGTCCGAAGGTGCCCGTGACCACATTGCCGTTGCCGTCCACGGCCGCGCACAGCGAGGTGGACACGCACGAGATGGGACTGACGCCGTTCACACCGTCGATGTTCACCGTTGTCCATGCACTCACCGGTCCAGCGGGATTACGGGACACGAGCGCCTCCCCTTCCCCGTCGGCTGCGACGCAGAACGTCGTCGACGAACACGAGATGGAGCCGACCCACTCCGAGTTCTGGTTGTTGATCTGCACGGCGTTCCACGTACTCGCTCCACCGGCAGGATCGGTGGACGTGATGATGTTGGCGGCCGCGTCGATCGTCACACACAGCGATGCGGAGGGGCACGATATGTCGGAGAGCTTTCCACCCGCGACGGCGGCGGAACTCCATGCGCCGCTGCCCCCGGTCGGATCGGTCGAGGTGAGCACATTGCCGTCGTTGTCCGTGGCCGCGCAGAACGTCGCGGAGGGACAGGAGATCGACCACATCGGTGTCGATCCATCAATGTTGGTAACGGTCCATGCTCCGCTGCCGCCCGTCGGGTTGGTGGAGGTGAGGACATCACCAATGTTATCCACCGCCGCGCAGAAGCTAACGGTCGGACAAGAGATGTTGTAGATCTGCTTGCCGTCGAGCTCGGCGTTGTAGGAGATGCTCCACGCGCCCTGGCCCCCGGTCGGATCCGTGGAAGTGACGATGTTGCCCGCGCTGTCGCCCTCGGCACACAGCGCGGTCGATGGGCAAGAGATCGAATTGATCTGCGAGTTGTCCCCATCGGTGAACGTGGTGACCCAGGAGCTGGCACCGGCTGTGGGATTGGTCGACGCGAAGACGTGGCCGTCATAGCTCCCGTCGCCAGCAACGCACAAGGCAGTTGAAGCACAGGACACCGAATAGAAGGGGGTCGTGCCATCGATGTTGGCGGCATGCCAGATGCCAAAGCCGGGGCCGCTGCCCATGGCGGTGGTGATCACATTGCCGCCTCCGTCGACGCCCAGACAGAAACTCGTCGTCGGACATGAATCGACCGAGAATCCGCGTGTGTCGGCACCGCCCTGGCTGACCCAACTGTCCGCCCCGCCGCCCGGATCAGTGGAGACCCATCCGTTGCCGTTGCTGTCGCTGGCGACGCAAAGGGTGGCCGACGCGCACGCCACGCTCTCGGTCGACGAGCCGTTGAGGTCGAACGAGGTCCAGGCACCCGATCCGCCAGTCGGGTCGGTGGACACGAACATGGAGCCGTTGCTGTCGGCGGCCAGGCACAACGAGCTGGACGGGCAGGACAAACTCGAAATCGAATTCGAGCCGTCGATGTTGGTCATGGTCCATGCCCCCGACCCTCCTGCCGGGTCGGTCGTGGTGAACACATTCCCCGCTTGGTCAACTGCCGAACAGAACGTCGCCGAGGGACAAGAGACAGCAGCCAAGGTCGATGAGCTGATCGACGCCGCAGACCAGGTGTCCGAGCTGGTGGTACCAGGTGTCGCAGTGGTGATGATGGAACCCCCGAACCCACCCACGCAAAGCGTGCTGGTCGGACAGGAGAGTGCTGAAATGGCATCGGAGCCCACATGCACGGTGGACCAAGAACCGCCGGTGGGATCGGTGGAGACGAAGATGTTGCCGGCTTGGTCACCGGCCACACAGAACGTGCTTCCCGGAACACACGAGACGGCGCTGGCGGGATTGGAGCCCCCCATGCCAGTCACGGTCCATGCGCCCGATCCACCGGTCGAGTCGCCAGACGTCACCGCGTCACCCCATTGGTCGACGGCGACACACAAGCTCGCCGATGCACACGAGGCTGCGGTGAGGGAACTGCCGTCCTCCACATCGGTGGTGGCCCAGGTGGGCTGCGTGGTGACGCCGGAGTCGCTCCCCGCCCCTTGGACCGACTTCGTGAGCACATTGCCGTGGCTGTCGTAGGTGCGGGTGGTGACGATGCCTGAGGGTTGGGTGACCGTGAGAGGCTCGTCGAATGCATTGTAGGTCGTCGTGGTCGTGTGGCCAGTGGCGTCGGTAGAGGTCAGCTGGTTGCCGAGGGAATCGAAGGTGGCAGAAGTCGAGTGGCCATTCGGATCGGTGGCCGACGTCTGTCCGAACGTGGCGGAGTCGTAGGTGAAGGTCGATGTCGCAGCTGAGGACGTACCGTATCCCTTCGTCAAGGACATCAACTCTCCATTGGTATAGCTCTGGCGTTCCTCATTGCCATGCGGGTCGGTGATTGTCGTGGTGCCCCCGGTGCTCGAGAAGTTGTCCCCGCTGTAGGCGTAGGCCGTTTCGAGTCCGGCAGGATCGGTCTGGGTGAGGATGCGTGCCGACGAGTCGTAGGTGTTGGTCACCTTGGCGCCGGCGTCGGGACCTCCACTCTGCCCGTTGGGCAGGGTCATCGTGAGCATGAGATGGTTCGTCGCGTAGGTGAAGGAGGTCACCCGGCTCGCCGGGTCGGTGACGCTGGTCAAGTTGCCCGAGGAGTCATAGGCATAGGTGGTGTTCTGACTGTTTGGATCGGTGACCTCTGACACCAGTCCGTTCGAGCCGTAGGAAATGGTGATCACGCGGCCTGCAGCGTCGGTGACCGTCGACAGTTTTCCTGAGGTGTAGGTGAGAGTGGTTGAGTTCCCGTTCGGATCGGTGATGGCCGTCAGTTGCCCAGACGAGTTGAAGGTGAATGTCTCGGTCTGGTGGCGGACGAAGGTGTACGTCCCGCTCGATTCGCTCAGCGCGGAGTCGGCCCACGAAGGCAGCGTGTAGCCCCCGCTGCCATCCGGCTCGGCGGTTACTTGGGAGCCGTCATCCTCCGTGATGGTCACCGAGCTGTCGGAGTTGACCACGAGGTGCGAATCGTAACTGGAGGTCCACCCGTGTCCGAAGACACCCTCGCTCGAGGCCGAGAGGGAGTTGTAGGTACGGGTGAGACTGAGTCCCGATCCGCGACCGGGGACCGACACGTCGGTGAAGGTGTGCCAGAAGTCGCCGCTGGCACAGTCGACCGGGTACTTGCCTTGGGTGCAGCTCGGCGCATGCACGGCCGCATGCCTCGATCCCACCGCTGTTCCGGTCTCCAGGGCACTGGTGGTGGGCCCAGCGTCGCCGCCGGACAGGAAGGTTTCGAGATTATGGGCCATCTGGGCCGCCGTAGTCTCGTCCCACCACGAGCTCTCCAACCAGTTGACATCCATGAGGATCGCCAAGCGACCGGTTCCGCCCTGGAGTTGCGAGCCACCCCAGACCGCCCCGGTTGTGAGCGTTCCAGATGAGAAGGCAGTCGAAGTCAAGACACTCGAGGATCCCACGCCGCTCATTCCGCCAGCCCATGCAGGTGTCCAGGTAGTCAGCGTATTTGGCGAGGTGGCGACCCCGTCCAGCGCGGAGGAGTTGACTGTTTCAGCTGCGGTGGGGGAAGAGGCATCCCCAAATCCACCAACACTGACGTCCCCACTGGTGAGGAGATCGTTGATGATGGTCCCGTCTTCACCATTCATCGCCTCGCAGCAAGGCCGTTCGCCCGTCAGGTACAGGCCGTGGCCAGATTCCACGAACGCCTCGAGGGTAGCTGCGTCGGTGGAGGTGATCGGATTGAATGCATCGATGTCCCAGATGGTGCCGTAGGAGCTGATGTCGCTGGGCAAGGTGGCGCTGTTGTCGACTGTGACCGAGTAGCCGTCGTCTTCCAGAATGGTCTGCAGATTGGTCAGCGGTTCCGAATCCCCGCCATCACCGAGTCCAAAGATGAGCACGCTGCTGCTGGACGAATCTGGCGTGGACAGCGCCTTGGCTCGACCGCCAAGTGCCTTGGACGGTGGCTTGGCGATTCTCGGGTGCAGTGGGTGCGCTTTCCGCAGCGGTGCACCACCCGCCGTCGCCGACACATGAGCCGTAGTCGGAGTCGCCTGCACAGCGCTCGCAACTCCAACGCCGAGACCGCCGATGGCGACTGTCACCGTTACGCTCAGCGCGGAGGCGACCACTAAGAACCTCTTCATACCCGTCCTCTTCGCTCTGATACGAGGACTCCGGAAGCCCCTACTCCGCACTCGCTGAGCATGCGATGTTGAAACTGCGGCTTGCACCACTTCTCGGCAGCACTGGTCATCGTCGCAAGGCTCGAGGACCACCTCCTTCGCCTGAAGCGTCGAAAGTTCCACTGCCACAGTTCTGCGGCCTCGATCCCTGCTCGAACCGTTCATATTCGCCCCTTCGTCCAGGAAGACGACTCAAGCCGTATCCCGCTAATACCACGTGCAGTAGGTATATCACTACTGAGCGTGGGCGCCTGCAGACGTGGTGTCAAGCAAATCCTTCGCGACATTGGCCGGTCCCGAGCGACCGGGCTCGCGTGAACCGAGCCTTCTGCTCAGCAATTGGAGCCCTCACAGACGAAGACCTCGGTGGTCGAGGCGCGACGCCCGATCCTGTCGTGGGCGTGAGACGTGGACGCATTGGGAGTGCCAAGAGGAGTCGAGCTAACCGGACTAGCTGGCACGGCGAGCCAGGGCGGTCAGTGAACAAGTTGGGCGTTAGGTCAACAGCGTCAACATTGTGGCCAATGAGTTCGGGCGCGACTGGCACACGGTGAACAGCCTGCTCACCGCCTATGGCACTGCTTTGGTCGACGACACCCATGAATGTCTCGGGACGGTGGACGCTCTGTAGCGTGGATGAGCTGCTCCGCGCCTCGATCAGATAGTGGGATGGCCATGGGTTCTCTGCCCGGTTTGGGTACGTCGGTTTTGGCCATTTCCTGGACTTCGTTCCCAGTTGCACCAGCGGTGGGCTGCAGGCTGACAGAGGGAAGTCATTGCCCGACCACATCCGTGGCGGCACGCCTGACTTCTCGGGTCTCCATCAGAAGGCGTTCCCCATAGTGCTGCTCGCCACCTTTGAAAGCCGTGTCAAAACGACCAACAGTCACGATCGCACACGAGTGTCAGTAGTACCTTGATTCCAACGTGCCGACGAAAGACGGATCTGTGGAGGACAATCGGCGGAAGACGATGTCGGCCCTCCTGTGGGTGGCCGCGGTCGCGATCACGACGGTCCTGATCCGCGAGCGCTACCGCGCGGCCATGTCCGGAGGCATTGGAGGTGATTTTTCAATCTACCTCCAGGCCGCCCGCCAAGTGGCTGCGGGTCATAGTCCGTATCAGGTCAATCAACTATTCGTCTATCCTCCGACTCTGGCGTTGTTCCTCGCTCCATTCAGTCATCTTGCCCCAACTCATCTCTGGCAGGCATGGACCATCCTGGAGTTGATCGCCCTCGTCGCCGGAGTGGCCGCCTTCGTGGCCACCCAAGTGCCGATGGTCCCGTCGTTGCTCCGGCCGCTTCTGTTCGCCTTCTGTGCTGTCACCGTCCTGCATTTCTGGCCGCTAACGATCGGCCTCTACTTGGGACAGGCCGATGCCTTCGTGTTCGCCACGCTGATGTTCTCGGTGTTGGCCGCTTGCCGAGAACGGCCTGCAGCTCGCGGCATTCTCATCGGTTTGGCTGGACTACTGAAGGCGTGGCCGGTAGCTGTCGGATTGTCGTTGTTCCAGCGTGGCACCGAGCGTCGGCTCCGGGCAGTGGTGGCGACCGTGTTCACGATTCTCTTCGCCCCTCTTCTCGCGATCGCATTTGGAGGGGCGTCAGGTCTCATGGCGCTTGTCAAGTCCATTGTCGCCGCTCGGACCCAGCATCTGGTTAGCGATTCGGTGTGGGGAGCACCGAGGCTGCTCTTCTCCCACAGCGGACTTGCTCGACCCCTAGTCGTCTCGTTGCCCTTGCAAGCCGTGACCACAGTGCTGCTTTTGGGGTGGGTGATCGGATTGTTGGTGATCACTCTTCGGACCGCGGGGGACAAGATCATGTGCACGTGGAATGTCACCTTCTGCATCGTCCTCATTCTTCCGGTGTCACATTTGGCCTACACTCTCTACTGCTTGCCGGTGTTGTGGCTGTGGGCTTCTCGCATCTTGGAGAGCAGGCGACTCACCTGGCAGCAGTTCCTGGTGCCGGCAGCGCTGTTCCTCTGGTGGGTCGTCCAGACGAAGGCGTGGCCGGACTCCGGATCCTCATCTTCAATCAGCGCCGTTCACTACTGCGTTGTCTTCGTGGCCAATCTTGTTGCCTGCACCGCGTCGGTTGTCGGTGCCCGATTCGCTCACCTACTAGGACCGCACGAGACCGACGATTCCGCCCCATCTCAGGTGACTCTGGCTAGGTCGAGTTGATCGCTTCGTCGTCCCCAACACAATGTGCAGCCGAAGAGCTTCAGTGGTTGTCCTGCTCTGCGGGGGCATCCCACAACAGTGACGGCTGACCGAATCGAGGCCGGTCGGCCGTGGCAAGGCATGAACGACCTCGTCCGTCGAGCCGAGAGTTGGGCCGCATGCTGCCGGAACCCGTAACCAGACGGAGAAGGATGTGGTCGACGGGTCGTCAGCGCTGCGGAAACGAGTGGTCGGTGCGTTCAGGGACCGGTCATCTTCCCCACTGCGCGTGGTTCCTCGTCCAATCTCTCGGGCGTGCTTCGTCGAGCGGGGAAGGCGACAACTGGTAGCGCCCGACCGGCATCCGATCACGAGCCGAAAGATCCTGGGCACGCCGTCGCCGGAAGCTCGGTCGACACTCATTTGGCTCGCGACCACCTGGCACCGGGAGCGGGCGGCTGTGCGTCCAAGGCCGCCGGTATTCATTGCACGAGCTATTCCTCAGACGTGATATCATGGTGATGTGCCACTTCGCCTGGTTCGGGTCCCGAAGTTCGACCCTTGGCTGAGGACACTGCCGGCAACTGTTGCCGCCGACATCACCGACGGGGTGGACTATGTGTGCGAGCACGGGCGAGGGGCGGTCTTGCCCGACGTTCGGCACCGCATCCAGACCAGCCGGCACTTTCCGGATATGAGCGAGGTCCGCACCGACGACACCGTCGACGGCAAGCGATGGGTGATGCGCGTTCTCGTCTGTTTTGTCGACCGGGACACGACACTGCTGGCATGTCTGGGAGGCAACAAGGCCGGCTACGAGGAGCGGACCGGACGGGACTGGTATGACGACCACGTACCGGTCGCCGACCAGATCGTGGATAGGTATGTCGCACAGGCAGCCGCTGCACTTACGAGGAGACCAGATCATGAGCACTGACGAGCACGACGATCCGACGCCCGAGGAATGGCTGGCGTCCGCCGACGACGATCTCGTCGTCGATGAGCCGTGGAGCCACCCCAATCCGGAGTTCGACGCACTCCGAGACCAAGCGCGCAAGCAACGCAGGGCTGAGCACGAGATCGTCACAAGTCTCGGCGAGCTCCGCCGGGCTGCCGGCATCACTCAGGTGGACGTGGCCGAGCGGTGGGGACGGGGTCAGCCCCAGGTTTCCAAGGTCGAGCGGTCAGATCTCTCCACGGTTGAATTGACCACGCTGGCCGGCTATGTCCGGGCGATCGGGGGTCGGCTCACCGTCACCGTCGAAGCCGGCGACCACGTCTTCTACGAAGACCTGGTGGGCTCCTGACTAGTTGCGGGCTGGTTTCACTTGCCCCAGTATCCGGTCAAGACACGGATATGGTCAGGAGAGCCCCATTTCGTGCCCGCAGATCGAACCGTGGGCGCGATGGGGCATGGCTGCGCCAGCCTCTGGTGCGAGCGGAGGATCAGCGGTCGGTCAGGTGAGGAGCGCAATGCGCTCGTAGGCACCGAGCAGTACGTCCGCACTCGGCCACCCGTCGATGAGCCGGACGGTCACCTGGCGTGCACCGCGGATGACCTCGTTCGGTGATGCCCATGTTCTCGCAAGACCGGCCGGTGTCTTGTCGAACCTTCCGGTCGTCGGGGCGGCGGGGGTGTGAAGCACGCAGCTCTTGAATGCCGGTCTCATGCCGTCGCGCGCGGACGTCACCACTTCGACGCACTTGCCCCGCGCCGGGGTTGTACGCTCGCACCCCGAGGTCCGGAGACCGGGGTTATATGGAATCGTGGTGCCAATTACAAACTAGGGCAAGAACTAGGGCAGACGTCGCGGGAATCTGGTAAAAGTCCAGGTCAGACCCTACGGGGCAGTAGCTCAGTGGTTAGAGCACGGGACTCATAATCCTTCTGGGAACTGGAAACGACGGAGCCGGAGTGGCCCGAACCGGACGTTTCCGCAGATGAGCGTCGGTGTGGCCGGAAGCAACCGGAAGCAACCGGAACCTGGTGCCACAGAGCGAACTAGGGCAAAAACTAGGGCAGGATTAGGCGCACGGGGTCGGGGATCCGGACATCCCGTGGCTTGGGGCTTGGACACCACAAGCCTCAGGAGGGGACCACCCTCGGTGGTGGACCTTGAGGTCACCAGGGGGTTCAGGTGGGGAATTTCAATGAGCAGCTCTGGAGAGAGTTACGTGAACGTGATCACAGGCGCAGAACTACGCGGCCGGACTTCCGAACGGCCGCCCGAGGCCGCGCCCGGGCGGCTCGGTGCGCATCGGGCCCGCTGCGGCAGCCGCCGCTCCATACGTGCCGATATGCGCTGCGGTCATGACGGTAAGCGTCGTCGTTCTGGACTGTCGTTTTGTGCTCGGGTGTGTGCCCGATCGCGAATACGGCTTGCGGCTCCTGCAGCAGCCCACTCCCGGGCTCCGAACACACATCGGCCAATTCTGGCCACAAGCCCAAATCGATCCTCCGTACCCGTCACGACCCACAGGGATTTTCTGGATGGGCCGCGCTCGCCACATTCGACGAAGACCGACGGTGTCAACTACCGCCCTGAACTCACGGTTTACTCGATCCCCGAGGCGGTCGAGATCATCCGTCGATTCGACTGATGGCGTCCCTGCCGCCGGGAGCAGGGCGATTCTCAGGTGCCGACCCCAGGTACGTGTGCGACGTCTTCTGGCCGATTTGGTCAGCTTCCAAATGTTGATCCGGTGATCAGTCTGTTGGCGTGGGCGGAAAGTCCCAGCGAACGTGCCCTGTCTTAGGGTCCATGACGATGATGGCGTCAGAGTGATGTGGTGGCACGACGACCAACACGTGACCGGTCACTGGATTCATGACAACAGTGGACCCTGCTGCGACGTCCGGATGCATGACGAGGTGATTCGGTTCCCCGGGACTAGCGACCCCTGACGCTGAGCATCCAGCAAGGCATATTCCGGCGATTCCTAGTACCAGTGGGGCAAGCCGTCTGCGCATCG
Source organism: Acidimicrobiaceae bacterium (assembly GCA_003152015.1). GTDB lineage: Bacteria > Actinomycetota > Acidimicrobiia > Acidimicrobiales > RAAP-2 > DASZIT01. The sequence continues at coordinate 195 of PLZF01000007.1, read as the reverse complement.
CCACAGACTACTGGCGGCATCCGTTGGGTGGTAGATCTTGCCACGCACCTGAGAAGCCGATCGACCGCCCCGATCGCTTCGCAGCATGGCCAAAGCCGGCCGACTCCGAGCATGCTTACAAGACGCGAGCACATCCGACGTGCCGTTCTGTGCTGATCTCTGGAGTGCGTCGGTCGTCGTTCTGTCGCGTCGTTC
>PLZF01000005.1 GCA_003152015.1 Acidimicrobiaceae bacterium | reverse complement strand
TCCACTACACGCGACGGCGGACGTTCTCCAACTGATCGGCATGGCCCTCGCACGAATCCAATCGGTACCGCTTCTTGCCGATCATGGCGTTACCCGTCCAGCGAACGGGTTCAGGGCAGCCGGTCGGTGAACCTTTGCGGTAACCGTCATCCCGACTGACCATCCGCCAGCAGACACCCCGCTCAACCAGCTTTGCGTTGGCATAGTGGGGAGCCACGACGGAATCCTATGGGCTCAACTCGGCTGCCACCTGCTTCCGGATCGCCGACGTAGCCTGAACCAGTTCGTCTCGGGCACCGTTGAGTTCGAACTGAACTGCAAGGAACTGCCGGTTCTGAGCCTGGGTATGGCCCAGCCCCAGTCCAGCCTGTTGTCTCACCCATGGTGCGAACCCACCCGCCGAACCCGGCTTGCCTGTTGCTTCAGTTCACAGCCAGCTTGTTGACCTCAGCGCTGCCAAATGCAGCCCATCGGGCGGACAGGTGGAGAGCGGATTCCTCGTCACGCGGGGGTGGGGGCGGCGGTCGAGGGCCAATATCGGCGCTCGGGAAGGTTCACCGGCCAGGTTCGGGCGACCGCAGGCGGCGCCGATACCACCCGATGGTGGGTGTACGACCGTCAGAGAGCATCTCCGCCAGCTCCCTGGCCGCCACTTCGTAATCGATGTAGCGGGCATGGTCCTTGTCGTCCCGAAGCGCAGCGAGGTGTCGCAGTGTGGCCGCCGGAAGAGTGTCGATATCGACATAGGTCGCCATGGGCCTGCCTCAGTCTTCCAACCCCGGGAAGGTGAGCTGACCCCCCGAGAGCTTCGGCCGCAGGGAGATCAGCGAAGCAGACTCCCTGCCATCGATGTGGCGGTTGGCATCACCACCACGGGCGGCATCCAACAAGATCGTGGTGGCCTCGTCATAGTCCACCCGTCGCTCGCTACCTTCGAGCAAGACGGTGACTGCCCAACCGAGGCGGCCGCTGTGGCCGCGGAGAGGCATGAGAGCGGTCTTGGCCGCCCGGAGGTCGACATCGCTGGGTGACCTCCCCAAGATCTCCGCGAAGAGGTAGTCAGCCATCGGCCGGCACGCCGCGGTCACCGAGTTGATCGGCGTGACCTTCGCCCTACGGACACCAGGATCGTTTCGCGGTGGGCTCATATAGAGAACTGGGTCGGACGGGAACCCTTTCGCGGAAAGATTTGGAACTTTCTCGGAATTCTTTTTGCAAGGTGCTGTTTTGCGACCCAGTTCTTGTTGTGAGGAAATTTCCAGAGGGAGCCACGTGTCGACGAGCACGCTGACCGCCGTCGCCACGGCAGTGTTGGCCCTCGTCTTCGGGATCGTGGGACTGGTAGTGGTCGTGGCCGGATCCGCGTCCAGCACCGCAAGCTCGCCGGTGCTGGCCACAGCCGCCATCCCGATTGCCGGGCTGGTCCCGGTGCTGGACCAGGCGGGCTCTCTGTGCCCGGGGATCTCTGCACCCCTGCTGGCCGCCCAGATCGACACCGAGTCGGGGTGGAACTCGTCGGCGGTGTCTTCTGCTGGTGCGGAGGGAATCGCCCAGTTCATACCGGCGACGTTTGCGGCCTATGCACAAGATGACGCCGGCACGGGAAGTGTGTCGCCCTTCAACTCTGTCGATGCAGTGATGGCCATGGGTCGCTACGACTGCGCGCTCCTCGCCGATGTCTCGGGTATCGGCGNNGGGGTGCCGCCGTATCCGGAGACTGAGGCCTACGTGGCCAAGGTGGAGGCCCTGGTGTCCACGTACTCCGTCGCGTTGGCACAGAGCGCAGGTGCAACCTCGTTCGGCCAGGAAGTGGTGACAGCGGTCACCGCGCAACTGGGCGTCCCCTACTCCTGGGGTGGGGGGACCACCTCAGGCGCAACGTTCGGTTTTGCATCTGGTGCGGGCACGATCGGGTTCGACTGCTCGGGCCTTGTGCTCTACGCAGTTGCGCAAGCCTCTCTCGGGCAGATCGGCCTGCCTCACTCGTCGGAGCTCCAGGCAACCATGGGTACGCCGGTAGCGATAGCTGACATCCAGCCCGGCGACGTGATCGCCTTTGCCCTTGGCCCAGACCTGACGGACTTCGATCACATCGGCATTTACATCGGCAACAACGAGATGATCGACGCGCCCTACACCGGGGTCGACGTCCGGGTCGACACCCTCAGCTCCTACTGGCAGAGCGTGCCGTTGGCCATCCGGAGCTTCGGTTGAGACGCCTGGCCGTGATCGCGCTCTGTGGCCTCGCCGTCACTGGGTCCGGGTGTGGGCTCAAAGCTCAGGGTTCGGTTCATCGAGCGGGAACCCACCAAACCAACAGCACCCCCCATCAGGAAGCACACACCAGGTCAGCCGCCACACCGTCACCAGCATCGACGCCAATCCCTTCTCCTGAGCCTGGAGTCGATCTCCACTCGGCCACCGCGGTTGCCGACGCTGAGGTGACCGCGACCTGGACCGTCGACGCCACTGTCGACACCAGTTGGTACGCGGCCGAGCTGAGAGCAACGGCCTATATGACAAAGAGCTATGCCACCTCGATTGGCCAGAACCCCCCGGCGAGTGGTCCCGGTGCGACGTGGATGACGTGGGCGACACACCAAGCGGCGACGGTGGCGACGATCACGACCGAAGACGACCCTGGCGGGCCGACCGACACCACAACCTCTGCCTACCGCAAGGTCCTGGCCACGGTGACCCCCCATGGCACCGGCGGGTGGACAGAACCGCCGGAGGTATGGGCGACCTTTGTCGTCCTCACCCGCAGCGCACAGGGCGCACCCTGGCAGGTTTCCACCACGGAGACCACCCGATGAAAGCCAGGGCGGCCGAGGGCACCTGTGCACAGGCTTCGTTCTTTTCGGCCCACTCGAAGTCTGCGTTGTCGACCGGGCTCGGGTCATTTCGATCTTCGATGCCGATGGTCGGCCAGCACCCGCCCCGGTGGGCCTGGCGAGGTGCACACCCCGGGGCGGGAGTCACCACGCTGGCCCGAGAGCTCGGTGGCGCCGATGTGGGGATGGCCGCGACCGCGGCCGCCACCATGGCCCTCCCGGTCCTCGTCGTCTGTCGATCCTCGGAAACTGGCCTGATCGCCGCTCAACGCCTGGCGGCCAACGAGCTGGCCGGCACCCCGACGTGGACCTGTCTTGGTCTGGTGGTCGTCGCCGCAGGCCCCTCCCAAGTGACAAAGCCAGTGGCAGAGCTGACCGCCCTCATCACCGGCGGTTACCCGGCCTGGTGGCCCATCCCCTGGATGGAGTCCTGGCGGACAGTGTCGTCGCCCGCCGCCGGGCTGTGGTCGAGCCCTGGTGTTCTCAACCTGTTCCATCCATCCACCCACCCACCAAAGGAGCACCCATGAATAGCCTTGCTCTACTCGCCGGAAAGTTCACCTTGGCCGCCGTGGTCGACCCGGGCACCGGAGTCCAGCCCCCCGGGACCCAGGGCCTCGTCACCGCGTTGGGTTATGTGGCCTGGACTGTGTGCTTTCTCTGTGTCGCCGGTGTCTTCCTCGTAGCCGGTCGGATGGCGGTCCATCACCGCCAGGGCATCGGTGGCGAGCACATGTCCGGCCTCGCCTGGGTCCTTGGTGCCTGCGTCCTGGTTGCCGCCAGCTCTGGAGTAGTTGGGGCACTGGTTTGAGACTCACTTCGCCGTCTCTCGGACAGGGCCACCGGGGGCGGCCAGACGGTCGTCCCCGGTGGCTCCTGCCTGTATGCGGTGGTGGGTTCCTGCTCATGCTGGTGGCCTATGTGGTGATAAGCCCGACTGGGGCCGGACACAGCGTTGTCCCGCCCCATGTTGGCCACACGACTCGCACAGGGTCCGCCACCACCCCCACACCGCAAAGCGTCAACGTCTCCACCCTGGACCAGAGCGTGCCCGATTCCCCACCGCCCGGGGTCACCTGGCAGATCGTCGACACACTGGCGATCCCCTTCTCCACAACAGCTGGTCCGGCGAGCGTGGTGGGAGGAATCCCGTCGGGTTTCGCCCACACTCCGACAGGAGCACTGATCGCCATGGCCCAGATCGTGAGCCGGATCAGTGTGCAGCCGAATTTCATGGCCGTCACCGAGACTGACGTTGCCAACACTGCGGGCAAGGCCACGTTCACCCAACTGGTTGCCGCAGGTGGTGTCGGGAACCCGCCAGACCCATCACCGGGCACCTATGCACAGTTGGCTGGGTTCCAGTTCGTGAGCTACACACCGACCACGGCAGTGATCCAACTGCTGTCTGGCCTCCCCGACAGTTCGTATGAGGTGAGCACGCTGACCGTCGCCTGGGACGGCACCGATTGGCAACTCGTGTTCGGTCCCGCCGGCACGGTGTCGCCGAACCAACAGGTTGTCTCATCGCCGGTCGGCTTCGTTATCTGGGGAGGGGTCTGATGCCCATAGGTTCCGTGGCCGGGTGCATCGCCACCGCTCCGTCCTGCCTGGCCGGCAAGGCGGCATCAGCCGCCGCCGGTGCGGCGGGCGGGAGCATCTTGGGCACGATCTCCAGTGCGTTCTCCAAGGCCGAGGGCGAGACGCTGAAGTTCCTCATGTCGGCATGGGTGAACATCCCGACGCCACAGCTTTCTTCCTCCACGGGGACAGTCGGCTTCTTACAATCCAGCCTCAGTTGGTATGTGGCTGCTGCCGCTGTCCTCGGGTTGCTGGTAGCCGCCGGCCGCCTCGCCATTGAACGGAAGCCGGATGCGGCCAAAGAGGCAGCGACGGGGATGTTGACCACGCTGCTGACGATCGGTGCCGGGGTTGCCACCATCTCCTTGCTGTCGTCCGCCGGCGATGCCTTCTCGTCATGGATCATCGGCCAGGCGGCCAATGGCGGGACGGCGGCCAGTGCCCTGAGCCAACTCGGCAGCTTCGCCGGGCTCGCTGCCGCCGGGCCCGGTTTGATCATCGTGCTGGCGATCATCGCCATTGTCGGCATGCTGGTGCAGTTGGCGATGATCTTGATCCGCTCCGCGCTGCTCGTCGTCCTGGTCGGTATATGGCCTCTCGCCGCGTCTGCGTCCATGACCGAGATGGGCCGCCAGTGGTTCAAGAAGATCACCGCGTGGATCATCGCCTTCTTGTTGTTCAAGCCGGCCGCGGCCATCGTCTACGCCGCGGCGATCAAAATGACCGTGAGCTCGACGGGCGCACTCGGGAGCATCGAAGGGGTGATCCTCATCATCCTCGCCTCGTTGACCCTGCCCGCCCTGATGAAGTTCATCGTGCCCGCAGTCTCCGCTGTCGGCTCGATGGGAGCCGGCGAGGTCGTCGGCGCTGGCATAGCGGCTGCCACCGGGGCGGCCATGGTCATCGGTACGGCTGGTATCGGNNCTGGTGGTGGCACAGGAGGTGCGGCGCCATCGAGCGGAGGTTCTGGCAGCGCCTCGCCAGACAGCGCTTCTGGGGCTGGTGGCGATGCATCCGAGGGACCGCCGGCTGGGGCCGGCCCTCCCTCGGGAGGATCCTCATCCTCGTCCGGAGGCGGGCCATCCGGATCTCAACTCTCTCGTGGTGTGGCCACCTCGCAACTGGTCGGTGGACTGCGAAGTGGTGGCGGGGCAAGTCACNNAGGACCTACGGGAACTGGCGACAGCCCACGTCCCCGGGCATCGGGAGCCTCGGTCTGCTGGCCACATTGGTTCTGCTCGGCGGCACGGTCACAGCCGTGATTACCTCGATGGTGTTCTGGCCATTGGCGGTCGTGGTGGTGTTCTTCACCATCGCGCTGCTAGTACCCCTCTCGGTCCACGATCGCCACGGGCGAAACGGGTTCCAGGTGCTCCTCTCCCGCTTGGCCAACAGACGTGCAGTCCGGCTCGGCAGTGATCTCTACCGGTCGGGCCCGCTCAGCCGGGTAGCCCAAGGGAAGTGCCGACTGCCCGGGATCGCTGCCGGCATCGAGGCACTCGACGCGCTCGACGGGTGGGGGCGGCCCTTTGCCCTCCTGTCCCACCCTCACCTCGGACAGGTCACCGCAGTGATCGCGGCCGCATCCGATGGCGCCGCCCTGGTCGATAACGACGAGGTCGATAACCGGGTGGCCCATTGGGNNGGGGGGCGTGGCTGGCCGACCTCGGCCACGAGCCGGGCCTCGTGGCGGCTTCGGTGACCATCGAATCGGCTCCCGACATGGGCACCCGCCTCAAGTGCGAGGTGGAGCACAATATCGACAAGGACTCCCCCGCCCTGGCTCAAGACGTGCTGACGGCGATCGTGGAGTCGTATCCGGCCGGCTCTGCCGCCATGGCCTGTTACATCACCCTCACCTGGTCGACGGCCCCTAGAACCGCCACCGGCAAACGGCGCAGCCTCGATGAGATGGCCGTCCACATCGGTCACCGCCTCCCTGGGTTCACCCGTTCACTCGGAGCGACCGGAGCGGGTGCAGCCCGCCCGATGGCAACCGCCGAGCTGGCCTCGTGCTGTCGGGTCGCCTACGACCCCGCCTCGAATGGGGCCATCGAGACGACATCGCCGGCGCAATCGGGCATCGGGTGGGAAGACGCCGGGCCGGCCGGGGCCCACGAGGCATGGGACCACTACCGCCACGACTCGGGAGTGTCATCGAGCTGGTTCATGGGAGCCGCCCCCGCCGGCCACGTGTTCTCGAACACGTTGACCCAGCTGCTCAGTCCTCACCCCGACATCGCCCGCAAACGGGTCACCTTGGCCTACCGGCCGCACGACCCGGCGTCTGCGGCAAAGACGGTGGAGCGCGACCGGCTCGACGCCCAGTTCGCCGCATCCGGCAAGAAGTTCGGCCGGGCTCGAGACGCCATCTCCAAGTCTTCGGCCGACAAGTCGGCAGAAGAAGAGGCCCAGGGGGCCGGGCTGGTTCGTTTCGGTCTGATCGCCACCGCCACGGTGCTGGCAACCTCAGACCTCGAGTTGGCCGGTGTGGCCATGGAGAACATGGCCTCCGCATCGAGGATCACTCTTCGTCCGGCCTATGGGTGCCAAGCCTCTGCGTTCGCGGCCACGCTCCCCCTCGGCCTCGTCCTACCCAGCCACCTTCGGGTGCCCCAAGCCATCCGGGAGATGTTGTGAGAAGAATCTTCGTCCTCCTCGTCCTGGCACCCCTGGTCTTCGGGGCACCGGCGGTGTGGGCTTTTGCCCACAATGCCGCCCGGTGGATGGACCACCCGACCAGCGGCCCGACCCCGGCACAGATTGTCACCAACCGGGTGGCTGCCTTCAGTCACTACGTCGGGCCGACGCCGTGAAGCTGAGCGCTGACACACAGGCGTCGCCCCTGGCCGCCAACGAGAAGACAACCCTTGTCCGGGTCCCCGCCCGGGGCCTCCCCGGCCGAGGAGGAGGCAGGGCGTCCTATGTCGAGGCCGCCCCGGAGTGGCGGGCCACCACCCGCCAGGTGTGCGGGCTATGGCCGTTCATCGCCGGATCCGGCACTCCGATGGTCGGGGTGCCCATTGGGCGAGACCTGCGCTCTGCCGCCACGGTCTGTTGTGACCCCATCAGTTGGTTTGCCCGGGCGGGGCTGATCGCCAACCCGTCCATGTTCGTGCTGGGCAAGCCGGGTCTGGGGAAGTCGAGCCTGATCAGGAGAATGGCCATCGGGCTGTGTGGATATGGGGTCCAACCGCTCATTTTCGGCGACCTGAAACCCGACTACGTCGACCTCATCGGCGCCCTCGGAGGAAATGTGGTTGCGCTCGGCCGGGGCCAGGGCGCCCTCAACGTGCTCGACCCCGGTGCAGCCACGGCAGCCGCCCTTCGACTCACCGGCGCAGCGCGGCGCAAACTGACCCAAGACGCACTGGGCCGCCGACTCACCATGGTGGCCGCCCTGGTCGGGCTGAACCGACGGTCCCGGGTCACTGACATCGAAGAGGCGATCATCGCAGCCGCTC
>PLZF01000049.1 GCA_003152015.1 Acidimicrobiaceae bacterium | reverse complement strand
GTTTTGGAGACCGGTGCTCTACCAGTTGAGCTACTGCCCTCTGTCGATCGCCATGCCGCGAACGGCCAATCGATCGCAGGGGCGGTTTGAGAGATTACCACTGGAAAGGGTCAAATTCCCAAGCGACCCGTTCGACCGCCCCCGACCGATCACCATGGCCACTGTGACCCCGATGGCCAGAGTGCCAAGGGCAGCCCCTCCGCCATAGGCCAGGCGCCGCCCAGCCAGAACCGAGCGCACCGTCCGCCGGGTCACGGTGGCGTCCAGCGCATCGAGCACGTCGGCGATAAGACCGGCGGGTAGGTCGGGGCGGTACGAGCGAAGCTGGTGCAAACGTCGAAGAAGCCCGTGGTACCTGGCCAATTCGGCCTGGCACTGGAGACACGATGCCACGTGACGAACCGTCCGCCGGTCGACCGCCCGGGAGCCGTCCACCGCCCCGGGCAGCAGCTCGGCAATGGCCTCACAGTGCACGAGCGTCGTCTCCCACCGGCTCCATGTGCCGCACTGCGATCACCGTTGCTACCTCGGCATCGCCGTCGACCCGCTCTGTACCGTCGCTCGACAGCTCGGGAAATATCGCCGCTCGGAGTTGCCGGCGGGCCCGATGAAGCCTCACCCTGGTGGCGGCGCCAGAAATACCCAGTTCCGTTGCGATCTCATCGTGGCTGAGACCGTAAATGTCCCGCAGCACGACTACCGTTCGCAGGGCCAAGGGGAGGGTGCGCAGGGCCCCGACCAGCCGGTCCCGCTCGACAGTGGCCGATGCCATGGCATCGGGGTCAGGATCGGTCGGCAACTCGCCACATCGAGGATCAGCGTCGATCGACACCAGACGGACACGCCGTCGACGACTGTGCATGGTCGCCGCGCAGTTGGCTGCGATGCGGTACAGCCAGGTGGAAAAAGAAGCCTCCCCCCGGAACTTGCGGATCGAGCGGAACGCCCGCAGATAGGTCTCTTGGACAACGTCCCGAGCGTCGTGCTCATCCCCGGTCAGTCGGAAGGCCAGGGCATAGATATCGTTCGACGTGACCCTGACCAGCTCTTCGAAGGCGGCATGGTCACCGCCCCGGGCGAGGTCGACCAAGTCGAGATGGGCGAAACCGGGCGAGTCGTCAACCCTCAGCGGGTCCCGGCTACTCGAGTCAACCCTCAGCGGGTCTCCTTGTGCAGCGTGTGCTGGCGGTCCCAGCGGCAGAACTTCTGCATTTCAATCCGCTCACGATCGTTGATTTTGTTCTTCGTCGTGATGTAGTTACGGCGCTTGCAAACCTCGCAGGCCAACGTGACCTGGATCCGTTTTTCATTCTTTGCCACAGTGGCTCCTCTGCTGTTATGCCAACGGATCCGGCCTGCAGACCGGACCCATTTGCTGTTTCAAGCACCCGAAATGGTAGCGGCGGCCGGACTCGAACCGGCGACCTCACGATTATGAGCCGTGCGCTCTNNCTGTCGGAATCGAACCGACGACAACCGCCTTACCATGGCGGTGCTCTGCCGACTGAGCTAAGGGGGCAGTGCGGCTCGAGCGAGCTGCAGCGGGACATCATAGCCAACAACGGCGTCGGACCCGCACGAGAGGTTTTCAACTCGCTACCATCACCGCATGCAGCTTCGACTGGCGACGCCAACCGATGCCGAAGTCATACGGTCCATCTATAACGCCGAGGTTACCGGGTCGACAGCGACCTTTGACCTCGTCCCCCGGAATTCCGACGAGCAGCTGGTGTGGTTGGCCGACCACGGCGGGGCATATCCCGCCATCGTGGCGGAAGACAGCGCCGGCCTCATCGTGGGATTCGGCTCGCTTTCGATCTACCGTGACCGCCCCGCCTATGCCACCACCGTCGAGAATTCCGTCTACGTGGGGTCGGACCGGCGGGGATCCGGCATCGGACGCGCCCTGTTGACCGAGCTGATCCGGCTGGCCACCCAACACGGGTTTCACACCATGGTTGCCCGGATCGGCGACGACAACGCCGCGTCAATCGCTCTCCATCAAGCCTGTGGCTTTGAACTGGTGGGCGTCGAACGCGAGATCGGGAGGAAATTCGGCCACTGGCTCGATGTCTGGGTGCTCCAACGGATGCTCTGAGTAGGAACCCTGCGGTTCAAAACCGCGGGCTCGACGTCAGGATTACGCCGAGGCCCTGGCCAATCCGAGCATTGAGTCCGGGGCAGGAACCGGGTCCCGTCGCTCCCAGGTGGCCAGGGGAACCGTGAGCACGAAGAGGACCCACAACAACGTCAGGACGATCGACAACGGGTCGCCGTGGATCAGGCTGTTCAACAGCTGGGTGGCACCGGGAAGTTCGATCAAGGCGGTCACCATGGAGAGGCCGATGATGAAGGAACGGAGCCTACCGAGCGCCACCGGGGCCAGAAGGATGAGACCCCAGGCCAGGTACCAGGGTTGATCGACCGGTCCGAGGATCACGAACAACAACATGGTGAGCCCCAGGGCCTTCAGCGTCCCGATCCGGTCACTGTTCAACAAGAGCCAGATGCCAACGATCAACGCGGCCAGCAGGCCGAGAAACCTGGTGACCGACAGGACGCCGCCCAGGCTCAATCCAATGCCGGCAAAATGGGCGACCCAGTTGACGAGCAACGCCAGGGAGGTGGTGGGGGCCATCCATGATCGCACCACGCCGGGGGTACCCAGGTTTCCGATCCACCCCCAGCCCAGTCCGCTGACAAAGGAGAAGAACCCGAGGACTCCGAGTCCGATCAGACCGGCGGTGACCACCGGTCTGATTCGATCGCGCACAGGGACGCCGTTTCCCAGCCACGTCCAGCCCACATAGAGGATTCCGAGCCCCGCCGGTCCTTTGATGGCGGTGGCCAGGGCACAGAACAATATGCCGACGATCGGGCGCTTCTCTTTCGCCGCGGTGATGCCGGCGAGGAGGAGCCCCAGCATCAATGCATCGTTGTGAGCCCCGCCGACCAGATGCAGAATGGTGACCGGATTCAAGACGGCCAGGGTAAACATCTCGGCTTTGTCACGGTGATAGAGACCGGCCAGGCGAGGCACGCAGAACGCGATCAGCAGCACGCCGGCAAAAGCCAGCAAACGCAGCAGGATGATAGTGGCCAATTCGTTGTGGAAGGTGACCTTGGCGAAGAACCCGTCTATTTGCAGAAAAAGCGGCCCGTACGGGGCTGGGGCGTTCCCCCACAGCGGGTCGACCGGAGCGGTATAGGAGTTATTTCCCATTTCGAACGGCCCGTACAGGTACGGGTTCATGTGATGGCTGACCATTTCGCCCTGGGCCGCGTACGAGTACACGTCGCGGCTGAAGATCGGAGCGATGATCAGCATGGGGAGCGACCAGAGGGCGAACACCCATTTGAGGCGACGGATGTCCACCCCGGGGCATCGGGAGTAGAGGCGGGTCATCCCCCACCAGACCCGGATCAGCAATATCAGACCGCCGTAGACAGCGGCCAGGACGAAGTAGACGCCCCAGTGACTCGCACCTGCGGTCTTTGGAACCCCGAAAAACCAAGCACCCGGCATTTCGAGTTTGAACGGAGAGCTCGGGAGCGACGCTCCGATGCAGATGGCCAGAATGGCCACGAAACCCAGGAGAGCGGGCCGGAGCACCAGACCCCTCGGGTCCCCGCCCCCGCCATCCATGGTGGGTTGGTCAATGGGGATCCCGGCCGTATTGGCCAACCGGTCCCGAATCGTGTTGGCCAACGTCGCCGCGGTGCGGGCGCCGCTGGTCAACGCGGCCGACGCCATGGACCAACGGTCATTCCTCGGCGGGCCGGAGTCAGCTGCGCCATCGTCTTGATGCGCCAAGACTGCCCGGGACTCTGGGGACATAATCGGGGGAAAGCTCCTCAATGGACGTATCTCGAATGGGGGACCGTGTAATGAGCGTCTCAACGGGCGGGATTCAGGAAACCCGAATCGTCCTGACCGCAATCAATCCGTAACGCTATTGTAACGAAATTTGGCGGCCCATCAAGTGTTACCCCGGCAGGTGCTTCGGAGCAGCCAGCGTATCGTGTCCGCCCATCCTGGAGGCATAAGAGGACCGGCGGGACCGGGCCTCGGTGCCCAACCACACCACCAGCACCGCCGCTCCCCCCACCACCAGGACGTTTCCGGCCAGGTACGAAAACGGTCCGTGTTGGATCCACCAATAGGGAGCCAGCACCGCCAGACCGACGAGCACCAGCAGCATGATCGCCACCACCCGGTGAACGGCCCACAACGTAACTGCGGCGATCGGGGCCAAAATGAGCCACGACCAGTGGTGGGTCCAGGACACCGGGCTGATCAACAACTCGGTGAGGGCCAACACCATGACAGCTTCGGCGATGCACCCGCCCTCCATCAACCACCGGGTGAGGAAAACTCCGCACACCAACGTGGCCACAGCTAACACGACCCACACAGCGGTGGCGGGGTGACCTCCGTGGAATGGCGGGCGATGGACCAAACCGTTCCATGACTGGTTGCTGACATTGGCCAGTTGGCCGGTTCGGCCGGCGTCGGACACCTCGTGCAGCCAATAGCGGGCCGAGTCCGACGGCAACACCGCCCAGCTGATGGCGGTCACCCCAAGAAAGGTCCCGACCCCGCGAGCCAACGACCGCCAGTCCTTGACGACGAGGAAGGAGAAGAGAAACACCAGTGGGGTCAACTTGATAGCCGCGGCCACCCCGATCAACACTCCGCGCCAGGGAGCCCGAACCCGGGTCATATCGGCAACGATCATCACCATCAGGATCAGATTGATCTGGGCGTAATCCATGTTGGAGCGGACGGGCTCGAGGGCCAGAGTGGCCACCCCACAGAGCACACCGGCCACGGCCACGGCCCGACGGGTCGGCATGGTGAACGAGGCGGAGATGACCAGGTAGACAGCGCCAACGAAGCAGGCCGCGCTGAGCAGCCACCACAGTGTCTCGATGAGAACGAGCGACCCGAGCGCCAGCGGACTGAGGACCAGCAGAGCAAACGGCGTGTAGGTGAAGGGCAGTTCGTGGATGGTGAAGTTGGTGGTGAACGGTGAACCGCCGGCGTAGAGGGCGCGCCCGGCATCCCGGTAGACGAGGAGATCCAGGTGCCATTGCGCCCCGAAATGCACCATGTACGCCCCCGACGCCACCCACACGAGCGCAGCCCCCGCAGCGATCATCCACGTCGGCATGTGGCGGATGCGATGGACCAACATCGGACGACATCTCCTGAGTTCATGGAACCGGTTCACTGATCGGGCCCGCTGGCGACGGGTACCGGCAGTTCGCTCTACGGCGCCGTAGCGCCCCGGAGGCGGCGGCGGACTCATCGTCCGCCACCTCCTCCGGTCACATCATGTGGTGGGCCGGGAAGGATTCGAACCTTCGAAGGCAGAACCGGCAGATTTACAGTCTGCTCCCTTTGGCCACTTGGGTACCGACCCGCAGACCGGGAAGGATAGGCCAAGCGCGGCGCTACTGTTTCTCTATGCCCACCTTCGACATTGTCTCGGAAGTCGATATGCAGGAAGTCCGCAATGCGGTCGACCAGGCCAATCGCGAAGCCACCACCCGGTTCGACTTCAAAGGCACCAACTCCACCATTGAGTTGACCGACCAGGAGCTAGTGCTCACCTCATCCACTGAGGATCGACTGCGCGCCCTCTACCAGGTCCTTCAAGAGAAAATGGTGAAACGGGACGTGTCGCTCAAGTCCTTCGACGTCGGAAAGATCGAAGAGGCGACCCGGGGCACCGCCCGCCAGAAGTTGACGATTCGGGCCGGAATCTCCACCGACCACGCCAAGAAGTTGAACAAATTCATCAAGGAGCTCGGCCTGAAGGGGGTCAGCTCCCAGACCCAGGGCGACCAGCTGCGGGTGACCGGAAAAAAGCGAGACGATCTTCAGGCGGTGATCACCGCGGCCAAGGCGGAGGATTTCGGGATTCCTCTCCAGTTCATTAACTTCCGCGACTAGCTCCTACGTGTTTCCGCTTCGCCTTCCATACCGAGCCGCCGAGCAGACCGGCCACCAGCACGGGCATGAGGACGGCAGCCCAGGTCCGGGCCGGGTGGCCGAGGCATACCAGAGCGACCACTCCGAGGACCGTCACCACCCCGACAAACAACTCAGGAGTGTCTCCGATCAGGAACTCCCACCAGAACCGACCGAACCCCACCAACATCTGAACCGGCAGTGACCGGGGCGCCAACGACGGCACCGGTTCAGACATGGTGCCCTCCTCCTTCTGTCCCGGCCGCGACCGCCCCGAGACTGGCCGCAGCCCTGGGGCGCAGCGATCCGACGATGGCCCATGCCACCAGGGCGTAGGTAGCGACCAGTACCGGAATGGCCAGGTCCGACCCCGGCCAGTGCACCCCCACGCCTTGCCCTGACCAGAAGGTACCGAAGCTGACCAGCATCAGCCCGACCCCCATCTTCATGGCATTCTCCGGCACCGATGACAGCTGCCGGGCCACGATGACCCCCACCACCCCCACCACCACGATGGCGGCCGCGGCGGCGGTCGCGGCCAGTCCGAGGTCGTGGGAGGTCGTCCCCAAGGTGATCACAATCACCACCACCTCGAGACCCTCGAGAAACACCCCTTTGAACGCCACCGCGAACGCAGTCGAGTCGCGACCGCTGGTGGCTGACGGAGTGGACAGTTCCTCGACCTGTTTGGCGAAGATGGCGTCCTCATCGTGTTTGGCTTTCAACCCCGCAGCCCGAAGGACCGCTTTGCGAAGCCACTGCAACCCGAACACCAGCAGGAGGCCCCCAACCACCAACCGCAGGGTGGCAAGAGGCACATAGTGGACGATGGCGGGGCCGAGGGCCACCACCATGGCACCGAGTACCAGCAAAGCCACCGCGGTTCCCTCGAGAGCGGACCTCCACCCCCTGGTGGCTCCCACCGCCGCCACGATGGTGAGTGCTTCGACCATCTCCACCGCGCTGGCCAAAAAGACCGCCACCACCAGCACCAGGTTCCCGCTGTGCACGGTGGTGGCAATCATCGTGGCCATTCTGGCTCAGGCCCGTTCACCAGTTGAATCTCATCATCCCGGATCAGGCCGCTTCGACCAGTTCGTCAAGCTCTTCGAGAGGGTGCACTTTGAACAGCCGGTTGAACACAAGAAACTTCAGTACCCAGAAGATGGCGAACGACATCACGTTGGCGAACAACACCACCGCCGTCTGCTGAATGTGACCCAGGTGATGTTCGATCCCAAAATGCCTGGCGATGGCAGCGCCGAAGATGGATACCACGATGCCGATTCCCGACATCGCCCAGAAGGGCACGATCTCCTTCATCAAGTGGGATCGCCCGTTCTTGCCCCACACCCAACCTCGATTGAGGTAGTACGAGGGCACTGTGGCGACCGCATTGGCAAAGACCGTGCTGCCGATCTCTCCCCAGAAATGGAAGACACCGAATACGAGGGCGAGAGTACCGAACGACACCACCGTGGAGACCACTGACACCATGGCGTAGCGGAGGAGCTGCTTTGCCTCGGGAGTCTCCCGTTTTTGCCACAGGTGTTCAGCCCGGGTGAGGACGGAAGTCATATGGCTCCACCTTAGTCGTAACCAATCCGTAATATTTGGCGCCGAACCCTCCCTCAGATGCTGAAGGACCTCTCAAAGGCCATTCGCGGTGGCCACACCGCCCAACCACGTTGCGCTGGGTTTAGGGCGGCGTTCGAATGTCTGGCGGTCCACTTCGACGATCCCAAATGTGGGCCGGTAACCGAGAACCCATTCGAAGTTATCGAGCAGGCTCCAATACGTATATCCCCTCACGTCAATGCCGTCATCGAGGCAGCGACGCACTCCGGCCAGGGCGCGGGAGACGTATTCGATTCGGGCCTCATCGTCGTCGGTGCCGACTCCGTTCTCGGTCACCAGCACCGGCAGCCCACCTGTCTTCATCCACGCTCGACGGATGGTCCCTTCGAGCGCCTCAGGGTAGAACTCGTACCCCATTTGCGTGGTCGGCACTCCGTCTTCAGCCCCCAACGCTCCATCGGGTCCGATGCGAGACCGGGTATAGGTCTGCACGCCGATGAAGTCGTCACCCTCGGTGGCCTCGAGAAACACGTCTTCGGAGGGGCGCCGAAGCCGCTCCACCCACTCTTCCCCACCGGGTTGTGTCTGATAATCCGTCATCGAAACCGTCAGGCCAACCGGAAACTCGCCCGGTCCTGAACGGATGGCCTCGACGGCGCGGCGATGGGCCGTCACCAGCGCATCGTTGACCGCTGCCCGCCGGTCGCGATCGCGCACCCGGGGAGGGAAGATGCCATGGCGCCATCCCATGGTGGCCACCACATTGGGCTCATTGATGGTTGCCGCCATACCGATGAGATCGCCGAGATGGGCGGTAGCCCGCTCACAGAAGCGGGCAAACCGATCGGGGGCATGAGGCGCTTCCCAGGTCCCGACGGACGCCAACCAACGGGGATGGGTGAAGTGGTGAAAAGTCACCATCGGGGTGACATCGTGCTCCCGGCAGGATGCCACCATCCGTCTGTAGTGGTCGAGTGCCGACCGAGAGAACTCCCCCTCTTCGGGCTCGATGCGGCTCCACTCGAGGGAGAACCGATAGAAGGTAAGTCCGGGGCCGGCTACCAGAGCGATGTCCTCCGGGTAGCGGTGGAATGAGTCGCAGGCGTCGCCGCTCGGGTCGGCGCATCCCGACGTGGGGTCGTGTTCGAGCTCCCACCAGTCGTTGTTGACATTGCCACCTTCGATCTGATGGGCAGCCGTGGCCGTCCCCCATTGGAATCCGTCGGGAAACGAGATGGCAGGCATGGCACGCCACCGTAGCGGGGACTACCCAGGCACCTGACAGGATATGCCGGTGAGCGATGCACTCGATTTCCTCGTCAACCTCCTCGATCTCGAGCCAATCGAAGTCAATATCTTCCGGGGGATCAGCCCAAACGAAGACCGCCAGAGAGTATTTGGTGGTCAGGTGGCCGCCCAGGCGCTGATGGCAGCTGGTCGTACGGTCGAGGCGGGACGCCCCCACTCGCTCCACGCCTATTTTCTGCGTCCCGGCGACCCGGCGGTGCCCATTCTCTACGAGGTGGACCGCATTCGCGATGGCCGTTCGTTCACCACGCGCCGGGTGGTGGCCATCCAACATGGTCGGGCCATCTTCAACATGTCGGCGTCGTTCCACGTCGACGAAGCCGGTCTTTCGCATCAATTCCCCATGCCCGAAGTGCCGCCACCCGAGGAGCTCGAGTCACTCCTCACCCGACTCGAGCCCTACCGGGAGGTGATGGGGGACTGGTTCTCGCGCCCCCACCCGATCGAGCAACGACATATCGGCGAACTTCCCTTTATGCATAAAGAGGGGAATGAGCCGGTGCAGCGGCTATGGATCAAAGCCGACGGGACACTCCGCGACGATCCCGTCCTCCACGCCGCCATCGCTGCCTACGCCTCGGACATGTCACTGTTCGACACCATGCTGGCCCCCCACAACGTGCGGTGGGAGAATCAGGACTTCATGGGAGCGAGCCTCGACCACTGCATGTGGTTCCACCGGCCGTTCAAGGCCGATGAGTGGCTCCTCTACGACATGGACTCCCCCACCACCTACGGAGCCCGCGGTTTGGCCCGGGGCTTCATGTTCGCCCGCGACGGCGAGTTGGTCGTCTCCATGGCCCAAGAAGGACTCATGCGCCTGGCCGAAACCAAGCCGACTCCCTAGGCCGCCAGCGTTCTGCACAACCTGCTCACACCGGCTTCGTACGCCGCTCATAATTTCGGCCCCGGGCACGCCACCAGATTCCCCTCCTGTGGCGCTTCCACGCGGTGCATCACTCCATCAGTGAGATGGACTAGCTGGCGGCGGCCAGGCTGCACCCCATCGACCAAGCCTTCAGGAAGCTCTGTGTGGTGCTCCCACTGTTCATCCTGGGCTTTTCCAAGGCATCGTTCGGGGGCGTGCTGGTCGTCTTCAGCCTGCAGGCGCTTTTCATTCACGCCAACGTCCGCTTCACCTTCGGGCCACTTCGTCGGCTGATCGTCACCGCGGAATTTCATCACTGGCACCATGGCATCGAGCCAGCGGCCGATAACACCAATTTCGTCTGGGAATTTCCGTGGATCGACGCCGTGTTCGGGACCCTCCACCTTCCAAAAAAGCGTGGCCGACCCGTTGCGGCATCAATGTGCCCACCCCCGATAGCTGGTGCCTCAGTTGGCGATGCCGTTCAAGAGGGTGAACTAGCGGTCGTTCATCCCCACGTACTCGCGCTGCGCCGCACCGATGTAGAGCTGGCGGGGACGGGCGATCTTGGAGTCCTGATCGAGCATCTCTTGCCAGTGGGCCAGCCACCCGGCGGTGCGGGGGATTGCGAACAGCACCGGAAACATTTCGAGAGGGAAGCCCATCGCCTGGTAAATCAGGCCCGAGTAGAAATCGACGTTCGGGTACAGCTTGCGGGAGGTGAAGTACTCGTCGGAAAGCGCAATCTCTTCCAACTTGAGGGCAATATCGAGTAACGGGTTCTTTCCGGTGATCTCGAACACCTCGTCGGCGGTCTTCTTGATGATCTTGGCCCGAGGGTCGTAGCTCTTGTAGACCCGGTGCCCGAAGCCCTGAAGCCGACCGTGGCCAGCCTTGATCGATGCCACGAACGACTCGACGTTGTCGATGGAGCCGATCTCCGTGAGCATCCGGATCACCGCCTCGTTTGCCCCACCGTGTCGTGGCCCGTAAAGAGCAGCGGCAGCGGCAGCTGTGGCGGAGTAGGGGTCGGAGTGAGAAGAGCCCACCACCCGCATGGCGGTGGTGGAGCAGTTCTGCTCGTGATCGGCGTGGAGGATGAAGAGGATGTCGAGCGCACGGGCCAGAGCCGGGTTGGCATCGAAGCGGGGCTCGGCGGTCTTCCACATCATGGACAAAAAGTTGGAGGCGAATTCCAGCGAATTGTCGGGGTAGACGAATGGCATCCCCACACTGAACCGGTGGGCGGCGGCGGCCAACGTCGGCATTTTGGCGATCAGCCGAACGATCTGCTTGTTTCGGGATTCGATGTCGAATATATCTTTGGCGTCGAGATAAAAGGTAGAAAGCGCAGCTACCGCGGAGACGAGCATTCCCATGGGATGAGCGTCGTAATGGAATCCGTCGAGGAAGCGCTTTCGCACGTTTTCGTGGATAAAGGTGTGGTGGGTGATGTCGTGCTGCCACTCCTGGAACTGCTCCGGGGTTGGTAGCTCACTGTTCAGCAGAAGGTACGCCACCTCCAAGAAGTTGGATTTTTCCGCCAACTGCTCAATGGGGTAACCCCGGTAGCGGAGGATCCCGGCTTCGCCGTCGAGGTAGGTGATGGCACTTTCACATGCGGCGGTGGAGACGAGCCCGGGGTCATAAAACCAGACGCCCGGCAAAAGCTTGGACCAGTCAGATGCCGCGATGCCACCGTTTTGAAATGGGATTTCGAGCGACTCGCCGGAGCGGTTGTCGGTGATCGTGATGCTCTCGGCCACTAATCTCAAACCCTTCTGCCCTACGGCTCGTGTATCGTCCCCGTCGATCCTAGATCGTCACCTATGGCATCCCACCATCGGACGCCCACAGAGTATTGGTTCCGCCTCCATCTCCGGTCCCGAGCGCCCACGATACCGGGTCAACTCACGATTTGGAGGAGATACTGCTGGGATGTCCCGGCCGGGTCTGCCTGGCCGGTAGGCGGGGTCAGGGTGACCGTCAACGTGTAGTTGTGGCCTTTGGCGACTTTGAGTGCCGGAAGGTTCACGGATTGGGACTGGCCGGAGACGGTGGTCACCTTGGTCCGAGCCGACGATCCTGACGCGCCGACCGCTGTGGGGCCCGCCCCAGCAGGATCAGCCAGGACCAGGGTCTCGGTCACCGTCACGTTGGCTTCGTCCACGGTTCCGCAGTTGGTCACGCTGACCAGCGGGGTGACCGAGCTGGTCGGCGGCAACCGGGTGGGGGTTGGGCCCGCAACTGTCGAGCTCGGAGCGTCACATGAGATGCCGATAATGCCGGATCCGGCAGCATCATTGGGGGTGGCTGCGGGGACGGCCGGAGGTGTCAGACCGACTGCGGTGATCACCATCTGGTGGTACGGCACCAGAGCCACCGCAGCGTTCAGGGGTGCGGCGCTGTCCCCGAGTTGGGCCGAACTGAGTGGAGCTCCCGCCGGTGCCCATACCGACGCGGGCAGGCGGATCGGCCCGGACCCAGTGTTCTTGCCATGGTGGAGCCGAGCGGCCAAAGCTGCGTAGGCGCGATCCGCCCGTTCGATCTGCGTGCCCTCTGCTGCCAACTGCTGGGATGCCTGGACCAGCGTAATAGGTGCAGCAGAATTTGCCGACGATGTGGATGTTGTGCTGGGAGCCCCAGCGATCGGCAGAGGCGCCATTCCCAACAACTGGTCAATGGTCCCTACCACCTTGACCACGGCCGCAGCCCGACCAGCAAGGATTTCCGTCAATTGGCGGGCGACGTCATCACCCGGCGTGGGGGGGGTCAGCTGCTTGGCCTGACGGGCCTCTTCCGACGATGTGGACACCGCCGCATCGAGACCCTGTTGGATCTCACCGCGGGCGGTATTCGGCAGCCGTTGGTTGGGAATGGTCGGTGCGACATTGATCACCGCGGCCAACCGGGCGCCTGTTTGATTGGAGGCTTCGATGACCGGGGAGGCCAGCTGCGCGTACCCCTGGTCGGTCATCCGTCGATAGGGCGCCGACTGAGCATGGATTTCGACGACCGAACCGACGATCAACACGCCCAGGACCAACATGATGATGGACACGGTGATGACGTCGCCCACCGAACGACGCCCAGGCCTTCGGCCTCTCCTGCGACGTCGAGCTCTCGGCATCCCGACGACGATAGTGCCGCACCAGCGGGCAACGGGCTGCGGTTCGTCCCGGGGCGACCGGCTGAGGAGCGGATACCGTGCCAAGGAATACACAGTCTCAGGCGTCGGCCGTGTCTAGGACAGTCCGGGTCAGACGCTCGAGCGTGGCTCGGAACCGGCCAGGGCACTTACGAGCTCCTCGACGTCTTCCATTGCCTCCCGCAGATCAGGCACGTCGAGCTGGGTGGTCGTGGATCCACGCAGAAAGAGAAACACGCAACGGGTCACTGGCCGTCCCAGCGCCCGCTCCACGGCGAGTGCGTAGGTCGCCCCCTGCGGCCGGTAGCGATCCATCGATTGGGTTATCTGCTCGTCATCATGGACGGCGTCGGTTTTGTAGTCGACCACCGTGAACCCTTCAGAAGACTCGATGAGGAGATCAATGAATCCTTCGATCACCGGGCCCCCCGGTTCGGCGGTGGCCGGAACACCCACATACATCTCACGCCAATACCGACCGCCCGTCACCGCGTCGCGGACGATGTCCGAATCAAGCGCGGCCCGCACCAGGCCGGCAATCTCGCCGCCGCGGGTATGCACCCCTTCGGCCACGGCTTGGGTTTCGGCCAATCGGTCCACATCCGACCCGGTCTCCAGATCAACCGACTGGAGGACCGCGTGCACTGCCCGACCGATGGAGGTTCCGGCCCGACCCCGCCGCCAGGGCGGCAGATCGATGTCCGGGTCGTCCTTTGTTGTGTCACGTGAGCTGCCGGGACGGGTGGGCTGGCGACCGTGATCGGGGATGGCCTGGTCTTCCTCTTTGACGAGGCCGGCAATGGTGGTAGCGGCCAGAGTGCGCGAGAGCGATCCAGTCGTCACCAATCGCTGGTGGTCGGCATTCCATGCCGAACGCTGCGCCGCAGAGTCGGCCACCGTGTCTTTCCTCGGCGCGAGTTGGCCATCAGTCCGGCTGTCGAGTCCATCTCTTCCGGCACCGGCTTCAGCGGCGCCCGTCGGGTCCGACTCGAACCGCCGGGACAACTCAGGGTGTGCCTCGCAAAGAGGTAGCAGCTGGGCCGCATGACAGGAGGTCCCAACCTTGTGATGGAGAGTGACGATGAGGTAGTCGCGGGCCCTGGTGGCGCCTACGTACAACAAACGGAGACCTTCGGCCGTCTCCATGACCTTCTCATTGACCTCCAAATCATCATACCCATCGGTGGCCATGCCGCCTTTGATCTTCAACTCCGGACCGCGGTCACCCCACAGCATCTTCACACCGTTGTGACTGGAGGCGCCGCTACTCAGACCGGTGAGGAAGACGATGGGAAACTCAAGTCCTTTCGCCCCGTGGATCGTCATCACCCGCACCGCGTCGTCATCCGATTCCGGAAGCACCACCTCCACCGCCCGTACGTCCTTTCGACGCTGCAATTCCACCCACGACAGGTATTGGCGGAGATCTCCCCCGTGGGCATCCGTGAACTGCCGAGCCTGGTCGGCCACGAATCGAAGTCGTCTCCACACGTCCCGAGGGCGGCGTTGGTCGAGGGCCAACTCGAGCAGATGACGCTGCTCGATCACCCGCTCCACGAGCCCGCTGACGTCGCGCCACCAGCGTTGTTGGTGCAGATCGCTCAACGCGGCCATCCCCGTCACCACCGGACCAGTCCCGTCGAGCGAAGAAGGGGCCCGGAGGCGGTAGTCCCACCGACCCCCAGCTTGGTGGAACTCCAACAAATCGTCGTCGCCACAGCCAAATGGCGCTGACCGCAACGCAGACACCATCGATATCTGGTCGGTGGGATCGTCAATGGCCCGGAGAATGGTCAGGAGGTCACTTACCTCGGGCGCCTCGTAAACCAATGAGCTCGATTCCAGGCGGTACGGCACACCCTCGGCCTCAAGTACCTCCTGCAGTATCGGCAACCCGGTCCTGGCTCGGATCAATATGGTGATATCCGACAGCCGTGCCGGCACTTTCTCGTCACCAACAGGCCATTTCTCGTCACAGATTCGTCGGATGGTGGCGGCGATCTCCCTAGCCTCTTCGGCCCGCACATCGGCGACAGTGGGAATGTCCATTGCTCCGCCGAGGAGAATCACCGGTGGCGATGCCTCCACCTTGTCGTCGACGCCGAACCGTTCGGCGTGCAGAGCCTCGTAAGCGGGTTGGGCACCTTCGATCCCATCGGCGAACAATCCGCCAAGGACGGCATTCACCCAGTCGATGATCCCCGGAACCGATCGGAAGTTGCCGGTAAGCGCTATGAGGTCAGCGGCGCGATGCTTTCGGACCTCGAGGAAGAGCCCGATGTCTGCCCGCCGAAATCGGTAAATGGCCTGCTTGGGATCGCCCACAAAAAAGAGCCGGCCCGGATCGAACGGGAGCTCGCTCCACGGCACATCCCCGGGGCCGGGTTCCACTGCTCCGTTGGCGATCCGGAACGCCATCTCCGCTTGAATGGGGTCGGTGTCCTGAAATTCATCAATGAGTAATCGCTGATACTCATGGTGAAGGGCGACCCGCACCCCGGCGTCGTTGCGAACCAGTTCAAGTGCCCACACCAACAGGTCGTGGTATTCGAGCCGCCCTTCCCTTTTGCGGTCGTAGGCATTCTTCAGAGTGAACGCCGTAATGACCGGTATCAGGTTGGAGAGCCCGTCCGAGATGGCCTGGGCCACCAGCGCCTGGCGGGCGTGGTTGGCGTCTGTGAGGAGACCCCTGACCTCGGTTACCGGGCGCGGCCAGTTGTCCTTTTGTCCCCAACGGGACGTCAGCGTGGGTGGGTTGACCAGCAGCTCCAGAATCTCGAGCTCCGAGGTCGAGGCGTGCAGAGCCGCCCGGAACTCGGCGATCCCTTCGATGTGGACGAGCAACTTGTCGTCGGTCGATGTGCAGGATTCCGCCTCGGCGGCGGCGGCGGCGAGAGAATCGAGTATCGGGGATGGGTCGATGACACCCAAAGGTTGGGAGTGTGGTTCGACGTGGATCAAGAGATCCCAATTGTCGTTGCACACTTCCGCCACCGACCGAAGGTGGTCAAGCTTCACTTCACACACCATCAACCGGCGCAAGACGCCTTCCAGCGCGGGATCATCGAGAATCTGGTTGACGAAGGCTTCCCACCGTTCGTCAAATTCCACGGCTGAGCGTCCCTCATCAAGTACATCGAACACAGGGGGCAGCCCGGCTTCGAATGGGTGGGTCGCCAATATCCGATGGGCAAAACCGTGAAGGGTGCAGATAGCCGCGCTGTCGATTTCGTCGAGCGCGTCCAGAGCCAGTGCACGCCGTCCGGGGGAGCCAGTCAGAGGCGATGGTTCGGAAGGTCCGGTGGCGCCGTGGCCTTCGGTGCTCGCCCGTTCCAACGCTTCGTAGACCCGGTCACGGAGTTCTGCCGCCGCGGCTTCGGTGAAGGTGATGGCAGCAAGGTGGTCGATGGTGGCTTCACCCGAGCCCACCAGTTCGAGGATCCTGGCGACCAACGCCGTCGTCTTACCGGTACCCGCGCCGGCCTCGACGAACTGGGTGGCGTCGAGGTGGGTGCGAATCTCCGTGCGGGCGGCATGGTCGTGTGGCTGCGCTTCTGATCTCACCGATCCACCTCCCTGCCCTCGGTCAGGGCGACATAGGCCCCAAGCTCGGGGGCGTGTCGGACCCGATCCCATGAGCGCTGGCGATCCCCCGGACACATCGCCTGGAAGCTGCAGTAGGTGCAGTTCGATCCACCGTTCCCGGGTCGGGCGGGAAACATGCCGGCCTCGATGCCGTCCACCAGCACGGTGACCACGTCGCGGAAGCGGTCGAGGATCGGGGGGCCGAGTTGATTGGTGACCCACTTGAACTTGCCCTTTTCGCTGACGAACCAGTACGCCACCCGGACAGGTCTGTCTCCGAATTGGTTCCGGGCCGCCAATCCATACAGCGGCAGTTGCAGTTTTCGGCCATTGAGCACCGGATCGCCGGTCAGGCCATCGACTTCCTTTGCCAGCCCTGTTTTGTAGTCGGTCACCGACAGGGATCCGTCGGACGCCATGTCCACCCGGTCGATATAACCCTTGAAGGAGACAGAACGTTGACCGGGTAGTTCGAGCGAGACCGGCTCGCCGTGACCGGGGCCGAACTCAAGCTCCACCCGTTCGGGAACCCATCCTCCCGCGGCCCGATATTCGTCGTCCCGCTTCAGGAATTGATGGAGCTCGCGCTCAATGGTCGTCCGGGCCAGATCCCACATCAGCCGTCGACCGAGCAGACCCCGATCTTCGTATCTCTGAAACACCTGCTCAGCCAACTCAATCATTCGGGCGTGGTCATCGGAGGACCACGGCTGACCGGGTCGGATCCGATGTTCCCGAGGTAGCCGCAGTTGGACTTCGATGAACCGCTCGAGTATTTCGTGAATCATCAGGCCGCGGTGAGCCGGATCGATGGTGACGACGTCCTCGGGGTTGTCGCGCTCCTCGATGCGCAGCACCCGCTGCATCACGTAGCGTCGGGGGCACCCGGCATACGTCTCGAGGCTGGTGGGCGACAGGGCTGCTGCCGACGTCGGTGACGGAACATCGACCCTGTCGATCCTCCCGTCGAACCGGGTAAACCGGTTTGAGTTACGGCTCCGGTGGACTTCGAACCCGGCGCCGAGTTCAGTCCCGGTTCCCGACAGAAAATGGGAGGTGAGGTCGTGGCCGTCAACCCTCCACTCCAGGAGCGAGCGAAGATCCCAGTCTCCCAACGACATCGGCTCCCCCACGTTGAGCACCGCGTCGGCGAAGGAGTGGACATTCGAGAAGCCATCTACCCGGCCCAGATCCTCGACGTCCCGGCTGAAGAGTCGACGGCCCGTTCCCTCGAGCGCGCCGAGCGTGTCGAGGAGCCACCTGGCCGGTCGCTGTTCGCCGCCTCGACGCTGATTGCCACGGGCGAATGAGAGCACCCGCTCGGGCGCGGTAGCCAAACCCGCCAGGTAGTCGCGGTGGGCATCGTTTCGACGACCGCCGCGCAGGGGAACGTCATCGCCAGCCGACACCCGCTCGTCATCGGGGAGCAGGGCGTCATCACTTTCGCGGACCGGGAACGCTCCATCGACCATCCCGAGGACGAACACCGTGTCGAGGTCGAGACCAGCAAGCAAGTTGACCGGCCCGACCAGTACGCCGGTGCCGAAACGCGAAGTCTGCGGTGCCGGTGCTTCCAACTCGGCAATCAGCGCCTGGCGGAATGTGGATCGGTCAGGTACCTCGTGCAACCGGTCGAGCACCTCAAGACCTTCAAGTGCGGAGCGGACCGCCGTGAGGGCCTCTCTTTCATCGGTGGGCCAGGCTTCGTCGCGCTCCGCCTGCTTGCCGAGGTACCGATCAAGGAGGTTGTTAACCCACACCACCCAATCGGCCCACGTGTGAGGGCTTGCATCGAACTGTTGGGCCAGATCGTCGACGAAGGTCCTCAACTCGACTGATTGACGGAGTTCGGTTCGTAGCCGATGGGCCGTGCTGGGTTTGGCATCACTGCCGGCGGGCCCGTCGAGTTCAGCGAGGGAGGCACTGCGGTCCTCACCATATGCACCCAGGTGACGCCGCCAATTGTCGAGTCCGATGGTCACACCGGCATCGCGCGAGATCAGATCCCACGCCGTCGCCTCTACCGGTTTTCTTTCGCCGCCGCCGTCGCGGATCGGACCTCCCGCCACCCAGTCCATAATGTCTCCGCGTCGCCATCCCCGTTCGTGAAGCTCGAATGCTCCGAGGAGAGTGCGCCCGGCAAACGTAGCCCCCAGCATCCGGGTACTGACCCCATTGCAGGGAATTGCGGCGCCGGCCAATGTCTCCCGGACAAGCCGTTCGTAGGGGCCGGTTCCGCCGTGCACGATTGCCATCCGTTCGAATCGGGTGCCGGTGCGACTGCGAGCCATCAGCTCACGGATGACCACCCGAACTTCGGTATCGGCGGTCGGGGCACTGATCACCGACGTGCCCCTCAATGGTTGGAGCCCGAGGTCGATGGCAGTACTGACACTCTGGTGACTCTTCCTCCCCAGGCGGGTAACAATCTCCTGCGAGGTCGAATCGGCGGCCCGGTCTCCGGTGGCACCAACAATGACCACCACCCGTCGAATGGCGGCCAAGGCGGTGATGAAACGCTCACTATGGAGTGGGAGGCGGGACGGGAGGTACACGACCACCAGTTCTCCCGCTTCCGTGCCTTGGCGGGCTTCTTCTCCCCCCATGCCCGACAATGCCTCGATGGCACGGTCGAACCTGCGGCCTTCGTCGTACCACCCGTCCCCGATCCGCCTCTCCATCTCCTCCACCAGCGACATGACTTCCGCAGCCCGCCCGCTTCCGGCGACAAGGCGACGGCGGGATTCCATCGACACCCCACTCAGATCCCGGTACAGCCTCACCAGGGATCGCGCCGTACCCGGAAGATCCCGAACAGGTCCAAGGATTTTGGTCGGGGAGGTTCCCAACGTCATGCGGGCCGCGGCGTGGATGACGGTTGCCGTCGCCGGCATGGCACCGCCATCTGCCGAAATCGACCCGGCCAGTTCATCGGCCAAGCGGGGAAGCGTGGTGAATCGCACATTGGCGACACCGAGCCTGCCGCTGGAGGGCGCGGGTCCCAGGTCTCCCGAAGCCAAGAGCCGCCGGACCCCCAGTCCGGTGATGTTCCGGGAAACGATGACGGTGACCGGAGCCAGGGGGTGGCCCGCTTGGGCGAGAGCTATCTCATCGCGCAGAACTCGGCTCGCTTCACGCCCGAACGGAACAATCCAGATCTTCAACGCCACGTCGACATCGTAGGGACGGGGTGTGACTCCCGATCCCCGCAGGGAGAACGCAGCCCGGCTACTCGACGTCCTGGCCGAAGCGGGATACGACTTCGTCCGGCCCATCCGTGGTTTCGGCGATCGAGACGGGCAGGCCATCAACGAAGGGCAGATCCAGGGTGGGCGGGGCCATTTCAGGCGATTGCAGAGCCCGGGTGGTGGCGTCGACCGGCGCCGGCTGCGGCAATTCCTTTTCTCCGGCGGGAACGACCCCCATCTCCACAAAACGACGGGCGGTGACCAATACCCGACCTTCGAGTGACCCGACCGCTTTGTTGTAGGCCACCACGGCATTGCTCAACCCTTTGCCCACTCCGGCAACGTGGTCGCCCAGCACCGAGAGGCGTTGGTAGAGCTCGGCCCCCAGCAGTTGGACCTCCCGCGCATTCTGGGCCAGCGAGTCCTGTTGCCAGCCATATGCGACGGCCCGGAGGAGGGCTATCAGTGAGGTAGGGGTGGCGAGCAGCACATGATTGGCAACGGCGTGCTCCATCAGGCCCGGCTCATGTTCGAGGGCGGCCGTCAACAGCGGGTCCCCGGGGATGAAAGCCACCACGAACTCTGGCGACGGATCGACCCGTTTCCAGTACTCCTTTTTCGCCAGTTGATCGACGTGGGCTTTCAGCTGGCGACCGTGGCTGGCCAGACAGGCTCGCCGAACTGATTCATCGTCGGCCTCGTTGGCATCGAGAAACGCCTGCATCGGGACCTTGGCATCAACTGCCACGTTCTTTCCGCCGGGAAGATGTACCACCATGTCGGGCCGCATCCGCCCGCCATCGGCGTCCGAGGTGACCTGTTCGTCAAAGTCACAGTGCTCCAACATGCCGGCCATTTCGACCACCCGCCGCAGCTGCAGCTCTCCCCACTGGCCGCGGGTCTGAGGGGCTCGGAGTGCCTTGACCAGATTGCCTGTTTCTTTTTGGAGTTGGTCATGCGACGTCGACAAGTGTTTCATCTGCTCGGTGAGGGTGGAGTAGGCCTTTTGGCGCTCCACCTCCAGGCGCTGCATCCCCACCTCGTACTTGCCGAGCTGCTCGCCGATCGGCTTCAGGAGCTGTTCGATCGCCACCTGGCGCTTGGCCAACTCACCTTCGGCGGCTTCCCTGGTCTCCTTCAGCTTTACGTCCGCCAACTGGAGGAACTGCTCATTGTTTTTTTGCAGTGCCTGGGTGGAGAGCCGGGCAAATTCGCCAGTCAGTTGTTCCCGGGTCTCATCGAACGTCGCCGCCCGCTCCTCGGCGGCACGACGTTCGTGATCAAGTTCGGTCATCAGTCGAACCGTCTCTGACTGGGCGGCGGCGATCTGCTGTTGGAGGCCGGCGATCTGTTGTTGGAGGCCGGATACGTCGCCATTGAGACGCTGGTTGGCCTGGTTGGCATCGGCGAGACGGGCTTCGGCCGTGCGAGCCGACGCCACGTGACCGGCCCGTACGAGCAACCCGACCACGACTCCGAGAGCAGCCCCAGCGATGAGTCCGATGATGAGCCCGGTAATCATGATTGGTTTCTCCTCGGAGCCGACAGCGCCGCGGTACGAGCCCCAGTGGGCGTAATGGCCAGCGTACCGGCGGGGTGTCACACGGTTGGGACTCCACCCTCGTCTTTTCGATCCCGGGCCCCCTTCTGGCCTCAGCCGCGATCGGCCAACTCCCCGACAATGCCCGACCTCATCGTGGCAACATGGGGTCCATGCACCGCGTAGTCATCGTCGGCGCCGGATTCGGTGGACTGTCGGCCGCCAGGGCATTGGCCGACGAGCGGGTCGAGGTCACCGTCGTCGACCAGCGGAACTTCCACACCTTTCAACCTCTCCTCTACGAAGTCTCCACCGCCGGACTCGACCCCGGTGACGTGGCATACCCGATCCGGGCCATTTTCGGACGCACCCCCAACGTGACGTTCCGATACGGCACAGTGACCGGCGTGGACTGGGACGCGCGATCGGTCAGGCTGGAAGGTACCGATCCGTTACCCTTCGACTGGATCATCGTGGCCAGTGGCGCCATCGCCAAGTTTTTCGGGATCCCAGGGGCCCAACAGTTCACTCATCCGCTGTATACGCTGGCCGACGCTGGTCACCTGCGAGACCACATTCTCCGTCGCCTGGAGGAGATCGACGCCCATCCCGAACGGATCACCGACGGGACCCTCACGTTTGTCGTAGTGGGCGGAGGGCCGACCGGGGTGGAAGTGGCTGGAGCCCTGGCCGAGTTGCTCGATGTCTCCGTCCGCCATGACGGATTCGATTTTGACCGTTCCCACGCCAGAATCGTCCTTGTCGACGGACTCAGCCGGCTCCTCACCCCCTTCAAGGAGTCCGCCGCCACTTACGCGGCCGACACGCTCAAAGACCGAACCGTAGAGCTACAACTTGGCCGGATGGTCAAGGAAGTAACCGCGACCTCCGTCGAACTCGATGACGGAACCCGCATCCCCACCCGGACTGTCGTATGGGCGGGTGGGGTCACCGTCAGCGGCACCATTGCTTCCGAATTGGGGGCTCTTTCAGATCACAATGGACGCCTCGTAGTGCGGGCAGACCTCGCCCTTCCCGATCATCATCAGGCGTACGCCATCGGCGATGCCGCCGCCGTCCCCTGGGGAAAAGACAAACCAGGTACGACGTGCCCACAACTCGCCCAAGTGGCCATCCAGTCGGGTAAGCACGCTGCCCAACAGATCGTCAACCGGGTGGAGGGGCGACCCACCCTTCCATTTCAGTATCACGACAAAGGAATGATGGCCACCATCGGGCGCCGCGCCGCCATCGCCGAATTCCCAAAAGGGCGGGTTATCCGCGGGACTCTGGGCTGGCTCGCGTGGCTCGGCCTCCACATCCTCTATCTCATCGGCTTTCGCAACAAGATCATCGTATTGGTGAACTGGTCATGGCGATATTTGTCGTGGACATCGGGCCCCCGGATCATTGTGGGTGAAGACATGAACGCCCACCCAGATCCCGACGATGGCAGTGGTATCGATCACCCGGGCAACGACGCCGATGCCGCAGTCAGTCCTTCATGACCGCTTTTTGTCTCAACATTCCCCTCAACGTAAGAGGCTGAATGGTGCCGGAGTACGGTGGGCAAATGGACGAGCCCCTAGCGCAGATCGACCGTCAGGTCCTTCAGCTGTTTGCCATAGTGGGCGAAAACGTGGCCGGAGCGACCCACGCTCTTCTTTCCGGTGACAGGGAGGCGGCCAAGGCGCTGGCCGATAGGGACGAAGTGGTTGACAATCTCTATCGGGAAATCGAGCGTCAAACGATGGATCAGTTGACGGTCGGACGTATCGAGTCACCGGCCGATCTTCACTTTTTGGTCACCGTCATCAGGATGCTCCCCGACCTCGAGCGTAACGGCGACCTCGCCGAGCATGTGGCCCGGCGAGCCGCCCGCGGCCTTGGCACTGAACTTTCCGCCCGCAGCCGCGGCCTGGTCGAACGCATGGGCGAAGTGGCCATTCACATGTGGCGCGCCACTGCCAATGCCTATGCCGATCGACTCACCACCGCAGCGTCGGTCGTGGACACCCTCGACGACGAGATGGACGATCTCCACGTCAGCCTCACCGTAGAAGTGGTTGCCGGCACCATGCCACTCCCGGTGGCGGTGGAGCTGGCCATGGTTGCCAGGTTCTACGAAAGGTTCGGCGATCACGCGGTGAACTTGGCCAAGCGGGTCGCTGGGTTGGCCGCGGTCGCCCCCAACATCACCTGAGCCGAACTCGTGTCAGCCCACCATGCCGAGCGCAACCAGCGACTCGGCGATCTGTACCGCATTGAGGGCCGCACCCTTGCGCAGGTTGTCTCCGCTGACGAACAGTGCCAACGACTGCTCACCGCCATCGGCCCGGCGGATCCGACCGACCAGCAAGGGGTCGACTCCCGCCGCCTGCAGGGGGGTGGGCATGTCCGACAGTTCCACCCCCGGGGCCGCACCTAGGAGCTCTGTGGCCCGCTCAGGAGTGATCGGCCGGTCGAATTCAGCCACGATGGCCACCGAATGGCCGGTGAACACTGGGACTCGCACGCAGGTACAGGTCACCCTCAATGCCGGGATCTCGAGGATCTTCCGACTCTCATCACGGAACTTCTGTTCCTCGTTGGTTTCACCTGATCCGTCGTTCACCACCGACCCGGCAATCGAGAGCACGTTATGGGCGATCGTGCCCGGGAAGATTGACGCCGGGGGGAATTCGATGGCTGACCCGTCGAAGGTCAACGCCGCGGCCGACCCGGCCGATTTGTTGAGTTGCTCCTCGAGCTCAGCCACTCCGGCAAGCCCGGCCCCCGACACCGCCTGGTAGGTGGACACCACCAAGCGATTGAGGCTCGCCTCGTCATGGAGCGGCTTCAATACCGGCATGGCCACCATGGTGGTGCAGTTCGGGTTGGCCACTATTCCCTTGGTTATGCCGGCCAGAGCGCTGGCGTTGACCTCTGGAACGACCAATGGGACGTCGGGATCCATCCTCCACGCCGACGAGTTGTCGATCACAATGGCCCCGGCCGCCGCAAATTTAGGGGCCAACTCCCGCGAGGCGACCGCCCCATTGGAGAAGAGGGCAATGTCGATACCCGCCAAGTCGGCGATTGATCCGTCTTCCACCACCACGTCATCTCCCCGGAACGGCAGACGGCGCCCTGCCGACCGCGAGGAAGCGAAGAAACGCAGGTCGTCGAGAGGAAAGTCGCGCTCCTCGAGCACCGACCGCATCACCGCACCCACCTGACCAGTGGCACCGACAACGGCTACTCGCATGAGCCCAAGTCTACGACGGGTTCGCCAGGTCGAATGCGGTGTGAAGGACGCGCACCGCCGTCTCGGCACAATCGGCGCGCACCACGCACGAAATGCGTATGGTCGACGTCGAGATCATCTCGATGTTGATGCCTTCCTTGGCCAACGTCTCGAAGGTGAGGGCGGTGACGCCAGGGTGGGTCTTCATGCCCGCCCCAACCAGCGACACCCGGGCCACATTCGAGTCGCTGGTGACTCCGGTGGCGCCTAACTCGGGGATGAGGGCCTCCGACACCTCGGTACTGACGGCCAAATCAAAACCGGGCACCGTAAAGGAGATGGCGGTGGTCCCTTCCAGTGACGCATTCTGTACGATCATGTCCACCGAGACATTCCGATCGGCCAGCGCTCGGAACAAGCGGGCAGCCACGCCAGGCCGGTTGGGCAGTCCGGCCACCGTCACCTTGGCCTCAGTGGCGTCGTGGGTGATGGCGGTGACGACAGCCTGTTCCATGGTTTCATCCTCCTCGTCGATCCAGGTGCCCGGTTCCCAGGTGAAACTGGATCGCACATGTA
Source organism: Acidimicrobiaceae bacterium (assembly GCA_003152015.1). Lineage (GTDB taxonomy): Bacteria > Actinomycetota > Acidimicrobiia > Acidimicrobiales > RAAP-2 > DASZIT01. The sequence continues at coordinate 33,229 of PLZF01000049.1, read as the reverse complement.
GTGGCACGTGGTGATTTCGAGCGAATTCCACCGAGCGCAGCGATAACACTCGACCGCCGGTGGCGGCGATCTCCAGCATCTCGTCATAACTGACCCGGGCCAGTTTGCGGGCTTCGGGCACGATGCGCGGATCGGCGCTGTACACCCCGGACACATCGGTATAGATCTCGCACACATCAGCGTCCAATGCGGCGGCGAGCGCCACCGCGGTGGTGTCGGACCCTCCCCTTCCCAGGGTGGTGATGTTCCGATCGGTGGACACCCCCTGAAACCCGGCTACCACCGGGACACCACCGGATGCCAGGGTGGCCAACAGCCTCTCAGCCCTGATCTCGATGATCTTGGCCCGGGTGTGCACGTTGTCGGTGATGATGCCGGCCTGACTGCCCGTGAAGGACTGGGCGGTCACCTCGAGGTCGGCCAGCGCCATGCAGAGGAGCGCCATCGAGATCCGTTCACCCGCGCTGAGCAGCATGTCCACCTCTCGGGTGGGCTGGGTAAAGCTGACTTCTGCAGCCAAACGCACCAGCTCGTCGGTTGTCTTTCCCATGGCGCTGACCACGACAACCACGTCGTCGTCGGCACGCCGGCTTCGAGCCACATGGTCCGCCACCGCCCGAATCCGATCGGTGTCGGCTACCGAGGTACCGCCGAATTTCTGCACCACGAGGGACATGGCTGCTCAGGCTACCGCTCTCCCAGCGACTACCCTCGTGCACCGTGTCTACCGAGAAGCGTCAACGCCAGAAGGCCGGTCGTCAGGCTCGCCTCGAAGCCCAGCAAAAAACCCAGAAGCGCAAGCAGACCCTGAAGCGGGCCATCACCCTCGGGATCGTGGCCCTCATCGTGGTCGGCATCGCCGTTTGGATCTCCAGTAGTTCGAAGAAGGCCGCCGTGTCACACTCCAGCACCACCACCAAACCGACGACCACCACCACTAAGCCGGCACCCAAAGGCGGCTCAGGGGATACCAGCCTCAGCGCCCTCACCACCTCGTCCGACTGCCCGACCAGCTTCACCGCCACCTTGAACAAACCTTCGTATCCGTCGTACCCGCCGATGACGATCTCCACCTCGAAGACCTATACCGCCACCGTCACCACTGACATAGGCCAGTTCACCATCCAACTGGATCCGAAAGCTGCACCCAAGGCCGTCAACAGCTTCGTCTACTTGGCCAATCAGCACTTCTTCGACTGCATCACCTTCCACCGGGTGATTCCTGGGTTCGTGGACCAGACAGGTGACCCGACCGGAACCGGATCGGGCGGGCCCGGCTACCAGTTCGCCGACGAGCTACCCAAGACCGCCAACCCCCAGTACCCGAACTATTCGCTGGCCATGGCCAACTCCGGGCCCAATACCAATGGCAGCCAGTTCTATATGGTGGATGGCACCCAGGGCGAGAACCTGGCTCCCAACTACACACTCTTCGGCAAGGTGACCTCGGGGACGAGTGTCGTCGACAAGATCAATACCGACGGCAGTTCCTCCGGGGTGCCGCCCACCGTTCTCCACCGCATGATCTCGGTGACCATTGCCGTGTCATAGCTCGGTCCGGCACCACCCCCACACCCCCACACCCCATCCTGCACAAACCCCACATCCACCATCGCCACAATCTCACCCATCACAAGGAGAATTCCATGTCCCCTGAGATCCCCGCAGCTGACGGTTCCAGCCCAAAAACCCAGCGTTTCGACAGCTCTCCCCCCATGATCATCGATCCGGCCAAGCGCTATACGGCCGAGATGGCGACCAACAAGGGCACCATGACCATCGCCCTCGACCCGCTCGCCGCCCCGAAAACTGTCAATAACTTTGTGTTTTTGGCCCGCTGGCACTACTACGACGGGATCGTGTTCCACCGGATCATCCCGGGTTTCATGCTCCAGGGTGGCGACCCCGAGGGCTCGGGACGCGGGGGCCCCGGCTACCGGTTCGACGATGAACTGCCTGCCCGCGGCCGTTACGAGATTGGTTCGTTGGCCATGGCTAACTCCGGGCCCAATACCAATGGCAGCCAGTTTTTCATCATCAGCGGTCCCAATGGCGTCTCGCTCCCTCCCAGTTACTCGCTATTCGGCAAGGTCGTGGGCGGCACTGAGACTATCTCCGCCATCGAATCGACCGGAAGCCGGTCCGGGACTCCGTCCGAAGAAGTGACCATCGAGTCGGTGACGATCACCGAAGCCGACTGACCATGTGCGGGGCGCCAGCACGGCGCCCCCCGTCTCGCGGGCCCGGATCCCGGCATTTGTTTCCCATCACCTCTGAGTGAATGCAAATTCTCATTCGCTCAGAGGTCCAAAATTAGCAACTCACCGAGGATGAGCGCATTGGCTCACTTCTCGGCGTCAGGTCGGCAGTGCCCCGAGCCCGGCTTCGGCCGGGGCGCCATTGACAAAGACTGCCACCGAGCCCTCGCCGGCGGAACGCCACTGGCCGCTGGGGTCCCGAATGAGCGCTGTACGCTCGGGTACTCCGGCTACCGGGGTTCCCCGAGGAGCCAATAGCACCGACCGATGGAGCTTTTGGCCGTGAGCGTCTTCGTGGGTATCGCCAAAGTGGGGCACCACCGCTACCCCACTGACCAAGCCGAGCCCCAACGTCAACCCACCGCCGCGAGCATCGACCATCGGGTCGGTGAGGGCCATCGCCGCCCCCGATGAACCGGCAATCACCGCTCCGTCCTGCCACGCCAAGACCAGGGCGTCCCATACTTTGGATCCCTTGAGCACACTGCGCAGGTGCATTGGCGATGACCCGGTGAGGTAGACGAAGCGGGACGAGCGCATCACCGCGGCGGCACCGGGATCGTCGGCGTCGGACCGGGACAGGACCATCAGGCCCTCCACCCGCCCACCCAGGGGGCCGAACCACTCTCCAGCTTGGACCAGCGCTCGCTCGGGATGCTCGTAGGCGCCTGCCGTCGGCAAGACCAGCACCTCATCAGATCCCGAGGCGGCGAGCAGTTCAGCATCGAACGAGCAACCCGGTTGCCATTCGCCGCCGCCGACCAGGGCGACGATGCCGGGAGACTGAGAAGTTCCGTTCATGATGGTCACTGTAGGTGGGTCTTTCGGGAGTGGCTGACGGTCGGAGAACCCGGTCCCGGCTACTCCTCGGTTTGGGTCGGGTCGGCGCGATGCATCAATCGGCCCATGGTGTCGCACACCTCGATGGAGAGGGCCAGCGAATCGGCCAGAATCCCCATGTTGAAGAACCCATGGACTTGGTCGTCATAGCACCGGTACTCCACGTCGACCCCCGCACTCTTCAGCTTGTTGGCGTATGCCTGGCCCTCGTCACGGAGGGGATCGAATCCGGCCGTCACCACCAGCGCCGGTGCCACACCATCGACCTCGGCGGCCAACAGCGGGGATGCCGCGTCCAACTCCCAGTCCGATTGGTCAGGCAGGTAGGTGCGGCGGAATCCCTTCATGCTCTGCAGCGTCAGGAAGAACCCCTCGGAGAAGATGCGCATTGATTCCGAGTCGAAGCGGGTACTGAGGCCCGGATAGATCAAACCCTGGGCAAATGGAGATGGAATACCGGGAGCGGCAGTGCCCGCTGACCCTGTCGTGGACGCCTTCGCCGATGCCGTAGGCACCGATGCACCCTTCCGGGTGAGAAGGGCGACCACCGCCGCCAGGTTGCCGCCCGCACTGTCCCCCATCACCCCAACCCGATCTTCGGCGATCCCGAGCTCTTCGGCGTGGCCGCATACCCACGCATAGGCGGCCAGTGCGTCGTCAACCGCCGCCGGGAACGGATCCTCCGGCGCCAGCCGGTAGTCGACGGCGACCACCACGCACCCGCTGACGGCGGCGAGCAGGCGGCATGATGCGTCGTGGGAGATGAGATCACCAGTGACCCACCCACCTCCGTGGTAATAGACGATCGCCGGTGGCCGGGTCCCGAGCCCCACCCCGGCCCCGACCCCGGTGCCGAACCGACGGTAGATGCGCACTGGGATGCCGCTCGACCCTCTCGGACTATCCGCGGCCGGGATCAACCGACCCACCACGTGGACATCGGTCCGGATGGGCATGGCAATGAGCGCCATGCGCTGCAACTGCCTGCGCATCACCACGGGGTCGCCCAAGCCATCACCCATGTCACCACGGCCGGTGACACTCTCCAATCGTTTGCTGACCTCCAACATGGCCTGGGTACTCCGATTGAGCACACGCCCGTTGACCTGAATAGGGGCCTGCTTGCCCAGGAGTGCGAGCACCAGCTCGGGTCGGCGAAACAACCACGAGACGAGGCCTGCCGCCAGCGGCCAGCGTTCGTTGTTACGCTGTAACTGCCGGTTGTACAGGCCTAACCTCCGACCCCCTGCTCGGCCCGCTCCCCGACCGTGCCCCCGTCCGGCCCCGCCCTCTCCCGTGGGGTCCGCGGCGGGCGTCGCCGACGTCGTTGAACGTTGAGTGGCCTTGGTGGTGCGGGCCTTAGTTGCCTTCACTGCCTTGGTTGACTTGACTGCATTGGCTCGGGGCTCGGTGGAGCTCGTGGCTGAGATCTTCGGTGGGTTACTCATTGCCACCATCGTGTCGGTAGCGTCGCTCCCAACGCAAGGCCACCCGATCGAGAGGGATCCATGGGACGAGCATCAGATCGAGCCGAATCGCTACACCGACACTTCGACGGCAAGGTGGCCATCGTTACCGGGGCGGCCTCGGGTATCGGAAAGGCGGTGGCCACCGAACTGGTCGACCGGGGCGCCACTGTGGTGGTCGCCGATATCAACGGTGGGGAAGCCGCCTCCGTGGCCGAGCAGCTGAAACGTCGAACGAGTGCGGAAAGGGTGAATGCCGCCACGCTGGACGTAACCGACGCCGCCGCCGTCGCCGATCTGGTCGGCCGGACCGCGGCTGAGCACGGTGGGATCGATCTCCTCTTCAACAACGCCGGTATTGCCGTGGGTGGCGAAGTCAGCGACCTGAGCTCAGCCCACTGGCAGCGGGTCATCAATGTGAACCTGTGGAGCGTGATCAACGGGGTCATGGCCGCCTACCCGATGATGATCGCCCAAGGCCGGGGTCACATTGTCAACACCGCATCGCTCTCGGGTCTTTTGCCCAGCCCGATGCTGGTGCCCTACTCCACCACCAAGCACGCCGTCGTCGGCTTGAGCGTTGGGCTTCGCATGGAAGCTGCCGCCCATGGCGTCAACGTCACTGTGGTCTGCCCCGGCGTCATCGAAACCCCCCTTCTGGACAAGCGCAACCCCGATGACTTGCCCCGCGCCGACTCGATGCCCGACATCCGCTCGATGCTCACATCGCTGGTGGGAAAACCCTACCCGGCGGCATCCCTGGCGTCTGACGTGCTCGACGGAGTAGCCCGCAACCGACCGATCATCGTGACCCCACACCATGCCCGCCGGGCGTGGACCATCTACCGGATCTCCCCCCGGCTGCTCATCGACCAGGGCTCCGCACGCATTCGCAGCGCGCTCGGATCGGGCAATCAACGCCGGTAGGCGCGCCGCCCCTTTGCCCGCCAGTATCATCACCACCCATGTCAATCGCTCGCGTGGGAATTGTCGGTTCGGGAATCATGGGCTCAGGTATCGCCGAGACGGCGGCCGTCAACGGTTTCGAGGTGATCTTGCGCTCTCGCAGCCAGGCCACCGCCGACGCCACCTTGGCTGCTCTCGAGAAGTCGCTGAACCGGCAGGTCGAAAAGGGCAAGAAGAGTGAGGAAGAGCGCGACGCGGCCCTGGCCCGGGTCACCGGCACCTCCGACCTCTCCGCGCTCAAGGGCGTCGATCTGGTCATCGAATCGGTGGTCGAAGATTTGGCCGTCAAGAAGGAACTCTTCAATGAGCTGGACCGGGTCACCGATGACAAGACCATTTTGGCCACCAATACCTCCACACTTCCGGTGGTGGAGCTGGCCATGCAGACCGAGCGCCCCGACAAGGTGTGCGGCGTCCACTTCTTCAACCCCGCGCCGGTGATGGCCCTGGTGGAGTTGGTCCGCCCCATCACGGCGTCCGATGAAACAATGGGGGCGGCCCGCCAGTTCGCCGAAGCCTGTGGAAAGACCCCCGTCGAGGTCAAAGACCAGGCCGGATTCATCGTCAACGCCCTCCTGTTCCCATACCTGAACAACGCGGTCCGCCTCTACCAACAGGGAGTGGCCTCCGTCGCCGATATCGACACCGCTATGAAGGGTGGTTGCGGGTTTCCCATGGGGCCCTTCGCTCTCCTCGACCTGGTCGGTCTGGATACGTCCCTGGCCATCCTGGATGCGCTCTACGACGAATTCCGCGATCCCAACTATGCGGCGGTGCCCCTGTTGCGCCGCATGGTCGCCGCTGAGCTGCTGGGCCGGAAGTCGGGTCAGGGCTTCCTCGACTACAAAAAGAAGTAGGTCGGGAAGCACCGGGGGGCAACCGCGGCAACAATGGAGGGATGACGCACGTGGAAAAGGTGACCCGTCCCCAGGATGCAACCAAGGACCCCGCGCCAGACCTTCCGACCCGGGACAAGCCGTGGGTGATGCGCACGTACTCGGGGCACTCGACAGCCAAGGCGTCGAACGCCCTCTACCGGACCAACCTGGCCAGAGGTCAGACGGGGCTGTCGATCGCCTTCGATCTGCCCACCCAGATCGGCTACGACCCTGACGCTCCCGAAGCTGCCGGCGAGGTAGGCAAGGTCGGCGTACCCGTCGCCCATCTCGGTCACATGGCCCAGCTGATGGACCAGATCCCGGTGGAGTCGATGAACACATCGATGACCATCAACGCCACTGCGGCCTGGTTGCTCGGTCTGTATATCGCCAATGCCGAGGACCAGGGGGTCAATCCCAAGGTGCTGGCCGGCACCACCCAGAACGACATCGTCAAGGAGTACCTCTCGCGGGGCACGTTCATCTTCCCGCCCATCCCCAGCCGGCGCCTGACCGTCGACACCATCGCCTACACCGTTCGCCACGTGCCCAAATGGAACCCAATTAACGTCTGCAGCTACCACCTCCAAGAGGCAGGAGCCACCCCCCACCAAGAAGTGGCGTATGCCCTCGCCACCGCCATCGGGATTCTCGACGCGGTGCGGGAGTCGGGCCAGGTGCCCGAAGATGAGTTCTCTTCGGTGGTCGGTCGCATCTCGTTCTTCGTGAATGCCGGCGTCCGCTTCGTCGAGGAAACTTGCAAGATGCGCGCCTTCACCGCGTTGTGGGAGCGCATCTGCACGGAGCGTTACAGGGTCACCGACCCCAAGCTCCTCCGCATGCGCTACGGCGTGCAGGTCAACTCGTTGGGCCTGACCGAAGCCCAGCCGGAGAACAACGTGCCCCGGATCGTGCTGGAATCCCTCGGGGTCACCTTGTCCAAGCGGGCACGAGCCCGGGCCCTTCAACTCCCGGCGTGGAACGAAGCCCTCGGGCTCCCCCGTCCATGGGACCAACAGTGGTCATTGAGGATTCAGCAGATCCTGGCCTTCGAGTCAGACCTCCTCGAGTACGGGGACATCTTCGACGGATCGGTGGTCATCGAAAAGAAGACGAACGAGGTGGCCGAGGCATCATGGGCCGAACTCGAGGAGGTCCTGGCCATGGGTGGCGCCTTCGAGTCCATCGACGAGCTGAAGTCACGGCTGGTTGGCAGTCAGGCCGACCGGGTCCGGCGCATCGAGACCGGCGAGCTCCAGGTGGTGGGGGTCAACTGCTTTACCGAAACCGCTGACTCGCCCCTCGCCGCCCAGAGCGGTGCTGGCAAAGACGGGGAGGGTGAGGCCGGACGCTCGATCCTGAAGGTCGACCCGGCGGTGGAGCCCGAGATGCGTGCCGACGTGGCTGCATGGCGATCCCAGCGGGATGCAAAAGCTGTGACGGAAGCCCTCGACGACCTCAAAAGGGCGGCGGAGGGAACTGACAACGTGATGCCCGCCACCATCGCCTTGGCTCATGCCGGTGGCACCACCGGAGAATGGGCCGGCGTCCTCCGTGAGGTATTCGGGGAGTACCGGGCCCCCACCGGGGTCGGGGGTGGCGTGGGGCACCGCGGTACCGAGTTGGGTGGGGTCCTCGCCCGGTCCAAGGCACTCGCCGATCACGCCGGAGGGCCGCCGAAACTCCTGGTGGCCAAGCCGGGCCTCGACGGGCACTCCAATGGCGCCGAACAGATAGCCGTAGCGGCCAGGGATGCCGGCTTCGAGGTCATCTACCAGGGAATCCGCCTATCACCGGCGGAGATCGCTGCCGCCGCCCGGGACGAGGACGTCGACGTGGTGGGCATCTCCATCCTGTCGGGCAGCCACCTCGAGCTGGTCCCCGATGTGGTCGACCGGCTCCGTGCCTTCGGTCTGGACGTTCCCGTGGTGGTGGGTGGGATCATCCCACCCGAGGACGCCGAAATCCTCATCGGCAAAGGTGTGGCGCGGGTCTATACCCCGAAGGACTTCGAGATCGGACGGATGATGGACGATCTGGCGGAGTTGGCCGAGCAGCACCGGGCCGCGCTCACCAGCTGAGGCTCAGCATCATGCCCTCGGGCGGTCGCGGCGCGCGGCGGCGGGCTTGGTCCACCACCGACCACTGAAGCGCCACATCGGACTACGGCTCGGTTCCGCCGCCAACTCGACCTGGCGACGCGGCCACACCTCGTTGGCCGCTGCCGTCAACACGGCCAGGACAGCCGGATCCACTTCGGGCCGCAGCCCGAGCCCGAATGAAGGGGGTGCCGGGGCCGCCGGGGTGGCGGTGGTTTCGCTCACAGCGGCATGTTCCCGTGCTTGCGCTTGGGTAGCTCCTCGCGCTTGGAGATCAGCAAGGCCAGGCTTTTGACCAGTACCCGTCGGGTCTCGGCCGGGTCGATCACATCATCGACGTATCCCCGTTCGGCGGCCGCATACGGGTTGGCGTACCGCTCGGTGTACTCCTCCACCAACTCCCGACGTCGACCTACCGGATCTGCTGCCTCGGCCAGGTCACGTCGGTACACGATCTCCACCGCCCCTTCCGGGCCCATGACCGCTAGTTCGGCCGACGGCCAGGCGTAGGCCAGGTCGGCACCGATGGACTTGGAGTTCATGACGACATAGGCACCGCCGTAGGCCTTGCGGGTAATGATCTGCACCCGGGGAACCGTGGACTCGCAGTAGGCGTACAGCAACTTGGCGCCATGCCGGATGATACCGCCGTACTCCTGGTCGGTTCCGGGCATAAACCCGGGAACGTCCACGAACGTCACCAACGGGACATTGAAAGCGTCACAGGTCCGGACGAACCGGGCCCCTTTTTCCGCCGCGTCGATATCGAGGACGCCGGCCAGCATCTGGGGTTGATTTCCCACGATGCCCACCGCTCGTCCGTCGACCCGGGCAAAGCCGCAGACCAGATTCATGGCCCAGTGGTGATTGACCTCGAAGAAATCCCCGTCATCGACCACCGACTCGATGACTTTCTTCATGTCATAGGGCTGATTGGGCGAGGCCGGCATCAACTCGGACAACTCAGGACAGAGCCGGTCGGGATCGTCCCCCGAGTCGACCAGCGGCGCTTCCTCGAGGTTGTTGGAGGGCAGGAAGCTGAGCAGGTAACGGACATCATCCAGGCACGACTTCTCGTCAGGGGACACGAAGGCGGCCACTCCCGACTTGGTGGCGTGGCTCATGGCCCCACCCAGCTCCTCAAGAGTGACGTCCTCGCCGGTGACCGTCTTGACCACATCAGGGCCGGTGATGAACATGTGGCTGGTGCCCTGCACCATAAAGATAAAGTCGGTCATGGCCGGGCTGTAGACGGCTCCCCCGGCACACGGCCCGAGGATCACACTGATTTGAGGGATCACCCCGGATGCCTGGGCGTTCCGGTGGAAGATGCCCCCGTAGGAGTGGAGTGAGACCACCCCCTCTTGGATCCGGGCCCCGGCTCCGTCGTTGAGGCCGATCATCGGAACCCCAATGGACGAGGCCAGGTCCATCACCTTGTGGATCTTCTCCGCGAACACTTCACCCAGTGCCCCACCAAAGACGGTGAAATCCTGACTGAACACGCAGACCCGGCGACCATCGATGGTGCCGAAGCCGGTGATCACCCCGTCGGTATAGGGCCGCTTGTCCTCGAGTCCCATTCCATGGGCCCGGTGGCGAGCCAGCATGTCGAGCTCCTGAAACGAGCCGTCATCGAGCAGGTAGTCAAGTCGCTCCCGGGCGGTCATCTTCCCCTTGGCATGATGCTTTTCCACAGCATGCGGCGAACCGGCGTTCAGAGCCTGTTCGCGCCGCTGGGCCAGCTCCTCCAAGCGTTGGGTCATGGGGTGATCCATAGTGGACGAGGTTACCGGACAGACCGGGAGACCCTCTCCTCAAGCAGTGCGACCTGCACGGAGAGTCATCGGGAGGCGACGACTCACCGGTCCGGCCACAAATCGTGGGTTTTTGCCCGGACCCCACAAGATCGCCCCCCGGGCCCCGTTCCCATGATGAGAACAAGTTACAGAAGTACCTATGAAACGCTCAACGGGTGGCGGTACGCTGGCTTGGGGGCCCTGACCATCGTACAAGGGGGGAGATCGTGGCTCTGCTTGAAGTTGCTGATGTCGAGGTGCGATTCGGAGGCATCTCCGCTCTTCGGGGCATCGATATCACTGTCGACCCGGGAACGGTGACCGGGCTTATCGGTCCCAACGGGGCCGGCAAGACAACCACCTTCAACGTCATCTGCGGGCTCCAGAGTGTGGCCAACGGGCGGGTGGTCCTCGATGGAACCGACCTGCAGGGCATGCGCCCTCATCGCCGGGCTCGGCTCGGGATCGCCAGGACGTTCCAACGGCTGGAAATCTTCGGTTCGCTGACGGTCTTCGAAAACGTGCTGGTGGCGGCCGAGATCCACCGCCGGGTGTCCAGAGATCGGTCCAATCCGAAAGCGGCGACCTCGGAGATCCTCGAACTGGTGGGACTCCGCCATATGGCCGATGAGGCGGCGGAGACACTTCCCACCGGTCTGGCCCGACTGGTTGAGCTGGGTCGGGCCCTGGCATCCCGCCCCAGCGTGCTGCTGCTCGACGAGCCTTCTTCCGGTCTCGACGAGACCGAATCCGACGCGCTGGGCGACCTGTTGCTCCGGCTGGCGGCGCAGAATATGGCCATCCTGCTGGTTGAGCACGACGTGGAATTGGTCATGCGGGTGTGCTCGCTCATCCACGTTCTCGACTTCGGCCGGATTCTCGCCGTGGGTTCCCCCGAGCAGATCCGGTCCGACGAACGGGTGCGGGCCGCCTACCTGGGCACCGAGGATGACGTCGCGGTCCCAGATGGCCAGGATGTGGATGCACCTCCACCGGGCCAGGCGCCAGGAGAGGTGCTCGGTGCCAGTGTCTGACGTCACCCAGCCCTCCGATAGCCGCGCACCGGCGGTCATCGAGTTGTGCAACGTGCACGCCGGCTACGGGAGGATCGAGGCGTTGCACGGCATCGACCTGGTGGTTCCGGCTGGCTCGGTCATGGCATTGCTCGGACCCAATGGGGCGGGCAAATCCACCACCCTGAAGGTGGCGAGCGGCCAGTTGGTCCCCACCTCGGGTTGTTTTCATGTGCTCGGTCGCCACGTCAACGGTGTCTCCAGTGACACGTTGGCCCGGGCCGGAGTGTGCACCATCCCCGAGGGCCGGGGTATCTTCCCGAATCTCACAGTCACCGAAAATCTCCGCATGATGACCTTCGCCGGAGCGTCCCGGCGCGACGTCGAAGAACGGGCCTTCTCCCGGTTCCCTCAACTGGCCGGGCGGCGGCGCCAGGTAGCCGGAACCTTGTCGGGTGGCGAACAGCAGATGCTGGCCATGGCCCGCTCCCTCAGCGTCGATCCGGCCGCCCTCCTCCTGGACGAAATTTCGATGGGGCTCGCCCCGCTGATCGTGGATGAGCTCTACGAGTTGGTGGCCCAGGTGTCGTCCGAGGGGGTGGCTATCCTTCTCACCGAGCAGTTTGCCCAGGCCGCGCTCAAAGTGGCCGACCAGGTCGCCCTGATGGCGCAGGGGCGCATCGTGGCAACCGGTACGCCCGACACGTTGCCCGAGGATCTGGCTGCCTCCTATCTCGGCGGAAGCGCCGCCGAACTCCAATCCACCTCCGATGCCAGGGGAGCAGCATGAGTAGCATGAGTAGCCCGAGTATCAAGTGCAGCCCGAAGAACTCAAAATGGGGTCGGCCGGGTACGGCGAACCACGCGTTCCGTTTGGTGCTGGTCACCGCGTTCGGGATGGCGGCGATGGGCTCAGCCATAACCGCCGCCTCCACCCCCGCCGGTGCTGACACCACGCTCGGTGGGTTCACCGTGGCCGCCGTCGCCTCGGGCATCACCGCCTCCTACGAACAGCCCAATCTTCCCCTTCCGGCCAATCCGTCGCTAGAGCTCAACGTCGGCTACTCGACGGCTGCCGACAACTTCGGCCCAACCGGGAGTGCCCTGGCATCCAGCCTGTACCCGGGCCAGGTAATCGCCAACTCCGGCCCTGAGCTTGGCTTATTGTTCCCCGGGGTACCACTCCCCCCTGCCCCGATTTGGCCGGTTCAGGCCACGACTGCCTGCCCCAAGGGCCCCAACGCAACCAACAACACCACACCCGGCGCCACCATGGAAGCCGACTGCAAAACCGACTCCAACACCGCCATCACCAGCTTCGGATCACCGGGGAGCAACGCCACAGGTCCCCCGGCGGCGCCATCTTCGGGTAGCGGTGCACCCGGTCTCGGCCCGGTCCTCGGAATCGGGTCCGTCCTGAGTTCGGGATCACCCACTCCTTCGGCTCCCGTTGGCAACGACCTTCTCACGATGCAGGGGCTGTCGAGTACCTCCACAAGTGGCGCCACCGGCCCGAAAGCCACCGCCACCGCCACCGCCGACGCCAGTGGCATCTCGATTCTCGGTGGCCTGATCACCATTGGCTCTGTGAGTACCACCGCCACCGCCATCAGTGATGGCACCACCGGGACACTGAGCGGAGCGAGCACGGCCCAGCACGTAGTGGTGGCGGGCCAGCCCGTGACCATCGACAGCTCAGGGATCCACGCGGCGGGAAACGCAGGTCCGGGCAACCCGGTGCTCCCCGTGGTCCAGCAAGTTCTGTCTGCGGCCGGCATCACCATGACAGTGACCAATCCGACCGATACCAATCAGGGTCCCCAGGTGTCACGCCAGTGGGACGGCTTCCGGATCCGGATCGACCTCACCACTTTGGACAACGGCGCCAATACCCTGTCCAAACTGGTTCCGGCCAGCGTGCTGGCCAACCTGCCGCTGCCTGTCCCCGACAAGCAGATCTTGGTACTCGACATGGGCTGGGTCAGCGTCAAATCGGCGGCATCTCCGGCCTATGTCTTCGATCCCCTGGCGTCATCGTCCTCGAACACCTCGGGAGATGGGGCCGTTGCCGGTAGCAGCGGATCGCCCGGAACATTGGGCACCGACAGCTCGCCGTTCGGCGACCCAGGCCTGAGCACGTCGGGCACGTCGGGCACGCCCGGCACGTCGGGCACGTCGGGCACGTCCGGAGGCAGCGTGCTCCATGGCACCAGTGCGGCCGCCGCATCGCCGTACTTCAAGGGGATCGGTAGTGGGTTGCTGGCCCTCGCACTGTTGGCCGCCGTCGCCCTCGGACTCGCCTATCTGCGGACGCAATCGGTCATTGAGGCGGCCGGTGCTGGTGCTGCCTGCCCGATAGGAGAGACGGGTGGTGGATCCGGTGGCCTCGGAGAAGGGACCGATCCGGAGGACGACCTGTTCGGGGGCGACCCCCTCTATAGCGATATCGACCCGTCCCTCACTTGGGACTGAGGAGGAAACGCCGTGCGTAATCCCTTTCAATGGGGTCGGAGCGACGGGCGCGGAGCCGGTGGGCACGAGTCCGCCCCGCCCGCCTATGTCCCGTCGGCACCACCGGCGGTAGGCCGGCCCACTTCCGTCCCGGAAGGGCCACCCACAGGGCACAACCTGGACCCCGAAGTGAGAGCAACTTCGGTGCGCTCCCGGTTGGCCAACCTGGCCACCGCCATCGACGGCACCCGCACTCGCCCCAAGGTTGACATGCGCAAGTTGCTCCTCGGATTCGGCATCGCGTTGATCGCAGCTGGGATTATCGACACGCTCCTCGGTTGGTACGGCGCCGCCCACAGCGCGTACCTCTTTCAGGAGATCCCCTATCTCATCTCCGGCGGTCTCCTCGGGGTCTGCCTGGTGATCGGCGGAGGCTCCTTGTTCGTGGCCGGATGGATTGTCCGGGTGCTCCACGAGAACCGCCGCCACACTGTCGTATTGGTTCGGACGATCGACAAACTCGAACGGACACTTCGGGCAACGACTCTCGCTCAGACCAACGGGAACGCCGGAGACGGCCCGCCCGAGGCGACAGACCATTCGGAACGAATTGGGTCGTCTTCCGAGATCGGCTCAGATCAATGAACGGAGATTGTGTCATGACCGGCATCCACGATCGAAGGAACATCGACCGGGAGGACCGGAATAACCGGAAAGGCACCAAGAGGCGGAACGGGGCTGTCGCCCTGTTGGCCATCACCGCCCTGTTGGTGAGCGCTTGCGGTTCGCGATTGAGTGGGAGCGCGCTGGCGGCGGCAAAGGGCGGCGGCAATGGAGGGGCGGCGGGAGCGAGCGGGACATCGGACAGTGGCAGCTCCGGGTCGGGAACCGCCGGGGCTACCGGGACTGCCGGCTCGACCGCCAAGGGCACGGGTGGATTGTCAGGCGGAACCGCCGGAAGCGCCGGTACAAGCTCCAGTGGAGGATCCCCGAGCGGAGGAGCCGCCACCGGTACCACCCTTCCGGCCGGGGGCAACGGTGGAGCCACCGCCGTCGGAGTGACCGGAACCACCATCACCGTCGGGAACATCACCAGCATCAGCGGAGTAGCCCCCGGACTCACCCAGAGTGCCCAGCAGGCAACCCAGGCATGGGCAGCCTACGAGAACAGCCAAGGCGGCATCAACGGCCGCCAGATCAAGGTACAGACCTTCGACGACGGCAACGACTCGGGACAGGACTACGCCGACGCCTCCCAGGCGTGCGCAAGCGATTTCGCCATGGTCGGAAACGCGTCCGGCTTTGATGACGGCGGGGCAACGGCCGTCGCCAAGTGTGGCATCCCCGAAATAGCTGCTGAAGTTTCAACCACCACCGCCGGGAATGTGCCGCAGATCTTCGGTGCCTCCCCGGGCAATGCCCACTACTGGTCGCTGGGCCCGGCGAACTACCTGAAGGCCAAGTACCCCAGTGCTGTCACCAAAGCGGCGATGATCTACCTCAACGTACCGGCCACCGCCGACCAGGCATCACGGGAGATGAAGGCGAATACGTCGGTGGGGTTCAACTACATCTACACAGTGTCCGCCACTCCGACCCAGTCCAGCTACGGCCCGATCGTCCTGGCCATGCAACAAAAGGGGGTGAAGTACGTGACCGAGTACTCGGACCAGTCGAGCGCCGCCCGCCTGCTCCAAGCCATGCAGCAGCAGAACTTCACCCCCCAGGTGGTCGACTGGTTCGGCGAGGAGTACTCGCCGGACTTCATCAACCAGACCCAGCCCGCCTCCAACGGCGATCTGGTGTTGATGGCCACGGCGGCCTATGAAGAGGCCGGCTCCAATCCGGGCATGCAGCTGTACCTGCAGTGGCTCAACCGGGTGGCTCCGGGGGCCAAACACGACATCTTCGGCGCCTTCGCCTGGTCGGCCGGGCTGGCGTTTGCCCAGGCGGCCAAGGCAGCCGGACCCCACCTCACCAGGGCGGGGTTGCTGGCCCAACTGGCCCAGATCCACAACTGGACAGGTGGTGGGGTGCAGCCGCCCGCCGACTTGGGGAACCACGTTCCCTCTGCGTGTTTCTCCTACTTCACCATGCAGGGGTCGAGCTTCAACCGGACATACCCTGCCGCCGCCAATACCTTCGATTGCACTGGAGGCCTCGCCAAATACTGAGTTCGGGGGTAATCGCTGATAACGGCGACCAGCTGAGAAGGATACGCACCGTGTCGAACAGATCGAATCAATGAACGAATTCATCGCCTTTTCCATCATCGGCATCGTCATCGGCGCAACCTACGCGGTGGCCGCCAGCGGCTTGGTCGTGACGTACGCCACCTCGGGCGTCTTCAACATCGCCCACGGTGCCATCGGGATGGTGATGGCGTTTGTCTACTGGCAGTTCCGGGTGGCGTGGAATTGGCCGGCACCGCTGGCCTTGGCCATTGTAATTCTGGTCATCGCCCCGCTCTTTGGAGCCTTCGTCGAACGGGTCCTCATCCGTCGGGTCCGTGAGGCGCCGGTGGCCGTCACCCTGGTCATCACCGGTGCGCTGATGGTCTTTCTCATCGGAATGGTGAACGAGGTATGGAAACCCAAGGCCCGGATTCTCCCGGAATTCTTCGGCAACGCTGGATTCCACGCCGGTAGCGTCTTTGTCAACTGGGCCCAGGTGATCACCGTTGCCGCCGCCATCGCCATCGCTCTCGGCCTCCGGCTCTTTCTGTATCGGACCCGCACCGGCGTGTCGATGCGTGCCGTCGTGGACAACCAGGAGCTTGCCGGCCTCAATGGAGCGCGCCCGGCACGGATCAGCACCTATTCGTGGGCGCTCGGATCCATGCTGGCTTCGATTGCCGGAATCCTCATCGCCCCGTCTCTGCAGCTTTCGGTACTGCCGTTGACCCTGCTGATCGTCGACGCCTACGCCGCGGCCATGGTGGGACGTCTCCGCAACCTTCCCCTCACCTTCGTCGGCGCTCTCGGGATCGGGCTCCTCCAGTCCTACGCCCAGGGGTACATGCCCACCTCGGGGATCTGGGCATCCACACCCCTGCAGGGGATGCGCCTGGCCATCCCGGCCATTTTGCTCTTCATCATCTTGCTCGCTCTTCCCCAAGACAAGATCCGCGGTGCTCGCCAGATGGTGCGGCGAAGAGTGGCCGGTCCGGCGTCGGCCCGAAAGACCTTTGCTGGCGGCGTCATTCTGGTGGCGGCGGTGTGGGTATCGACGGGAATGCTGTCCATTGCCAACGTGATCCACCTCGGTACCGGATTGGCTCTGGCGCTGGTGATGTTGTCACTGGTGCCCTTGACCGGCTGGGGTGGTCAAGTGTCTTTGTGCCAGATGACCTTCGCCGGGTTGGGCGCATTCGCGATGTCGAGGTTGGGGCATGGGGGATCACCCTGGGGGCTGCTCGCCGCCGCGGTGTTGGCCGGCGTGGTCGGAGGCCTGATCGCCCTTCCGGCGCTCAGGTTACGGGGGCTTTATCTGGCCCTGGCCACCCTGGCATTCGCCGCGGCCATGGACGACATGTTCTTTCCTTCGTCGACTGCCTTCGGCTACAACGGCTCGGTGAATATCCCCCGTCCCACATTCTTCGGCATTCATATTTCCACCGATCGCTCGTACGTGATCTTCCTGGCCGTTGTCTTCGCTCTACTTTCTGCCGCCCTCCTGGCCATGCGTCGAGGTCCTTTCGGCCGCGTGCTGTCAGCCATGAAGGACAGCGAGGCGGCGTGTGCCACGCTCGGGCTCAACCTCACCACCACCAAATTGATCGTGTTCACTTTATCGGCGGCCATCGCCGGGGTGGCCGGCGCCCTCTACGGTGCCATGGTGACCGTGGCCGGAAGCACCGACTTCCTGATGTTGCAGAGCCTTCCCATTCTGATCCTCGTGGTTGTCTTGGGGGTGGCCACCGCCAGCGGAGCGCTCTTCGGCGGTGTCTTGTTCGGGTTGTTGGGCGGAGAGGTCCTCCTCGGCGCCGGCGTCGCCGGCGTCTTGCTGGGGTCAAACCCTGACGGGGTCATGCCCTGGCTGTACTCCAAGATCCGTGAATACCGGGACGCCATCATGGGCCGGTTCCCCGGATCCGGCGTGGGATCCGGGGCCACCGCGACCGGAGCCACTGCTAACGGCACGGGAGCCGGGATCGGTGCGGAGACCGGCGTGGGCGTGGGAGCCGGAGTGGGCGTGGGAACGGCCATGGAGATGGGGGTTGGGGTGGTCGACGGTTGAGGATCCCCTTGGGGCGCCTCAGTCGACGGACCATGGTGGCGGGAAGTTGTCTGGTTGTAGTGATTGCGGTGATCGCCACCGTGGTGGCTGTGCGCACTGGAAAGTCCAAGGCGGTCACCCCCGCCACATCGTCGACCAGCTCCACCCACCTCAGAACGGCGTACCGGTCAACCTCCCTCTCCGGCGTGACCGATGGTCCCGACGGGTTATGGGTGATCGACGATTCGTCCAATCGGCTCGTCCATGTAAACCCGACCCGCGGAGACTCCATCGGCCGGCCAGTGGCGATGCCCGGGCGCCCCACAGCCGTGACCGACGGAAGCGGGAAGCTGTGGGTGGCCAGCTCGGTCGCCGATAGCGTGGAGGCGGTCGACCCCAAAACGGCTCGGATCACCTCCACGACTCCGGTTCCGGCCGGGCCGGTGAGCTTGTCGATCGGTGGTGGGTGCCTATGGGTGGCCAGCGTGATCGCCGGTTCGGTGAGCTGCCTCGATACGGGCTCCGGTTCGGTGACCTCCACCATCACCCTGCCTGACGGGGCTGTCCGGCTCAGCGCCGATGGGACAGGGGTGTGGGTGACCGGTTCGACCAATACCCTGACCCGGGTCACACCGGCCAACGGCACATCGACGTCCGGCACCCCCGGCACCCCCGGCACCCAACCATCGTTCATGGTTCACACAGTGCAGGTCGGGAATGGCCCTATCGGCCTCGCGGTCACCGCCAGCGCGGTGTGGGTGGCCAACGCCAGTGATGGCTCGGTGACCGAGGTCGATCGCGCCTCTCTACAATCTCTCGGGACATTCCGAATAGGAACCGATCCGGTGGCGATCGCGCCGGCGCTGGACGGAGACCACCTGTGGGTGTCTGACGGGGTCTCTCATCAGCTCTACTCCATCGATGAGCCGACCGGCACTCACATTACCGATGTGGGCACGCTGCCCGGAGCACCCCGACAACTGCTGAATCAGGGCGGGACGGTGTGGGCCGCGCTTGGCGCTCCCGGCGCCCTCGTCTCCATCGACGGCTCCGGCAGGTAGGACCGGGCACCCAACCAGGGGAGCCGGTTACTCTTCGACGAGTTCGATCAGCGTCCCGAATGCACCCTTCGGATGGACAAACGCCACGGTGGTCCCTCTCGAGCCGGGACGGGGTTGCTCGTCGATGACCCGGCCTCCGTGGTCCTTCACCGATTGGAGGGCGGCGGCACAGTCAGCCACCCGGTACCCGACGTGATGGAGGCCCTCACCCTTCTTTTCGAGGTACTTGGCGACCGGAGACGTCTCCGAGGTGGGGGTCAGGAGCTGGATATAGCTGTCGGCCACCTTCAGCAACACCTCTTCCACCCCGTCAGAGTCGATGCGCTCGCGGTGGGCCACTGTGGCACCGAAGGTATCGGCGTAGTAGGCGATGGCCGCCTCGAGGTCCTGGACGGCGATGGCTACGTGGTCGATTTCGGTGAGGAGAGCCTCGGTCATGCGCCGTGCCTCCTGAACAGGGTGATCCGATCTTCTCCCACCTGCGCCCGGAACTCGGGGTCGTCGATCCCCAACCCTTCTTCCGGGGCCAGGCACAGCACACCGATTTTGCCCTCGTGAAGATTCTTGTGGACCTGATAGGCGGCATCACCCACGTGCTCGAGGGTATGGACCGCCGACAGCGGGGGAAGGATCTTCCCTTGGCATACCAACTGGTTGGCGTCCCACGCTTCCCGGTAGTTGGCGAAGTGGGACCCCTTGATGGTCTTCAGCTTCATCCACAGATGCCGATTGTCATACTCGATCATGTAGCCCGAGGTCGCCGCACAGGTCATGATCATTCCCCCCCGCTTGGCGGCGAACACCGATGCGCCCATGGTTTGGCGGCCCGGGTGCTCGAACACGATGTCGACATCATCGCCGACCAGTTTCCGGATGTCCTTGCCCAGACGGCGCCACTCGGACTCATCTTGAGTGTGCTCGTCCTTCCAGAACTTGTAGCCAGCCTCCTTGCGGTCGATGACCGCCTCGACGCCCAGATCGTGCAGGAGCTCAGCCTTCCCGGGTGAGGACACCACGCCGACGGGTATGCCGCCGCCGTTGAGCACGTACTGTACGGCGTAGGCCCCGAGCCCTCCCGAGGCTCCCCACACCAGCACTCTGTCGCCCTGCTGCATGGCGGCACCGTTCTTCGACACCAACATGCGATAGGAGGTGGAGTTGCAGAGGGCATTGACAGCCGCCTCTTCCCAACTCAAGTGCCTGGGCTTGGGCATCAGCTGATTGGCCTTGACCACTGCCAGGTCGGCGAGGCCCCCGAAGTTGGTCTCGAAACCCCAGATCCGTTGGTTGTCGGCCAGTATCGAGTCGTCGTGCGACGACGGGCTCTGATCGTCGACATAGTTGCAATGCACGGTGACCCGGTCGCCGGGCTTCCAGTTGCGGACGGCGGACCCGGTTCGCAGCACCACTCCCGAGGCATCAGATCCGACCACATGGTAGGGAAGGGCGTGCCGGGAACCCCAGGTGCTCTCCTTTCCCAGGCGGTCGAGGAAACCGAACGTCGGCAGCGGCTCGAAGATCGACGTCCATACCGTGTTGAAGTTGATGGAGCTGGCCATCACCGCGATAGAGGCCTCGTCGGGTGCGAGCTCGGGGACGGCGACGTCGCCGACATGGAGGGACTTCCGGGGGTCCTTGTCCTCGGTGGCCAGACCGTCGAACATGTCCACTTCGTCCCGTGACACGAACGCGGCCCGGTAGGTATCGGGAAGGGGAATGGCGGCGATTTCGTCCCCCGGGGCTCCCGATCGGATGGCTGAGAGGAACTCCTGCATGGGATGGGAGGATAGTCCGCAATGGGGTCGACGGACCTCGAGTTCCCGCAAGCCTGAACCACCGATAGTCTGTTGGCGAACTCGACCCCTGGAGGGTCGCCGCCTAATCGGGCCGTCAGGCCCCGGAGGTCATCATGTCCGGTTCCGTTATCGTCGCTGGTGCCCGTACCCCGATCGGCAAATTGTCGGGCGCACTGGGTGGCTTCGCTGCCACCGAGCTCGGTGGCTTCGCCATTGCCGCCGCGCTGGAGCGTGCCGGGATCAAGCCCGAACAGGTCGACTACGTATTTATGGGACAGGTGATCCTGGCCGGGACCGGGCAGATCACCGCGCGTCAGGCCGCGGCCAAGGCCGGGATCCCCATGACCGTGCCGGCGACCACCGTGAACAAGGTCTGCCTTTCGGGTTTGAACGCCATCTACTTGGCCGACCTGCTGATCAATGCCGGCGAGGCTGACATTGTGGTGGCCGGCGGCATGGAATCGATGACCCAGGCTCCCTACCTGCTGCCCGGGGCCCGGGCCGGATACCGGATCGGTGACGGCACCCTTGTCGACTCGATGATGTACGACGGTCTGTTCTGCGCCTTCGACCAGTGCGCCATGGGACTCGGGACCGAGCGCTACAACGGAGCCAACGGGGTCTCCCGGGAACGCCAAGATGCCTTCAGTGCGCTCTCCCACGAGCGGGCCGCGGCCGCCATCAAGGACGGCAAGTTCAGCGAAGAGATCGTCGCGGTCAACGTGCCCCAGCGAAAGGGTGACCCGATCATCGTCGACACCGATGAGGGAGTTCGGCCCGAAACCACTGCCGAATCCCTGGGCAAGCTCCGGCCCGCCTTCGATAAGAGTGGCACCATCACCGCCGGTAACGCATCGCAGATTTCCGATGGTGGCGCCGCCGTCATCGTGATGTCCAAGGCCAAAGCCGAAGAACTGGGTCTGTCTCCGTTGGGCGAACTGGTCAGCTACGGCCAAGTGGCCGGCCCCGGCCCATCGCTTCTCAATCAGCCGTCCCACGCCACATCGGTGGCCTTGGCCAAGGCCGGTCTGTCGGTCAGCGACATCGATCTGTTCGAGATCAATGAAGCGTTCGCCGCGGTGGGCCTGGCTTCTGCCGATGACCTCGGAATTTCCGAGGAGAAGGTCAACGTCAATGGGGGTGCCATCGCATTCGGGCATCCGGTGGGCATGTCTGGGACCCGATTGGCATTGACGGCTCTTCTCGAGCTCAAGCGTCGGGGCGGGGGAACGGCGGCCGTCAGCCTGTGCGGCGGTGGCGGCCAAGGCGACGCCGCGGTGCTCCGCACGCTGTAAATAGGGACATCCCGCCGATCGCCGACGCCTCCATCCGGGCCCCCATGACCCGAGCGCCCGGATATTCACCTGGCTTTCTCACAGAACATGGGAGTTGACTTCAGCAATGAGCGAACTCGCCACCACGCCGCTGCGGCAAATCGGTGCCTCGGTCGACGAGGACGGGTGTCGAATTCTCTCAGTCACGCCGTTTCACTATCTCGACGGCGCCGAGCAGCGTCTGTTCGACATCATTGAGGGTGCCGACGATCTCAGTTCGACAAGCGACGAACTGGCCGGAAGTGCGCAGACCTGGCCGGAGCGGTACCACCTGAGTCACGATCGGGCCAACGTCTTGCGACCCCTGGCCCTGCAACGCACGTTCAGGGTGCTCGAGGTTGGTGCGGGATGCGGGGCGATCACCCGGTACCTCGGTGAGGAGTGTGACCTGGTTGACGCGGTCGAGCCGGTTCCTGCCCGGGCCAGAGTCGCCCGCACCCGCACCCGCGATCTGCCCGGTGTCGAGGTGTTCGTGGGGGATTTGTTCGATGTCCCCGGCGTAAACGTCTACGACGTCATCGTGTTGGTGGGTGTGCTCGAATATGTGGGGTCGGGCTCCCCCGACCTGGCACCCTACGAGAAGTTCCTTCACCGAGCCACGTCCCTGTTGACTGACGATGGAACCCTGCTGGTGGCCATCGAAAACCGGATTGGGGTCAAATATCTATCCGGGGCCCCCGAAGACCACTCGAACCGCCCGTTCGATTCGTTGGAGGGCTATCCGAACGGGTCGCTGGCCCGCACCTTCTCTCGCAGTGAGCTGGAAAGTCTGATCCTCCAGACCAGTCTCACCCCTCGGGTGTTCGGAGCGTTCCCCGATTACAAGCTCACCCGGATTGTCATGGCCGATGAGCTTCTGGGGGCCGACGAGTCGCTGGCATATCGCATTCCGCATTTCCCCAGTCCCGACTGGGGCGGGGCCGTCGACCGCGTCGCCAACGAGGGAGCGGTGTGGCGCACCATGATCGAAGCAGGGCTGGGAGCCCAGACCGCCAACTCCTTTGTGATCCTGGCCTCCCGCCAACCGCTCAGCCCCCTCTGGCCCCCCGACCTGCTGGCCGCTTACTACTCGACAGCACGGCGAGCCGCGTATGCCTCCGAGACTCGGGTAGTCAACCAAGATGACTCCATCGTCTTCGATCGTCGCGCCTTCGCCGCCGATGGGGCAGGGTCAAACACCCCGATCGATTACGGCTCGACCACGGGTCGGGAGTCTCCGTCCGACACGCCTGTGCAGCTCCAACTGGGGAGAACGCCGTGGACCGGAGGGACTGATTTTCTGGTTCTGCTCAGCCACGCCAACGACAAGGAGCTCATCGATTGGCTGGGTCGATGGACCGACTTACTGTCCGATGAATTTGAACAGGGGCAACCTGTCCCCATCGATCTGCTGCCACACAATCTGGTGGCACTTCCCGACGGGACTCTTCGGGTCATTGACTCCAAGTTCGTTCAGAGGGGCATCGCCCGAGAGGCGGTAGTAGCCCGCGGCGCACTGGTCACCGGGCAGCGATTGTCACGGATGACCAAGCCCAGCCGATGGGGAGCCTTCACCGTCGAGGCGGTCGTCCGGTACGTGGGAACGCTGATCGGCCTGCCGGCGGATGGAAGCTGGATCGCCGACGCGGTGGCCAGTGAGGCCGCATTTCAAGCCGAAGTCTCCTTGCAGACTCCAGAGCCGACCACCCGGGAGGAAGCCGTGGCCATGCAAGAAGCGGTGCTCTGGGACGAGCTGCGTCGTCCTCTGGCCCGGAGTTCACAACACAACCCGGGGGGGGGTGCCCGGGCGGCGCTGGAGGCCGAATTGAGTCGCATGGGTGCGGCCTACGGAACCCTTGTCGACAGCCATGACGCGCTGGTCAGCGCGCATCAGACGGTGGTCGAGAGTAACGCTGACGCCTTGTCGAACCTCCTCGGCCAATTGGCTACCTCGCAGACCGAACTTGGCAACGCCCGCATCGATCTGGATGCCCATGTGGCCGAATTCGTCCGGATCAAGTCATCCTCGAGCTGGAAGATCACCCGTCCGCTCCGCGCCGTGTCTCAACTGTTCCGGCGGAACTCCCACCCATCGGGGAGCTGAGACCCCTGCCGAGCCGGTCAGTACGGCGGACTGACCACTCCGGCCAACGAACCACACTCATGGTCGACGTCCCCCCACGACGCCACCTCGAGCCGGAGCACCGCCAGCGCGCAGGTGGGAAAACCGTGGTTCTGGAGGGTCGACCGGCCTCCCCCGGTACCCGCATCATCACCGTCGGACTCAATGTCGGCACGCGGCAATAACTCCCACGCCAGTTGGTACATGGTCGGATTGTGGCCGACCACCAGTGCACTCTCCCTGCTGTCATCGAGTTCCCGGATGTACTGAAGCACCGTGGCGGGACCGGCACCGTAGAGCGAGTGGAACGACTCAAGGGGTATCTCCTTTCCCATTGCCACCAGAACCAGATCGGCGGTCTCGCGGGTCCTGGATGCCGCCGAGCAGATGGCCACATCCGGAAGCGGAACGTCATGGAGCCCGAAAACGCCCCTTCCTGCCGCCAGCCGATGTCCAAAGGCCGTGGCGTCCCTTCGCCCTCGCCCCGTCAGCGGCCGCTCTTTGTCGCCTCCACCCTGAAGGCCATTCGGCGCGGCCTTCCCATGGCGGAGCAGCCACAGATATTTGATCGTCCCGGGCCGTTTCGTCATTGCCTCATGGTGCCCGAACCACCCCGTCGAAGCCAGTGCTATGCCTCGACGACCCGACGGCCCTCCAACGCCCGCCCGAGCGTCAACTCATCCGCATACTCGAGATCCCCTCCGACCGGCAGCCCACTGGCGATGCGGGTGACGACGAGACCGATGGGCTTGAGTAGGCGGGCCAGATACATTGCCGTCGCCTCTCCCTCGAGGTTGGGGTTGGTGCACAAGATGACCTCGGCGATCCCCTCTTCCTCGAGCCTGGCCAGGAGCTCACGCACCCTCAACTGATCCGGGCCGATTCCCTCGATGGGATTCAGGGCGCCTTGCAGTACGTGGTAGCGCCCCGCGAACTCACCGGTCTTTTCGACGGCGACAATGTCGCGGGGGTCCTCCACCACGCATACCGAGGTGGAGTCGCGGCGATCATCGAGGCAAATGGCGCAGAGGCCTCCCTCGGCGACATTGAAACATCGGGTGCAGAGCGTGATGCGCTCTTTGACGGCGATGATCGACTGAGCCAGCCGGAGAGCGTCTTCCGGCGCCACCTTGAGCAAGTGGAAGGTGATCCGTTGTGCCGACTTGGGCCCGATACCCGGAAGCCGCCCCAGTTCGTCGATCAGTGACTGCAGTGGTCCGGAGAAGACGCCCATCTACCGAATTTCCTCGGCACCCGGAAAGGCCTCGAGCACCCGGGCCTCCGCCGAGTTGTCCACCGTGACGATGCTCGCCGGCTCGGCGTCGTCAAAGCTCGACAGGTCACTGGTGTCCTCGTCGTCGGGGGTGGCCGGGGTGGCGTCGGTTGAGGGGATGGAGCGGTCGGGCCCGGTGGGCGACCCAGCCCCGGGCCGGGGTGGGTCATCCACCCGTTCAACAGCAACGCTCTCGACCACCAGCGACAGCACCACCGGTTGCCCGAAGTACTCGGAGAGAGCCGGCTCGATATCCCCCCGAATGTCCTCGCACCGTCGGCAATGGATCTCGTTGGGCAGTCCGAAGACCGCCTTGCCATTCTCCACGCCGACGAATCTCCCTGCTTGGAAGAGAGCTTTGGCCTTGGGCCGTAACCGCCCAAGGATGTGATCGCCCCAGGCTTGGACCAGTTGGTCGCGGGTGGGAAACCCTGCCGCCGAGACAGGTCCGGCCGCCGCCGGAGCCGGCTGGTTGGCAAGACGCGGGTTCGGTGCTTCGGGGATCGGCTCGGATGCACCCTGGGGGACGCCGGCCGGGGCAGACGCCGGCGCGGGGATGGGCGGCGCGGACTCCCGCCGTACAGCCCCCAAGGTCTTACGGGCCGAGGTCGCTCCCGAGGTGGGAAGGTCGGTGGCGCCGACCGGGGTGGTGGCGCCGACCGGGGTGGTGGGAGTGACCGGGGCGGCGAGGGGCGCACTGGCGACTCCCTGTCGGCGTTCGAGGTGCTCGATCCGCACCAACATCGCTTCGGGCGACTCGTCGGCTTCGGGGTGGGCGAGACGAACCAATGCCACCTCGAGGCTCACCCGAGGGTCGAGGGCGTCCCGCATGCCGGCTTGGGCCCGACCCAGCACCTCGACCGCCCGCACCAGGGCGGGTAGACCCAGACGCTCGGTCACCTCCCCGATGGTTTCACGTTCGGTGACGACCACCCCCACCACCTCGGGGGCGACCATGGCCAAAAAGCCCTGGCGGAGCACATCGATGAGGTCTCCGGTGAGCTGCTGGGGGCTGAACCCGGCCGAGGTGAGGTGAGCCACCGCCACCAGGGCCCGACCCGCATCGCGTTCAGCCAACGCTTCGACAATTTCATCCAGTTCGGGGAGGTCATCCTCCACGGTGTCGGACGCAGCGGCCTGGTCGAGCACGGAGAGCGCGTCCCGGGCCGAACCGCGACCCCGGCGGACGGCCACATCGAGCGCCTCGTCGGGTACCTCGAGATGGGCATCCCGTCGCACTTGCTTGAGCAACTCTCCGAGAGTGTCGGCCCCCAACAGACGGAATTCGTAGTGCTGGGTTCGGCTACGGATGGTGGGAAGCACTTTTTGCGGATCGGTGGTGGCCAACACGAAAATCACATGGGCGGGCGGCTCCTCCAGCGTCTTCAACAAGGCGTTGGATGCGGCGGTCGACAACATGTGGACCTCGTCGACGATGTACACCTTCTGGCGGCCCGGAGTACCGAGGGCGGCCCGTGACACCAGGTCGCGCATGGCGTCGACCCCGTTGTTGGAGGCGGCATCGAGCTCGTGGACGTCGAGGGAGGTGCCTTTGGCGATCTCGGTACACGAGGAGCACTGACCACACGGTTCGCCTTCATGGAGATCGGTGCAGTTGAGCGCCTTGGCCAAAATACGGGCAGTGGACGTCTTCCCGGTACCCCGCGGCCCGCTGAATAGGTAGGCGTGGGCCACCCGACCGTCCCGGACCGCATTCCGGAGGGCGAGGACGACATGATCCTGACCTTTGACCTCGGCGAACGTCGAGGGGCGGAACCGCCGGTATAGCGACTGATACGGGGTGTCTTCAGGGGTTGCGTCGCCAGTGTCGTCTCGGAGGGCAGCCACGTCGGGGAGCCTATCGGGCGACGGGCCCGACAAGCCCCGACGTTCAGTGCGGCGGCCAGGTTGACTACGGCACACGGCCTGACCCGCTGAGAGCTGCTGCCTTCCGACCCTGACTCGATTCACAGGGGACCGTTGCGCAGGACCCGGCCGCCGCACAGAACGTCGGGACCGGGGACAGCGTAGTGCTCGATGGACATGGACGGCGCCGCCGCCGTCAACCGGGGTGGGGGGTGGCGGGGCGGCGGAGTAGCCTGTCGGGGCTGTACACGCCTCCGCCTCGGGAACCTCGATCCTTGGCGGGGCGTTCCAACCGGAGGCGTGCGAGAGCGGCCGAATCGGCACGATTGGAAATCGTGTGTGGGGAAACTCACCGTGGGTTCAAATCCCACCGCCTCCGCCACATGGGGATCAACGCGCCGGCAGGGCGACTCGACGATGACGCCGCCATGGGGATGGCTCTGGCCGAGGCGGAGATGGCCGAAGCTCACAACGACGTCCCGGTGGGTGCGGTGACTCTGGTCGATGGTCGGGTAATCGCAGCTCGGCACAATGAGCGCGAGCTGAAAGGCGACCCGACTGCCCACGCCGAACTACTCGTCCTCGCCGACACCGCCGCGGCACTGGGTAGGTGGCGGCTGACGGACGTAACCCTGGTGGTGACCCTGGAGCCATGCCCGATGTGCGCCGGAGGGTTGGTGGCCGCCCGGGTGGGCCGGGTGGTGTTCGGGGCGGCTGATCCCAAGGCCGGGGCGTGCGGTTCCCTCTACAACCTGTGTGCCGATCCGAGACTGAATCATGAGGTGGCCGTCACCGCCGGTGTGCGAGCCGACCAGGCATCAGCTCTCTTGACCGGGTTCTTCGGCCGCCGCCGCGACTAGCCTCTCGTCCGGAGGGATGCGAGAGTGGCCGAATCGGACGGTCTCGAAAACCGTTGTGTCGCAAGGCACCGTGGGTTCGAATCCCACTCCCTCCGCCAGTTCAGGAGTGGTTTTCCGGTTCGGGCCTGCGGGTTCGGACCGGGGACCATCCCGCATAAATCCCTCACAAACCTTCCAACGGGTACGCTCCTGCAATGGCAGGAACCATGCGCGAGCGACAACCAGGCGTCTGGGAACTACGCGTTCGGGCGGGACGAGACCCTCTCACGGGGAAGCACCGGCAGATCAGCAGAACCTTCCGGGGTTCCGGTCGCCAAGCGTCAAAGGCCCTGGCGAGATTGGTCACGGAGGCGCAAGACGGCAGTCACGCCGGATCCGACAAGACGGTCGGCGAACTGTTGGACCGCTGGATCGACCACCTCGAGGCACGCGGGCGCACTCCAAAGACGATTGACGGATACCGGTCTCTCGCCCGAGCGCGCCTCGAACCGGCGCTCGGGACGGTCAAGCTTCGGCGATTGACTCCGGTCCAGCTCGATGACCTCTACCAATCGCTGCTCGGAGCCGGCCTCTCCCCCGTGTACGTCCGCCACTGCCACGCGGCGCTCTCCACGGCCCTGCGCCAGGCGGTCAAATGGGATTGGATCGACCGCTCTCCGGCAGAGCGCGCCACTCCCCCGGGAGCGATGCCGCCGGAGGTGGGCCCGCCCGATGCCGAGGGCATCAGCCGTCTGATCAGCGCGGTCGAGAAGGTCGATCCCGACATGGCCTCGATGCTCTTCGTCGCCGCCACCACCGGATGTCGCCGAGGCGAGTTGTGCGGTCTGCGCTGGTCGGACCTCGAGGTCGACAAAGCGACCGTGACGGTCCGACGATCGATCTCCGACACAAGCCGTGGTGTGGAAGTAAAAGACCCCAAGACCCACCGTGCGAGGCGAATCTCGCTCGACGCTGCGACGGTCTCCGTCCTGACGACCCACCACGAGAGAGCCGAACAGCGAGCCCGGGACATCGGTTCCGAACTCTCTTCCGAAGCCTACATTTGGTCTCAGGAGGGAGATTCGAGAACGCCTTGGAAGCCGGACCGGGTCACCGACGCGTTCCGGACTCACCGCAAGCGGGCCGACTTGGAGCATGTCAATTTCCACCACCTTCGGAATTTCTCCGCGACCACGCTTGCCGGAGCTGGGGTCGACGTCCGGACAATCGCCGAGCGTCTGGGGCACGAGAACCCCGCGATCACGTTGCGCACCTATGCGCACTTCCTCGAGGCAACCGACCGCCAAGCCGCGGAAGTCATGCGGAAGCTCGCTTTGCCCGATCTGTCGAACACTGAGAGCCAATCGCTCCTACCGGGTGGTGGAGACCTCGCCGGCGAGGAAGCGCTCGATGGACCGGCGAGGAATCCGGATGCGGGAACCGATTCGATGCACGGGGATCGGAAACTTTCCGTCCTTGATCGCCCTGTAGAGAGTTGAGCGGGTCTCGCCCAGGAGTATCGCTGTCTCCTCGGCACGGAGCAGTGGTTTCAGATCGGAGTACTTGTGCTGACCGGGCACTGTGGCTCCTTGGCTCTACGCCAGGGCGGTGCGCCCTGGACCCCTCCCATGGTCCGAATCGCCTTGAGCGCATCGGTCAACCGTGTCGAGGATCACTGGTTGGAAGCCCTCCACAAAATCCTCGTCTGACGCTCGTGGCCGTGGTCGGGCGTAGACACACTTGGGCGACCGATCAGGACCTGGGATCAGCATCAGTACGGGTTGCCACGACGTCTTCTCATCGTGGCCGGCATTACCACCACTGATGCCCGTGGGGGCCGGTTGGCGTGGCGTCACAGGGCCAGGACGCTCGACTCCTCTGGATGGTGAAGCCTTCGCAACGCGCTCTTGACGGCCGTTGGGTCCTTGGCCATATCGCGACGAGCCCCCATCGCCAGGGACCAAGTCATCGGTTGACGAGTTGGCAGGGACCAGTTGGCGCCTGTCCGCGTTCGCCCGGCTTGGCCATACCGCTGCCGATCGACATCGTCACGATTGGCAAGCCTGTCGTCACCCGGTGGGACACCGGCGCTCAGCGCCTCAGATCGGTTTCGCTGGGAAGCTCGTTGGCGCGGATGCCACGAAGGTGCTGGATCCAAAGAGCAATTGACATGCCGCCACACATATCCTTGTGGTCCCCGGCCCCGATTCATGTCGGGCGGCCACTTGCGAACCCGACATTCGAGAGCTTGTGGACCCACCGCCGGGGCGATGGGCTAGCGAGCTACGCTCAGTGACTGTTGACCTTAACGCTGACGAACGACCGGGGTGACGCTGACAAACGACCGAGGTGACGAGTATTACCCGGGTGGTCAACACGCTCCTCTGGGTGCGCATCTCATCGCGACCGGCCTAGCGGCGAGTGAACAAGTCGAAAGGGCACTCGAGGAGCAGCGACAGACCGGGAAGCGCCTCGGTGAGATCCTGGTCGCTCACGGTGTCCTGTACGAAGCCGACCTTGCCGGTGCATTGGCAACGATGTTCGATCTACCGTATCGAGATCTCGGTCTAGATCCACCCGATCCTGCGGCTTTGAACCAAATCCCGGAGGCTTTCTGCTGGTCCCGAGGCGTGCTTTCGGTGGGATTCGAAAACAACGCCGTCGTGGTCGCTCTCGCCGACCCGCGGGACATCCAGACGGTTGATGATCTCAGGATGATGGCTTCGCTGCCGGTTCGTTTGGTGGTTGTTGCGCCAAACCAACTTCGGCAGGCAATCGAGAAGAGCTATCAAAAAATGGACCTGCTCGTGGAGAGTGATGGTCTTTCAGGGGTGAAGGCCGATGTGCCCCGATCGAGCGATATCTCGAACATCAGCGATATCTCGAATATCGATGTCTCTCCCGATGTGGATCTGTCCCAAGCTGCGGGCCCTGTCATCACATTCGTGAATCAGCTGCTCAGGCGGGCCGTGGACGAACGCGCCTCAGATCTCCATCTTGAGCCCACCAAAGAGGGCCTTCGGGTCCGGTTCCGGGTCGATGGGATCCTTCACGATGTGACGAACGCTCCGTCGTCCCTTCGAGCCGGCATTATCAGCCGAGTCAAGATCATGACGGGAATGGACATCGCGGATCACCGACGTCCTCAGGACGGGCGCGTCTCCATGGTCGCTCACGGACTCTCCGTGGACATCAGGGCAGCCAGTCTCCCGACGATCTACGGGGAAGCATTGGTTCTGCGGTTGCTCCAAAAGGACCAGGGCCTGCTCGACATCGCCAGACTCGGCTTCATGCCTGATGCCTTCAGCCGGTATGAGAAGTCGTTTCGAAGGGCGTGGGGAATGGTTTTGGTCACCGGCCCGACCGGTTCTGGAAAGACGACCACGCTCTATGCGACCGTGAATGAATTGAATGTGCCGAGCCGCAATACCATCACGGTTGAGGATCCGATCGAATACCGTGTCGCCGGCATCAAGCAGACACAGGTGAACGCGAAGGTCGGATACACGTTCGCATCCGGCTTGCGAGCATCCCTCAGGTCAGACCCCGATATCATCCTGATCGGGGAGATCCGGGATCTCGAAACGGCGCGGATCGCAGCCGAGTCAGCGTTGACCGGTCACCTCGTGTTGTCGACACTCCACGCCAATGATGCGGCATCGAGTACCACCCGGTTGATTGACATGAGGCTTGAGCCGTATTTGGTCACGTCTTCGTTGGAATGTGTGGTGGCCCAGCGGCTGCTTCGACGCCTGTGCGACCGATGCAAGACCGCCGAGCCTGCGAGTCCCGAGGAGCTGTTGGAACTCACTACGATGTCGCTGATTGACGACCCCTCGTCGGATGTTTCGCTCTACCGGGCCAACGGATGCGCGCAGTGTGGGCGGAGCGGCTACCAGGGACGACTGGCCGTCCACGAAGTGCTGGTAATGAACGACGAGCTCAAGACGCTTGTGTTGGGACGCGCTCCAGCTCATGTGATCGCCCTGGCTGCAACGGCCGGCGGGATGCAAACGCTGCTGCAGGATGCCTTCGCAAAGGTTCGGTTGGGAGAGACCAGCCTCGACGAATGCAAACGCGTCCTTAGATAGTTCCGAGGACGTGGCCACGTCATCCACCTCGGTTAGGAGCGTGAGTCAGAACCTGCCATTGGCGCGACGCTGATCGTCTTGACGTTCGAGTGAAGACTCCAGCTCGTCTCCGTGTGAGCGATGCGGCCGTGAACGCATCGGACTGATGATGGCCCGATATGGACCGGCGCTTCAGCTCCATGTTCAGCCAATATCGGGTTGGTCGACCAGATCTGGCGCCAGTGCTCGGTGAGGAATGCGGTGAAGGCGAGCACCTCCTCCTTGGCCTCCCTCGTCAGGGTGGAGGCTTTTCCGAATCGCTCTTCCAGGATGCCTGCCATCTGATCCCACTGGGCATGGATCTCTTTCGGGGACAGCTACGCGAAGACGGTCTTGAAGGCGGCGGACACCATGGCCTGGTGGCCTTTGGGGATCATGGCCAGCAGGTTCCGGGCGAATGCACCCGACAACGCTGGTGGGCCGCCCTCTGGGAGGGCAGTGCGGCATCCGACGGCCCGAGGGCGTGCTCACACCCAATATCCCACCCAACAACACCGTCCCGGTGTGTCCTGGGTGGGCGCACTGCTGCGCATTCGCCGGCGGTTGTAACCCATATTACCTACGGCAATGGGACAAAGGAGCACCGGACGCGATCTGGTGCTACAGCCCGGCGCCCACTTGTAATCGGACGGGCAAGTCTTCAACGAAGCCCAATGCCGCTTACTCCCGGCAGCGAGGATTCAGTCAGACGGGCTGCGAAAGTTAGACCATATACTCCCTGGTAGATGGCACTATCTTGGATTAGCCAGGACGCCGTGCGAAGCGCCCAGTCCAGCTCGAACACCGTTGTGTCGCAAGGCACCGTAGGTTCGAATCCCGCTCACTCCGCCACTGTGATGTC
>PLZF01000020.1 GCA_003152015.1 Acidimicrobiaceae bacterium | reverse complement strand
GCTATTTGAATGTCACCGCACTAGTGAATGTTGCGTTCGCGACCGATCCAGTAGGGCTTGCGTAGTTCGCGTTTCAATACTTTTCCTGATGGGTTCCGGGGCAGGACGTCCACGAAGTCGATCGAGGTGGGGCATTTGTAGTGGGCGAGGCGCTCACGGGAGAAAGCCAGGATGTCCTCCACCAGTGAATCATCATCGATACTCGCCTCTGGTGCTTTCACCACGATGGCCTTGACCGTCTCGCCCCATTTGTCATCCGGGACCCCGATGGCGCCGGCGTCGGCGATGGCCGGATGGGAGAGCAGCACGTTCTCCACCTCGGCCGGGTAGATGTTCTCCCCGCCCGAGACGATCATGTCCTTGAGACGATCATGGAGGAAGAGGTAGCCATCCCCGTCCAACCAGCCGGCATCCCCGGTCCGGAACCAGCCGTCTTCCGACAATACCGATGTAGTCGCCTCGGATTGATTCCAATAGCCGAGCATGTTCTGATCGGATCGGGTCAGAATCTCGCCCACCTTGCCTACCGGAAGGACCTTGCCCGAATCGGGGTCCACGATACGCAGCTCGACGTGGTCGAACGGTCGGCCGGCTGACCGCAACAAGCGGGCTCGAGGGCCATCGGGATCGTGATCCTCGGAGAGGAGCGAGGTGATCGCCCCGGTGGTTTCGGTGAGCCCGTAGACCTGGGCAAAATTGCATCCGAGAGCCTTCATGGACCGGACCAGCACGTCTTCGCTGATCGGCGACGCCCCGTAGAAGACGGTGCGCAATGACGAGACGTCGGTGGTCGACAGTTCAGGTGTGGCCAACATGAACATCAGCACCGCCGGGACCACGAATGTCTCGGTGATGCGATGTCGGGCGATGAGGGCCAGAACGGCGGCTGGGTCGATATCTCTCACGATGATCGAGTGGCCTCCCCGGGACATTCCGGCCAGTGCCCACCCGCTGCCGCCGATGTGGAACAACGGCATGGCCACCATCGAAACCGTGTCGGCCCCGATGTGGAAGACCCGCTCGGCCTCGGTGAGAATGCACGAGATATTGCGCCCGGTGATCATCACGCCTTTGGGAAGACCGGTGGTGCCCGAGGTATAGAGCTGGGTGATCACATCGTCGGGGCCGGGCTCGAATCCGGGATCGTCCGGTTCGGCCTCGGCGTTGACGTCGAGCCAGGTACCGAGTTCATCCAACGCCACCCATTCCCGCACCTCGGTGGCCACCCCGGCAATTTCCTTGCCGGCGCCGGCGTAGTCGGTGCCCACGAACATGGCGACAGCACCGGAGTCCTTCACGATGCCGGCCATTTCGGCCGGCGCCAGCCTCCAGTTGACAGTCACATTCACCGCACCGATAAGTGTGCAGCCGAAAAATACCTCGAAGAATTCGATGCTGTTGCGATCGAGGAATGCCACCCGGTCTCCTCGGCCCACGCCTTTGGCCATGAGGGCCTGGCCTATCCGCCGGGCACTCCTGTAGAGCTCACCCCAGGTGAGTGTCCGATCTCCGGCGGTGAGCATGGGGGAGTCGGGCTGTATCGTCGCCAGTTCGCGGAGCATCCCTGATGCCGTCCGGTACTCCACCGGGGTCGGATTGTCGACAGTTTGTACGGTCATGACGGAACTGTAGGCCCAAAAAGGGTCCGTCCGGCTGCGCATGGTCCGCCCGGCTGCGCATCGTCCGCCGGTGCGCTACAACGTGGGGACGACAGCGAGGACAGAAAGGGGCGCAGACGTGGAACACGTAGCACTGACGGCTGTCGGTGCCGATCAACCTGGCATTGTGGCCGCGTTGACCGGCGTCCTGGTGGACCTCGGCTGCAATCTCGAGGACTCGACCATGAGCATCCTGCGTGGTCATTTTGCTGTGCTTTTGGTGATTGCGGTACCCGACAATACGGGAGCTGAAGCCATTGAGGCAGCGCTGGCCCCGGTGGCCGACCGTCTTGGCCTGATGGTGGTCGTTCGTCCCCTGCGGCTCGAGACCGATGGACAGGGTGGGGGCCACGACAGCGAGGCCGACGCCGACCCTGACGGCGAGATCTACGCATTCTCCGTGCACGGTGCCGATCGACCCGGCATCGTGCATCGGGCCGCGGAGGCGTTGGCTGAGGCCGGAGGCAACATCATCGATCTGTCCACCCGGCTGGTGGGGTCGGACGACGAACCCGTCTATGTGTTGACCTTCACTGTCGGGTTTGTCCCCGGTATCGACACGGAGGCAGCCGCAGCAACCATTCGTCGGTCGGTCGAGGCCTTTGGGGTCCAGTGTCACGCCCACCGGGTCGAGATCGACGTCCTCTGACCGGCACTACTGGTCCTCCCGATGCCTGTCCGACCGGTTCTGACGCTGCCCCACAACGCACTCATCACGCCTGCCCGCCAGGTGGGGAGGATCGACGAGAACGCCCGGGTGCTGGCCGCTGACCTGGTGGACACCATGGCTGCGTCTCCGGGGTGCGTGGGCCTGGCTGCATCCCAGATCGGGGTGGATCTTCGGGTTTTCGTTGTCAATGTCAGCGGGCACCGGTTGGCTCGCTCCTGTCACGGCACATTTGTCCTGTTCGACCCGGTGGTCGAGGAGGTCTCCGCCCCCGAGACGGCCCGGGAGGGCTGCATGAGCGTTCCTGACCTGACCGGCGACGTAGCCCGAGCCACCCGGGTGACTGTCTCGGGAAACGACCCCCATGGCAATCGGCGCACCTTGGAGGTAGACGCATTCGAGGCTCGCGCCGTCCTCCACGAGATGGACCACCTCGACGGCTTGGTCTTTCTCGATCGCGTATCAGGCCCCCACGGCGTCTTCCCCCGTAAGGTGTACCGGTGACCGAATCGACCCCTCTTTCCCCGTCAGACCCGTCCGACGACCGCCTTTACTTTCGCCAGCTCTTGGCTGGCCGGGATTTCGCCGTTGGCGATCCGGTGGCCCAACAGATGATGAACTTCGTCTACTTGATCGGAGACCGCACCACCGGCGAGGCGTTCATCGTCGATCCGGCGTACGGGGTTGACGATCTCCTTGAGGTGCTGGCGGCCGACGGCATGCGTTGTACCGGCGCGCTGGCCACCCACTACCACCCTGATCATGTTGGAGGAGACATGATGGGTTGGGGGATCGAGGGAATTACCCGTCTCCTCGAGGCGAATCAGGTGCCTATCCATGTGCAGGCTGTCGAGGCGCCGTGGGTGGAACGGTCGACGGGCGTCAGTGCCGACGACCTGGTAACCCACGACGGCGGCGATGTCATCACCATCGGAGGGGTGCCGGTCACGCTGATCCACACGCCGGGCCATACCCCTGGAAGCCAGTGCTTCCTGGTCGACGGTCGGTTGGTCTCGGGTGACACCCTGTTCCTCGATGGCTGCGGCCGGACCGATCTCCCCGGCGGCGACCCGGAGGCCATGTACGAGTCGCTGACCACCCGGTTGGCCCGGGTCCCCGACGAGACGATCCTGTACCCCGGCCACCTCTACTCACCCGATCCGTCGGCCTCGATGGGTGTCACCCGCGAGCACAACTATGTGTTTCGATTGTCCACGCCGGAGCAGTGGATGACCATGTTCGGCCGATGAGCCACCCTCAGGCATCCGACTCCTCCATCGTGATAGTGGGAGCTTCGCTGGCCGGTCTGCGAGCCGCCGAGGAGATCCGGCACTTGGGGCATAAGGGCGCTGTGGTCGTCATGGGTGATGAACTCCACGCCCCCTACGACAGGCCTCCGTTGTCGAAGCAACTGTTGTCGGGGAAGTGGGATGTTGCCCGCATCCATCACCACGCCCCCGAGAAACTCGACACCCTGGGCCTCGAGTTCCGACTCGGTCGCCGGGCCACAGGGCTCGACACCCAGGCTCGCACGGTGAGCTGTAGTGATGGGAGCGAAGTTCACTACGACGGACTTGTCATTGCCACCGGGGCCCGGGCCCGGTGGCTACCGGGGACCGAGGGCATGGCCGGCGTTCGCACCCTGCGTACTTTGGACGACTGCCTGGGACTGCGGGCCGACTTTCAAAGGATCGGCGGCGCGGCGCGCCTGGTGGTCATCGGTGCGGGTTTCATCGGCGCCGAGGTGGCGGCCACCTGTCACGGGCTCGGGGCCGACGTCACCATCGTCGAGGCCCTCCCCACCCCGTTGGCCGGTGCGATCGGCGAACAGATGGGGGAGGCGTGTGCCGGGTTGCACCGCGATGCCGGGGTGGCGCTCCGGGTGGGCGTGGGTGTGGAGCGAGTGGTCCCCAGTTCTGACGGGACATCGGCCACAGTCGTGCATCTCACCGATGGCACCGCGTTGCCGGCCGACGTGGTGGTGGTCGGCATCGGCGTGGAACCGGTGGTGGACTGGCTGGGTGACTCGGGGGTGAGCCTCGACAACGGGGTGGTGTGCGACGATCGCCTGTTTGCCGCCGACAACGTGGTGGCCGCCGGGGACGTGGCTCGGTGGACCCATGTGGGATTGGGTGAGGACATCCGAATCGAACATTGGACCAACGCGGCGGAAGGAGGGGCGGTGGCGGCCCGCAACCTCATGGTCGGTTCCGCTGACGCCGAGTCGTATGCGCCGGTGCCGTTCTTCTGGTCGGACCAGTACGGGGCCAAAATTCAGGTCATCGGTCGCCCTCGGCCCGAGGACGAGGTGGTGGTGGTCGACGGAACCGTCCAGGATCGCAAGCTGGTGGCTCTCTACCGCCGGGGGGACCGGCTCTCCGCTGCCTTGGCCATCAGCCGTCCCCGCCAGCTCATGGCCTATCGGCCCCTGCTCGACGCCGGCGCCTCGTTCGACGATGCGCTGGGACTATCTCGCGCTTGAGTGTCGATGGGATGGGGACGACCTCCCCGGAAGTGCCGGGCGAAGGAGCCCACCAGCGCTATCTGCTCCGCTGAGGGCTCGATGCCGCCATAGGCAAATGCCTCGATCACGGCGGCAGTCCTGATCAACTCGTCTCGACAGCCGGGTTCGGTATCGGCCAGGCGTCCGCAGTAGGCGGTGAGCGTCTCGTCGGTTCTCCTGGTGATCCCCGAGCGTGCGCCGGCCCGTTCCAGGTCGGCGCTTGCCTGGTGAGCCCAGGTCGGTGGGCGACGGGAACGGCGACGCCGAACCTCCATTGCCCCGGTGACGACGACCGCCGCCACACCGATCGGAATCCACGGAAGGTGGAGGAGAACGCCGCCCGTGCTCTTGGCGATGATCGAGCCCGGCGATGGATTGGCCAATGGCACGTAAGCCGTGGGGTCGAAACTCTGCCATCCGTAGCCCGGGAACCAGACCTGCACCCAGGCGTGAGCATCCTTGGCCTGCACCTCGTAGAGATCGGTGATCGGGTTGTACGACCCGGGTACGTACCCAACCGCCTCGCGGGCCGGAATGCCGAGGGTACGGAGCATCACTGCGGTAGCCGTCGAGATCTGCTCGCAGTAGCCGACACGGGATCCGAAGAGAAACGCGTCGACAGAATTTTGGTGAGCCTGCAGTGGGGGGATGTCCGTCGAGTAGTGAATGTGGGACGACATCCATGCCTCGATGGCGGTGACCTTGGCGTCGGTATGGGGATCGGCATCGCCGGGAGTGCTGATGCCGGATGTGATCTGTTGGGCCAGGGAAGTGACTCGGGCATCCGGGTGGGGGAGTTGGAGATACCTGCGCAGTTGGTCGGGGGTGAGGGCCGGAGACGGGACTCCATTGGGAACCGTGGTGGTGGCGAC
Organism: Acidimicrobiaceae bacterium; assembly: GCA_003152015.1. Classification (GTDB taxonomy): domain Bacteria; phylum Actinomycetota; class Acidimicrobiia; order Acidimicrobiales; family RAAP-2; genus DASZIT01. Next base: position 13,600 of record PLZF01000020.1, on the reverse strand, counting down.
GCGGAGCTGAAGGGCGGTGGCGGTGTTGTCAGCGGATGCCACCGTGTAGACGGTGCCGCTGCCCATGGAGGTACCCGACACGATGGTCCCGTCACCGGTGACGAAGACATGTTGGGATTGCAGATAGACCCTCTCGGCGTTGTCAGCGTGGAACACCAGGTTGGGACCGGTCTGGGCCAGATAGAAGGTCTGGATATCGGTGCTGTTGGTGGCCAGGCCCGCCTGTTGGTCACTGGTCAGAGGAATGATGAACGGGGATCCCGACGTCAGCTTCCGGGTTCCTTGACCATCGGCGGGGGCGGCTGATTGCTCCCAGCTCTGGCCATCCCAGGTGTCGTAGGTCTGGCCCACCCAAAACGCCGGTCGGGTGGCACGCACCCGCATCACGACTTGGTTGCCGAGGGTGGCGCGCGCCCCGGTATCGAGTGACGTGGCGAAGCCGAGAAAACCACCGACACCGGTCCGCCCGTTCGGGCTGGCGGCGTGGGCGGGCAATCCGGCCGACCCCCCGTCAGTGAGATTGCTGGGGCTCGTCACCGGAGATTCTCCCGCCGACGATGACGGGAAGATGAGTGAGGTCGACACGTGGGGGGCGGGAAGGAGCGCCACGAAGATCACGGTGAGGAGGGCTACGGCCAGGCCGGCCGCCCCCAGGGTGATCCAGGGCACCCCGTGGGCCCCACTCATCGACTGCCACATCGACACCAGGCCCCAGAGGCCGCAGACCACCCATGCCACCACATAGATCCCGAGCGAGAGGTCAACGGATTGGGCCGCGGCAACAGCCATCAAGGCGGCAGAACCGGCCAATGAGTACGCGACGTCGCGGCGGGCCGGGACGTCGAACGCATGAGTGGAGAGGACCCAGGCGAACAGTGCGGCCAGCGGCTTCTCCACGGTGGAGATGTCTCCGGGCGTGGCACCGCGGGTCACGGTGATGATGAACCAGACGAAGCCTCCGACGACGCACGCCGCCAGGATGGGTTTGGCGATGGACCACGGTTGCTCACGCCGCCGATAGGAAAGAGTGTTCCCGATGATGGTGGCGGCAATGGTGAAGAGGGCCAATGGAGCACCCAGTTCGCCCTGGCTCCAACAGGCGCCAATGGCGATCACCACTACCAGCGTCGAGGCGAGCCGAAAGCGGATGGAGTGCTCAGCCGGTCCAGGTCGGTTGGCCTCGACGACTCGAGCCCACAAGGTCATGGGAGCGAAATGGCCCGGGCGAGGCGCCGGCCCAATTCGATCCTGTCGAGAACATGCCGGACAGTACGGCCACCCGGTTCGAGGGTGGACATCATCACCGGCACTCCCCGGGTCAGGTACCCCGCCACCACCGACATCACCCGTTCCGCCTCCCGCTCGGCCGCCTCGGGATCTGGCGGCAGGGTGACGTCGACCACCACCGGGTTGTCGGTGGGAGTCTCGGTTTCGCTGACCATCAGGGTGCCGGTGTGGGAGGTGGCAGGCCAGTGGACCGACCGTTTCAAATCGCCGGGCTGGTACTGGCGGATCCCGCGTGCCTCGCCGGTCTCGGACCGTATGCGCCGCAGCGCCTCCCCGGCACTGTCGTCGGTCACCTCCTCGGCATCCCCGGGAGCACCGAGCCGGGGAGCCACGTGAAGCGGCCTCGGCAGTGGGACCACCACGTCCTTGGCCCACCACAACATGCCGAATGGCGACGACGAGGCCGCTTCGACAACGACAGTTTCGAGGACTCCGCGTCGATCGGGCGTCACATCCACCTCCACCTGGCGCGGGCCCCGGGCGCTACCGGCGGCGCTCACATCGGAGCCCGGAGGTACGACCGGCCGGACCCGGATCGGGCCACTCACCACCATCGTCAGCGAGACGCTCCGACCGGCCACGGTGTCAGACGGGCTCTGGACACAGGTGACGTGTGCCCGGCGGGCTGAGAACAAAGGGGCGGCAAGACCGGTGGCCAACACCGCCGCCAGCAGCGCGCCGACCGCCTGGACCCAACCGGAACCACTGGAGTGGGCCACACTCGACAGGGCGGCAACCGTGATGATGCTGCCGCAGACAGGTGCGAACCACCCCACGGCATGGACCCGTCGCCGGAGCCGATGTTGGGTGGGTAAGCGGCGCCTCGCCCGCCGGGACGGGCGAGCGGTGAGTGTCCTGGGTGCGCTCAAGGCTGGGGAACGGGAACGGTGGCGATGATGTCGCGAACCAGATCTCGCCCATCGCCCGCGGCTCCGTCGATGATCAGTCGATGGGACAGGCAAGCCACTGCCATTGTCTGTACGTCCGCCGGGGTGACATAGGAGCGGTTGGAGAGGATGGCGTAGGCCTGCGCACTCCGGATGAGAGAGATCGCGGCTCGAGGGCTGGCTCCCAGCCTCACGGTGCCCGCCGATCTGGTTGCACGGACCAGGGCAACCGCATACTCGGCCACCGGCGTAACCACCTCCACCGATACCGTCGTCTCGATGATCTGCTCCCACTGGGGAGGTTCGCACACCGCCCCCAGGGCATCGAGGGCGTAACGCCCCCCGTGGTGCAGGACCAACTGCGTTTCGACCTCGGCGTCGGGATATCCAATGGATGTAGACAGGCCGAAGCGATCGAGTTGGCTCTCCACCAGAGGGTGGGTTCCGAGCTGACCGACGGGATTCTGGGTGGCGATCACCAGATGGGGGCGGGGGAGTGGCCACGACTCCCCATCTACCGATACCTGTTGTTCTTCCATGGACTCGAGCAGCGCCGACTGGGTACGGGGAGGGGTCCTGTTCAGTTCGTCGAGCAGCACCACGTGGGCGAAGACCGGTCCGGGGCGGAAGTCCCAGGTTCCGGTGTTTTGGTCGAAGACGGTGATGCCAGTGACGTCTGAGGGCAACAAATCAGGGTGCCCCTGGATCCGGGAAAGCTTGGCCCCCAGTGTGGTGGCCAGGGCCCGGGCCAGCACCGTCTTGCCCACACCGGGCACATCTTCGATGAGCAGGTGACTACCCGAAAGTGCGGCAACCACCGCCACGGTGACGGCATCGGGTGTTCCCAGTAGGACTCCGGACAACGAAGCGTGGAGGGCCTGGGCCACGGCAGAAGCTTCAGCGAAGGTAGGCCAGGACCCGACGGTGGACCCGACGGTGGACCCTGTCATCGGCACCCCAGCCGGCACCTGTCCAGCGGTTCCAAGACCGGTCCCGATGCCGGCTTCTGTCTCCGTCCTCATAGGGTCCCTCGTTCCCGTACGAGCCGGGCTATGCCCTGCGCTGCCCTGCTCTGTCCGAGGGCAGGAATGCGCACTCGTGGCTCTCTTACGTTACCGGTCCCGTTCTCCAGCAGGGGTCAGTTTGACCATACGGGTCGAAAGGTCCTGGAAATACGCCCGAAGGGCGTCACCCGCGGCTTGAAGATCAGCGGCTTCTTCTCTCGGCATGGTCGGCGGCGGCCAGATCACCGAGGCCACCACGATCACCCAAGCGTTCCATCACATCGGCATCGTCGAGAGCCCCGGCCTGGGCGTATCCCCGTCCCTCAATCAGAAGTCGAGACCCGAGAGTTCAGGGATGGTGGCCTCAGCCCGGCCCCGGGCCCGGAGCCAGCGGTCCCGGCGGGTGTGGTGCTCGTCAGCGGAGATGGACGGTTCTACCACCTTGCGTGGAGTCCATGTGCGGGCGATGTCGTGCTCGTCCTTCCATAGTCCGACGGCCATTCCAGCCAGATAGGCAGCCCCCAACGTGGTGGCCTCCAATACCGGCGAAATTTCTATCGGCCGGCCGCAGGTGTCGGCCAGGGCTTGGGCGAAGACGTCATTGGCCGACATGCCGCCATCGATCCGAAGTGATTCAATCGGGAGGCCCGAGTCGGTCTCGGCCGCCAGCAGCAGGTCGCATCCCCGATGAGCCACCCCTTCGAGTACTGCCCGTACCAACTGCGGTCGCCCGGTGCCCCTGGTGATCCCGACGAATGTGCCCCGGGCGCCGAAATCCCACACCGGTGTGCCCAGGCCCAGCAAGGCCGGGACAAACCAGACATCGCCGGTGTCGGCACAAGAGGCGGCGATCTCGTTCGACGCCGCCGCGGTGTCGATGAGCCCCAGGTCGTCACGAAGCCACTCCACGCAGGTTCCGGCGGAGAGCATGATGGCTTCGATGCCCCATGTGACCTCCCCTCCCCGGCGCCACGCCACCACCGGGATGGTGCCACCTTCGCCTCGAGAGGAGAAGGAAGGTCGGGTGGCGCCCACGCACTGGTCGAGCATCCCCCCGGAACCGAACGTGGCTTTGGCCAATCCCGGCCGGGTACACCCCTGGCCCACCAGCGATGCCTGCTGGTCTCCGGCGATCCCGGCGATGGGGGGCCGGCCCGAAAGCACAACGGCGTCGCCGATGATCCCGGTGGAATCCACAATGGTCGGAAGCATCGAGACGGGAATCCTGAGTTCGTCGAGCACCGCGGTGTCCCATTCCGAGGCATCACCGCGGACCAGACCGGTGACCCCGGCGTTCGAGGCGTCAGTGACATGCAGCCGGCCACCGGTGAGGGTCCACACCACCCAGGTGTCGACAGTGCCGAAGGCCAGCTCTCCGCGTTCAGCCCGTGATCGATCGGGATCGACCAGGTCGAGTAGGGCAGCCACCTTGGTGGCCGAGGCGTTGGGTGCCAGGCGGAAACCCTTGGCTTGGAGCTCGAGGCAGGTGCCGACGGTACGGAGATCTTGCCAGCCGATGCCCGGTCCGACCGGCTGGCCGGTGGCCCGGTCCCAGACGATGGTCGAGGCACGCTGGTTGGCGATGCCCACCCCCGCGACGGGCCCTCCGTCGGCCAGAGAGCGGTTGGCCACATCGAGGACGGCAGCGGCCAGGGCCGAAGCGTCGAACTCCACCAATCCGGGGAACGGAGTATCGGGCAGAATCTGCACATGGTGGACGTGTTCGACGGTTCCATCGGCACGCACAATGGAGCTACGGACCCCCGAGGTCCCCACGTCGACCACCAAAATGCTCATGGTCGGGCTCCCTGATTCGGCCAGCCCATCTCGCCGAACGGCGACAACAGACCGAGTTTGCCGGGGTTGAGGATTCCGTTCGGATCGAGCGCCCGTTTCACCGATGCCAGCACCTCGAAACCGCTCCCGAGTGCGCCGGGGAGAAAACGGGCCCGGTTGATCCCGATCCCGTGATGGTGGCTGATGGCCCCGCCGGCTGAGATGGTGGCGCGGGTGACGGCATCCCATGCCGCGGTGTAATAGCTCTCCGCCCAGGCGTCATGCTCGCCATCGGGAGCGTCATCACCTAAAGCATCGCCGTTGCCGGTATGGCCAGGGGGCCGCCCGGCGAACGTGAAGTAGAGGCAGGCGCCATCGGTGTAAGCGTGGCTTTGATGAGACGATGCCGCCAGAGTCCCCTCGATGCCACCGAGGGCATCGAGCACTGCCCGGTAGAGCCCGGGTAGTGCCGCCCAGTGAGCTGACACCTCCACGGTATCGACGACAATCCCGTGGCGCCACAACGGGGCTAGAGCCGACACGTCGTTCCGGTTCGCCAGCCAACGCTCCACCAGTTGGTCGTCGAGGCGGTCTGCGCTCCGGCACTCGTCGTCCACCACGGCCAGGGTGGCGTCGACCAATCCGGGATCGGCTTCGTCAAGCACGATCAACACGTTGGTCTCGCCATGTTCAAAGGAACGGCCCGACTCGGCGGCGTCATAGAGGCGGAGTACTGCCGGGGTGGCTCCGCGCCGGAGAATATGGCGGCAGGCATCGAGCCCGTCGGCGAATGAAGCGAATCCGAAGGAGCGGCGCCCCGACCCGGGCGGCAGCGGGTGCACCCGGAATCGGCCTTCGGTGATCACCCCGAGTGTGCCTTCACTGCCGACAAAGAGTTGGGTGAGATCCGGCCCGGTGGCTGACCGCGGGGCGTGACCTCCGGTGCGCACCACCGTCCCGTTCGCCAGTACGACCTCGAGACCGATCACCATGTCCTCGATCTTCCCGTACCGGTTGGAGTACTGACCTGCTCCCCGGCACGCCAACCACCCACCCACGGTGGAGAGATCCATGGACTGCGGCCAGTGCCCGAGGGTCACCCCGTGCTCATCCTGGAGCCCGGCCTCCACTTCGGGACCGAACGTGCCGGCCCGCAGATCGGCGACCAGTGAGGTGGTGTCGACGTTTCCGATGCCCGACAGTCCACACAGATCGAGGGAGACTCCGCCGAAGACGGGAATGGAGGCTCCGCAGACACCGCTACGCCCACCGGCGGCGGTCACCGGAACCCGGGCGTCGTTGCAGGCAGCCAGAACCGCAGCCACTTGTTGGGTATCGGTGGGACGGGCCACCAGCGCCGGTCGGGTCGGGACCTGTCCGCGGGTTGCCCAACCAATGGCCAGAGGCCACCAGTCCCGCCCGGCCTCGGCCCTCTCGCTGGGATCGTCGCTGATCTCCGCGCAGACATCCATCAGACGGCTACGGAGCGCAGCGTCGACGCCGACCTTGGTGCCGCCGATCCGGTCGGTGACGGCAGCGGATTCGGCATCGATGGGGGTGACCGGAGTGGGTTGGGTCATAGGTTGTTCATTCCGGAAACGGAACCATAGGTGAACCCAGTGTTGCCAGTGGACCCAGTGGTGCCAGTGGTGCCAGTGGACCCAGGGGTGCCAGGACGAGGTCGCATCATGCCGGGGCCACCGTGGAGGGAAAGACCGGCTGACGCTTCTCGCGAAGTGCCGCCACTCCTTCGACGATGTCGGGACCCAAAAACCCCAACATCTCGTAGGCGGCGGACTGGTCGAAGATCGGGCCTGCCGCCTTCAGCCAGTTATTGAGGGCACGCTTGGTCCAGCGAATGGCCGTCTGCGAGCCGGTAGCCAGGGTGTCGGCGATACGGAGGGCTTCATCGAGCACTTGGTCGCGGGGGAGCGCCTTGGTGACCATCCCCATACGTTCGGCTTCGGCACCGGTGAGCATCTCCCCTGTGAGTAGGTAGTAGCGAGCTTTGGCCATCCCGGCCAGGAGCGGCCAGATGATGGCGGCGTGATCACCGGCGGCAACACCCAGCTTCACATGGCCGTCGCCGAGGTGGGCATCTTCGGCACAGATGGAGATGTCGGCCAGCAGCGCCACCACCAGTCCGGCACCGACCGCGACCCCGTTGATCGCCGAGACCACCGGTTTGTCGCAGTTGATGAGGTTGTACACCAGGTCGCTCATCTCGGAGAGCATGTGGGCCACCCGGTCGTAGTCACCGGTCATGCGCTCCACCATGGCCAGGTCACCACCGGCAGAGAACGCCTTGCCCGCCCCGGTGACCACCACCACCCGTGTCTCAGGATCGGCGGAGATATCCCTCCACACTCGGGCCAACTCACTGTGCATCGCCTCGTCAACCGCGTTGTACTTCTCTGGCCTGTCGAGTGTCATCAACAAGACGCCGTTCTCACGCCGTTCAAATGTCAGCTGTTGGTAGCCGGCGTAGGGCATGTGGTCCTCCTCCTGGTGGTTCGAGTGGATGCTGTCGGCCACGACGCGGTTACGCGTCGGCAATCACCTGACTACGACAAGGTTCCGCATTGGCCGGGTCCAGACCGGCTTTGGCGAGTTGCGCCCGCACTCCGGTGGCGTACGTCTTCGCTTCGTAGGTACAGCGATCGGTGTCCCATCCGAGCTCCGGACCGATCAGCGAGGCCACATGGGATGCAGCCGAGGCGCTCGCACGGGCATCGCGCAGGCGGGCGCGGGTGCGGCGATCAAGAACATCCGAGATCGACTCGGCCATCTCCTCGCGGACCGCGTAGACGGCTTCGGCACTCAGGTAGGGCAACCCGGCAACCAGTGGTTCGAGGAGATCGGGTCGTCCTTCGGTGATCGACAACACCGAGGTTGTCTCGGTACCGAATCGGGCGGCCAGGTGAAAGGCGGTGCCTTCGGCCGGAGTGCAGTCCGCCGCCCGCGGGTGAGGCGGCGCACCTCCGGGCATCGGCGGGGCATGCTCGATGGTGCCGGCGCCGTGCAATCGAAGGTGTTTGGTGACGCATCTCGCTGACCGATTACCCAGCACCTTGGTCACCGCGTCGACGGTGTCCTCGGCCATCTTCCGATAGGTGGTCAGCTTCCCCCCGGTCACGGTGACGACACCCGTATCCGAGGTCCGGACAGTATGGCGGCGGGACAGATCGGCGGTTCGCTCGCTCGGCGCGTGCTTCCCTTCGACGGGGGCGAGCAGCGGTCGGAGGCCCGACCAGATGCCGGTGATGTCGGCCCGGGAGATGGGCTTGGTGACCACGGCGTTGGCCGCCGCCAGGATGTAGTCGACGTCTTCGGGCAGACAGCTCGGATCGTCGAGCGGTCCGTCCCATTCGGTGTCGGTGGTCCCGAGGTAGACCTGGTCCCCCCACGAGACCACGAAGATCGAACGGTGATCCTGTTTGACGGGGATGACCGCGGCGATGTCACACGGGAAGGCCTCGGTTGGAACGGTGATGTGAATCCCTTTGGCCGGCCGGATCGAATGAGGGTTGTGGTGCTCGTCGAGGGCCCGGACCTCGTCGGCCCAGACCCCAGCCGCGTTGACGACGACCTTGGCCCGAATATCGAACGCTTCACCCTGGTCGGGGTCGACCCGGGCCCCGTTGACTCGACCATCGAGCCCGGTGAGAAGAGAGACAACCCGAGTGTGGTTGGCCGCCACCGCTCCATGGTCGAGGACAGCCGTGCGGGTCACCGCCAGCGTCAATCTGGCATCGTCGGTCTGGGCGTCCCAGTAGAGGAATCCGGCCACCAGATGATCGGTGCGCAGGTTGGGAAGGTGGGAAAGCGCTTGGGCTTTGGTGACCCGCTCGTGGCGGCGCCCGATGCGGACGCCGCCTGTCAGGTCGTAGAGCCACAGGGCGGTCCGGTACACCCGGGCCACGCTCCGGTTGACCACTCCGCTCCGACCGAACAAGGGAATGAGGAAGGGAAGTGGGGAGACCAGATGGGGCGCGTTGTCCAACAGGCGTTGGCGTTCAGCCAGGTTCTCGTACACCAGCCGGAATTCGTTCTGCTGGAGGTACCGGAGTCCGCCGTGAACCATCTTCGACGATTTGGACGAAGTGCCCGAGGCAAAGTCGTCCTTCTCCACCAGGGCGGTCTTCAACCCCCGGCTGGCGGCATCGAGGGCCACCCCGGCCCCGGTGATGCCACCACCGATGACCAGCACATCGAACTCCTCGGAAGCCAAACGGGAGAGGGCGTCGGCCCGGCGAAACAAGGGCGGGGTTGGTTGGGGAGCGGGATCACGGTCAGACACGTCCGAAGCCTGCCACAGCTGTGCCGGAGGGGTTGATGGCTTATCTACAATCAGTGTTGAAAAACAACAGTTGGTGATATGATGGGGAGCGATGAAGACGCCAGAGGAACTGACCGAGCTGTTCCGGGCCAATGGGCGCAAGGTGACTGCCCAACGCCAGTGCATCTTCCGGGTACTTCAGGGCGATATGACCCATCCGTCGGCTGAAGCGGTCCATCTCGCCGCCACCAGGGAGATGGAGACGATCTCCCTGAAGACCGTGTACCAGACACTCCACGATCTGGCCGAGTTGGGCGAGATCAGTTCGCTCGACCTGGGGACCGGAATGATCCGGTTCGATCCCAATGTCGACGATCCTCATCACCACCTGGTGTGTCGGCATTGTGGCAAAGTGCGCGACCTGGTGGCGGCCTTTCCTGATCTGCAAATTCCCAATGGCGCCGATCTCGGGTTCGAAGTCGGCTCCGCCGAGATCGTGTTTCGGGGGCTCTGTCCGGAATGTCAACAGTCGACGCTTCAACTATCTACATGACAATCAACGCAAGGAAGGGAACACAGTGCCAGCACTAAAGGACACCAAGACGGAAGAAAATCTCAAGGAGGCGTTCGCCGGCGAGAGTCAGGCCAATCGCCGCTACCTGTACTTCGCCCAAAAGGCGGATGTGGAGGGTTACCCTGACGTAGCCGCCCTGTTTCGCTCGGTCGCCGAAGGTGAGACAGGCCACGCGTTCGGTCACTTCGACTTTCTGCGTGAGACCGGAGATCCTGTGACCGGGACCCCGGTCGGTCCGACCGAGGACAACCTGAAGTCGGCGGTGGAGGGCGAGACCTACGAGTACTCCGAGATGTACCCGGGCTTCTCCCGTACCGCTCGGGAAGAGGGCTTCGACGAGATCGCCGAGTGGTTCGAGACATTGGCCCGAGCGGAGAAGAGCCATGCCGGTCGGTTCGCCCAGGGCCTGGCGTCGGTCTCGTAATCGTTGGCCGGGCCCGAGCGGTAATTTTCGGGCCCGACGTAGTGATGACCTCAAGGTGTAACGGCCGGCCCCGGGCTCGACCCGGGGCCGCGTCGTCTCATCCTCCATGTTGTGCCGCCTGTTCGGACAACCGTTCCATCACCCCGGGACGCTCCCTGTCCGTCCGATGAGGCTGATGGACGGGGCTATGGGTATTTCTGATGAAGGAGAAACGATGACAGAGACCAGGGAACTGACGTTGGCCGATATCGCCGATCAACGAGCCTATGAACGAGAACGCGATGAGTTCCGCCGAGAGGTGATTGCGGCCAAGAAGGTGCGCCGGATCACCGTGGGTCCGGTGATTACCCTCACCTTCGAGAGTCGATTGACCATGCGGTTCCAGATTCAGGAGATGGCCCGGGCGGAGAAGATGGTCTCCGACGAGCAGATTCAGCACGAACTCGACGTCTACAACCGCCTTCTTCCGGCCCCCGGCGAGCTATCGGCCACCCTCTTTCTCGAACTCACCAGCGAGGCGGAGCTACGGAAGTGGCTGCCGGGGCTGGTGGGAGTGGAACGCTCGGCTGAGCTGCGTATCGGATTGGGTGAGTTGATGCAGGTCGTGCCGTCAAGTCCCGAGGCGGACCACGATTCGCTTCTCACCCGGGAGGAAGTGACTGCCGCAGTGCACTACGTCCGCTTCCGATTGACACCTGCCCAGGTGGAGGCATTTGTGCAAGGACCGGTGAGCCTGGCCATCAACCATCCCCACTATCCCGATGGAATCCCGGGCGTGGTGCTCAGTGACGCCACCCGGGCGGAACTCTCCGCCGACATGAGCTGATGTGAGCTGAGCCCGAGGCGGTCCCAACGCGCACCTCTTCTCATCAGGGAGTCGATCCCGGCCCATCCAAAAGTTCCGCCTCTGAGCGAATGCCACGTTCCGTTCGCTCAAACGTGGAAAGGAGAAATATGCCGGGGTAGGCGGTCCTGGTTGCCCGACTGCCCCCATTTTCATCGTGCAAGGTTGCCGGGAAGGGGATAGGCAAGATTCGGGCCAGGTCGCACCCCCATCATCGTCGGGTCACCCATGGAGGGTGGCCCGTTCCGGAATCTCACTCGATCCCCGGGCGGAAGTGCACTCCGGTGCCAACGTGAAGGGACATGATCATGAGCAGTACAACTACCACCACCATCTCCGGCAACCTGACCCGCGATCCGGAGATTCGCTATACCCGGGACGGGCAGGCCACGACCTCGCTCGGCGTGGCCGTTAACCGACGTTGGCAGAACCGGGACTCGAAAGAGTGGGAGGAAGCAACTTCGTTCTTCGATGTGGTCTGCTGGCGCGAACTGGCCGAAAACACCGCACTCAGCCTCACCAAGGGTATGCGGGTGGTGGTCACCGGGAGGCTCGAACAGCGCAGCTGGGAAACCGAGGAAGGCGACCGGCGCTTCAAAGTGGAGATCGTGGCCGACGAGATCGGGGCCAGCCTGCGATTCGCCACTGCTGATGTCCACAAGGTCGAGCGCCACCAACCGGCATCGGATGGAGATGAGTCGGGCGTCGACGGGACGACTCTCGACGAGAACATCTCGACCGACGAGACGGTCGACGCCGGTGCCTGATCGGCACTGAGCAGGCTATCCAAGCGCCATCCATGAACCCACCCGTCGACACCTCCGCCATCTTCATCGTCAGCGTCATGGCGCGCTGGGCAAGTTGGAGGCTGGCCAGTGGCAATCAACTACTGGGACGGCTCATCGTCCACGCGGATACGCGGGCTGTCTCGTGGTTGGTGGCTTGGCGTCTCGTCGACGTTGTGGGCCCCGCCGTGGTCACCATCGCCATAGTGGCCACGGCGGCTCTCACCTCGACCCGTTTCCGCCGGTACCGGTACCGGTCGTCCACCCAACATTCTTCCTCCCACTCTAAGGACCAGCCATGACCATGACTCATGTCAGCGTTACCGATCTCGCCCGCACTTCCACCGAAACCCATGACCGCATCCGGTTTGCACCGTCGGTTCTACTGACCAAAGCCGAGGCATTCGGAGCCTGTCAGGCCTTGGCCGATGCTGACCGGCAACTGCTCAGATCGGGTCGGATTTCCGAAGCGACGGCACTCGGTGATCTCTTCGAACTGCTCGAACAGCGCTTGGCCTCGGTCACCGGGCAGAACTGAGCACGTGGCCCAGTCACCCGATAGTGGTTTCGCCATTCGCGTGGTCGGCCATGAGGGGCCGCCGTCGACCTTCTCGCCGAGCAGCCCCGTCCACCAGGGTGCGTGGTCATGGTGGGAGAGCCGCACGCCTACCGGGTTCGTGTTGGTGACTGCCGGATCGTCTACGAAGTCTTCGACGACCGATTGGCCGTTCAGGTCGTCCGGACCGGGCACCGACGGAACATCTTTCGCCCACGAGCTGAGCAATCCCTCTACGACTAGAGACCGATCTCAAATCAAAGTGCCGGCAGACCGCCGAAACCGGCACTTCGGATACGAGCGGGTGTGTGCGTCACGGGTGCCCGGTTCAGTTCAGGTCGCCGACAAACTCGCGGTCGCGGTCGCGATGGTTGCCTGCCCAAGAACGGCACTTATCTCAAGTCCGGAATCGGATGTCAAGGCAGGCCCTTCGATATCGTTGACCTATGGAACGCTTCACCGATCGGGCACGATCGGCGCTGCACTTGGCGCAGGAAGAGACGCGCCTACTCAATCACGACTACATCGGCACCGAGCACCTTCTGCTGGGGCTGATCCACGAGGGTGAAGGCATCGCGGCCAAGGCTCTAGTTATGGCGCGCCGTTCTGTGCGGGGTGGGATGCCCGCGATCGCTGATCCGGGGTCGAGTCCACTCGGCTCGATGAACGGCCGCTGTGTCGTTCCGGCACGGCCCTGACCCGTGGAGGTCAATAGGCCGGACGAAGGCCGGTGAGCATCGGGAAATGACGAACGTTCATCGTCAACAGGTCCGCGTCGAGCACCAGCGCAGTGGCGGCGATCAGGTAGTCGGCGTCGTCGATCCCAACGTAGGCACGTCGGTGCTGCCGGGCAAGCTCACCGGCGGTGCGGGAGATGCTTTCGTCGACGGGGACCCAGGTGACGGCCGAAAAGAACTGCTCCAGAGCATCGATCTCCTTGGCTCGTACGCCAGCGAGGAGTTCAAAGCGGACAACTTGGCTGGAAATCACCGGTTCTTCTTCGTCAACGAGCCGCCGGAGAAGATCGACCGCTGGCTGGGCTCCCCGCAGATGATCGATGGCGACGCTTGTATCCAGCAGCTTCACCCAAGGCCCTGTCGGTTCAAGCGTTCGTTCAAGTCGCCACGCAGCACATCCACGTAGTCCGCGCCCGTCAGACGCCGGCCGCGAAATGCCCCGGCGCT
>PLZF01000093.1 GCA_003152015.1 Acidimicrobiaceae bacterium | reverse complement strand
CCGAGGCCGCCGCCGTGCCGGTAATTGACGAGTTGCGCGGCCGGGCCGTGGAGATGTACGTGTCCTTGAAGCCCGGACTGTCCCCCAGCAAGGAGTTAGAGGACAAAGTGATCGAGGCCATCGATCGCGAGATCGGCAAAATCGCTCGACCCAAGAACGTCTGGATCGTCCAGGACATGCCGAAAACCCGGTCGGGAAAGATCATGCGCCGAGTGATCGCAAGTATATCCAACTTCGCCGACGTCGGCGATGTCACCACTCTTGCCAACCCCGAGATCGTCGACGATATCCGCCACTACGTCCAAAGCGAAAAAGTCGAGCGCGGCGAAGAACCACGCCAACTGACCGCGGAGGAAGCCGAGGAAATCAAAGCGTTCGGTAACGCCGAGTAACGAACTCCCCACCATCCGGTACCAAGCGGCGGCGGCCCACGCCAAGCCGGAGGTCATGGCAGAGATCCGCCCCCAAGTACAAAGGCGAGAAGACCGAGCGCGGTGAGCCGTCGGGGGACTCTCGCCCGAGGAACTCGAGGAGATCCGCTCCTTGGGACACGTCGAGTGACCCGAATCAGGACAGGAGGTCGGCGCTTACCAGGAACTCCCCGAGCGCCGAGGCACTCTCGACGTAGTGGCAGAATCGACCCGCGTCGCCAACCTCCAGGGCCGCCGCACAGATCAGGTCCGCCAGGGCCGCCGCCCGGCGCGCCAAGCCAGGCAAGTCCGTTAATGACCCACACTCGACCTCACGGCGCAGACTCCACGCCTCGGCATCCAGTAACTCGTTCGGGGCCGGTCTCAAACCAGCGAGCAACCAGGAGAACTCACCGATCACGTAAAGCTTCGTCATCTGACGCTCCAAGACAACCCAACGGACCCCACACGAGTGTACCTGCGCCCGATCTCGCCGTCCGCGCGACTTCGAAGGCAAACCGCGCCATCTCCCCAAAGCTCGGCCGGGTAGGTGGGAACCAGTGCCGAGGAGCCACGGGACCGCGAGGTGGGAGCGGCCCGCCTGACCGTCGGGCAAGCACTCCACCGCACAATCGACTACCTCTAGTCCAAAAGGGGACGAAGAACCAGGCCGCCGCCGGGTTTGAACGGACCCCCGGCTCGCCATCCGGGCGGGCCCCGAACCCGATCCGACCGGCCACGAAAGACATACGGGGATCCCGAAAGACCCCCCGTTATTCAATGTGTACCTACGATCGGAACCGGCGGGCAGAGTTCGAGCGAGCAAACTCTGCGGGGCGTGAGTAGCGTTTGTGTCGATAGGGCCGTCTGTCGACGAGCCCTACTTTGCGAAAGGGGAACTGACATGGCCTCGAATCCTGCAGCACTGTCCGAACCAATCAAAGGGGGTGACGGCGCGGTGGCGGTGGTGCACCGGGCGGCCGACCCGGCCCCGCTGGGGTTGGCAGCGTTCGCTATGACAACATTCGCGTTGAGCATCGGCAATACCAACGTGTGGGGGCCTGGAGCGGACGCCGCCTTGGCCTTGGCGCTGGTTTATGGTGGTGGGGTTCAACTCCTGGCGGGCATGTGGGAGTTCGTCCGCAAGAATACGTTCGGGGCGCTGGCCTTCTCGTCTTATGGCGCCTTTTGGATCGCGTACTACGTGTTCGTGAAGTTCGTGGCCCCGGGTATCAAGCCGACAGATGCCCCCGTCGCGGTAGGGGTGTTCTTGCTGGGGTGGACGATCTTCACCTTCTATATGACGATCCCGTCGTTCCGGGTGAGCGGTGCGGTGGCCGCTGTGTTCGTACTGCTAACCATCACGTTCGTCTTGCTCACGGTCGGGGCGTTCCAGTCGAGTATGAACTGGGACAAGGCGGGGGGCTGGGTCGGGGTGGCCACCGCGGCAGCGGCCTGGTACGCCTCGTTCGCGGGGGTGACGAACGAGACATTCAAGAGGACGATTATCCCGACCTTCCCACTCGCCCCGTAGTCGATCCGAGGCGGTCACGACCGCCACATGCGGGCAGCCGCGATCCTCAAGAGCGCAGGGCGCGCCGCCGACGCAGCCGACCGTCGACGAGCTCTTCTCTTGCCTGGAACCGAATTGCACGTATCCCGCAAGCCGAACCGTCAGCGGGCACCAGGTGGACCGGCCAAAGGCCAAATGAGCAGGAGAGCAGTCGGGAGTGTCCGTAGGACCCGCCCGGTGACAATCCCGGGACCGGGGGCCGTCAAACGGAACGGGCGGCATCGCGTACTCCTGTTCCGGACGGCAGAGTCTGCGTGCCTTCTCAGCTCCGGTTCGATTTGCAAAACGTGACGGCCGAACTCGGGTGCGAAGGGAATCCGCGGGTGTCCGTGGGCTCGGCAACGGACTTTTTCTTTTTGGTGCGTCTGTAAACGGATTCCACAATCCGCAGGTTGCGCATCCCATCAAAAATCCCACCGATGAGACGGCGGCGAACAGGTGTTCTGTAGTGCCCCGAAATGATAAGACCTGGTCAGAGGCCAATCTGACGTCCCCAAAAGTCCCCAGACAGGCATCGGAGCATTTTCTTAATCCGCAGGTTGGGTGGTTCGAGTCCCCCGGGGCGCACCAGAGTTCTTGCAGTTCAGGGTCCTAACCGATCGGTGACCCCGAAGCGGTCCTCCAGGGCAGCTGCAGCCATGCGGCGCCGCCTTGAAGTCACCATCTTCGCTTGGATGTCGCCCGCAGAATGTCGTTGTCCGGTCCTTCTTCGGCCAGGAGCCGCTTGAGCCGGGCATTCTCGCGCTCCAGGGTCCTCGAGCGGGCCCGTCGTCGGGGCCCATTGCTGCGTACTGGCTCCGCCAGCGCTGATGGGTCTGGACGGAGACCTCCACGTGTCTGCAGACCTTGGGGTTGGCATCCCGTCGGCCAAGAGCTGATCAACCTCGCTGAACTTGCCGACGGTCTGTTCGGGCTGTGCCGAGCTCGCTTCACTTCCACCACTTCCTCCCCAGCGTTGCGGCTGTCGTCCCAATCGGAGGCGGACCGATTCGGAGTCAGGTCAGTATCTCGTGACCCAACGTCGAGTTGATCGCTAAACTGTCGCCGTGAACCTAGCGCTGTCCAAGCGGGCCGACTACGTGTTGCGCTCGGCGATCTACCTCGCCCGGTCCTACGAGTCGGGCACACCGAAGAAGTTGCGTCAGGTCTCGGCGGAGATGGGAGTGCCGCGTACCTTCGTCTCCCAGATCCTCGGTGACCTCGCCCGCGCCGGTCTCGCCGTCTCCTTTTTCGGCACCCACGGCGGCTATTGCCTCACACGACCCCCGGCCGAGGTGAGCCTGCTTGAGGTCGTGGAATCCGCTGAGGGCGCGCTCGCGCCCGAGACGTGCGTGCTCGGGGACGGGCCGTGTCGCTGGGAATCGGTCTGCCCGCTGCATGAGACTTGGGGCACCGCGGCGGCCGCGCTGCGGACGGTGCTCGCCGCGACGAGCCTCGCCGACCTGGTCGAGCGGGACCTCGAGATCGAGGCGGGCACCTACCCGGTGTCCGGCGACGCCCACCGCCATCATGCGCTCACGGTCGCAGTCGCCGACTCGGTCCAGGTCGAGCTCGCGGCGCCAGCCGTGGCGGCCAGGCTGCGGGCGGGGAGCTCGTGGCTCGTCCCCCACCTGGAGGCGGCATGGGCCGAGGGCGAGGAGATCCTCGTACGGGTCGGGCCGGGAGGACCGGGCTGGTTCGGGAAGACCGTCGCTGTCCACCTCGGGACACCGGAGGGCGCCGACGAGGCCCTCGTCATCCCCCTTACTTGGGAGGCGACCGGCCCGTCCGGGCTCTTCCCGCGCCTCGAGGGCGAGCTGCGCCTTTCCGCTCTCGACCCCGAGCGGTCCGAGGTGTGCCTCTCGGGCCGCTACCGTCCCCCCCTCGGCCGTGCCGGGCAGGCGCTCGACGAGGCACTGCTCACCCACGTCGCCCGGGCCACGGTCCGCTCGCTACTCCGCCGGGTCGCCCGGGCCCTCGAAGAGGATCCGGGCCAACGTCCTGTCCGGCGGGAGAGCGAGCCCGGCCTGTCGCCCGCACTCGCCTTCGGAGGTTCGCCTGACAGCATGGAGGGGCGTTCGGCCACCAGCCCGCTCGAGCCGTCGAGCGAAGGCCCGTCGGCGTCACCGTCGTGATCACCCCGAGGGGCCTGACATAGGTAGTGCGCGTAACCGGCGCTGAGGCCTCGCAGCCCCGGATGGACAGCGGTGTCGGCCCCACTTTCCCGCCGAGTCAAGCGATGCGACGGTGAGAGGCCGGGAGGGGGACATGACCGCTCACTGCCACCGCCAGTTCACGTGGCGCCACCGGACCAGCTGCGTGGGCGTCGAGTGCCTCGAGGCGCACCACGGGAAAGGACCGGTTCGTAGTGGCGAGGTAGAGCCGGACGTGGGGGAAGGCGCGGAACACCGCCGCGAAGGCCCGCTCCCGTTCGTCGCCCTCGAGGACCACCGGGGCGACCGTCTGGCGGCGCCCGTTCCGCTCGATCTCGACCGGCCCGCCACTCTGCAGGTTCTCGAACCAGGCGGGGGCCCGGTCCGAGCCGCCGTTGGCGGCGCAAATGACCGGCAACTTGTCGAGCTCCACGTAGGCGACGAGAACCTCTCGCACCTGTCCGCTCCGCCGCCCCCGGGTGCGGAGCAACAGCACGTCGTCCACCCCGAGGGCCTTGACGCCGAGGCTGATGCCGAGGTGTCGATAGGCGATCACGTCGAGGCGGGTCCACCAGCGCGCCATCAACTGGTCGAGCCTGGAGCGCCGCCGCCGCCCACATGTGAGCGGCCGGTAGAGCCGGACGAAGGCACGGGCGAGATTGCGTCGGTAACCGGGACTTTCCTCCATGGGACCCACCCCCTCCTCGTTCTCACCAGATTGGTGCCTTACTCGACAAGCACTTGCGACACCGCCTGGATCGTGGCCTGACGTGCGAGCTCCTCGCCGAATGCGGCCGGCCCGAAGACGCCCGGCTCAGCTCCGAGCTCTCCTGGCCCGAATGCAGCCTGGGCCACGACGAGCGCGCCCTTTGCCTCGACGGCCTTGCGCATGGAGCGAAGGGAATCTTTGGGCGACACCGCAAAGGTGCAGAACATTCCGATGGGCTTGCCTGCGAGCCGGGGTAGTCCGTCCAGCCAACTTCGCATCGCCTTGGCCGGACGGACCCCGGCAACCACGAAACCCTCCACCCAGGTCCCGATTACCACCAGGTCGGCGGCGGCCAGTTCTGGGGTCCCCACCTTGGCGATCGGCAGCACACGGACCTGGTCTCCTCGTGCCGAGAAGCCATCCGCGACCGCCTCGGCGGCCCGTGCGGTCTTGCCGCCGCTGCTCTCGTAGCAGACGAGCACTCGCCGCTGTCCGCTCGACCACGCGCGGTCCGAGCGCCCCGGCCGCGTCGGTCGGGAATCGAGCACCGCCGCCGCGGCGCGCCGGCCCTGGGCCATGGCCTCGACCACGGTGGCCGGCCCGGTCAGCGCATCGCCGACGGCCCATAGCCGTTCGCTCACCGGCAACGCGGCAGCCCGCAGCGAGACCTCGCGCCCGAGTGCCAGTCTGCCCACTGGGCTGTGGTGGGCGAAGGCCGAGGCCCGGTTGGCCAGGATGCCGCTTGCCGTCCACCGCCGATCGGGCACACCGGATGCCTCGCGTCGCAGAGGAGTGCCTGGGAGTGCGTCGGCGAAGGCCGGATCACTGCGATAGCCCATGGCCATCACGACTAGATCGATCTGGAGTTCCTCGGTTTTCTGGGAGAACACCTTCGGGTGTTGGTCAGCCCGTTTCTGAGTGGTGAGGGCCAGCTCGGCCCGAACCACCCGGCCCGCCGATCCGTGCAGTGCTGTCAGGGTGCGCGAGAAGCGCACCTCGACGCCTTCGTGGCGGGCCTCGGCGAGCTCGTCGGGCCGAGCCAGGGCAAACCGTTCGTCGAGCCAGTCGACGCACGTCGCCCGAAGGCCCAGGCGCCGCGCTGTCCGGGCCACGTCCATGGCCGTGTTGCCTGCGCCGAGCACGAGGATCTCGGGCGCCGGGTGCCCCTGCTCACCGGCGTCGCCCGCGAGCCCCAGCGTGGTGCAGAATCCTGCGGGGTCGCCGTTGGACTCAAATGCCGCTTTGGCCCCCTGCAAGAACATGGTGGCGTCGACAACACCGTCGAGATCCGCACCGGGCACCGGGAGCCGCAGCGGCATGCCGGCCCCATGGGCCACGATGACTGCGTCGTGAGTGACAAGCAGCCCGTCGAGGTCCTCGGGTCGGATCGTGGTGCTGCAGCGCAGGTCCAGGCCAGCGTCACTGAGCTGGCGCCAGGGCCGGGTAGCGACCACCTCGGGCAAGGTGAAGTCGGGAATCCCCCAGACGCAGAGACCCCCCGGTGTGGCCTCTTTCTCGTAGACGGTGACCGAGGCACCTGCCTCGAGTAGGTCCCAGGCCGCGCCTGCCCCGGCCGGCCCCGAGCCGATGATCCCCACCGACAGCTCGGAGGCAGATGGTGCGGGCGCGGGTGGCGGAACAGCCAGGTTGTCGGTGATGAAGCGTTCGAGGCGACCGATGGATACCGGGGTCCCGCCCGCGAGCGACCAGCTACATGCCCCCTCGCACTGGGCGGATTGGTTACACACCCGAGAGCAGATGTCGGGTAGGACCGAAGTGCGTCGCAGGATTTCGTGAGCGCTCTCGAGGTCGCGGTCCCGGACCGCACCGATGAAGCCGGGGATGTCGTTATGCGCGGGACAGCCCCGGATGCATGTTGGATCGGGGCATTGCAAACAGCGCTCGGCCTCGGCTAGCGCCTCTGGCCAACCGGCAAGGCCGGAGCGAATCTCGCCGATGTCTCCGAGCAGGTGCTCGGGACTGACCGGTTCGGGTTCGAAGCGGAGGCCGACCAGTAGTGGCCCTTCGACGACGATGGCTGAGAACGGGCAGGTGCGCACGCACTGGCGGCACCCGACGCAGAGATCGTCGTCGGCCAGCGCCACCCAGTGCTTCGTATCCATCGACAGCGCCCCGGTTGGACAGCGGATGACGCATTCTTGGCAGCCCGCACAGCGGTCGGTCATGATCTGCACATAGGGCCGATCGGTACCGGCTGGAAGCCTGTTCGTGTCCGTCAGGGTCATCGTGGCTCCTCTTTGCCGTTTCGGTCTGGGGCTGTCAGTGCTTGGAACATCATCATCACCGGTCAGTTCGCTGCCTGCATCGCCACGTAGAGCACTGCCGCTGCCGCTCCGCAGACGAGCACCAGCCCGCTGGTCGTGACTCGCACAGCCAGAGCACTGCGGCTCACGGGTATGAGCTCGCGAGTGGTGATCCGCCACGTCGCCCACAGCGCTGCGACTGTGCCGAGGGCGATCACGGCCACCTGGGTGGTGACGATCCGTGGGTCCGAAAGCAACCGGGCGTTGTAGAGCCAGGAGTGGACGCCGGCGGCGCCGAACATGTGCTGCACGGCGGGCACGACCCGCGGTGAACTCTTGAAAAACTTGGGCAGTTGGCGGGCGAAGTAGTCCGCGCCCACCACCGGGATGAGGCCGTAGGCAATCGGAACGAAGTAGGCCCGGAATCGTGAGCCTCTCTCGGCAAAGTTGCCGGCCTGTTTGAACGCGACGTCGCGACGGGCACAGAGCGCTCCGATGCCCCGGATCACGCCGGCGGTGACCAGCGTTAGAATGGCGATCAGCCCGAGGTAGCCGACCGGGTTCGGGTAGTGGGGAATGTGCAGGTGACCGTTCAGCCAGCTGTCGAGTGAGTTGTAGGCATTGGTGAAGTTGATCTGCTGGTAGAGCACGAGTCCCCAGAGCAGCGCTATCGCCCACGCCACGTCGGCCCGCCGCCGCCGGGGCGCCACTACGGAAGTGAACGGCTTCTGCAGGAACAGCCCGATGTTCTCCTCCGGACAGGACTTGTAGCACTCGGTGCACAGCCCGCAGTACAGGTTCGAGTCCGCGCTTGCCGGCCAGGTGTACCAGGGGCAGCCAAAGCCCTGGTCCCCACCGCGCATGCAGTCCTTGGTTTTGCAGCTGAGACAGACCTCACGGTCGCGGGTGCGGAACCCGGCGACCATACCCATCGACCCGACGGTGCCGATGAGCGAGGTGAGCGGGCAGATATAGCGACAGAAGGTCCGCCTCTCAAAGACCAAGAAGAAGATAAGCGCCGAGGCGACGATGCCGATCACCATGAAACTCGTCGACGCTGGATTGCCCGGCCCGGCGATGTTGAAGTACTCCTCGATCCAGGTGAGCAGGAGGAAGGTCGCGACCGGCAGCACGAAGCCAAATTGGGCCAGGCCCTCGGGGAACTTCCGACCGAGGGAGAGGGTCTTCTGCGTGCGCTGCCAGAACGCGCGCCGCTGCACCCACTCGGCGAAGCCCCCGAAGGGGCACATCGCGCACCACGCCCGCCCGGCTACGACCATCATCACGAAGACGAGGCAGAACCAGACGTACCAGGTAATCGCGGCTCCGAAGTTCAATCCGGGCACGGCGGTGCCGAGCAGGCCGACGAAGATCACCGTCCAAAAGACGATCTGGTTCGGCAGGATCATCAAGAACTGGAACTTGCGATTGTGCAACAGGCGGGCCACGTGGGGGTTGCGGGCCACGTCGAGGCCTGGGGTCGGGTCTGAGGCGTCGAAGCGCTCAGCGATGCCCGCGTGCTCGGGAGGGCGCAGTCGGATCGCCACGTCCACCGGGTCGGCCAGGCGGGCTGCTCGATCGTTCACCTGGATCGCCACGTCCACCGGGTCGGCCAGGCGGGCTGCTCGATCATTCACCTGGATCGACATACGCACCTCCGTGCTCATGTGTAGTCATTTACTTGACCTACTACCGTGATACTACGCGATAAGTGTACTACTACGCGTATATGACCGTACTATCACGTGGACTGGTGTCACGTCAATCGCTACCAAGCCGCCGTCCCGCTAATGCTCTCGAAGCGGGGCGACGACCTCGCCCGCTGGCCGAGATCGCCAAGCGGGGCCGGGAGATTGAGGCAAGCACCTCCCCGGTGTCCGGCGACGTCCATCGGCGGGCGGCAGTCACGGTGACGCGGAAAGACTTCGTTCGGCCGAACTGGGTTGAGAGGTGTGAGGGCGGCTGACGACCGACACGTCGACCCTGATCAGACCCAGTGGGTGCTGGAGGTGGTCCTCCAGGCTACCGAGGGCCCTGCGGCGAGCGCCGGGATCGAATTCGTCCGGCGCCCGAGACGGGACGGGAGATGCACGGGTACCGTGTTCGCTGAACTGACCAGCGACCACTCAAGCGCGCGCAGCGCGCTCTTCGAGTACTCAGCCGCGCCGAGCCGACCGCGATCTGTCGGGCGCGGCCAAGGTCTCGGGCGTCCGCGGCCCGAGGATTTCGGCGAGGACCTGGTCGAGTTCGTCGGCCAACCGACGGCTTCGCGCAGCGCCGCGCAGCGTCGAGGCCACGACCGCCACGCTCACGAGCACGTAAACGGCGATGGTGGCCAAGGAGGCCACTACCAACGCGCCAAGCACGGCGCAGAATGCTTCAACCATGGCCTCATCGTGGACCGGGCAGCCGTGAAATGGAACCCGGAGACCACGGGTCAGCGGCCCCAGATCCCACGGGGCTCTCCGTGAAACCACGGGGAGCCCCTGGCTCCGCGTTGGCGCTCGGCCCCGTCCGAGGCGCAAACTGGGTGACATGGGCGAGCACACGCCGGCAGAGCAGGTCCGATCAGGGTCATCGGAAAGAGCCCCTGCCGTTAGAACGGGCCGACTGGCGACGTCGCCGATCCGCGTCGTGATCGTGGACGACCATGCGCTGGTGCGTGAGGGCACGCTCCAGCTCCTCGAGCAGGCAGCTGATATCGAGGTGGTCGGCCAAGCCGGCTCCGGCGAGGAGGGGCTCGGAGTCCTCGAGCTGCTTCGTCCCGACGTGGCGCTCATCGACGTCAACCTCCCTGGAATGAGCGGGCTCGAGCTCGCCCGAGCGGCCGCGGGGTCACTTCCTGAGGTGCGGGTCCTCATCGTGAGCGCGTACGACGACTACGCATACGTCGCCGAGGCGCTCGAGATTGGGGTCGGTGGCTACCTGCTGAAGAACGCCTCCGCGAAGGAACTCGTCGACGCGGTGCGGGTCGTGGCCGCCGGGGTGTTCGTGCTGGACCAGGCGGTCTTTGGTCGGCTCACCCGGCGGTTGCGAAGCGGCCCGTCGGCCGCCGGCGCGCTCACCCGGCGGGAGACCGACGTGCTTGCGCTACTCGCCCGAGGCCGGTCGAATAAGCAGATCGCAGCCGAGCTCGGGCTTGGCTTGCGCACGGTTGAGGGTCACGTTTCAAGCGTACTCGGCAAGCTCGGCGTGGCATCGAGGACCGAGGCGGTGGCCTACGCTCTCGGCCACCGCCTCGTCGTCCCGGAGGATCATGGTGGCTCGGGCAACGCGGGCTGAGTTCGGCGCCGTCGTGCGCCGGGCAGCGCGCCCGCCAGTGCGCGAGGGGCGCTTTTGGGTCATCCAGGCGATGGTGGTGTTCATCGCCGGCGTTCACCTGCTCGTCGACTCGCACGTATCGGTCTACACGGGGGCGTTCCCCGCCGGCATCCCGGTCGCGCTGTTGATCGTCCCGGTCGGCTACGCGGCGCTGCGCTACGGGCTGACGGGCTCGGCGGCGACGGGTCTCTGGGCGACGCTACTGTGGCTGCCCGACTTACTGTTGCCCAACGACCAGGGCCACGTCGGCGGCGACCTGCTTAACCTTGCGCTCGTCGACGTTGTGGCCTTCGCCTTCGGCCAACTAATTGAGGCCGAGCGTCTCGCTCATGCCCGCGTCGAGCGAGCGACGGCGGAGTCCCTGGCCGTCGAGGCCCGCTACCGCCGCCTCTTCGAGACCAACCGTTCCCCGATCGTCGTCCTCGACCACCAGGGCAGTGTCTCTGACGCCAATCCCGCGGCGAAGGCGCTGCTCGGCGAGGACGTGGCCGGGCGGTTGCGGGCGACGCTCTTCGATGGTGCCGCAACCCTCGATGAACAGGTCGGGCGGGTGCTCTGCCTGCCTGACGGCAGGGACTACCGGCTCGACTTCGTGTCTCTGCCTGCCGGCCCGGGCGACCCACCCACCCAGGTGATCTTCGAAGACGTCACCGAGGAGCGAAGCGAGGGCCGTCGTGCCACGCGCTACGCGCAACTCGTTGTGCAAGCAGAAGAGGATCAGCGCCGCCGACTGTCTCGCGAGCTGCATGACGAGCCGCTCCAGCTCTTCTTGCACCTGGCTCGACGCCTCGAGAGCCTCGGGGGGGTCCCGGGCGTCCCCGAAGCCGTGGCGGGTGGCCTCGGGGAGGCCCGCCTCCAGGCACTGGATGCGGCAGACCGCCTGCGGATCCTCGCGCGGGACCTGCGCCCGCCGGCCCTCGACCAGCTCGGGCTCGTCGCCGCACTTTCGAGCCTTGTCGCCGACATAGAGGACGAGGCCGGGCTCGCCGTCAAACTCAGGGTCATCGGCACCGAGTGTCGTCTTGCCTCCGATGCCGAGCTCGGCGCCTTTCGCATCGCTCAGGAGGCGATGCGCAACTCGCTTCGCCACGCCGGGGCGAGCCAGCTTCTCGTGACCGTTGAGTTCGGAGCTAACGAGCTCACGCTGACCGTGGCCGACGATGGTCGGGGCTTTAACCCTGAGAGCCTCGGCGAGCACGGTTCGGGACATCTCGGTCTTCTCGGAATGAGCGAGCGGACGAGGATGCTCGGGGGCCACCTCCAAGTGCGCTCGGCCCCCGGACAGGGCACCGTGGTCGAGGCGGCCGTCCCGCTCGACGGACCCCGGCCCGAGCGTGGCACCGTCGCCCACTAAACGATGTCGCGGGACGGCCGATGAAGGGACCACCGCCTCTATACGCGGGCCTGAGACGACCCACGCCCTGACGCAGATGGACGAAGGAGACGCAGGCAAGTCACCTGGAGTTCGTCCACGGCGCTGAGCCATGCTTCGACGCGGCTCCAACTCCAACTGCTTGGGGGGAGGTTGCAAAGGTATGCCCCATGATTGGGACTAGGGAAACGCGGAATGCGATGTCCGCGAATTCAATACCGGATCCTGAAACGGCCGGTCAACGGTATTGCGAGCCGGCTCGTGGTGGAATCAGCAGGAGTGCTTTGCCCGATCAGATCATCGTGTGTTGGCAGTCGATGTTTCTTCGTCTTTCGGTGAACGTTTCGCCAGGGTTGGCCGTATCCATATCCGAGGCTCCGTCCGGGCCTGGTTCCCCGAGGAGGCTCCTGATGGCACGCAATCGACCGCCGGTAGGCAAGACGTTCGTTGTCTTTGCCCTTGGTCTGGCAGTAGCGGCCGGGTTGTCCGCGTGCTCCTCCACGACACCGGTCCAGAATGCAGCGCCGGCGGGGTTTCTTGCCACCCTCGGCAAATCCACTCAGGTGGGCTCAACCGTACCGAGCAATGGCGACGTGAATCCGTACGGTATAGCCGTTGTCCCCACCACCATCGGGGCCTTGGTGCAAGGCGACACGCTGGTTAGTAATTTCAACGACCAGGCCAATACCCAAGGAACGGGGTCGACGATCGTCGAGATCTCGCCGAACGGGGCGGCGATACCGTTTGCCCAGATCGGCTCCCTTCCCTCCTCGGAGGCCTGCCCGGGTGGTATCGGCCTTTCGACGGCGCTCTCGATACTGCCCGGTGGTTGGGTTGTCGTCGGCAGTATGCCTGCCGGAGTCGATGGTGCGCTGCCGAACGCCAACCCGGCAGGGTGTCTCATCGTGCTCAACAGCACTGGCACTCCGGTTGAGACCTGGTCTAACCAGAACATCAACGGTCCTTGGGACATGACGACGGTTCCAACGAGCTCGGGTGCCGAAATCTTCGTCTCGAACGTGCTCAGCAGGACAGCGGGTGGTACGTCGACTCCGCCGTCGGGTCTCTGTACGGTCGCTCGTATTGATGTGTCGTTGGCGACGGGCATCCCACCGGTGATGACGGGCTCGACGGTTATTGGTAACGGATTCCCCTGGAGGGCCAACCAGGCGGCGCTCGTCCAAGGACCAACTGGGAGCGCACTCGGAAAGAACGGAACGCTCTACGTGGCTGAAACGATCGGCAGTCTCATAGTCGCCATTCCGAACGCCTTGTCCCGAACGACTGCAGTGAGCGCAGCCGGCAGCATCCTTACTTCGGGCGGATTTTTGAATGGTCCTCTCGGCATGACGCTGGCGCCGAATGGCGACGTGATCGCGATGAACGGCAACGACGGCAACGTAGTGGAGATCTCGCCCGCTGGCCATCAGATTGCCAAGGTGTCGTTGGTGCCGAACGGGGCCGGAGACCTTTTCGGCGCCACCATCGCTCCTGACGGCCAGGATCTGCTATTCGTGAACGACGGTACGAACTCGCTCGACATCGCGGCGAAGGCGAATTCCGGCACCACGCGTACCAGCGCAACGACTTCAACGACTTCAACGAACTCGTCCTCAACCACAACAGGAGGATCGACTACCTCAACCACTCAGTGCACGATCCCCCAAAACAACGGTGGTGATCAAGACGCCGACAACAACGGTGGCCCTAGTGACGGGGATGGGTGCGACAAGTGATGGCTGCCCTGTCGGCGACCGAGCCGAGCACCTCTTCCGCTTCGGGGCGGCCAGGGTTCGTTCAATGGGCGCGAAGCATTCTTTTCCTCGGGGTTCCAAAGTCGTCACCAATGTGGTTTCGCGTCGCCATCATCCTGGCCATGGTGGTCGGGGCGGCAACAGTCGGTGCATCAGGGGCCATCCACCTACATCTGTGGTTCGCCGGCTATCGGCACGTTCCGCGCATTGGCCCTCTGTTCTTGGCCCAGTCCATCTCGGCGTTCGTGTTCGTGCCCACCATCGTCTTGTCTCGCCGGACGTTCGCGGTGCTTGCCGGCGCCGGCTTCCAGGCGGTGAGCGTGGTTGGCCTGTTATTGAGCGCCACGGTCGGTTTCCTGGGCATCCATGACGGACTCGACGTTCCCTGGGCCTCGACGTCGATCGTCTTGGAACTGATCGGATTCGTGGTCCTGGCGACCTGTGGTTGCGCATTGGTGGCGCGACGCTGAGAACGAGGAGGTTCTGGTTCGCCTTCGGAGCGGGCATGCACGTTTGATCCGGCTCGGATTCGCCGCGATGGAGGTGTGAGTGCAACAGCCGAAATTGTGCCTCCTCGGCGACCTGATGGGCTGTCGCCAGCGAGAGCTGGTCGTCGGAGATGATGATCGCTTCGGCTCGCATTTTGCGCCCCCACCGAGTCCTCCCCAGGGGTTGGAGTAGGACTCTCAAGTGCTTCGAGCAACCGGACATCAAAAGCCGCCCCGAACAGCCAAAACGTTCTGTTTTTGGCAACGAGGGGAGGTAAGCCGGGGCGGACTCGAACCACCGACTTCTACCCTTTGCTCAGTCCAGTGCGCCCGAATGAGCGAACCGAATTCCGGAACTCAGGAGGAGCTGCCCCCGATCAGACGGTTATCGCGTATCCGAGGTCATCAGACGCGGGTCAGCGGGTCTCCCGTAAGCCGAACGGGCTACGGATCATCTCGGGGCCGCCTTCAGCGGCGCTGGACGATCACCGTAAGCGGATCGGCTTGGGGGACGGCCCTGTATATACAGCTGGGCACAACGGGATATACTCGGGACATGACCAAGAAGCTCATCGACGTCGATGAAGACAAGCTCAACGAGGTCCGCTCGTTACTCGGGGTCGCGACGGCAAAGGCGACCGTTAACGGGGCCCTCGATGAGGTGATCGCGCTTGCCGCCCGGCGTCGAGCACTACTGGACTACGCCACAGTTGCAGGCAGCGCAGACCTGGCCGACGACGAGAAGCGTCGTGCCGCGTGGGCCTGAGCGCCCACTTCCTCGCTGACACATCGGCTGTGGCGCGCATCGCGAAGCCTGCGATCAGGCCTCGTCTGGTTCCGCTCATCGAAGCTGGGCTGGTGGCCCGCTGCACGATCACCGACCTCGAGGCGGGGGTGAGCGCTCGGAATGGGGAGGACTGGCAGCGTACGCGGTCGGCCCGAGTGGGATGGCCGCAGGTGCCGATCGACCAAGCCGTCCTGGATCGTGCCTCGGACGTCCAGGGTGAGCTCGCCGCCCGAGGGCTCCACCGGGCGGTCAAGATCGGCGACCTCATCATTGCGGCAGCCGCCGAGCGCTCACGCCTGGTGGTCTTGCACTACGACCATGATTTCGATCGCATCGCAGACGTGACGGGACAACCCGTAGAGTGGGTTGTCCCCTCTGGTGCCGGTGACTGATCCAACGAAGACGGCGGCTCGGATCCAATCTGGGTGTCCCGGTGAAGGAATCGGCGAATTCATGCAGTCGTCACTACAAGGCGTGCCGGACTGTGGGGTTCTGTCTGCACTGGAATGATGCCTTTCTGTTGGTGGTTAATGTGCGCTGTCGCAAGTCACATCTTCCCAGCACAAGGGAAATTTTCCGCGTAGGGTCACACCTCAGAGAACCAGGTCAGGGGTGTTCTTCGATGGATCGAAATTAGGGTGTGTAGCGGCGTAGTGCGGTGATGTCCGCTGGCGTAAACTGTGCCCGACGGCCTTCCCCGTTCAGGCAGAGATCGCCTCGCGATAGACCTGCAGATTCGCCCGAATTGGCGAGGTCGGCACTGACATTTCCTTCATGGTTAGTGGGTACGGCCCATCCCAAGACGCCACCATCCCGGCACCCGGCGTCACGACGGTCGGGATCGGCCCTACCATCGCGCCCTTTACACGGGGTGGATTGGATTCTCGTTGATGCCCCAGGGTCTTCCAAACCGGTTCGCTCAGTGGGCAAGCGCCACGAAGCCGCCGACGATCGTGCCGTAAAGGACGTGCGCCACCATGTTGACCAGGGGTGTGGTTCGTCCGTAGTTGCGCATCAAGAAGCCGGGAGCCTCGATAAGTGGGGAGGAGCCGGCGGCAGTGAACGGCGTGCCCATGCGGGGGTGCACCGCGGGCAGGAGGACATTCACCAGTGCCGTGGCCGAGAACATCCCGTGCGCCAACCCGAAGATGGCCCCAAGCACCCAGCCGCTACGGCCGATTGCCAAAAACAGCCCGTAGTAGCCCAGTGCAAAGACGAGACCGAAACCGAAATGTCCCAAGTAGCCGACCACCTTGGCCCGTTGGCGGTCGGCAGTGATCGCCGTGCCGAGAAGGAACGGCAGGTCCATGCGGGTGAGGCGAGCCTCACTGGCTGCCCGCAGCACGGTGGTGAGGACCAGAGTCCCAGCAAAGCCGCCGGCCAGAGCTCCCCAGATACTCACGTGGCATCCTCCTTGGTGAAGCCCAGAGCGGCATGAACGAGAGCCAGATGGGTGAGCCCCTGGGGCAGGTTTCCGAGGAACTCCCCCGTCGCCGGGTCCACCTCCTCGGCGAACAGTCCAACGTCGTTGGCCATTCCAACCAGCCGTTCCATCAGATCGGCCGCCTCGGCACGCCGGCCCTGGAGCGCCAGAGCCTCGACGAGCCAGAACGAGCACGTGAGGAACGCTCCCTCCTTTCCGACCAAACCGTCCTGACCTGAGTAGCGGTAGACGAACGGCCCGTACGACAATTCCTCACGGATGGCTTCGACGGTGCCGAGAAGCCTCGGGTCGTCGCCCCGGGCGTACCCAAAGAGCACACCGAGAAGCAGGCTGGCATCGAGCTCGTCGGTCCCCTCATGGCGCACATAGGACCCCATGGTCTCGGACCAGCAGTGCTCGTCCACAAAATCACGAATCGCCTTGGCCTCTGCCTGCCAGGTGTCGACATGCTTTGACGGGATCCGTCCAGCCTGTGCCAGTCGAATCGCACGGTCGAGAGCAATGAAACACATCATCTTGGACTGGGTGAAGTGCTGGGGCTGGCTGCGTACCTCCCACAGACCTGCATCCCGCTGGGTCCAGATCTGACAGACCAGATCGGCCATCTCCGCCAAACGGCGGCCGATGTCGGCATCAATCGGCCTACCGGCCTCGGCATAGAGCCAGGCAGCCTGGAAGAGATCACCATAGACGTCGAGCTGGAGTTGCCCGGCCGCTCCGTTCCCGATCCGGACGGGAGCCGAATCCCGGTACCCGGTAAGCGGGAGTACCCGTTCACTGGCCTGGGCACCGCCGTCGAGGCGATAGAGCACCCGGAGGCGCGGATGGGTCAGTTGCGACGCCTGCATGAGCCACCAGAAGAAAGCGTCGGCCTCCTCGACACACCCCAGTCGGAGCAGGGCATTGAGCACAAAGGCGGAATCCCGAACCCAGCAGAAGCGGTAGTCCCAGTTTCGGGCGCCACCGATCTCCTCGGGGAGCGAGGTGGTGGCCGCCGCCGCGATCGCCCCCGAGGGGGCATGTACCAGGAGCTTTAAGGCGAGCGCGCCGCGCACGACAGCATCTCGCCACTCGGTCCCATATCGCAGGTTGTCGGACCATTTCCGCCACTCCGCACCCGTCGTCGCCAATCTGGACTCGACGTTGGTCCGACTCGGAATAATGAGCGGTTCCTGATGGGAGACACTGAGTGCGAAGAGAGCACGCCCCCCAGCGGTGACATCGAAGTACCCGCTGATCGATCCCTCCCCAATGCGCGGTTCCCCGGCGTCCCACGAACAAACCGCCATGGCGTCAGCACCATGCGTGGCCACTGGCACCCCCGCCCGCAGACCAATCCGGGTGGACCTCATTCCGAAGCCGAACCTCGGCGTGAGCCTCCATCGCATGGGAACCGACCCCGACACTGCCTCGACGGCGCGCACGACTTCTCGTTGGGGGCTCAGGTCCTTTCCTGGCAGGGTCATGGCATCGATGACCCGAACGGCTCCACCGTCCGTCCGAAACGTCGTTTCCAATACGTTCGTTCCCGGCAGATAACGTCGCTTGGCCTCGAAGGTCGAATCGGGGCAGAGTGTGAACTCTCCCCCCGTTCCGGCATCGACGAGTGCGCCGAACACCGAAGGTGAGTCGAGGTCCGGGAGGCACAGCCAGTCGATCGAGCCGTCCAAGGCCACCAGTGCCGCCGTCCGCCCGTCGCCAATGACCGCGTACTCGCGAAGTGGGGCGTAGCCGTCCACCCGGCCGGGGGCCTGATGCACCGAGTCGGCCACAGTCAAAACTTCACGTCCGCTCCCCCACGGGCCGCAACTCGATGATCGAGCCTGCTGATCGGTCCATCGGTTCCGTCCCTCACGTCCACACTGCGTCTGGGACCGTTCATCCGGTTGGTTGCATCCTGCCGAAGCCCATTGTCGCCGCCTCCGTGGAGCACTAAGCCACCCACGAACCCTAAAGACATGACCCGAGTAGTGCATGTTCACTGGTGCCTCGACGGTAGCACCGAGAACTCTGCGTGCCCCACGGAGGGTACGGGACAATGCTGTCCTTCGACCGGCTCATACAGTCACGAGCATCAGGTCCTCGTCGGCCATGACAATCTTCACGAAATAGGCCGTAGCCACGAGCTCCAGTGCCGGGGTGATCTCATCTTCGAGTTCGGGCATGACGTGGTTCAATACTGTGCTCGGCGGGCATCGAGGATGTCCGCATCGCGGCGGGCACAGATGCCGCGGCCCTCACCTCGGCAATTCGATCCCGACTCGCCTCTGACCAGGGTCGGAACATAAACCCGCAGGTCAGAGTGTCCACACCGTACGTATCCGTCCACTCCGTACGACCGAATCCTGCGCCCTAGTGGCACGAATACGGCACGGGACAGAGCGGTAAACGGGCAGTTCGGAGGGCCACTTTGCCGCTGGGAGAAGCGTCGATCAGCCACGGTTTGAACCGAACCATCAGGCTGTGGCATCGGCGGGCCTTCGGTCCCACCAATAGCTACCGGACATTCGCCGGGTCCGCAATCGATCGATCTCGCATAGGTGAACTCAGCTGCGTCCGATTGGACTCCAGCTGAGGCGATTCCGGGCGCTCCCTCCACTGCCTCATATCCAACATGCGCATAAGGGCACGGCGTACACGCGGTCCCCAACCCGTAGATCGCCGGTCCACTGTGAAGCGCAACCCCAGCAACGAACTCCCTTTCTTTGGCCAGCCAAACGCATTTATAGGCCGAATGGCTGCAAGGCGTCGCACTCTGGACGATGTCCAGGCCATGAGCGACTGCCAACGGAACTGTGCATCGGCCCGCTCGGACCCTTCGACTCAGGAGGTGATCGGAGCGAGCGCGTCGACCTCCGCTGCTTCCTCCGGGGAAAGCTGCCATGCACCGGCAACGACGTTCGCCCGAACCTGCTCGGCCTTGGTCGCGCCAGCGATCACCGACGCGACCACCGGCTTGGCTGCCAGCCATGCGAAGGCCAGGTCGAGCAAGCTGTGCCCTCGCGCCGCCGCCCACGCGCTCAGGGCGTCGACCACGTCGAAATTCTGATCAGAGAGCATGCTGTCCGCCCGATCACCCCACCGCTGCAGGCGGGTGCCCGCCGGTGGCGCCTCGCCCCGGGTGTACTTGCCCGTCAGCAGCCCGCTTGCCAGAGGAAAGTACGGCAGGTAGGCCAGACCCAGACGCTGACACTCCGGGAGCACCTCCTGCTCGTCCACTCGGTTGAGCAGGTTGTAGTGGTTCTGCACGCTCACGAAATGAGCTCCACCGGGGGCCACGGCGGCCTTGGCTTCGCGGAGCTGCTCAGCCGAGAAATTCGAACAGCCGATCTCGCGGACCTTGCCTTCGTTGACCAGATCGTCGAGCACGCCGAGCGTATCGGCGATCGGGGTCTGTGAATCGGGCCGATGGAGCTGGTAGAGATCGATCCGATCCGTGCCGAGCCGGCGCAGACTGCGCTCGACTGCCTCCCGCACGTAGCTGGGCGCGGCACCGCCGGTACCGTCCTCACCCAGGGGACTCCCGAACTTGGTCCCGATCACCACCTCCTCGCGGTGCCGGCCCAGCGCCCGGCCCAACCGCTCCTCACTCTGCAGGTAAGAGTCGGCCGTGTCGAAAAAGTTGATCCCCGACGCGAGGGCGGCGTCGACCACTGGTGGAACCTCGTCCTCTTGCATGCTGAGGCCGAAGTTGTTGGTTCCGAGACCCACGACCGACACCTCGAGCGTTCCGATCCGTCGCATGTCCATGCGAGGTGTTTACCACGCGTCTTCTCCTTGGCAAGACGTCCTCAGCGCGTGTGAAACCAGGGCTTGTGGTGTTGAGCCCGACCGAGAGTCCCTCAACCCTCAGGGTTCGACTGCCCTACTTCAGGCCGTCCCGCGGCCGGACGGCGGAACTACGCACTGACCAGGGAGCACACTGTCATGTTGACAGCGTTGGTGGACCTTGGGTCACGCAATACGAACCGGCATCCCGTGGTCGACGGACCCACGATTGCATTCGGTCCAGGTTGACGGCTGGGCGGTAGATATCGAGCCCTCGTCCGAGGACACGCATCGATCATCCGGTAGCCAGTAATTCCGATCTCGGGCCACCGGGAAGATGCTCGCTCGGTCCTCGGCGAGAGAGAAAGCAGCGACCATCCCACCCGTGGCGAGAGCGATCACCTACCCGGTGCTCGGGGTCACTTCCGACGGAGGTTGATTCTCGATGCTGATCACTCCGATTCGAGCGACGTCGGAAGGGTGCCGAAGGGTTCTTCAGCAACCCGCGAAACCTTCCAGAGTGAGTGAGACGGCGGCAAGGTATACATGGCAATCTCCGGACCACTTGCTCGACGGAGTGAGTCCGTGTGCGGCGAGCGGATCATCAATCGAGCTCGGTCAGCACCTCACCGATGATCTTCGTCGTCTGGTGAGCGGAGAGCGGGTCGCCGCCTTCCGCCTCTGTGACCTCAGCGGCAAAGTCTTCGACTGAGTGAACACCGCCGACGAGAACATGGCGCAACGCTTCGCCGCTCGCTTCGGGATCGTCGAGCGCCTCCACCGCCGGCGCGACTGCATGATCGGGTGAGGTCGCCACCGTGTGCACAAGGGTCATGGCTTCCTGCCGGCCGGTTGCTGTCGAGACAACCGGTGGACGATCGGGGTTCTGCTGAAGGTCCCACTCGGCGAGCGCCTCGTCGTATCCACCTTCGCCCGGATGGAGCAGCCGGGTCGTGGGCGCCGCATCCGTCTTCGTCGCCTCGCCCTCAGCAGCGACGGACGAGGTCTCCACACTGTCATCGGATTGGTGCCGTCGTTTCTGCTGCACGGGAACGACGAGGGTGCCATCGGCGTTACGAACGATGTCCATGGGGCGGTTCTCCTTGGGTTGACGACGCCTGCACGACGCCCAAGACCTATTCTTACCCAGGTGGCCTTGCGATGTCCTCCTTGAAACGCAGCGTTCGGCTTCACTCAATCTCATAGGCGCAGATTGCCCGCTCGGTTGCGGCAGGATCGGCACAAATCAACCCCCTGAGGCGCGATCCTGGGGAGACCGAATCCGCTCTGGTCGAAGCCCTCGTCTGACCGGTCAGAGCCCGCAGGTTGTGGGCGCTCGGCAGGTTCGCTTCGAGAATGGATTTCGGTACATGCCGACGCTCAGGGGATGATTAATGCGAAGTCGGGCAACATGCGATCGGCAGTGTCTGAGCCGCCCAGCGGTGCCCCGAAGTGCGGTCGGGGACGCTTGCGAATGCAAGCATCGAGGGCGACTCGGCCTCAGCCTGGACCAACCGAACAATACCGCTGATCTAGCGTTCTGAGGTGTGATCATTCGCGGAAAAGGGGGGTTTCCAGCTAGGTATCCTTGAGGCGTGGAGTACTTCACGTGAGCCTTGCCGCCGGCCGGGACTACCCACGCTCCTACGCACAACTGCACGCTTAGTTCGCCGAGGACTCCAAGCGCCTCGACTACCTGGACTGGCTCCGCTGGCCTGACGGGTTCGTCTGCCCCAACTGCGCCGCGAGATGGAGTTGGACTCGATCCAGACCGCCTGGGCGATGTTGCACCGGTACCGATCGGTGATGGTCCGCCCGGGCCGCGGCCGGCTTCGCAGCGATGTCGAGGTCGACGAGAGCTACCTCGGTGGTCCCGAGCCGGGCGTGCCGGACCCGGTGTCATCCCTGATGCGAGCGCGAACAGCTTGAGTGCGTTTCTCGACGCCAACGTCGAGCCGGGGAGCTGCGTCATCACCGGCGGCTGGTCGGCCTACCCGGCGGCAACGCGGGACCGATATGAGCACCGGGGCACCTCGATCGCCGCCGCCGGCCTACAGGCGCACGAGGTACTGCCGGCGGTCCATCGAGTGTTCTCGCTCGTCAAGTGCGGGGTGATGGGGACTATGGAGGGCTCGGTCAGTCCCGAGCATGTCCAGGCGTATTTCGATGTTCTTTTGGGGTGGGTTGGGGCCTTTGCCATGTCCGGGGGAGGCCGAAATCGGCAGTGGTGGAATGGATCTCTTGGGGTGACCGCCACTCTTCCTTCTGTGCGCTTTTGGCCATCTACCAGCAGATGTATGGGCATCCCTGGGTCCGCCGCCGCTGTGTCGCCTACGTAGCCCACGGACAACGTGCCCGCTGAACAGGTCTTTCACGGGCGACCCCAAAAGAATTGACGAGTGGGTATTCCGTTTTAACCGCCGGAACTCCCGCAGCCGCGGCCTCCTATTCCACACGCTCTTGCGCTAGGCAGTCAGCGGGGATCCCGTGACCTACAAGTCGCTGCGCAAGGCCCGGAGAACTCGGCCAGCGCTGCCGCCACGCGGCTTACGATCCTCACCGCCCAGCTTGGACCTGGGGCGACCCGCACTGCCGTGGCGCAGGTAGCCGTTGCGAAGCAGCTGGCCAGGGGTACCTAGATGGAAACCCCCATTCCGTTCCCTGCGATCGGATCAGCCGCACGACAACTGCGCGGTTGGGTGGCTCATCGACCGGCTCGGGATGGATGTTCGGTGTCCTCTGCGTTGCGTTGTGGAGCATGACCGCTCACTCCGCCACCCTTTGATCGCGCCCATCTGATGCGAAGGTGGATCACTATGCCAGAAGTGACTCTTCGGTGGAATCTTGACCAGCGACCACCTCTGTCGGTCCTCAGAGCGGATGCCGAACCCCGTCGGTACACTGTCGGTCAGCGAGGGTTCACGCAACGTCCACCCACCGGCAGGAGATCCGTGGTGCCGACATGATTGCCATCCTTTTTGCCGCTGTCGGTTCGCTTTGCAACGCATCGGCGGCGGTGGTGCAGCGCCTGGCCCACGTGTCCGCCCCACCTGAAGTCTCAACGGGATGGCGTAAAGCCCTCTATCTGATCCGACAACCTTTGTGGCTGCTGGGACTGCTCTTCCTGGTCGGCACCTTTGTGTTCACGGCCACCGCCTTGTATTTCGGACAGATCGCCCTGGTCCAACCGGTGCTGGTGGTCGAGTTGATCTTCATGCTGGCGCTACGGAGGTTCTGGCTACGCGACCAGATAGCCGGCCGGACGTGGGGGGCGGCGGCGCTCACCTGTCTGGGGCTGGCCGGCTTCCTCGTCATCGCACATCCTCAGGAAGGCACCGGTCTGCCGAGCACCAGCGGTTGGATCCGCTCTGTTGCCATCCGACTCGCCATCATCGTGGTCTTGCTGGCCCTGAGCCGGAGAGGGACACCGGCACGCAGAGCCGCCATGCTCGGCAGTTCGGCCGCCATCGTGTGGTCGATTGATGCCGGGTTCATGAAGGCGGCCACCGCGTTACTCGCCCGCGACGGGTGGGTGCACCTCTTCTTCCACTGGCCGGTCTACCTATTGGTCGTGACCGGGATCGTCGGCACGCTCCTTGTGCAGGCCTCCCTGAATGTCGGCCCGCTGATGGTGTCCCAGGCCGCGCTTCTGATCGTCGATCCGCTTTCGAGCATTCTGTTGGGAATCGAATTGTTCCGTGAGCACGTCAACAGGTCACCCGGCGCCGTTTCCGCTTCTGTTCTTTCGCTCATCCTGATGGGGGTGGGAGTGGTATTGATGTCGCGCTGGGCCCCTCCGGTGATGGAGGCACACCAAAAGGCCGCGGCACCCCACGGGAGCCGGAAGGTGTTGCTCGATGGCTTCTGACCTGGGGTCTCTTCACAACAGCTGATCCACGCGCCAACTGGTCGGGTTGTCGATTCCGAGGTGGCGATCAACGTCGGGACGAGCACTCGATGTCATCCATATCGACGATGTTCGATAGGCTTACGCCCATGCGATGCATTTGTCGGCTGGAACAACCACGAGTGCTCGAGGAGGACCGCAGGCTTCATGGCCACCGACTCCGACGAATTTGATGACCGGTACGAACCGCCCAACTCCGACCTCGATCTCGACACCTACCGATCCGTTGTCTCCGATCTGACCCGTGAGGTCGATGCCAGAGTCGGCCCAGGGGGACGGGCGGACGTCGAGGCGCTACTGACCGAGTGGTTCAGACGCCCGCAACTGCACGCCGTGCTGGCCTGCTCCCCCGACGGGAAGGATGCAGCCATCGTCAAGTTGCTCGAAGAGGTCCGCGATTACCGGCCGAACGACCGCAGCTCGGCCAGCGACGTGTCGACCCTGGTCCGCATCTACCTCCTGTCCCAGATCGACTCAATCTGGTGGGCGGGCGGGACCTCCTTTGTATCTGACGACGACGTGTTGCGGTCGCGCGAGCTGGTCACCCTCGAATCGCTCCGTAGCCGGCACCTCCTAAAGTTCAGCTATCGACTCCAACCCAAGGGACTGGCCGGCCGATCACGGGACTGGGCCATGCGGCGGGTGATGCCCCGGCGACAGCCCCATACCGCCGGCGTGAGTTTCACCAATGCTCGTCCGGAACTGGTGGTATTGCTGAACCAACTGGCTATCGACTTTGCCAACAAGGCACCCTCGGGCACTCCCCCACTGTGGGTGACCAGTCTGACCAGGAGCGTGCAGCACCAACACCGGCTCCGGGATCTGGGATATGCGGCCATGATCCCCAGCGCCCATTGTTGTGGATACGCCGCTGATGTCGAGATGCGCTGGTTCCGCCAATTCGATGCCGACCAGACCTTGGCTGATCTGTTGTTGGAGCGCCAAGACGCCGGGCTCTGCAACGTGATCGACGAGGGACAGGCCTGGCATGTGTGCATCAATCCGAGCGCCTGTGATGACCTTCGGCAGGCATACAGCGTGCTCCTGGCTGCCTAACCGTCGTGTGTGGCATTGCGCTGATCGTCGGCCAGGGAGCCGACAGAGGTTTGTTCGACCGCATGATGGAGAACATCCGGCCGCGAGGGGACAGCGAAGAGACCCTGTGCGAAGACGGCCGCATGCTGGGGACGCAACGGTTGAAGATTGTCGATCGGGAACACTCCGTGCAGCCATGGGTGTCGGCCGATGGCCGCTGGGCCCTCTGCTACAACGGCGAGGTTTTCAACTACCGGGAGCTGCGCACTGAGCTCATTGCTCTCGGCCACCAAATGCGCAGTACCGGTGACACCGAAGTCGTCCTCGAGGCGTTTCTCGAATGGGGCGAGGAGGCCGTGCATCACCTGCGGGGCGAGTTTGCCTTCGCAGCGGTGGAACGCCCTACCGACCGGGTTTACCTGGCTCGTGATCCCGTGGGGGTCAAGCCCCTGTACTGGTCGCACCTCCACGACACGCTGTATGTGGCCTCGGAGGTCAAGGCGCTGGTCGGGGCCGGTGCACCGATTACCGAGGTGGCTCCCGGCTACCACGGTTGGGGCACTCCCAGCACCGCGCCGCAGTTGTCACCGTATGTGGATCTGATGAGCCTCGCCGAGGGGAAGGATCCCATTGACGACCCCGAGGAAGCCTGCCGTCTGGTGCGGGAAGCCCTCATCGACAGCATCCGGGTCAGGGTGGACACCGACCTGACGGTGGGCGTCATCCTCTCGGGAGGCCTCGACAGCACCCTCACTCTGCTGCACGTCCGTGAGATGCACCCCGACTGTGTGGCCTTCACCATAGGAACAGATGACAGCGATGACCTCCGTTTCGCCCGCCGTTTGACCAAGGATCTCGGCGTCCATCACGAGATCATCGAGTTGCGCCCCCGCGACATCCACCTCGATGACGTTCGGACAGCCATACGCATGTCGGAACTCACCGAATACGGCGACGTCATCAACTCGGTAGTCACCAAGCCACTCTTCGAACGAGTGCACAAGTGTGGTGTCAAGGTGGTGCTCTCGGGCGACGGCTCGGATGAACTCTTTGGCGGATACGACATGTACCGACAGGTGAGCAGCACACTCAGCCAGCAGCTCTTCCGCCACAACATCCGCAACCTGAGCCGCACCGAGTTGCAACGGGTGGACCGCATCTCCATGGGTCAGGGCGTCGAAGCTCGGGTCCCCTTCCTCGATCTGTCCCTGGTCAAGTTGGCCCTCCAGATTCCTCTGGGCCTCAAGGTCCGTGACGGCGTGAAGAAGTGGGTTCTCCGTAACGCCTTCGCCGACGTGCTCCCCGAGTACGTCCGACAGCGGCCGAAGAATCCCATGTCCCATTCATCGGGTCTCCATGAACGGATCCGCCTCTACCGACCACTGTTCGCCCGCATGTACCGCTCGTTCGGGTACAACCTGGCCGAACCGATGCGACGCGACTTCTCCTACGTGCTGGAACGCAACAACCTGGACCTCGATCGCACCCTGACCGACGGGTCCATGCACCACGACTACACCGTGCGGGAGCACTTCCGCGACCTCATCGGGGCCGTCCGTTGGAACGTCACCAACGAGGCCAAGCGGCTGGCCCGCCCGCGGTAGTCACCGAACCCACGGGAGGGAGCGATTGCCGTCAAGGCTCTGGTGATCACTCCTTTTCGCTTGCAGTCATCCTGGCGACTCAGGGCGGAGAATCGGAAAGAGAATGACATCCCGGATGGCGTCAACCTCCGCCAGCAACATCACCAAGCGATCCACCCCTATGCCGATCCCCGACGTAGGTGGCAATCCGTACTCGAGTGCCCGCACAAATGCCATGTCCGATGGATGGGCCTCGAGATCCCCCATGGCAGCGGCGGCCGCTGCACCCCGGAACCGGGCCTCTTGCTCCTCGGGGATATTGAGCTCGCTGTATCCGTTGGCGTACTCCTTGGTATCGACCACCAATTCGAAACGGTCGGTCAGCGTCTCGTCGGTCAGCTGATGGCGGGCCAGGGGAGATACCTCCACCGGAAAGCCGCAGACGAACACGGGTCCGAGCATGTTGGGTAGCAGCACTTTGTCATAGATCTCGAAGATGAGTCTTCCCGAGCCCCAGGGGTCCTCGAACTCGACCCCGAGATCACGGCAGGCGGAGCGGACGTCGTCGACGGGGTCGGAAGGATGCAGACGACGCCCGGCGGCCTCCTCGATCAAGCCCAACAACTCTTGGCGGGGCCACGGCGGGGTCAGATCGACCGGTCCCCCGGCCGTTGTGAATGTCATCCGCTCGGTGGCGACCCGGGCGGCGGCCACTACCAGGCGCTCGGTGAGGCCCATGCCGTCGGTGTAGTCACCGAATGCCCGGTACGCCTCGAGCGCAGTGAACTCAGGACTGTGCCGGGTGTCGACGCCCTCGTTGCGAAAGTTTCGGCCGATCTCGAAGACCCGTTCAAAGCCCCCGATGACCAATCTCTTCAGGTAGAGCTCGGGGGCAATGCGGAGACTGAGATCGATGTTGAGGGCATTGGCATGGGTGACGAACGGGCGGGCGATGGCCCCGCCGGCCTGAGGCTGGAGTATCGGTGTCTCAACCTCGAGAAAGTCTTCCGCCACCAGCACGTCCCGCATGGCGGAGACGACCTTGAAGCGGATCCCGAACACGCGCCGGGTGTCCTCATTCGCCAGGAGGTCGACTTCGCGCTGGCGATAGCGCATCTCCGCCTCGCTCAACCCGTGCCATTTGTCGGGAAGTGGTCGGAGGGCCTTCGAGAGCAGTTGCAGCTCGGTGAGCTCGACCGAAAGCTCGCCCCGCTTGCTCACGATCACTTCCCCGGTGGCCCCCACCCAGTCTCCGAGGTCGGACTTGTCGAGCACGGCGGCACCGGCCTCGCACAGATTGCTCACCGGGATCAGCAGCTGAATGGACCCCGAGACATCCTGCAGGGTGGCAAAGACCAACTTCCCGTGGCCCCGCACACTGGTGATCCTCCCGGCGACCTGAACGATTTCGCCGGTCCGGGCATCGGCGGGTAAGTCGCCGTGGCGTTTACGCAACTCGGCGTTGGTGTGGGAACGATCGAACCGGGACGGATAGGGATCGATGCCTTTGTCCCGAAGAAAATCACGCTTTGAACGCCGTTCGGCGGAAAGCGCGTCGACCGACCGTTGAGAACCGGTTTCTGCTTCCGAGTCCGCCACGTCGGTCACAACTGCCCCTTTCATTGGAATCCCCGGCCGCCCGATTGTGCCCTTGGATCCTACGCTCCCGATCGCTGGCGCGATGATGCAACTATGGCATGGGACGGCGAAAGCTACCAGAGACGGTTCGATACCCTCGCGACTTCGGGTGTGGCCGTACACGGTGAAGCTGACTTCGTGATGAGTCTGACCCCAACCACGGTGCTCGATGCGGGATGCGGAACCGGTCGGGTGGCGATGGAGCTCGACCGCCGAGGGGTCGAGGTGGTCGGAGTCGATACCGACCCCTCGATGATTGCCACCGCCCGCCGGATCGGCTCCGGGCTCACCTGGGTGGAAGCCGACCTCACCGAGCTCGACCTCGGCCGGGTGTTCGACGTCGTGGTGATGGCCGGCAACGTGCCGTTGTTCACACCGGCCGGCACCCAGGCCGCTCTGGTCGGCGGTTGCGCTCGACACCTCCGGCCCGGCGGCGCCCTGGTGACCGGATTCCAACTGGATGGAA
This sequence comes from Acidimicrobiaceae bacterium, assembly GCA_003152015.1. Lineage (GTDB taxonomy): Bacteria > Actinomycetota > Acidimicrobiia > Acidimicrobiales > RAAP-2 > DASZIT01. Next base: position 32,864 of record PLZF01000093.1, on the reverse strand, counting down.
GCTACTCGGTGCTCGACTACGACCAGCACTGCACGGCCGCCGGTCTCGAACCTGTCGAGCGGTGGGCCGCCTGGGACCGCCTCCCCTTTTCGGGATCAGGGAACTACGCAGTATCGGTCCACCGGGCCCAAGCCTGATCGGACGCCGGTCTACCCGTCCACCAGGCGCTGGAACTCCTCGTCACGCACCCCGGCGGCCTGCTTGTCGGCGAGGGACTCCAGCCACTGCTGTGCCGGCTCACTGTCCATGGCGTCAACCATCTGTTTTGGTATGGCTCTCATGACGTACCCGGGTGGCATCGATGGGTGATCGGTGGTCCGCCGGGCAAAGGCGGCTTCGATGATCGGCTCCCACTTGGCCGCCTTGGCCACACTGGCGGCTTCGTCCCGTTCGACGAACTCAGGCAATACCTGGGTGCCGAACAACTCGATCGACTCCATGATGTGCTCGTGCCGATTTCGGCCGGCCTGCATCACGAAGATCAGTTGGTCGACCCCGGCAGCCTCGTAACGCCGGAGGAACTCCCGAAGCTGTTCGGGGGTGCCGGTCGCCCCCCGCAATCCCTTGGCATCCCCCGAGGCCACCTGAGCGCCCAGGGTCTGCTGTCGATTCGCCAATGCGGCTTCGGGGGAATAGCCCATCTTCCCCCGGCGCTGCTGGAACTCCTCCCACACATCGGTGGTGGCGGGGACATGATCTCCGAACACGTAGAAGTGGGCGAGTGAGTAACCGAAGAAGTTGGCTCCCTCCAGCCCCCGGGCAATGGCATCGTCCTCGTCAGGGGAGCACATCATGGGCGTGACACAGGCCACCTGTGGATTGACTGACAGGCCGACCGGGATGCACTTCTCGCGCAGCACCGCCTCGTAGTCCTCCACCCACTGTTTGGCGTCCTCGGGCTCGATGAAGGCAAAACTGAGGGCCCCGATCCCCTTTTCCGCCGCCAGCAGGATGGTGTCACGGCGGCTGCACGCCACCCACAGGGGAGGGTGGGGCTTCTGAACCGGCTTGGGGACAACGTTGCGCGGCGGCATCTGAGTGAAGATTCCGTCCACCCCGCCAAAGGGCGTCTCGGTCATGCAGCGGATGGCAATCTCAAGACCCTCGAGCCACGCCTCCCGTTTGACCGCCGGATCAATGCAGAAACCACGGAGCTCAGCCTCCGAAGACGACTCTCCCGACCCGAACTCCACCCGCCCGTTGGATACCAAATCGAGCATGGAGATCCGTTCGGCCGTCCGGGCCGGATGGTTGTACGCCGCCGCGGTTTGCACGATGCCATGCCCGATACGCATGCGCTGGGTTCGTTGGCTGGCAGCAGCCAGGAATACCTCAGGAGCACTCGAATGCGAATATTCCTCCAAAAAGTGGTGCTCCACTTCCCACAGGTACTGGATTCCCAGCTTGTCGGCCAGTTCAATCTGGTCGAGAGCATCGTTGATCAGTTGTTGTTCGCTGTGCTCGTGCCATGGACGGGGAAGCTGATGCTCATAGAAGATGCCGAACTTCATGGCTGTTCAGATCAACCGAAGAGAGCCTGGCTGGCAGTGTCGACGACCGTGCCGTTGTCGAGCCGGGTGACAGTTCCGAGGCTGAGCATCTCCTCGATCAGATCGGCTCCGTCGGGTCGGCCGTCAACGGCTTCTTCGATCTCGCTCATGAAGAACTGCAAATTCTCCTGGCGGCGTAGGAGAAGGGAGTTCTCCAACGCCCGGTCCCACAGCTTTTCGATCATGGAGGTCCCGTCGTACTTGCGTCCGTTCTCTCCCACCCAGGTCCGGTCCCGCATCTCGGAGAGAGCGGTGCGCAGCCAGGCGACGTGAGGTGTCTCGTCCGCTCGGATGTGAGAGACCAGGGTGGCGGCCGCACCGTCACCGGCCACCAACTCGGTATCACTGAGTACCGCCTCCGCCCATCGGAAACCGTGGAACGCGGAGATCTCGATCAACAGGAGGCCGATCATTCGACCCACCACGATCTCCAAGGTGAAGTCGATGTCGTCAGGGAGCACTCGACCGGCAATGGCTGCCTGCTGCAGCTGGCTGATCTGCTCGGCGGATTTCGGAGAGGTGTCGATACCCATGCGATCCAACATGCGCGCGGTGTGATCTTCGGTGGCCGGGTTGTCGAAGGCAATGTCCCGGGCCGCGAACCACATGCGGTCATGACCGGCCTGATCTCCGAAACCGGATTCGTCACGGGCATGAGCTTCGAAGAGCCCACCATCGATGTGGGCGATGGCAGTCCCGGCAATCTCCTCATCGAAGCAACTGGCAAAATCCGGCGTCGGAAGTAGGCGCAGCATCCCACCGAAACCCTCCACTGTCCCGATCCGGGTGAGTGAGGTGATCGTCGGCTCGGGCACACCATGGCGAAGGAGCAACTTCGACTGGGCGACATTGGGAAAACTCTCGGGCCAGGTGTCGAGGGGGACATCGAGAATCGGGGTGTCGAACTGGGCCAGGCGCTGCTCTTCCCAGGCACGGATGGCCGGCCACCGGTTCTTGGTCCGGGGTGACACGTAGTGGCCGTCCTCGTCGAACCCCCCGTGACAACGCACGTCATTGACGATCAAGGGCTCAGCGATGGCATGTTCGGCCAACAGCTCCATCTCACTGAATTCGGTTTGTAATGTCGTCATGGCGGTCCCCCCTTGGGCCGGTATTACCGTTCGCCAAAGTGTATACGCATGCGTATACACTTTGGCAAGTATGAGGTTCCTCCCGTGACCATTACCCCGACCCGGCGGCTGATGCGTCAAGACGAGCGGTACGAACAGGTCCTCCGGGCCGCCGGTGCCGCCTTCGCCCGTGGCGGGTTTGCCGCCACCTCCATGGAAGATGTCGCGGCCGAAGCCGGGATCACCCGCCTCATCGTGTACCGGCACTTCGATTCGAAAGAAGACCTATACCGCGCCGTGCTCGAACGGGCGGCCGAGCGGCTCCGCGACGAATTCATCCAAGGCATGGAGCACGTCCCGGGGCGACGGGGATACATCGTGGGATCGATGCTGTCGGTGGCCCGGGAGAATCCGGACGGTTTCCGATTGCTCACCGGGCATTCGCTTCGCGAGGCGCGGTTCGCCTCGTACTACGACGGGTGGTGGGCCAAGGCGGTTGAGGTCGCCGACCGCATGGTGGGAACCACCATTGCCGATCCGGTCATCCGGGCCTGGGCGGACCGGACCATCGTCGCCTATCTGGTCGAAGCCGTCCAGGCATGGCTCCATGTCGGCGAGGCCGGGCGCGACCCCGAATTCATAGAGCAGGCAACTGAGGGATTGATCGCCATGTATGTGGCATGGGCGACCGAACCACCGACGATGGGTCCCGCCCAGCCGGAGAGGTAACGTCCGGTTGACAATGACATTGGATACTGGCACAGTCGCGAAAGATGATGATGGCCACGGACTCCCGTAACCAGCTGGTTGCCTTGCGCCAGGGGCAACCATTGAACTACGAGGTGGCCGAATCCGTGGCCGGAAACCTCCCGCGGCGGGGCGACACCGCCGATATCGGTCTTCGATGAACGAACTCCGCAGCCGCACAGTGGCCGGATGGGGAGGTCTGTCACTGGCCGTCCAAGAGCGCGGTCGAGCCGGCGCTCCCACCGTGATCCTGGTCCACGGCTACCCCGACAACCACCACCTGTGGGATCTGGTGGCCGAGCATCTCGAGGCCGATCACCACGTCGTGACCTACGACGTCCGCGGTGTCGGCGGGTCCGGCGTTCCCAACGGGCGTTCGGGATATCGGATGGAAGCCCTCGTCGCCGACCTGGTGGCGGTGGCCGACGCCGTCTCACCCGATCGGCCCGTCCACCTGGTCGCCCACGACTGGGGCTCGATCCAATCGTGGGCCGCGGTCACCGACCCCGACGCCGCTCCTCGTTTTGCCAGCTATACCTCGATGTCAGGGCCCAGCCTCGATCACGTTGGCGCATGGATCCGGGCCCGAATGCGACCGGGTAACGGGCACTGGCGGGAACTCCTCGATCAGGCCACCCACTCGTGGTACATCTACGCCTTTCATACGCCGTTCGCCCCGTTTGCCTGGCGCCACGGCCTTGCCCGTCTGTGGCCAATGATGTTGGAACGACGCGAGGGTGCAACCGTCGACGAGAATTGGCCGGGAACCAGCCTCGCCACCGATGCGGCCCGGGGGGTCGACCTCTACCGGGCCAACATCTTCCAACACACCAGGCGTCCGAAAGAGGTACATACCGAGGTTCCCGTGCAGCTCCTAGTGGCCTCCGCCGACGCCTTCGTGACACCGTCCCTGGTGGACGGCATGGAGGAGCTGGCGACCACCTTCGTACGTCGTGACGTCGGTGGCCAACACTGGCTCCCCCGGTCACGACCGGACCAGGTAGCCCGATGGGTGAGCGAACACGTTGCCGCCGTCGAGGCGGGAGCCAAGCCCGCTGGTCGTCGCCCGTCACCCGTGGTGGTCACCGGAGCCGGCTCGGGTATCGGGCGTTCCGTCTGCCTGGCTTTTGCCGAGCGTGGCGCACACATCATCGCCACCGACCTGTCGGCTGATGCCGCGGAGCACACCGCCGAACTGTGTCGACTTGCCGGGGCCACTGCCGAGTTCCATCAACTGGATGTAACCGACGGGTCGGCCATGGAGGCGCTGGCGGCCAAGGTTGGCGCCGAACACGGGGGCCCACCGTGGTGGTCAACAACGCTGGTCTCGGAATGGCAGGGAGCTTCCTCGACACCACCTATGACGACTGGGAACAGATCCTCGACGTCAACCTGTGGGGGGTCATCCGCGGCTCACTCGCCTTCGGGCGCCTGATGGTGGACAACGGAGAAGTCGGCCACATCACCCCCGAGATCGTGGTCGACGCCGTACTGCGAGCCGTCGATGATGACTGGCCGCTGATGCCGGTGGCCACCGAGGCGCACCTCGGATTGTTCAGCCAACGCTTCATGCCCCGCTTGCGCCGGGCAATCGCCCGTATCGACCTCACTCCCCCCCCGTCTCGCCACCCAGACCCGTCGCCGGCTCGCACCCGATGACATCGGGGCGCCCGGAGGACCGGGCCGAACCGACGCCCGACGAGATGCGCATCGATGAACTGGCCCGCGCCGGCGGCACCACCGTCCGCAATGTACGTGCCTATCAGGATCGTCGGCTCCTGCCGTCGCCGCGACGGATCGGGAGAACTGCCTGGTACAGCCCGGCCCATCTGGTTCGTTTGCGTCTGATTGGGTCGTTGCTGGAGCGGGGGTACTCCCTGGGCAACATCGGCGAGCTGCTCGACAATTGGAGCCACGGTCAGGACCTCGGCGAGCTGCTCGGCATGGGCCGGGAGTTGATCGGCATCTTCAGCGACGAAGTTCCCGAGCTCGGAACCATCGCTGAGACCCTTGAGCACTACGGCTTGTCCCTCGAGGATCCCGCTGTAATCGATCAGGCAGTACGGCTGCGCCTCGTCGAAGTCGATCCCGATGGAGAGCGAGTTCGCGTGCCGAGCCCGAGGCTTCTGCGTGCCGGCGTCGAACTGGCCCGGTTGGGGATTCCCCTCGAAGACCTCTTTGCCGAGCTCCAGCAGCTCCGGTCCGACGTCGATGCCATTGCCGGTCGGTTCGTGCAGATGGTGGTGCACCATGTCATCGAGCCACACCTGGTCGATGGGGTGCCTTCGGCTCGAAATGCCGAGAAGCTGGCTGGCATCGTGCTGCGCATGCGTCCGCTCGCCACCACCGTCATTACCGCCGAGCTGGATCTTGCCCTGCAGCAGACCGCGGACATTGAGTTCGGGATACGCCTCAAGGGGATGCTGGCCCAGCCAGCATCGTCTGTAGGAGGCCGAGGGTCATGAGCGACATGTACCACCAGGTGGCCGATACCTTCGGTGGCACCGGGGTGGTCAGCAATTTCCGTGGGCCCTATTCCATGGGGCCCCCGCAGGCGGACCTGGCCGTTCATACTCCGCCCATTGACCGATTCGGTGGGCGTGAACTCGGTCGGGTCGTCACCATTGGTCTCGTCATGGTGATGGCCCTGCTGCGGGTCCTCCCTCGCAAACTGGGCCAGATCCGACAGCGCTGGTCGGTCCTCGCCGCCGGCGCGGTGGTGGACGGCTTCGAGACGCTAGGCCCGACATTCGTCAAACTCGGGCAACTGGTCGCCTCGTCCCCCGGATTGTTCCCCACTCCGCTTGCCGATGCCTGTCAACGCTGCCTCGACGAGGTTCCCCCCTTTCCATCCGACACCGTGCACCGTCTCATCCGGGAGGATCTGGGTCGGTCGCCGGCCCAGCTCTTCCGTTCGTTCGACGATCGGCCGTTGTCGGCCGCCTCGATCGCCCAAATCCATGCTTGTGTGTTGCCCGACGGACGCGATGCCGTCGTCAAGCTGCAACGTCCTGACATCGCACGGCGTATGAACACCGACCTACGGATCCTGCACGAACTGGCGTTGGTGCTGGCCCGGACCAAGGCCGGCTCGCGCTTCAATGCGCCCGCCATCATCGAAGACCTGCACCAGGTGACCAACCAGGAGCTGAATTTCGCCCTCGAAGCGCACCGTCAGGCAACCTTCCGGGACCATATTGGTGCATTCGGCGACAACCTATGGGTGACGGCGCCAGAGGTCTACTGGGACTACTGCGGTCCCCACATGATCTGCATGGAGCGCATGGTGGGCATCCCGATGGACGCATTCGACACCATCCGGGAGCGGGACATCGACGCCGAACTAGTCCTTCGCCGAGGGTGCAAGGCGTGGCTCGAGGCGGTTCTGGTCCATGGCCCGTTCCATGGAGACATGCACGCCGGGAACATGTGGCTCCTCGACGACGGACGATGTTCGTTTCTCGATTTCGGCATCATGGGGGAACTGGACAGCACATGGAAGCAATTCTTCTCCGACTTGCTCTTCACCATTCTGTTCGATCGCGACTACACCCGCATCGCCCGAGCCTTCCGCCGGGTCGAGATCTTCCCGGCAGCCATGGATATCAGCGATGAGATGGTCGGGCAGCAACTCAAAATGGTCCTCGACCCGCTACTCGACCAATCGGTGTCCGGCCTCAACCTCGGAGAATTGCTCAAACAGGCTTTCGACATTGCGGAATCACTCGGCGCCACCGCACCCCGGGAAATGGTGCTCATCGCCAAGCAACTCCTTTACCTCGAGCGCTACACCAAGGCTCTGGTGCCCGACTATCTGATGGTGAAGGACCCATTTCTGGTCAGGAACATCTTCCCCGCCGCGGCTGTCGCCAAAGCCGCTGACCTCGGCATTCAACTGCCGCAGTAACCAGGCTCCCCGGATTGGCGGGTGCACGCATAGGGGCATTTCCCACGCGCTGGCCTAGTCGCGTCGGTCGTACGCCACCATCTTCGGCCGTTCCATTTCGGCGCGGAATCGATCGAATGACCAGGGCCACGTGGCCGGGATCCCGCGGTCGTCGAGATACCAGCTACGGCAACCCGTGCTCCAGATGGTGTTGGCGGCGGCCTTCACCCGTTCGGTCTCGAACTGGTCCATGGCGACCTGGGTGGGACTGATCTCCCGGCACTCACCCGAGTGGACGAGATCGATCAACTGCATGATGTAGTCGAACTGCATCTCCGCGACTTCAATGAGCGAGAAGTTCCCGACCGGCCCGTTGGGCCCGTTCAACATGACAAAGTTCGGGAAGTCGGGGATCGATATCGACAGATAGGCGTTCGGGCGGTCGGCCCACGCCTGCGACAGATCCTTGCCGTCGCGCCCGATCACCGACATCGGACGCATGAAGGCATCGACCTTGAAGCCAGTGGCGAGTACCAGGACATCGAGGTCGTGCAGCCGTCCGTCGTCAGTGCGCACGCCCCGGGTCTCGATGCATTCGATGGGCTCGGTAACCAGCTCTGCATTCGCCTTCTGCATGCTTTCGTAAAAATTCGGAGAGACGACAAGGCGCTTGCACGCGGCCCGGTAGTTGGGCCGGAGTTTCTCCCGGAGCACCGGGTCGGTCACCTTCACCTCCAGGTTTTGCCGGCAGAGATCGGCGATCATCGCCATCTGTGGCGACTCGGCATCCACGATGCCATTGGCAAAGCCGGCAAAGAGTTCTGAGAGGTTGCCGTGGAGTTTCTGCAACTTCTGCGGATTCTGGATCCAGTCCGCTCTCTCTTCCTCGCCATAGGCCGGGTTCTCCTGGGGCATGATCCACTGGGGAGTTCGTTGGAAGAGGGAGAGCTTCTGGGCCCGATCGATGACTGCCGACACCATCTGCACCGCTGTCGAACCGGTCCCGACGATCCCGACCCGCGCACCGTCAATGGCCACCCGGTGATCCCATCGCGAACTGTGGAAGATGGCACCCCCAAAAGTCTCGATGCCCTCGATTTTTGGGTAGTTCGGATGATGAAGGACGCCAGTGGCGGCGACCACGAAGTCAACTTTGTCCTGGAGACCACTGGAGGTCTCCAGGTGCCACTGTTGATCCCTCCACGCACATTCGATGACCTCTTCGCCGAACCGAATGAGCTCATCGACCTGATGGGCACGTGCCACGTCTTCGAGGTACGCCTGGATCTCCTGACCCGGTGAAAACGGATGGCTCCAGTCGGGGTTGAGGTGAAACGAGTAGCTGTAGAGATGAGAGGGAACGTCGCAGGCAATCCCGGGATAGGTGTTCTCTCTCCACGTCCCACCGAGACGATCGGCCTTCTCGTAGACGGTGACGTCCGTCAAGCCCGCCTCGGTCAGTTTGACGGCGCTCAGGATTCCTGCCATCCCGGCCCCGATGATGGCGATTCGCATAGTCATCCGTCTCCCGGCGGGGCCGGTCCACTGATCACGGTCATCTGCCCCCACATGGTCATCCCCGGCGTGGGCGTCAACGATGACTACTTCCCACTACCGCACAAATAGAAGGTTCCCAACAGTTCGCTGTCGGACGCTATCGCACAGGCGGACCGTCCTTGTTGCCGGAACCCGAGGTCGGGCCGGGACACCTTGTTTCAAACCCGGTTTGACTGGGGACGATGACCGGGGAACTCTGGGTATTCCAAGGGCCCGACGTCCTTGGCCGAGTCCGAGCATTCCCTCAGGATTGTCACCGCACCGGGAACCCACATCGCATTAACACACCAACCGCGCTGGCGGTTCAGCAAGGAGTTCGCCATGTTCAAGGGCTTCAAGAATTTCCTCATGCAGGGCGACTTGATCGTCATCGCCGTCGGCTTGGTCGTGGCATTGGCCTTCAGTACTCTGATCAAGGCCTTCACTGACAACATCATCACGCCCCTGGTCAACTCCGTCGCCGGGAAGTCCTCTTCCAGTGGGCTCGGTTGGGTCCTCAACGGCCAAACCATCAACGTGGGCGCGTTCGTCTCCGCCATCATCTACTTCATCATCTTCATGGCCGTTATCTATTTCGTGCTGGTGGTCCCGTACAAGGCCTATATGAAGAGGCAGGGCACGACCGTCTTCGGCAATCCGGCTCCGACCAAGAAGTGCCCACACTGCCTGTCGGGCGATCTGCCGGTGGACGCCACCAAATGTAAGTACTGCGCCAGCGAACTTTCCGCCACCAGCTGAACTGATCCCGATCCACAAGGGGCCGCTCTCACCACGTTGGCTACTTTCGTGTCATGCCTCGAGGTCGTGCCTCCCGTCGGCGGCGGTGGCACACCGGACTCCCGGCGCGGCCACGCGAGTGGAGTGACGTCGCTGTCCATTGGCTTGCCCAATTTTACGTTGGCCTGATCTACTGCGAAATGCCCGGCATTCGCTCCGCGGGTGCTCCCGGTGCGGAAGAAGATTGCCGTGTGAACCCGTCGGGTGCGCGACAAGGTGTCAGGGCGGGCCAGGTGGAAGATGAGGCTGTGGTGGCACCCACCGACAGGCCCGCGCTGCATATCCAGATGGATCGGCCCGGTGCCCCGAAGCTCGGCAGAGTTGGAATCATCCTCGGTCCCGCCAACGGGTATTTCGACGAATTCCGGTCTACCTAAGAGGTGTAAGCGATATGAGCCGGGAAAGTAACCCATGGCCCCACCCTCCCAGGTGGAGCCATCCAGGGGAATCCACGCGGGAATCGAATCTTCCTCGGCGATGGCCTATAGGGAAGAGCCTGGTGGGTACCGGTCTCCCGACCTCCGGCTTCTATATACAGCGCCTGGTCAGGCCAGAGCCGGACAGCATCCACTCCTAGCAGTCTGGCTGCGGCACCGCAGACTTCGGAGTGAAAGGTCAACGCTCGTGAAGCCCGTCGCTCGGCTTGCCCTTTCCCCTCGGTGACCGTACGGCGTCAATGATGAGTGCCTCGATATCCATGCACTCTCTCCTTGGTCACAGAAGGACCCCAACTGGCTGGTTGCCAGGAAGATCGAGCCTTCGCACCTCTTTCAACCTCGGCCGACCAGGCCGTCGGGCATCTGGCAGCGCTCGCTGTCGACGGACAAAACGTGACTATTGGCCCTATATGGAGATTGGAAGACGGGCCATGATGACTGCTATGAACTTTGGAACCTGGGTCAGCAACGAGACTGACCAATCCATTAATCCGCAAGAGACGGGGCCAATGTCACAACCCAATCGCGGTCGGTACCTTAAGGCCCCCACGGCGCTCTCACCAAACCTGGTGACGCTCAGCGTTGACGGTTGAATGGCCACGATTTTGTACACCAAGCTCCTCGAGACCGCGCTCGACAAGGTTCATGACTCCGATCAGCTTCCCACGACCGGGGAGGCGTTAGCGGAACTGCTCCGATGCCGAGGCCAGCTCGGTGCGGGAACCTTCCCGCACCTTGGATCGGGCGGGGTGGTGGGCAATGTGACCGACCAACTGGCCTATGACATCGCCCTCATCGGGCTCGCTCGATGTCTTGGGATCGACTGCGATTTACACAACTTCGGCCCACCACAACACGAGCGGGCTCTTCTTGAGGGAACTCTCGCGGCTCAAGGAATTTGCTTGGATAATTTCGACGAGCAAGCCCAACCCAAATGGGGAAAGCAGTGAAGACGGCTAGTTCCACCGGTCGGTGCACGGTCCCGGTCATGATGACCGGTGCTGTTGACCAACACCGACCGATGGAGACACCACAATGCCTGGGCGCGCCGCTCAATACCGACTAGCTGCTTAGAGGGCTCACCGGTGTCGGGCAGGGTATATGCCGAGCAATGGGCGCTCATCGGAACTCCGTTGGCAGGCGCCTCGTAATGTGTGCAAGCGTCGACACCATGGTCGATCAAACAACGCTGGTGGTCTGCGAAGGAGACGAGACGGGACAAGAGCTCCTCGAGCAAGCATTGCGCGTCCTCGACGCCACTGTGCTCGGCGTTCCGATCGAGCTCCAACGGTTCGATCTCTCATTAGAGAATCGGCGGCGGACCAACAATGGGGTGGTCAGCGAAGCCGCCGAGGCCATGCTCGCGGTCGGGCTCGGATTGAAGGCGGCAACGATTACGCCCCCAGAGGTTGGAGACGTCGGTTCACCCAATCGCATCCTCAGAGAAGGAGTCGGTGGTTCGGTAATCGTGCGGACCGGACGGCGCATCCCCGGTGTCGTTCCTCTGGCGCCTGTAGTGCACCCGATCGTCGTTGTGCGTATGGCGGTCGGTGACGCCTACGGTGCAGAGGAGAAGCGAACTGGAACTCCAGGCACCAAAGACGAACAGGCGTGGCGGACCGAGCGTATCGATCGCGGGACATGCCGAGCGGTGGCTGAGTACTCGTTTCGGACCGCAACCACCATGGATGCATGCGTCTATGGAGGTCCGAAGTGGACGGTTTCGGCACTCTACGAGGGGCTGTTGAAGGAGGAAATGGACGCCGCCGCAACGCGCCATCGTGACATTCGGTACCGCCCTACGTTGATCGACGCTGCCTATGCCGGTCTATTGACAGAGGCGAGCGACCAAGCGCTCGTGATTCCGGCACTGAACCGAGATGGAGATTGTCTGTCCGATCTCGTGCTGGCCCTATTCGGCTCGATTGCGGGTTCCGAATCGGTTCTCTTGGCGCTCGACGAAGATCTCCGTCCGTCGGTGGCCATGGCCGAGGCGCCACACGGCACAGCACCATCCCTTGCCGGCAAGGATGTCGCCAACCCGATGGCGATGCTGCTGGCTTGCGCAGCCGTCTTAGATCATGCGGCTACCCGAGGAAGCCCCGCCGTCGCCAACGCGGCTCACGCCATTCGCGACGCCACCCTTGGTGCTGCTGCAGATGGCATCCGGACCTTTGATCTCGGAGGCGATGCCTCTACTACCGAGGTCGTCGACGAGGTTCTTGCGAGGTTGGCGAAGCGTGCGGCGGCCCAACCGTGATTGGACGAGATTGGCTCACCCGTTGAGGAGTTCGCTTCGTAGGAGATCAACTGTCGCCAACCGCGGGTCGATCTCTTCTTCGCCAACGTGAGATGTGAAGCAAAACCGTCGGCTACATCGATTGAGGACCACGTGACCGCCATGTCACTCGGCCACGCGTATTATGAGATTACAAATTGAGTATATCATCAGTCTGTTATTCGATTCAACGATAGGGGAATCATGCGGACCGACTACGACAAGAACGAGCGTGCTAGCCAACGGGGGCATCACAAGAGAGACCTGTCTGGGTGGCCGAAGGGTTCATCCCGTGGAATAGAAGAACCGGCTGCTGTGGTTTGTTCGAGCTGCTGGCGTTGTGTATCGCGCTCGGTCAGCCCGAGCGGCCCTAGCTGTCCCCGTTGTGGCGAACCATTGCCGCTACTCGGCGGTTCGACGGACACTCCGCGCCAGATTCCGGGTGCGGCCCTCTCCCGCGATCGTGGGTGCACATGCAGCGAACGAAGCGCCATCGCGCGGACAAGGACGTCGGCATAAACACGTTGAGATGATAGATTGACGTCCTGACGATAATGTCAGTTGAATACTCACCTGCTCAGGGAGCCCCGGTACCGATGACGATTCGATCAGTCCTGCAGGCGATGATCCACCCCCACACCGCCACCAATGACTTAGGCGCCCCACCGGCCGCCGCTGTCGGCGTTCGCCATACGCTCGGTGGATCACTCCAGCTTCGCCACGTCGATGCCGGCTCGTGCAACGGCTGCGAACTCGAAATCGCCTCCGCCTTCGGGCCGGCATACGACGCGGAGCGCTTCGGAGCCCGCTTGGTTGCCTCACCTAGACACGCCGACGCGCTCGTGGTCACCGGCCCCGTCACCAAAAACATGGTCGGCCCCCTCAAGAAGACGTTTGAGGCCATGCCCGAGCCGCGGATGGTCATCGCTGTCGGCGATTGTGCACGCGACTGCGGAGTGTTCAAAGGTGGCTACGGCGTCGCCGGCGCCGTAGCCGATATCGTGCCGGTCGATATGCAGGTTCCGGGCTGCCCTCCCCGCCCCGAGGTGATCATTCAAGCACTGCGGGGTCTTACCGGGCGGTGAGCAACGTCAGCTTGGTCATCACGGCGGCCGCTGGTTCTATCGCGGCAATCGCCGGGGGCGCACTCCCCGCCAAGACCCGAGTTTGGGCCGCTGTTGTACTCACCTGGGGATCGTGCATCGCCGCGCTCGTCGGCGCTCTCGCGGTGCTGCATACGGGGCAGTCGTCAGTGCTGAACTCGTCCCAGATCCTTCCACTTACCGGCGTGACCATGGTCCTCGATCCGCTCGGAGCGGTCTTCGTCGTGGTGACCGCTGTCGTGGCCATCGCCTCGACCCTCTACTGGCTCGGCTATGCGAGCCATGGTCTGTCAACGCGCACAGCGTCGGCCGCCCTGCCACTGTTCGTCACGAGCATGCTGCTGGTGCCGGCGGCAGGGAGCGTGGCCACGTTCCTCGTGCTGTGGGAGCTCATGGCGTTGGCGTCACTCATGCTCGTGCTCGTCGATCAGCGAAGGCGCGAGGAGACGCGCAGCGCTGCGCAGTGGTACGCGGTGATGACCCACGTCGGGGCGGCGGCCATCCTCTTCGCCCTGGTGCTGCTTTCGGCTCATGCCGGAGACCAGACCTTCGCTGCCATCCGTGTCCATGCCCACCACCTACCAACTGCGGTTCGCAACACGGCGTTCGTGCTCGCTGTCCTCGGATTCGGATCGAAGGCGGGAGCGGTGCCCTTGCACGTATGGCTCCCGAAGGCCCACCCCGAGGCGCCGAGTCCAGTTTCCGCGCTCATGTCCGGAGCGATGGTCAACCTCGGTATCTACGGGATCGTCCTGGTCGGCGACCGGCTGCTCGGCGGTGGCCCAGTCTGGTGGTGGCTGATGGTGACCGCCTTGGGGGTCGTTTCTGCTCTCTTCGGAGCGCTCCATGCGGCAACCAGCACCGATTTGAAACGCTTGCTCGCCTACTCGACAGCGGACAACATGGGCCTTGTCCTCATTGGCGTGGGTGCATCGGGAATGTTCGCAGCAAGCGGCCATCGAGCAATTGCGTCGATTGCCATGGTGGCGGCCCTACTCCTGACAGTGAATCATGCTGCCTTCAAGGGAAGCCTGTTCCTCTCCGCCGGCTCTGTCCAAGTGGCCACGGGTACCCGCGACCTGGACCGGCTCGGAGGACTCATGCGCCGAATGCCGATCACCGGGGCGATCTTCATGGTCGGTGCGCTCTCCATCGCCGCACTGCCCCCATTCAACGGATTCGTCGGCGAATGGTTGCTGTTTCAGAGCTTATTGCACGGATTGCCGACGTCGAGCACGGCTGTCGCCATCGCTGTGCCGGTGGGGGTGGCCGCGTTGGCTCTCACCGGTGGCCTCACTGCCGTCGCGTTCGTGAAGGCAATCGGGGTGGGCTTCCTCGGCCGACCCCGGTCAGAGGAGGCCGCCGCCGCTCACGAAGTTCCCCGCACGATGCAGATGGGCGCCGGGATGCTCGCCGGGTTGTGTGTGGTGCTCGGCCTCGTGCCCGTGATCGTCCTGCCCGCACTCGGGCGCGCTGCGGCAAGCGCGGTCCCCGGCGCTCCGGCCACCACCCTGAGCGGTTCGGTCGACCTGCATTTGGCTGGCCTCCAGGGCGTGCTGGCACCGGCGCTACTCGCCGCCGGCTTGGCCCTGGCTACCGGAGCCGTCATTGCCCTCCGTCAACTTGCCCGACGCCGATTCACCCCTCAGCCCGCACTTCGGCGAGCCGAGCCATGGGGATCTGGTCGCGAACTGCAGACGGCCCGGATGCAATACACCGCGACTTCGTTTGCCGAACCGCTAGAGCGGGTGTTCGACGACGTGGTGCGTCCCGATCGCGACCTCGATGTGAGTCACGTTTCCGAGTCTCGCTACTACGTCGAGAAGGTCACCTATTGGACCTCCATCGGTGACGTCATCGAACAGAACGTCTATCGACCAGTGATCAGCGCCGTGCACTGGTGGGGACAACGGGCTCGTGTTCTGCAGAACGGCAGCGTGCATCGCTACCTCGCCTATGGGCTTGTCGCCCTAGTGGTGATCTTGGCGGTAATCACATGACCGGGTTCCAAAATGTGGTCGCGGCAGGGCTGGTGGCGGGGGCCCAGATCGTCACTGTGTCCGTGGGCGGGCTGCTGCTCGTCGGCGTGATGCGCAAGGTTCGCAGCCACCTCGAAGGAAGGGTCGGACCACCGATCCACCAGCCACTCCTCGATGTGCGCAAGCTCTTCACCAAGCAGCGCATGCACCCCGAACAGGCAAGTTGGGTCTTCGGGGCCGGTCCGGTCGTCTTAGTTGCCACTGCGGTAGTTGTCGCAGCGATCTCCCCGCTGGCCACGACGCGACCGCCACTCGGTCGAAGTGCTGACTTCTTCGCTATCGTCTTCGTGCTACTGCTCGGCTCGGTATCGCTAGCACTCGGCGCCCTTGACACCGGGACCCCGTTCGGCGGCATGGGATCGAGCCGGGCAATGACCATCGGTGCACTCGCCGAGCCCGCCCTGCTCGTTGCCATCTTGGCCATGTCGATTCCGGCGCATACCTCTAACCTGCCGGTCCTCGTCCGAATGGGACTAGCCCACCCCGAGATGATCGCCAGCCCTGCGCGGATCCTCGCCCTCGGTTCATTCGTCGTCATTATTTTGGCCGAGAGCGGCCGCCTCCCGATCGACAATCCGAGCACGCACCTCGAGCTCACCANNATGATCCACGAGGCCATGGTCCTCGAGTACGCCGGTCCCGATCTGGGGCTTGTAACCCTCGGGGAATCCATGCGCCTCACCCTGCTCCTCGGCCTGCTCGTCAACCTCCTTGTTCCTTGGGGGGTAGCGGACCGACCCGGAGCGGTCAGTATCGTCATAGGGCTCGGGGCACTCGCAGGCAAGGTGGCCCTGGCCGGAATCGCCATCGCCACCTTCGAGGTCTTCACAGCAAAACTCCGGCTCTTCCGGGTGCCCGAACTGCTCGCCGGAGGCTTTGTCCTGGCCGTGCTCGGCGCGGTAACTGCACTGGTGGTCCGATGAACGGACCGGCCTACGCCAGCACGCTTGAACTCATGTCCGGAGTGATCCTTGTCTGCGCCGTGGTCACATTGTGGCGCCGCTCGCTCTCCGCGGTAGTAAAGGCCCTCGCGATCCAAGGTTTCGCTCTCGGGGCGGTCGCTCTCATCCTCGGCATACGCCAGCACGACGCCGTCCTCATCGTGGTGGCCTGCCTGGTCATGGCATCCAAAGGAGTGGTCATCCCGACCCTGCTGGGCCGGGTCGTGGCCAGCGACCCTTCCAGTCGGGAAGCAACTCCAATCGTGAATGTCCCTGCCTCGCTGGTCGGTGCCGCGGCGCTCACCTTCCTTGCCTATGGCGCCACCCAGCCCGTAGTCGCGCTCATCCCGACAACGGCCGGCCGGCTGGTTCCCCTCGGTTTCGCCACTCTGCTCATCGGGTTCTTCTCCATGGTGGTGCGGCGCAAGGCCATCTCCCAGATCGTCGGCCTGCTTCTCGTCGACAACGGCATCGCCCTGGTCGCCTTTCTCGCCACTGCCGGCGTCCCCCTCCTCGTCGAACTGGGCGCATCGCTCGACGTCCTTCTGGCCGTCGTCGTCTTGCGGGTACTCGCTGCGCAGATGTGGTCGAAATTCGGGGTCCTCGACCTCGACCAACTACGAGAGTTGCGCGACTGATGCTGGCTCTCGTCGTGCTCGCTGTTCCCTTCGGTGCCGGCGTCGCTTCGGCTGTGGCGCCGTGGCGCCGCTGGGTCGGCTGGCTGTGCACGGCATCGATCGGCGCCGTTCTTGTCTGTGGAGTGGGCCTGGCTGTGCGGGTAGTACACGGGCCGCCAGTGACTGCTTTCGGCGGCGTATTACGCGTCGATGCCCTCAGCGCCTTCATGGTGATCGTCATCGGGGCAATCGGTGTCCTGGCCACGTGGCAAAGCGTGCGCTATCTCGACGCTGAGTTAGCCGCCGGTCGCTGCAGCCAGCGTCACGCATCGCTCTACAGCATGCTGGTCCAGGGATTCGTGACCGCCATGCTCCTCGCCGTGGTGGCCGGAAACGTGGGGGTCATGTGGGTAGCAGTCGAGGCTACAACGATCATCACCACCTTCCTTGTCGGGCACCGCCGAACACGTGGATCGCTCGAAGCCTCGTGGAAGTACATCGCCATCTGCTCGGTAGGCATCGCCATGGCCTTCCTCGGCACCGTTCTCGTCTATCTCGCGGCGCTCCACGTCGGGCACCATGAGCACGCCAATCTTGACTGGACGTCTCTCATGGCCGTGTCGCATCACCTCGACCCGGGAGTGATGCGCCTGGCCATTGCGCTACTCGTCCTCGGCTACGGCACGAAGGTCGGTTTGGCTCCAATGCACAGCTGGCTCCCCGACGCACACAGCCAGGCACCGGCCCCGATCTCCGCCCTCATGTCCGGGGTGCTCCTCACGGTGGCCTTCTATGCACTGCTGCGGTTCAAAGCGATTGCCGATGGCGCACTTGGTGTGGCACTCCCCCGCGCCCTCCTGGTGGCGGTGGGCTTGCTTTCCCTGGTGGTTGCCGCCTCTCTGCTTCTCAGCCAACGCGACTACAAACGGATGCTCGCCTACCACAGCGTCGAGCACATGGGTCTCATCGCCCTCGGCGCGGCCGCTGGTACTCGTCTTGCCATCGCTGCTGTGCTGTTGCACATCCTCGGCCATGGCCTTGCCAAGGGTGTGCTCTTCCTCACCTCGGGTGAGATTCTCCTCGCCGAGGGCACCACCGAGATTGCCCAGGTAAAGGCCCTGTTGGCCCGGCGCCCGGCGCTCGGTGGGGTCTTCGCCTTCGGCCTCGTCGCCCTGCTTGGGCTGCCCCCGTTCAGCCTCTTCGTGAGCGAACTGAATATGGTCCGGGCCGAGACGCAAGTCGGCCTCGGATGGGCGGCGGCCATCTCCCTTGTGTGCATGGCGGTGATATTCGGCGCGGTGATGTCCCACGGTCGCCACATGCTCTTCGGCGCGGGACCCGACGGAGAGCAGGTGCACAAGACGCCGGCGATTGTCACCGCTCCCCTCATTGGTGCGCTCATTGGCTGCGCCATCCTTGGCGTGTTGGCGTGGCCGCTTGCCGGCCTGTTGCGCGCCGCTGCCCAGGTGGTCGCTACATGACCGCGGGTGAGTCGCGCACGGAACATCTCTTGATCGAGAGACCAAGGCGCGCGGTCTTGAAACTGGCGGCCGACGAACTCGTCGATGCTGCCGCCGCGTTGTTGACAGCCGGATACCGCCTGGCCTTGGTTGCCGCCCACGACAGCAATGGACCGCTCCGGATTGTCTATCTCTTCTCCACTGGTCCGCCGGATCAGCGGGTCGAACTGCATGTAGAGGTACGGCGCGACCAACCGCAGATTCCGTCGCTGGCGCACCTATCCTTCCCTGCCGGTCGATTCGAACGGGAGATGCGCGATCTGTTCGGCATCGAACCGGTCGGTCATCCCCAACCCCGACCGCTGGTGTTGCATCAGCACTGGGCCTCCGACTGGCACCCGATGCGCTCGGACGCCGGGCCTCAGCCCGCCATGATCGACGATGCCAAGCCCTATCCCTTCGTGAACGTCGAGGGTCCTGGCGTCTACGAGATCCCGGTCGGCCCGGTCCACGCTGGGCTCATCGAGCCTGGGCACTTCCGATTTTGGGTGGTCGGCGAAACTATCGTGAAGATGAAGGCGAGGCTCTGGTTCGTCCACAAAGGAATAGAGCGTCTCTTCGAAGGTCGCGATATGGAGTCCGCGATGGCCCTGGCCGAACGGATCTCCGGGGACAGCGCGGTCAGCCACAGCCTCGCCTACTGCCTTGCCGTCGAAGAGGCCTGCGGAATGGAGGTACCGCCCAGGGTCAGTGAATTGCGCGCTGTTCTTCTCGAGCTCGAGCGCATGTACAACCATGTGGCTGACGTGGGTGCACTGTGCAATGACGTCGGCTTCGGCTTGGCTAACGCCCATGCGCTCACCCTCCGCGAGCAACTGCTACGACTCAACGAAGCGGTGACCGGCCACCGTCTGCTCCGTGGAGGGATCGCCCCAGGGCGCGCCGCACTTCGCTCGCTGCCTCGGACCGACGAGCTTCGAGAGATCGGCGACCGATTCCACAGCATCGTCGAATTGGCCCGCTCCAACAGCATCGTCATGGATCGCTTCACCGGCACGGCCGTACTGACTGCCACTCACGCAGAAGAGATTGGCGTCCTGGGGGTGGTCGCCCGGGCGTCCGGCTTGGTTATCGACGCCCGGATGTCGCATCCCTTCATCGATCCATCAATCGATTTCCAGCCTGCACGGTGCGAGACTGGGGACGTGCTCGCCAGATTCCTGGTCCGGTGCGACGAAGTCGATGCCTCACTGGGCTTCCTTGCCGACTACGTGTCCCGTGATGGCCCGTTGGCAGTCTCCGTGTCCGACCGAAATGCAGAGGGTGCGGGCCACGGGACGGGCATCGTCGAAGGGTGGCGGGGCACCGTCGTTCACCGAGTCGAGATCGACGGCAATGGGACGCTGCAACGAGTCAAGATCGTAGACCCATCCTTCCTCACTTGGCCCGCTCTCCCGGTCGCCCTGGCCGACACGATCGTCCCCGACTTTCCCCTCGTCAACAAGAGCTTCAACCTCTCTTATGCCGGAAATGACCTGTAGCTCATTGGGCGGCCAGATCGAGAAGGGCCAGCGAGGGACACCAGTATCTGACATCTTGATGAATCCGTTAGACTGTCAACGCTCTGGCGGCCTGAGGTGGGACGGAGACCTGATGGTAGACAAGATGAGCAGCTGGACCGATAAGGAGATGACGAACTGTGGCGACCGCACCGATTTATCAGGTGAAGGCAGATTTCTTCAAGACGCTGGGCCACCCTGCGAGGATCCGCGTGCTCGAGGTATTGCGCGGAGGGGAGCGGGCCGTGAGCGAACTAATTCCCGCTGTGGGAATCGAATCCTCGCATCTCTCGCAGCAGCTGGGCATCATGCGGCGGGCCAAGCTGGTCCAGGCGCGCCGAGAAGGCGCCAGCGTGGTCTATTCGGTCGGCAATCCATTGCTCTTCGAGCTCCTCGACGTGGCCAAACAGATCCTCAGCTCCTCTCTCGCCGAGACCCAAGGCCTTCTCGCCGACCTCGAGGCGGTCGAGGTACCGCCACCGCTCACAAGAAGTTCCTAATCGGGATCGACCACCTCGTTCTTGAGTGGATGAGGCTGGTCACCGAGCCGCCAGCGGGTGAGCACTATTAGTCCCAGGGCTTCGAGTCCCAGAGTTAGATCGGTCCCCTAACCCTTCCTGAATTGCGGCGCCAAAACGGGAACCGCCGGTGGCTGGGTGTGTGTAGTCGGCAACCGCACCCCGCACCGGGTTTCTGGCCCTTTCGATTCGAGAGGGTGAGGCAAGGAATGTCCCGCCGTGGCGAGCGGAGATACAGGTGATCACGCTCGAGGGCCACGAGCCGGCGCCAGCGTGACCTTCGTCGCTTTCACCGGCATTCATTTTCTCTTTGTTCCAGACGGCGTGGGCATCGATCCGAAGCTGTTCTGACGTCCAGGAGGAATCAATGGCTGCGCACGACACACACGAATTCGACGTGATCGTTATCGGAGCAGGGGGCGCCGGCTTGCGTGGTCATCGAGGCCAAGGAGCGGGGGCTGCGCACTGCGCTTGTCTGCAAATCACTGCCGGGCAAAGCCCATACCGTCATGGCCGGAGGAGGGGCGGCAGCGGCCCTCGGCAATGTATGGCCCGAGGACAACTGGCAGGTCCATTTTCGTCACACCATGCGCGGCGGCAAGTTACCCAACAACTCGCGTATGGCAGAACTCCACGCCCAGGAGGCGCCCGACCGAATCTATGAGCTCGAGGCCTGGGCGCCCTTGTCGACCGCACCAAAGACGGTCGTATCCTCCAGCGCGACTTCGGTGGCCATCGCTACGCCCGCCTGGCCCATGTCGGTGACCGCACCGGGCTGGAGTTGATCCGCACCCTGCAGCAGCGAGCCGTGGCCATGGGCATCGAGGTGTTCATGGAATGCAACGTCCCGCGCCTTCTCACTGATGGCGGCGGTCAGGTGAGCGGTGCCGTCGGCTATCGGCGGACAACCGGCGAAGCTGTGGCTTTGGCCGCCAAGGCCTTCGTGCTGGCCACGGGAGGGATCGGGAGGTCGTGGAAGTACACGACGAACTCGTGGGAATCCACCGACGACGGACATGCCTTGGCGCGATGGGCCGGCGCGGAACTGATCGACATCGCGTGCATGCAGTTCCATCCCACCGGGATGGTGTGGCCATTGTCGGTGCGCGGGACACTAGCGACCGAAGGGGTGCGAGGTGACGGCGGAGTGCTGCGCAACTCCGATGGCCGGCAATTCCTGTTCGACTACATCCCGCCCATGTTCGCCGCAGAGACCGCTGACAACGAAGCTGAGGCCGACCCATGGTACGAGGACCACGCCAACAACCGCCGACGTCCGAACTGCGGATGACAAGCGGGCCGGCCCCCGAAACCTCCGATGAGTGGCTGGTCTGGCCCCGGTCGTCCTCGCGGATGGTCAGCATTCACGATGGGCTCGGGCCATCGCCGCCGTATCATCCTGTGCGTCCTGCTAGCTGGGGTGGCGGTTAGCAGGGTCCTTATCCCCTTCGCTCCAGCAGCTGCAATATCAGTGACGGCGATCTTCGTAGTCAGCTTAGGACTCGACCTGGTCCTGCTTCCTCGACGTTAAATCCTTCTCGCCGAACGATTGGCGACGGCAGCGTTTCAGTCCAGTCGACTGCCGGGGGATCATCCGCTAAGATGATGACCTGACAGTCTTGTCAGATGATTAACTAGCGGCCCGCCGGTCTTCGTCGGCCCTGGTTCTCGGTTCAGATCTAACTCGCCGAAGGCCGCAGCTCCAAGCGGGGAAGGAAGTGGTGGTCGGTGATCGTAAACGACTTGCTCAATGAGTACCGCACCCCGACCAACGTGATCATGAGGTCCGGGGCCAAAATCGAGCCGATAGGCAGCCGTGCAGCGCTCGCATTTCTGGAGCAGTCAAGTGCAATAGACGCCGTCAGAGGGTACGCCGGCGCGGCATGGGGGGCCTTTGCGGCCGACGCCACTCTGGTTGGCGTCGCCGCCCTTTCCATCTCGGGGCCAACTCCGAGTCAAGCGTGTGTCGCCATCGTGCCTGAATGCCGACGCCACCGGGTGGGAAGCGACCTTATGGAGGTTCTGATGCACGAAGTCCAAGGGCGGCACCTCAGGGCTCTCTCCTGCACCTGCGCCTCCGCCGATCCAGTACCGCAACAGTTCCTCAAATCGCTTCACATGACTGTGGCCCGCCGAGTTACCGACCATACGGGAGTGATAGTTCTCGTCGTCCCCGATCCCACGCCCCCGAACCATAGAGGTGACCAATGAGCAAGACCATCCCCACTGACAATCAACAGCTGCTCGACTGGGTGCAAAGGTGGGCCGAAACATTTCAACCTGACCGTGTCGAATGGTGCGATGGCTCCGACGAGCATCACGCCGAGTTGTGTCGTCGTCTCGTCGAATCCGGGACGTTCATCCCTCTCGATTCAGTCCTCCGACCCGACAGCTACCTGTGTCGATCAGACCCGGGGGACGTCGCTCGGGTGGAAGACCGCACATTCATCTGCAGCGAGCAGGAAGCCGATGCTGGTCCGACCAACAACTGGTGTGATCCAGTCGAGATGCGTCGCGAGCTGGGAGAGTCGTTCACGGGCTCCATGCGGGGCAGGACGATGTATGTCGTTCCATTCTCAATGGGGCCATTGGGAAGCCCCATTGCCCATATAGGAGTCCAGATCACCGACTCCGCCTACGTAGCCGCATCCATGCGAATCATGACAAGGATGGGAGCGGCTGCCTTGGAGGTGCTCGGGACGTCGGGCGATTTCGTTCCTTGTGTCCATTCGGTGGGTGCGCCACTCAGCCCGGGCCAGAGCGATGTTCCGTGGCCCTGCAACCGCGAGCAGAAGTACATCGTGCAGTTCCCCGAGGCTCGCGAGATCTGGTCATACGGCTCGGGCTACGGGGGCAACGCTTTGCTCGGCAAAAAGTGTTTCGCCCTGCGGATCGCCTCCGTCATGGCCCGCTCTGACGGCTGGTTGGCTGAGCACATGTTGATCCTCAAGCTGACCAACCCAACTGGGCAATGCAAATTTGTCGCTGCGGCGTTCCCGAGCGCCTGCGGCAAAACCAACCTGGCCATGCTGGTACCCACGATCCCCGGTTGGCGAGCCGAGACCATCGGCGACGACATCTGCTGGATGAAGTTCGGAAGTGATGGCCAGCTTCGGGCCATCAACCCGGAGTACGGCATCTTCGGCGTCGCCCCAGGTACCGGCGTGGACACCAATCCGAACGCGGTGAGCGCGCTCTCTCACGGCACGATCTTCACCAATGTTGCTTACACCGACGAAGGGGACGTGTGGTGGGAAGGCCTGACGAAAGAGCCGCCGGAACATTTGACCGATTGGCAAGGACAAGACTGGACTCCGGCCAGCGCCAACCCGGCTGCCCATCCGAACAGCCGGTTCACTACCCCACTCGTCCAGGTGCCCTCGATCGGTCCCGAATGGGAAGATCCAGCGGGAGTCCCGATCTCTGCCATCCTCTTTGGCGGACGACGAGCGTCGGTTGTACCACTGGTCACCGAGTCCTTCGACTGGGCTCATGGCGTGTTCCTCGGATCCATCATGGCGAGCGAGACGACCGCTGCCGCCACAGGAGCTGTAGGGAATTTGCGGCGTGACCCATTCGCCATGCTCCCGTTCTGCGGGTACCACATGGGTGACTACTTCGCTCATTGGCTCAGCGTGGGGGCGAACGCAGAGAAGCAGAACCGACTCCCGCGCATTTTCTATGTCAATTGGTTCCGAAAGAGCGCTAGCGGGCGGTTCCTGTGGCCTGGCTACGGCGACAACGCGAGGGTGTTGGCTTGGATCTTCGATCGGTGCGCCGGGATCGCCGATGCTGTCACAACGCCGATCGGCCTGCTCCCTCACCCGGACAATTTGGACACTACCGGAATGGAGCTGGCCCCAAAGGTTCTCGAGGAGTTGCTCGCAGTGGACGTCTCCTCGTGGCGTGACGAGGTGGTCCTCATCGAGGAGCACTATGCACGATTCGGTGATCGGCTGCCACCTGAGCTTCGTGATCAACTGTTGGCGCTCGATAAACGCCTCGCGGCCGAGGCCGTCTCGCTCTAAGGGAATCCACCACGGTTTTAACCGGGTAGCGCTTGCTCAACATCGTCGTGCCCCAGAAACCAATCATCGGAGAGAGTCCAGTCCTGCACCAGAATCGGCAGTGCGTGGTCGCAGACCACTGACCTCGTCGCCCAGTGGGTGCCATTGTGCAGCGCGCCTGGATCATTCGTCGGGCCCCTGATCCGGCAGGTCGCGCGTCCGCGTAAAAGCTCTCCCTGCCTGCGGGAATGCGAGTGACTGAACGTGCAACCTCAACAAAAGAGGAGGGCTCCTTGAAGGTGCGGCGTAGTCGCGCCGTTCACCGTGCGAAGGTGACCGTCGATGGGAAGAATCTCACCAGCCACGTCAGGACCGCGTTGCTGGCTGAGCTGGCTGATCGCAGCGGACTGACGAAGGCCATGTCGATGGCCCCGGGCGACTGTGGAATCTCGTGGCACATCCACCATCCCGGAGTGGTGCTGACCCATCTGGCGATCGCCATCGTCGACCGTGCCGACTGCCTTTCGGACATGGCAGCCCATTGTGAACAGGCCGAGCTGTTCGGCCCGGTCGCCTCTACCCCCACGGCATGGCGAACAGTGGAAGCAACGACAGCTTCGGAGCTTCGACAGATCCCCAAAGCGGTGGCTGCCGCACGGGCCAAGGTCTGGGCAGCGTCCCCTCCCGGAGAGTCCCTGGTGCTGGACTTCGACGCAACGTTGGTGAGGTCGTATTCGGAGAAGCAGGATGCCGCACCCAACTACAAACATGGTTTGGATTCCATCCTCTCGGGGTGTGGTGCGATACGACAGGCGAACCCCTGCTGCCATGCTGCGCCCGGGGAACGCCGGGTCGAATGACACCAACCACCACCTCGAGCTGCTCGGCCAAGCGCTCGGTGGATTGCCGGCTGAGTACCAGGCCGGTCACGATGTCGGAGACCTTCCCCACAAGGTCATCCATCCGATCCTGGTGCGGGCCGATTCGGCCGGTGCCACCCACGGATTCCTCCGAGGAATCGACGAGGCCAACTGCGACTTCTCCATCGGCTACCCAATCGGTGGGCGGGTAAGGGACGCTCTGCTCCTCGTCCAAGAAGAGGACTGGCAGCCAGTGATCGAGGCCGACGGCAGTATCCGAGAGGCGCATCGATCACCGCGCTCACCTCTTTCGTCCACCTCTCCTCGTGGCCAGACGGCACCCGGTCGATCTCTCGCCGGGAACGGCCACATCCCGGAGCCCAGCTCACCTTGTTTGACGCCTCCGAAGGGTTCCGCCCCACATGTTTCATCACCAACACCGGAGGGAACGACATCGGTGCCCTGGGACTGCGTAATCGAGGACATGCCCGGGTGGAGGACCGGGTCAGAACCTGGAAGGACTATGGCCTTTCCAACCTGCCCTTTGAGACCCACGTGCGCAACGAGGCCTGGGTGGCGTGCAGCCTGGGTTGCCGGCGCACTCCTGGCCTGGTGCCAGCTGGTCTGCTTCGACGGTGAACTGTCCAAGATAGAGCCGAAGACCAAGCGCCACCGAATCCTGCACGTCGCGGCCCTACTGGTCCGACGTCAACGCGGACTCGTGCTGCGGCTGGATGAGACCTGGCCGTGGGCACGAGATCTCGCCCAAACATTCGTCCGTCTTTGAGCGGCCATTCCCTGACCGGTCGGGTCCCGACGCCCGACCCGGAAGCACTCTTGCGGGGCGTGACAATCGACCACAAATGACAAGCCCGGGAACCTTTATGCCCTTCGTTCAGTCGGACCGTCGCCATCGGCCATTGCCTGCAGTCGGGAGACCTTCACACCGTCATCCGGGGGCCGGACGAATGATCGAGGCTGGGGTATCGTGGTCAGTTCCCCTCGAGTGCGTCGATCACTGCCGCAAGCTGGGCCGCAGCCTCATTGGCCAGCTCGGCCAAGTCCTCGCCGGGCATGAGCTCTCGAGGATCGGCGATCGCCACATGGGTGCCGCCGCCAACCGTCTCGAGCACGACGTTGCAGGGCAGAAGCAGGCTCACTGTCGGATCGAGCATCAAGGCGCGATGGGCGAAGCTCGGGTTGCAGGCGCCCAGGATCTTGAGTGGTGCTCGATCAACGCCCAGCTTGTCCTTGAGGGTGGCGGCGACGTCGATCTCGGTAAGCACGCCGAATCCCTGATCTTTGAGGGCCGCACGGACGACCACCTCAGTGTCGGCCAGTGGCAGGTCGGTCGTGGTCTCGATTGCCTTCACGATGGCCTCCTCATGCCAACTTCATGAACATGCGCTGCACCTCGTCGAGGGCATATCCGTCGGCGGCGGCTTCGTCTGGGTTCTCCAGACAGAAGAGGAGCCCGGAGGCCACCAGCTTGAAGCCGGCTTGCTCCAGTGCCTTGGTCGCCGCTGAGAGCTGTGTAACGACGTCTCGGCACTCCCGACCCTCCTCCAGCATGCGCTCAACCCCTTGGACTTGGCCTGCCACGCGCCGCAGCCTCTTTCGTATGTCGGCCACGACATCTTCAGGTAGATCCATCCCCTGCTCCTCTCTCGTTCGATCCAAACTGTCCGTCGTTGCCAGTGTTCACCGTCAGCGGCCTTGCCGCCCGGCGGTGCGCGGCAATTCCTGCGCCAACAGTGCGCCGGGTCATGACGCGCTCTGCTCGGCCTGATGAGCCGCCACCTCGCGGTGCACTTCGGCCATGTCGAGTTCGCCAGCGCGGGTGATCAGCTCCTCGAGCGATTCGGCGGGAACAGCACCGGGCTGTGAATAGACGACCACCTGGTCCCGAAGAATCGTGAGTGTGGGAATTGATTGGATGCCGAACGAACCAGCCAACTCGAACTGGGCCTCGGTGTCGACCTTACCGAACACGATGTCGGGATACCGCTCGGACGCCGCCTCGAAGATGGGCCCGAACATACGACAGGGACCGCACCACGAGGCCCAGAAGTCGACGAGCACCGTGGCATTCGACGACACCACCTCATCGAAGTTCTCCTTGGTCAGATCGACTGTTGCCACCCATCACTCCTCTCTAGGGACTTGTACCCAGTGGAACCAGTATACCCGGGTGGGTATTCCGACATCCACGAATTGTGCATTGTAGATACCCTACCCAGTATGGTTTACTAATGCAATGGTTCATCTTCCGACCTCATTGACGGCCGTCGTCAACGATCCGGCCCGCCCCGACGAAGACGCTCCCCAGCGGGCAACCGATGGCACTCCACCGCCAGGCGGTGCCGGCCCGCTCGGGCGACTCGGCCGATGGTCGGCGTCCCATCGAGGATCGGTGTTCTTGGCCTGGCTGGCCATCGTTGCCGTCTTGGCCGTCTTCGCTCCGAGCGTCGAGCATGCATTGAGTGGGGCCGGCTGGCAGGCCGACGGGTCGCAGTCCGTGCAGGTCCGCAACCTGGCGCAGCGAGACTTCGGTGGACAGGCCAGCTCGGCAATCGAAGTGGTCGTTTCCGCTGATCGGCCGGTCTCGAGTCCGTCGGTGCAGGCAGTGGTGGCTCGGGCCGAGACATTGCTTGCGGCGGATCCGCGCATCGGTCGTGTCGTGGCGCCCCAGCCCGGGGTGTCGATCAGCGCCGATGGGAAGACCGCCGTCATCCTGGGCGGCGCGGCCGCCGACCCCAACCCCATGGTGCGGGCAGCTGATGCGCTCCAGCAGCCACTGCGTCAGCTGAGCGGGAACGGAGTGACCGTGGCCGCCACCGGTGCGTCGGTGCTCTGGTCGGATTTCAACACGGCCAACCGTACCGCCATGCTGCGCTCGGAGATGATCTCATGGCCGGTGACCCTGGTGATCCTGCTGCTGGCCTTCGGATCTCTCGTCGCTGCGGGATTGCCACTCTTGTTGACACTGGTCGGACTGTTGAGCGCGGCGGGCCTCCTCGAACTGCTCACCCACGTCACCCCCATCTCCATCTGGGCCATGAACTTCGCCCTGATGTTCGCTCTGGCCCTCGGGATCGACTATGCGCTCTTCATCGTGGTGCGTTTCCGGGGTGCGCACTTCGGGCGCCATCGCCACGTCAGGGAATCAGTGGCCGAGACCATGGACACTGCGGGCAAGGCGGTGCTGTTCTCGGGTCTCACCGTGCTCATCGCACTCTCGACGGTCATGCTGGTGCCCGCCCCGGCATTCCGCTCGATGGCCGCCGGCATCATGCTGGCGGTGGTGTTCGTGCTCCTGGCCACCTTGACATTGCTGCCGGCCGTGCTGGGCAAACTTGGCGATCGGGTCGATGCCCTTTCCCTCCCCTGGGTCCATTCCGGCGAGCACCGCTCAGAGCGGTTTGCGCGGTGGGCCGAGCTGCTTTGGCGCCGCCCCTGGCTCTTCGGGGGAGTGGCGCTCGCCGTTCTTGTCTTGCTGGCGACGCCGGTCATCGGCCTGCGGACCGCCATGCCGTCGATCGAGGTGGTGCCGGCGTCGGACTCCGCCCGGGTCGGCTACGAGCTTGTGCAGTCGGCGTTCGGCCCCGGTGCCCCCGGGCAGATGCAGATCGTGACCACGCCGTCGCATGCCGCAGCGGCCGAGTCTGTGCTCACACACGATCCAGGCATCGCCGTCGTCTTGCCCGCCCAACAGTCGCGCTCGGCAGACCTGGTCATGATCGGTGCCGTGCCGAACGCCGACCCCTCGTCTCCCTCGGTCAGCACCACCATCGACCGATTGCGGGGCACCCTGCCCCAGGGCTCGCTAGTCGGCGGGGCTGCTGCCGAGAACCACGACCTCCAGGCAGTGTTGGCTGCCAAGACACCGTTGGTCATCGGGCTGGAGCTGCTCCTGGGCTTCCTGGTGCTGCTGGTGGCCCTGCAGGCGCCGCTGATTGCCGCACTCGGGGTGCTCACCAGCCTGCTGGCCACTGGGGCGGCCTTCGGGGTGGCGCGGTTGATCTTCCAAAACGGGTGGCTGCACCAGCTGCTGGGCTTCACCCCCCAAAAATTTCTCGACGCGTGGGGACCGGTGTTCTTCTTCGCCATGATCTTCGCCATCTCGATGGACTACACGGTGTTCCTTCTCTCGAGCGCCAAGGAGCACTACGAGCGATCCGGTGATCCCAAAGACGCCATGGTCAACGGCTTGGCCCACTCCGGGCGGGTCATCTTCGCGGCGGCGGCGGTGATGATGGCAGTGTTCTTCACCTTCGCGCTGTCCGGCCCGCTCCCACCCAAAGAGATGGGCATCATTCTTGGAGTCGCCGTCCTGCTCGATGCCCTCTTGGTCCGTCTGCTCCTGTTGCCGGTGCTCCTCCGTCTTACGAAGAGCGCGGCATGGTGGCAGCCGGCGTGGTTGCGACGAGTGCTCCCGCCAGTCCGTTTTGCCCACGAATGACCGGATCCGACTGGCCGGCCATTCGGACCCACTTGCTGCTATGACCTGTCACAATACCGACCAACAAGGAGCTGGAGAAATGGCAAGCGCAAAAGAAGTCTTGGACGAACTGCGGACGCCGACCCGCGAACTGCGTAAGGCTGCGCCTGATGCATGGGCCGGCTTTGCCCAGATGCACGACGCCGCCATCGCTGACGGTGTCCTCAGTCGACGGATCAAGGAACTGATGGCGCTGGTGATCGCGGTGGTGAAGCAGTGTGACGGGTGCATCGCTGCCCACGCCAAGGCAGCCGCCTTGCATGGAGCGACGCCTGAGGAGGTGGCCGAATCCCTGTCCGTGGCCTTGCTCATGGATGGGGGCACCGCCACTGTCTATGGACCCCGGGCCTGGGCCGCCTACCAGGAGTTCTCGGCTTCACAGAGTGTGTGATGCAGGATTCGGCCTCCGAGCCGAGCACCGGCGCACCGGCGCACCGGCGCACCGAGGGGCGATATGACCCTGTCGGAGGCTGAGTTCCGTGACATCTATGCCAGGATCCCTCGCCTAACGGTGGAGGTGATCGTCGAGTCATCGCAAGGCATCCTGCTCACTCGACGCGAGTCCGGGCCATGTGCCACGGACCCGGTGGTACCGTGCGGTTAGGAGAGCCACTGGTCGCCGCCGTTAGGCGGGTCGCGGCCACTGAACTCGGGCTCGAGGTCTCGGTAGGCCCATTCCTGGGCTACATCGAATACCCGAGCCACTATCTGAATGGTTTGGTTCCCGGTCGGGTTGGCCTTCTTGAACCACGTCGAAGAAGATCAGCTCACCACAGCGGCCGACCGGCGATCGTGGTTCGCCGTGCTACCGGACCGAATGCACGCTGAGCAGGGTGACTTCCTCCTCGAGCACCAACTGGTGCGCTCATAACACCAAGCCACGGCCCGGCACCGGCCCGCTCGTCATCAGACTCCTCGTAGTTAGCGCCGGCCACCGGTCTCGAAGGACCGGTCCGCGAAGGCGGGAACCCACACCACGGCGCCCCTCAACGGCCAAGCCAGCGGAATGCCTCCTGATTGCCTTGCAGCTCGAAGCGACGCCAGAGCACGGGGTTCCCATTGGACTGACTGGCATGGCATCGAATGGCCCGATACTGGCGATCTCGGTCGACCTCGACGATCATGTCGATGTCCTCGGATCGACGCCCGACGAAGGCTGTCTCGAACTCATTGTTGAGCTGCGCGGCGACTGATTCAGAAAGAGTCCACGCGAGCACCGGGATCGCAACGTCACTGGCGACAGCAGTGGCGGTCTCGGTGGCCCGCATGTGATCGGGATGTCCGGTGATCCCCCTTCATCGAACACCAGCAGGAGACTCGCACCCACCAGCTCCACGACACGGCGGAGCTCCGAGGACAGCTGCTCGATCGGTTCTTCGATGAGTCGGCCATCTGGGTACTCGAGAAGACGGACCGTCGTCACCCCGAGTTCGTCGGCGGCCACAGCCAGTTCCTTCTCCCGGAGCCGATGCAGATTGTCGTCGGCGGTTCCGAGTGTTGAGGCCTCACCGTGGGTGAAGCACAGGACGGAGGTCTGGGTGCCCTCCTCAGCCCACGAGCTCAGCGCCGCTCCCAGTCCGAAACTCTCGTCGTCGGGATGGGCACAGACGGCGAGCACCGACGACGTCGGAGGTAGGTGATTCTCGGGGACACCATAGAATTTCATGCTGGGCAATTCCATGCTGGGTCCTCCTCGACTGCCTCTTGGTGGAACGAGATCCAGCGGGTCTCAGCTCTCTTTGACTGACCCACTGGCATTTGCGTCGCTCCACGCTGGCCGCTTCGCCCTGACCAGGGTGTCGATTGCCTCCTTGGGGCCCGAATCGGTGTCCACAACCCGGACCACCTGGTCGGCTCGCTGCACCGTCAAGCCGGCTGCGTCGGCGACGTCGGTGACGTCGGTGACGCGGTAAAGAACGTCGGTATCCGGCGGACCACCGAAGCCCCTGGTCAGATTGTCGTGATCGTGGGCCACGACCAGCAGCGTGCCTCCGGGCGCCAGGGCCGATGCAGCCACCTTGAGCGCCGCCGAGCGTTCCGGTTGTGGCAACTGGAGATAGAAGACGGCGACCAGGTCGAAGCCCGTTGGCGGGGGTGTCCACTCCTGCACGGCGGACTCGACCCAGGTGACCTCGACGTTCCGCAGTTCGGCGAGCCGCCGGCCTTTTGCCAGGCCTACCGGCGAGAAGTCCACTCCCGTCACTTGCCAACCTTGATCAGCGAGCCACACCGCGTTGCGGCCCTCACCACATGCAAGGTCTACCGCCCGACCCGGCGGGAGGCCGATGACCTCAGAGACGAGGAACTGGTTAGGGGTACCCGTCCACACCAATTCGGCTCCGCCGTAGCGCTCATCCCACTGATGTCGATCCACTGATCAAGCACCCGGCGAGCCGGTTGCACGCAGCGGCAGGTGAAACAGCGGCGCGAGGAGACACAAGCCGAGCGCACCGGCCGCCAGTGGCACAAGGCCGACGATCGACAATGCCAACCATCCCCCGCCCAGAACCAATCCGATGGCAATCATGGCTAGTCCGACGACAATCCGGACCGCCCGGCCGGTGCCGCCGCTCATGAAGTTCACGAAGGTCACGTCAGTCTCCTTTGCCTTTCTCATATACCCGGGGGGGTACTTAAGGTACAACAGTTCAGCCGCCGCCTATTCCCCTGTGCCGCGTGGCTTCGCCCGAGGGGAATAGGCGGCGGTGTAATCAGAACCCTCGAGTTGGCAGGAGTGACCGTGCCTACCAGGTGGATGACAGCCCGGCGGGCTCCTCCTCACCGGCACTCGACCCGTGGCGCCGTGCCCGCACCACCGAGCGCCTGGACCTTGCGGTAATCCTCCGCCCGAACGGCCAAAGAGAGGACCAAGGACCCTACTCTTCAGCACGGTGGTATCCCACGATGGGATTGTGACCAAGCGAATCGTGATGCTCGGCGGTGGCACCGGAGGCACC
>PLZF01000095.1 GCA_003152015.1 Acidimicrobiaceae bacterium | reverse complement strand
ACATGATCAATCAATGCAACAGAGCTTGTTGGAGGACCTCAAGGCGACCGGCCCCACAGGAGAGGGGGGCGGGGCCGCCTCACTCAAGGTTGACACAGAGGGTCGTGGACGAACTGGGGCGTCCCTACCGACCAGAAACACTGAGCCGGAACTTCGCCAAATTCGCCGCCAGAGCTGCCCTTCGGGTCATCCGCCTGCACGACACTCGACACACCGCCGCCTCGCTGATGCTCGCAGCGGGTGAACCGCCGAAGGTGGTTGCCGAGATCCTCGGCCACTCCTCCCCCACCATCACGATGAACATCTACCAGCACCTGATGCCAGGGATGAGTGAGCAGGCAGGGGCCAGGTTGACAGGGATGCTCACGGGAACGGCGGTCTGAGGCATTGACATCCACGATCCGCCGACCCGATGTTGACAAAGCGTTGACATTGGGCCGATCTGCCCCGTTCGGCGGTGAGTCGCTCAGGGCATACTCCCTGGTCAACCCTGGTGTCGGAGGGGGGACTTGAACTACGACGGCAACGGTGCCGGACGGTAGTGAAGAATCCGGATCGCCTGGTCAGTTCCGGTCCGGGCACTCCCCCGCTGCCAATCCATGACGACAAGTCCGGGCAAATCCGGGGATGTGCTGACTGGCCGCTTACGATCGCGAGCATCACTGTCGTCTTCGCCGCACTCGCGGATGACTGCATAAGTGAAACTCAACCCTAGGATCGGGTCATTACCACGAGCGACGATTTCGGGGCCGCGAATCCTCCGCCAGCCGCTGAGGCTCAACACGTGGACCTGGTCGTCAACGGGAAAGCCCAGTCGGTGCGGTCGGCGACCTCGCTGCTGTCGGTGCTGCGTGACGAGTTGGGTTTGACAGGCGCGAAGCCAGGCTGTGGGGAGGGGGCGTGCGGATCCTGCACCGTGCTCGCCGACGGCGAGCCGATCCGGTCCTGCCAGTGCACCGCCGCCGATGTGGCCGGTCGGAACATCACCACCGTTGAAGGATTGTCCACGGACGGCAGATTGCACCGAGTCCAGCAGGCATTCGTGGACATCGGCGCAGCCCAGTGTGGCTACTGCACTCCCGCAATGGTCCTCGGTGTGGTTGCTCTCCTAGCCAGGGAACCAAATCCGGATGACAGTGCGTCAGACATGGCGCTGGCCGGCAATCTCTGTCGTTGCGGGTGCTACCCACGGATCCGACGGGCAGTGCACAGAGCTGCCGAGTTGATCGCGCTAGGCGAAGTCAGAACTGAAATGGCATCCACCACGGACACCGGCCGCTGGGGACCTCCCGAGCCACGGTCCCCCGGACGACGGCCCACCCGGCCGTGGGACGTCACCGAGCCACAGGATCGAGACTGGTTCGGGATGCTCGGAAACGGGCTCGTCGTTGTTCTACCGTCTCCCCCGCTGGTGCCTGGTACATGGTCGACCGGTGGCGGTGCCTGGCTCCACGTCGCCGACAGAGGAACGGTGACCGCGTTCACCGGAAAGGTCGACGTAGGACAGGACAACTGCACGGCGCTGCGACTGCTCGTCGCAGAGGAGTTACGAATCCCGTTAGAGAAGGTACGCCTGGTCATGGGTGACACCGATCTCTGCCCCTACGACATGGGCACGTTCGGCAGCCGATCAATGCCGGATGCCGGCAGTGCCCTGCGGCGGGTGGCGGCACATGCTCGCACTCTCCTTCCCGTGCCCGCCGGGTTGCAGCGAATCGAGATCGTAACGGGCGAGCCGCTTCTCTCGTCGCCCACCGAGTGGCGCGTCGCCGGAACGCCTCACGTTCCAGGGGGAACACTCGACGCCGTGACCGGTCGTCGACGATACGTCTCGGACTTGACCCTTCCGGGCTTGAGGCATGGTGCTGTGCTCCGACCTCCGGTGGTAGGTGCGACCCTTCGCCAATTCGACACAAGCGCTGTTGAACACCGCGTCGGCATCGTTCTGGTGCGCACACACGCGCTGATCGGGGTCGTTGCCGATGACCCGGCTACGGCCCGATCGGCGGTATCCGACCTTCGAGCCCGGTGGGTCGTGCCGGATCCACCGTCGGAAGGCAACCTCGAGCCCTTTCTGCGCTCCCACCCTTCCGCGGAGACAAACGGCTGGAACCGACCCTTCCACTACGAGGAAGGGAACCGCGACCAAGGCCTTCGGGCCGCTGAAGTGATCGAGGAGGCCACCTACACCACGGCCTACATCGCTACCGCAGCTCTCGAAACGCATGCCGCGTTGGCCGTCTGGAACCCCGACGGACGATTGACAGTCTGGGTCGGGACCCAGACCCCGTTCATGGTTCGGGCCCAGGTCGCCGCCGCGCTCGATCTCGACGAGGAACAGGTCCGGATCATCGTGCCGCCGACGGGTGGTGGGTTCGGAGGCAAGCACGGGGCCGGCGTCGCCACCGAGGCAGCCATTTTGGCCCGGGAAGCTGGTGCGCCGGTCAAGGTCGAGTGGACCCGCCACGAGGAGTTCACTGCTGGGACCCTACGACCGGCCGCGGTGATCGACGTCGCCGTAGGCGCCACGCTACGTGGCGAGCTGACCGCCTGGACTTTCACCAACATCAATTCCGGCTCGGCCGCCATCAGCACCCCCTACCGGGTGCTGAACCAGCGGATCGATTTCCAGCCCGCGAGCAGTCCACTCCTCCAGGGCTCCTACCGGGCCCTGGCAGCCACCGCCAACAACTTTGCCCGCGAGTCACACATTGATGGACTGGCGCGGAAGCTAGGCCACGACCCGCTGGAATTCCGCCTCCACAATTTGGCCGATGAACGGCTCGCTGCGGTACTACGGACGGCGGCCGAGCACTTCGGATGGGCGACCGTCGAAGCCGGCCGGGGCATCGCCTGCGGTGTCGAGAAAGACGGGCGGGTGGCCACCGCGGCAGAGGTCCGAGGTTCCGGTGGGAATCTGCAGATCGTCCGTTTGGTCACCGCGTACGAGTGCGGCGCCCTCGTCAACCCTGAAACCGTGATCAATCAGATCGAGGGCGCCACCGTCATGGCCCTCGGAGGGGCGTTGTTCGAGGCGATTCACTTCACCGACGGAGTGATCACGAACGGATCATTCTCTTCCTACCGAGTTCCCCGCATCCACGACGTGCCACACATTGAGGTTGTTCTCGTCGACCGCCCGGACCTGCCGTCCGCCGGTGCAGGCGAGACTCCCATGATCGCCGTCGCCCCGGCGATTGCCAACGCCATCTTCGATGCCACGGGACGGCGACTGCGATCACTCCCTCTGCTCGCCGACGATGTGCCGCATTCCAAAACCTGAGCGAGACCCGCGCAAGGTCAGCGCTGCCGCACCTGGCAGACACCTCTTCCACGGCGCGATCCTGTGCGCCCTGGCTGGCTATGCGAATCCGGACGTGTGGCGAAGCCGAGAGCGAGGTCTTTGATGGGCGCCATCTACACGATCGAACGTCACTGGTGACCACTGGCAAAGGGAACCGACCCCAGGGCAACTGGCCTCTGGGCAGTTGGAAAGGGTCCCGGGCGATGACCGTCATCTGGTGTGTTTCCCTTCGAACTGACTGAGTAGCCTGAACATCGCTAGTGGGCGCAGCGCTCGCTCGCGGACCCGGTGGTGGAGATGAGAGACGCGCTGGGCGACATCGAACGCTGGCATGCCGCCGGTCACCGGCATGGCCAATGGAATCACTATGATCCGCGACGAGTGTGGCGTGCTCATGCCGAAGTGGCTGCCGTACGCACCCATGCTCCCGACGCTTGCCGCCGCCTGGCAATGGGTACGGGAGGCGAAAGGTGCAGCGTCCGGTGCTCGCAGGCTCAAACTCCAGCGGTGGTTCTGGTGTGCCACGTTCGCCGGCGATTACGACAACGCACCCAACTCCCGGGCGGAAGCCGACATGCCTTTGCTCCGTGAGTGGCTGCGCGGAGGGGACCCCGTAGTGTCCGAAAACCCGATCACGCACTCCAGCGGGGATTCTGCAGAACGAAGATCACCCGGCTACCGTTGCCTCGATGCGACGGCACTCGGCCCTTGGTCAGCTGTGGGCCTTCGTCTACCTCGCTGTCCGACAGCTCCTCAGATTGGTCCTCATTGTCTTTCGCA
>PLZF01000074.1 GCA_003152015.1 Acidimicrobiaceae bacterium | reverse complement strand
GTGGGAAATCCGCCTGAACGAGCTCGGCATCCCCACCGGTGGCATCGTGGACGCACCTTCCTACTCGGCATTGTCATTTCGAGACCCCGACAACATCGCACTCGAGTTCTTCGCACCTCGGGGCTAGGACGGGCGGAGTATCCGACTGCTATCCGACGCTGCACGGCCATCCCCTACCAGCGGTCCTGAGCGCAGCCTGAAGCCTTCAGGAGCCAGCCTCGAAGATGCGGGGCGCGAGCGGCACCACGCCTCAGTTGACCAGATCCGCCAAGCCCATCCTGCAGATTGGCGGAATTGGCGACAAGAAGTAGCGGCCTCTACGAGAGGGTGACCACGCTCTCGATATCCCAGAACGTGAACTCCGGTTCCGGGCGGCCCGCGGCTTCTAGTGCCGGCCGAAGGCGGTTGTCGAGAAAGGACTGGAAGACATCGCGGGAATCCCACAAGCTGACGATCCGCCAGCCGTCGTCGGTCTTTCCCGCCAGGCGGATACGCGCACCAGGCGGCGGATTACCGATCAAGTCGAGGGACTTCACCATGGCATCGTCCATCTCGGCAGTACTCCCAGGACCATCTGAAGTGACAAGTACAGCCATCTCGTTCCACCTTTCTTCCACGCTCGCTTGCGATGGTAGCCGGGTACCCGTGTCTTAGCCCTCGGAGGGACGCTCGCGCTCGAAGCCCACATAGGCGAAGTACCACGACCGAGCCCTCAAAGTGTCTTCCCAGGCTCGAATTCGGACCATCAACGGGTTCACCGAGGCGAAATGGACCATCCCCAGGGTGCCCCCAATCACCGGTTTCGCGACGCAGTAGCTCGGTCATGAGTGACCATCTGCTTGCTATCAATCATGAGCACTCCTGTCGGCTTCGTCACACCGGTGGTTGACTGAACCAGTGAACCGGAGCAGATCGGGCCTGCCAACCCTCTGAACTGCGGGGTTACGGTTCCAAGGCCAGTTTCAGACACCGCGGATGAGACATGGGTTAGCTGCATGCTGTCCAAGGCGGGCGTTGCCCTGTGAGCGCGGTGTCGTTGGCTGCGCGGTCTCGGAGTCTCGGCCCGAGATTCTGTTGGGCCTTTTGGAAAGTCATCAACATCACTGCCGAGTGGGCACCGAATACGTACGCCGTCCGTTCCGCCGTGGCGCCGGATTCATCCCGCTTCCGGCGAACGATCTGTGCAGCACAGAGGTCGATGCTGGAGGATAGTTCTCGCGACAATTGCCTGACCGCGAACCAGGCACTTCGGGGATGGTCCCAGACCTCGGTAGCACGATCGGAATCCGGCCTATGCTTTGGGCGCCGTGGGCGTCGGGCGGCCTCGACTAGGAGGTGTGATGGCCCATAAACCGGTCCTCAACCAGGTCAACATGGTCGTGACCGACATGTCTGCGACAGTCGCGTTTTATCGCCGCTTGGGATTGACCATCCCGGAGACTGACCCGGACTGGGCGTCTCATCACCGCACGGCAGAGATGCCAGGCGACATCGACCTGGACTTCGACAGTGCCGAGTTCGCTCGTGCCTGGGACAAGGGTTGGGCGAGCGGGCCTCGCATGGGAGTACTTGGCTTTAGCGTCTCCTCTCGGGAGGCAGTGAACGACATCTATCGGGACTTGACGGAGGCCGGATATACGGGTGAGCAGCAGCCATACGACACCTTCTGGGGCACCCGCTATGCAGTTATTCAGGACCCGGATGGCAACCCGGTCGGGATCATGAGCCCCGTCGATCCTGCCCGTCGGAGCCTGCCGACGCCGCCCTAATCCTCGGCCCCTCTCCGGGTGGGGCTTGGTGTCCTCCACCGCCGGGATTGAGAGCGGTAGAAGCTGCTTCTCAGTCTGCATGCAAAGCTCTGTGGTGTGAATGAGGCGGCGTCGCTGAGCGCAATCGATGCAGTGAGCTTGCTGTCGAGAGCGACAGCCCGGCCCTATCGCTTGGTGGGTCGACTCGCCGGCGGGGAAACCGGGGCCCATGAGGTGCGTGGTCCTGACGGGGAACGACTCGTGGCCAAATGGGAGATTGGCGAATTCGTTCGGTCGTTGCAACGCGGGTGGTCAATTGGCCTTCGCTAGAAGCTTGAGTTCAGGCGGTCCTTCGTCGAGGTCGCCGCTAGCCGTGGTCATTGACGTCCGGATCGGACCACAAGTCGGAAGCCGCCGTCGACGGCATCGAGCCGAGCGAGCTCCGCGTGGCGAGTCTGCCAGGTCCCGTCCGCAAGATCGGCAGCAAGTCGTTGCATCCGACTGGCGACCAGATCGTCCGGCAACTGGGCCAACCCGGAGATGCATGATCTGACCCCAGGATCGAGGTAGGACTCGGGCCGACGCCAGTAGGCCCAGTTGAAGCCATCGACGCAGTCGGCTGGGATCGGAACCACCTCAACGCGGTCGGCGTCCACGGCTTCGGCCACCGCCTCGATGGGCGGCGTCCGCCACGTGTCAAGGGTGACCGTCTCGGGCAGATACTCCTCAAACAACCAATACTGGGCGTGGATAGCTGCATCGAACGTGAAGACCACAATCCCATCGGCTACCCGCCGGAGCTCGGCCAGGCCGGCGGCGGCGTCGGGCCAGTGGTGGACCGTCAGGATGGCCATGGCGGCATCGAAGGAACCATCGGCGAACGGCAGAGCACCGGCAACTCCGCGAACTGCAGGTGCCGCACCAGACGAACGCTGGGCCAGCATGATCGGCGACGGTTCCACGGCTACCACTCGTCGGTCGTTGGCTTCGTAGGAGCCCGTCCCGGCCCCTACGTTCACGACAAGTTGGGCGTTCCCAAGAGCGGCCTCAATCTGGCAGGCGATCCGGGGATCGGGCTGACGGTACCGGACATAACTTCGGCCAATGGCGTCATAGGTCGCCTCCGTGGTCACCCCCACCTCCTCCGCCGTTCCTTGAGCGTTTCTAGCATCTCGGGGAATGGGCAGCTCTGGCGTCACCGTATTGAGGATCGGTCTACGGGACATTGAGAGCTGGCGCGGCTACCTTGGTGCTCGCGAAAGTTGCGGCACCGACGATGTCGAGGGCTACCCCCGCCCACTGGACTCCCGGCTTCTTGGTCTCGAATCTGAGTGCCATCCCACCAGCCTTGCACCCGGCCGTGCCGACCCCCCACCCGGCGATGTGGGTCACCCTGATTGGATGAGCCTCAACCACCTGACTCCAGGGCCGACAAGGCATCGAAGACAGCGTCTGGAACACAGTCCCGCACTGCAGCCGCCCCTTCTAACCGGTAGAGGCTCCGGACATAGCGTGAGCTGAAGCCGGCGTGCTCATGGGTCGCCGGTACGAACAACGTCGGGATCCTGCTCATTTGGTCATTCATATGCGACATCTGAAGTTCGGTGGACAGGTCTTTGGAGGCCCCTCGAAACATCACGTCCACGCCCAGGTCGGTTGCCAATCGGACGAGAAGACCATCGTGGTCGATGACCTCGACATTCGGCAGATGGTCCAACGAGTGCCGAAGCAGCTCTCGTCGAGCCGTGAGGCTGAACATGCCTGTTGTCTTCGACGGATTACCCACTGTGGCAACCCAAAGGTGGGTGCAGCGAGTTGCGGCCGCCTCGGCAATGTCTATATGGCCATAGTGAGGTGGATCGAAGGACCCTGCGTAGAGGCCAATCACTAGATCATGATCGCATCTCACCCCGTTGCTTGCCCGCCGAACTGGCAGGGAGTGGCATTCTCGACGGTGACAAGCTGGTCCGGTTGCAAAGGGTCTAGCAGCAGCAGTGCGCCTCGCCGGAAGCGAACCGCACGTCGCGTCGATCTGGAGGCCTTCAAGGAGCTTTGAGGGCTCGCAGTTCGCTGACCTGGGCTTTCTCCGTTCAGATCAAGTGGGAGCCAACCCGCAGGAGACATGGGGTAACTGAATGCTGTGCAACCTCGGGAACTGGGGGATGGCGGCAGAGGATGGCCCATGGCTCAGTGCTCATCCCGTACTGCGAGCATTGGCGCATCATCCCGAGGTGGCGTACGCCAGCGATCACTCCCGATGTGCCTGATCTGGCTCGGCGGCGAGCTGGAATCGGCCGTCGTTCTGTCGCGGAGTTCGGCGCCCGCACGACTGCACCTTGTTCGCCGGGTCGGGGTGGTGAACACCTGATGCTCCAAGCCGGTAGGTTCCCGGTATGCCCGACAGCACCGACACAAACGAGGCCATCTGGAAGTCCGACCGAGGGATCTCGTACTGGGTATCGACGGCCGAGGACCGCGAACGGCGGCGTACCGACCAGCGCCGGCTCATGGCGGAACTCCTGCCGTTCGCCGATGACGAGCAGTTCAGCTTCGTCGACCTGGGCGCCGGGACCGGCGCTGCCGCTCGGGCCGTCCTCGACCACTACCCCGGGGCCCGGGCCATTCTGGCCGACTACTCCCCACAGATGATGGACGAAGGGCACCGAGAACTTTCCGCTTATGACGGCCGCTACGTCTACGTCGAGTTCGACCTTGCCAGCGGCCGTTGGCC
>PLZF01000080.1 GCA_003152015.1 Acidimicrobiaceae bacterium | reverse complement strand
GGGCTGAAGCCCGGGGCTTGCGCTCACGATTTGGTCAGGCGCCGCCGAGCAGCTCGTCGATAGGCTCGTCGCCATGGAGCCGGCCGATCGCAGTGGCCAGCAGCGGCGCTATCGACGTCACCTCCACCGGCAGCGCGTGGCTCTCGACCCCACTGAGGCTGTCGGTGACGACCAGGCGCCGCAAAGGCAACTTGGCCAGTCGTTCGACTGCTTCTCCGACGAAGAGGCCATGGGTGGCGGCCACGACCACGTCTGGGCGGGCGCCGTTGTCCAGGAGCAGTCGGACCGCGGCTTCGATGGTGGCGCCCGAACTGATCATGTCGTCCACGACGATGGCTGGCCGCCCGTCGACTTGGCCCACGAGTTCCTCGGCGCGGACGGTCGTGCCGTTCATCCGGGTCTTGCGCACGATGACCACCGACAGGCCGAGCAGGGATGCATAGCGCTCGGCGAGCTTGACTGCACCGAGGTCGGGAGCGACAACCACGGCATCCGGCGTGACGGCAGGGAGCAGCGTGTCAGCGATGGCGGAAACCGCAGTGAGCGTCTCGACGGGGATGGCGAACATGGCCTCGAGCACGACGGTGTGGGGGTCGATCACCACGAGCCGGTCGGCACCTGCGGAGGCGATCGCCGCCGCGACCACCCGTGCCCCAATCGCCTGCCCGTCTCGGTTGCGCCGGTCCTGGCGGGCATAGCCGAAGTAGGGCACAACCGCGGTCACCCGGCCGGCGCCGGCGCGCCGGCAGGCGTCGATCAAGAGCAGGAGCTCGACCAGGTGGTCGTTGACCGGCGGACCGGTGGGCTGCACGACAAAGACGTCGTCGCCGCGTACCCCAGGCATGATGGGTCGCAACTCACCGTCGGGGAACCGCTCCACCTCGCCCACCAAGGTGTCGGCACCCAACGCGGACGAGACACTCGACGCCAGCGCACGATGGGCGGTCCCGCAGGCGATCCTAAGGTTCACCGTCGTCCCAGACCGGGTTCGGCCTCCTGAGTTTCCTCGGCTCGGGGCCCGGCGGCCAGGTGGTCTGTGAACCAGTCGCGGGCCAGTTCGGCCGCGGCCTGAAGGGTGTCGCCTTCCTCGAAGAGATGGGTGGCACCGGGGACGACAGCGAGGCTGTTCTCGCAGTGGAGCTGTGCCTTGGCCTGGCGATTGAGGTCGAGGACGACGTGGTCCTGGCCGCCCACGATGAGCAGGGTAGGAGCGGTCACCGTGGCGAGCCTCGGGCCGGCAAGGTCGGGTCGGCCGCCTCGGGACACCACGGCGGCGATCTGGGCGTGAGGCTCGCCGGCGGCCCAGAGGGCGGCAGCAGCTCCGGTGCTGGCACCGAAGTAGCCCACCGCAAGCTCCCGTGTCTCAGGTTGGGCCCGCAACCAAGCGGTGACCTCGCCAAGCCGACGAGCCAACAGCTCGACGTCGAAGACGTTGGCCCGGTCGAGCTCCTCTTCGGGGCTGAGTAGGTCGAACAGCAGCGTGGCGAGCCCGGCCTGGTTGAGCACGGCGGCGACATAACGGTTGCGGGAGCTGTGGCGGCTGCTGCCGCTGCCATGGGCGAACAGGACCACCCCGACGGCCGCTTCGGGCACGGTCAGGTGTCCACCCAACCGCACGGGTCCGGCCTGGACGTTGACGTCCTCGTCGCGTTCCGGCGGGTCGTCCGCCTGGCCCGGGGCGGTCACTGCCATCACGGGTGGACGCCCACGCTCCAGGCACGCGATGACCTCGTCGTCAGTCGTCTGCGAGAAATCCGCATAGAACTGCCCGACGCCGAAGAACGGCTCTGGCGTGTCGACACAGGCGAACTCGTCGGCGTCGCTTGCGAGGCGGTCGATCCAATCAGGTGGCGCCACCGGGACGGCCAGAATGACGCGGACCGCGCCGTGCGCCCGGGCCACCTGGCACGCGGCTCTGGCGGTCGACCCTGTGGCGATCCCGTCATCGACTACGACGACCGTCTTTCCGGTGATCGGGACAGGGAGCCGATCGCCCCGGAACCGCCGGGCCTGCCGCTCCAATTCGGCCCGCTCCCGTTGCTCCACCGCAGCTAGCTCCTCCGAAGAGACGCCGGCCAGCCGGACGACCTCGGCGTTGAGGACCCGCACGCCACCCTCACCGATGGCACCCATCCCCAGCTCCGGTTGGAACGGCACCCCCAGCTTGCGAACAACGATGACGTCTAGTGGCGCCTGCAGCGCCATTGCAACTTCCAGCGCGACCGGCACCCCGCCCCGAGGTAGCCCGAGGACGACAAGATCCTCGCCCCGCAGGTACTCCAGCCGGGCGGCAAGGCGCCGACCTGCATCGACACGATTGGTGAAACGCATGCGACCTCCTCGCTTCTGTATCCAGTATTCGCGCAGACATCCTCGGGTACCAGGGCCAATAGTCCCGTTGTGGCTGAAGGGCACCAAGATTCGAAATGGCGCGTGTCCAATCCCTGTGGGTGCCGAGGTACCCCATCCAAGGCCTCCGGCTGGGCTTTTGCCGAGGGCCACCCGAGGGGGAAGATGGGCCATGGCATCGTCCTTCTTGTGTCTGGCTGTCCGTGGCCTTCGTGCGGATGCTTCAGCAGTGCCGGCTGCGCCGTGCCGAACGGGACGAGCTGGCGATCGAGGTCGTCATGTTCGGCCAAGAGGTCTTGGTCCCCCGTCGTCAGATAACACGCCCGGCGTTGCGACCAGCCGACCGTGCGGTCTTCGCTGGGTCGAGTCGGCTGATGTCGAAGGTTC
>PLZF01000054.1 GCA_003152015.1 Acidimicrobiaceae bacterium | reverse complement strand
CGCCGGGTGGGACTCTGCCGCCTCCAATGGGCCCCATACCGGTGATGCCCGGGACAGCCCCGGTGTGGGGCACAGCCAGCCCGCCGCCCGCCCCTCCGGCGACGAAACCAACGTGGGGGGGTTGGCGATGGACCATTGTCGCCGTGGTCGCCGCGTTGCTCGGTTCAGTGGTGGGCGGATCCATCGTGAACGCCGCCAATCACAACAATTCGACCACCAGCGTGAAGCAGATCTCTGCCGGGCCTGCCTTGCTCAATGGGACGACCAATATTGCATCGGTCATCGCCAAGGTGCTCCCTGCGGTGGTGTCCATCGATGCCAAGACCCCGCAGCCCTCATCCCAGGGCAACTTTGGACAGCCACAGAGCGGCTCCGCCCAAGAGGACCAAGGAACCGGGATGATCATCAGCTCCAGTGGCGAAGTCGTCACCAACAACCATGTCATCTCTGGGGCCACGGTGATCACCGTCACCCTCTACGGCCAGANNGTTGTCGCCATCGGGAACGCCCTCGGCCTCTCCGCTGGGA
Source organism: Acidimicrobiaceae bacterium (assembly GCA_003152015.1). Lineage (GTDB taxonomy): Bacteria > Actinomycetota > Acidimicrobiia > Acidimicrobiales > RAAP-2 > DASZIT01. Next base: position 89,296 of record PLZF01000054.1, on the reverse strand, counting down.
CGCCCACGGTCACCCAAGGGATCATTTCGGCCAAGGGACGAACCGTTCAGGCGGGCAGCTCTAGTTCCAATGCCGTTGAAACCCTCACCAACATGTTCCAGACCGACGCCGNNCCATCAACCCCGGCAACTCCGGAGGGCCACTGGTCGACAGCTCGGGCAAGGTGATCGGCATGAATACCGCGGTGGCCGCCAGCTCGAATGGGAGCGCTCAGGCTCAGAACATCGGCTTCGCCATCCCGGCCAACAAGATCACCGGCCTGCTACCTGGCCTGAGGAATCACACGATCAACCCTGAGGTCGGATTCCTCGGCGTGAGCATCGAAACGCTGACGGCCCAGCTGCGGAGCGCCTACAACTTCGTCCCCACCCAGGGGGCCATTGTGACCCAGGTGCAAGCTGGTTCTCCCGCCGATGTCGCCGGACTGCAGCAAGGTGACGTCATCACCACCTTTGCCGGGAAAGCCGTGACCGGTGCCGATCAGCTGCAACGGACCATCCAGGGAGATCATCCGGGACAGAGCGTGAAGATCGGCGTGTATCGCGGCCAGGCCCAACTGACGGTGACGGCGACACTTTCATCGAGCAACGGGGCGTCGGCCACGGCCGGCGGCGGACCGACGGGTCGGTGACGTCCCACGGGTGAGGAGGCACGATCCACCTACGATGGGGGAGTAGCCGCCCAAATCCGAGGTCAGATCGATGAATCCAAGCAGCCGATGACGCACTCCGGGGCCGAAGCTTCTTCTCCGTCATGGGTGACCGATCGGTTGATGGAACCTCGCCTGGCTCCGAGTCGCAACGGAGTGGCACCGGGTGAGCGCGAGCTGGTGGAGATCCTGAAGGCGGCCACCACCGTTCCTGACCACGGTGGCCTGAAGCCCTGGAGGTTCGCGGTGGTCAACGACGCGGGTCACGAAAGATTCGGGGATGCTCTGGTGGCAGGGTTGCACCACGAACGCGGGAGCGATCTTCTCGACTCGGTCGTGAACAAGATGCGGGAGAAGGCATTCGCGGCACCGTGTTGCGTGATGGTCATCGGCTCTCCGGTCTCCGGTTCGAACGTGCCCGAATGGGAACAACTCGTGTCGGCGTCCTGTACCGGCTACGCCATGGTGCTGGCGGCCACCTTCCTGGGGTTCGGGGCTATCTGGAAGAGTGCCTCAGTCCTCCATACCCCTCCGGTCCGGTCCCTCTTCGGTGCCACCGACCGGGAGCAATTGCTGGGATGGGTGAATATCGGTACCCCCGAGGACGTCGGCGATCGGGACTCGAGGGAGCGGACCGACCCGGAACTGGGCGCCCTGGTCACCGTCATCGACGGTGGAGGGGCCCGCTCGTTACCTCAATAACCCCAACCGGCCAGGGGAGGGCCGTACCCGGCATCGTTGGCGCAGCCACCACAGAGGTCGAGCCGGTGGGCGCCGGGCCGATCGGAGGCCGCCACCCGTCGCCAACCCAGCCGACGGGCCTCTTCGAGACTCGATGACTCGGACCATCGGGGCGCAGTTTGACGGCCACATCTCCCGCAGGTGCGGATGTACGCATCGTTATCAAATGGGTAGTCGTACGAATTGGTTTCCAACGCAACGCTCCTCATCCGACACTACCGTCAGATGCGATAGAGATCGCGCAGTCGGGCGATGCTGACACCAATGACGGCACTGCATCCCCGAGGTTTATGATCCACCCCTGCAGCGGGCGGTGGGACCAGGGTCTTGGTGGGTCGGGCGTGTCGGGGGCCAGCCGCAGCCATGGCGGCAATTCTGGTCAGATCGGCTCCTCGGGATCACCCACTGGAATTGAGCAACCTCGCACTGTCAGCGGCCCAATTGGCTATAATATCGTTACAGTGACGAAATCACCCGAGATAGATCGGTGCGGCTGGTGTCGGCGTCCGATGGCTCATCAAGCCGGTCCGGGTCGCCCCCGGCGATTCTGTAGCCCCTCGCATCGCCAAAGGGCTTACGAGGCCCGCCGCCGGGCCGATGCATTGCATGTGCCGGCCGGGCAGGTTGTCGTGGCAGAACAGGAACTGGACCGGTTGCACGACAGGCTGTATCGGCTGGAGTCAGCTATCGAAGACGTCGACGCGGATCTCGCCGGCTCTCGTGGCCCGAAGGCATACCAGCAGGCATTCGAGCACGTCTACGAAGCAGCCAGGGAACTTACGGGCTTCGTGGTGGAACCGGTGAGGCAGTAGAGGGTGGAGTGGGCGGACCACTCTTCGGGCTTCACCTGTAACGCCGATAATGTATATTATGTCAAGTTCAGACGTATCGGATCCGGATACCCTCAAACGGAACCCGGGGCCTGGTGCAGAGTGCCTGAGTGGCCGGCATCGAGTGATCTTCTCAGGGCAGTACAGGATTCGATAGCTGAGTTGAGAACTTGGCAGCCCGGGCATGCGTTCCAATGTGGTGTTTGACCGCCGGGGCAGCAAGGCATGGGTAACCGCCTAGTTTCTGGACATGCAATTCTCCCGGGTCGCTCACCCATCCACGACGTACCGGCGGGTGCTGGCTCTCGCTTCGGTGGGCCTGGTGATGATTCTGGCCGCGTGCAGCACGCCTGAGCCCCAGTCGCTCAAGAATGACCAGAGTTATGCCCAACAGGCGAACCTGAAGCAGCTGGATCTTCCTGCCGGTTGGTCAGCGCAGTCGACACCTTCCGGTTCCGCCACTCCCGCGGCTGCGTCGTTGAGTGATTCGCAACTGAAGATCGTGAACGGAATCGTGTCGTCGCTTCCCGCTGGGTGCCAGGCCTTGAAGGGGACCCTCATCGCATCCCTCGAGAGCTCTCCCCCGCCGGGAACTGTGGCCCAGAACGTGGCCCAGTACTCGTCTGCTGCCGACGGAAATGCCACCATTTCGTCCACCGTGGCTGTGTTCGGGACTCTGAGCAAGGCTCAGGCGACGTATGCGCTTTATTCCGCATCCACCTTCCCCAGCTGCCTCCAAGGGTTCCTCAGCCGGGTACTACCGGCGATGTTCAATGAGACTGTCCGTCAGGAGGCGATTGTCTCGGTCCCGACTCCGGCGTTGCCGGCCGGCATCAATGGAATTGCCTTCTCGGTGGCGACCCAGGCCGCACCGGGCAAGAATGCACAGACCCGGGTCAGCGTGTCCCAGGAGGTGGTCATGCAGTCGGGACGGGCCCTGTCTTTCGTGGAAGAACAGAGCGAAACCACCGCTCTACCGGTCGACACCCAGACGGTATTCGATCAATCGGTAGCGACGGTCGCCCATCGCCTGGTTCATCCACCAACGTAGGGATCGGCGTCCACAGCAAACGGTGCGCGTGACGGCTGAGCGGGGCGCACCATCCGGCGGACAAGAGCGGCAGTTCGAGGCGTAGACTGCGTGAACGGTTCTCCCGAACCAAATCGGGACTCACGTCGGTCTCTTCGAGGAGGAATTATGCCTGAAATCATCGAACTTCCGCCGTCCATGGTGTTTGATTCACCTGAGCAAGAGCGGATTCACCGCAAGCAGCGCTTAGCCGCCGGATTCCGGCTGTTTTCCAAGTGCGGCTTCGACGAAGGTGTGGCCGGGCACATCACCGCCAGAGACCCCGAGCGCCTCGATCACTTCTGGGTGAACCCGTTCGGGATGCACTTCGGGCATATCAGGGTATCCGACCTCATTTTGGTCAATCATGAGGGCAAAGTGGTCGAAGGCGACAAGCCGGTCAACGGCGCGGCGTTCGCCATTCACTCCCAGGTGCACGCGGCCCGCCCCGACGTCATGGCCGCCGCCCATGCCCACTCCATCTACGGAAAATCGTGGGCCACACTCGGCAAACCTCTTGATCCCATCACCCAGGACGTGTGTGCATTCTTCGAGGACCACTCGGTCTTCGACGACTACACCGGCGTGGTGCTCGACATCGAGGAAGGCAAACGGATCGCCCATGCCCTCGGAGAGAACAAGGCGACCATCCTTCGCAATCACGGACTGTTGACCGTCGGGCAATCGGTCGACGAGGCGGTGTGGTGGTTCATCACCATGGAGCGTTCGTGCCAGGCCCAGTTGCTGGCGTCCGCGGCCGGTGAGCCGGTCCTCATCGATCCGGAGATGGCCCGGATAACTCATGGCCAGGTTGGTTCTCACCTGGCCGGGTGGTACAGCTTCCAGCCCCTCTTCGACCGGATCGTGCGGGAGCAGCCCGACCTGCTCGATTGACCAATGTTCGGTGGAACCAACCGCTGAGGTGATCTGACAATCGATCTGGGCTTGTCTAGCCTCGCTGTCCGTGTCGCCTCAGGGTACCCGTCCGCCGGGGCGGAAGATTTGTAGCGCATTGGCAATAAGTGTTCTGGCCGCGGTCTCGCTGGCGGCATGCTCATCGAGTTCGTTCCCCGGGCCGCCCTCCGCGTCGCAGGGTATTATCCAGAACCGGGCAGTACCGACCATTCCGCTGGTTGACCAGAACGGCACCCCGACGACGTTGGCCTCGTTTCGGGGAAAGACGATCGTGCTGGCTCCGATGTTGTCGCTGTGCCAAGAGGTATGCCCGCTTACCACCGAGAACCTTCTGTTGATGCAGCGGGCCATCGACAAGGCGGGTCTCACCAAGCAGGTCGCCATCGTGGAGTACTCGGTCGACCCCGAACGCGATTCGCCCGCCCGTTTGGCCGCCTACGCCAAACTCACCGGAGCCTCGTGGACATTGCTCACCGGGGACCAGGCCAATGTGACGGCCATGAACGTATTCTTCTATGTGTCGGCCCAGAAGGTGGGCGAAGGTTCGTCTCCGCAGATGGACTGGTGGACCCACCGTCCGCTGACCTATGACATCAATCACTCGGATGGGTTTTTCATCATCGACTCCAGCGGTCACGAGAAGTTCGCCACGTCGGCCACCCCCAACGTGACCTCTCACTCCTTGCCTGCGGCCCTCAACGGGATGCTCGACGATCAGGGCAAGCAGAATCTGAATGACCCAGGAACCAACGGACAGACCTGGACGGTAGGCCAGGCCTTGTTGGCGGTCGGCTGGGTCGTGCATCACAACATTCCCGCGGTCACCTGAGCCCACCAGCGGGATCGGCGGTCAGGTCGCCTGGGGGCGGTCCGGGGTAATGATCACCACCGCGATCTCCCGAGAGGTGTGGCGTTGGTAGACGTCATACCGGCCGGTCACGCCAGGATGGAACAGAGGGGCCATTCCCCGGTTGGTCCGGTTGACCAGCAGCCACAGCTGCGCACGCTCTTGGGGGGTTGCCACCCGGGCGGCGGCGCCCACTACCTGGCGTCCCAGTCGGACCTTCACCCGCGGTTCCGCCTGGAGATTCAGCAGCCAGGCCGGGGGTCGGTCACTTCCCCCGTTGGACGCCGCCACGATCACATCGCCGCGGTCGCGACAATAGGTGAGCCCGTGGGTTCGCGCCTCACCTGATGTGCGACCGGTCGTGGTGAGCAACAAAGCCGGCACCCGGTTCGAATGCTTTCCGATTCGACCGTCACTGCGTTCGTAGATGTAGGCATGGAACCGGAGATAGGGCCCGACGAATCGGGTGGTGAAGATGCCGCCCTTCATGACGGGTCAGGCCTGCTTCTCGCCGCGGGCGTCGAAGGTGGGGATCAGGGTTCGGGCGGCCCGGGCCTCATCGACCCGGCGGACGGGTGTATTGCGGGGTGCCTCGGTCATCGAGCCGGTCGGCAGCGCATTCGCCTCGTAGGCGATCTGCTCGAGGGCCTGGGCCAACGCCTCGAGGGTCTGGGGACTCTCTGTCTCGGTCGGTTCGATCATCAGGGCTTCCTCCACGATGAGTGGGAAGTAGACAGTGGGTGAGTGGAACCCTTCTTCCAAGAGACGTTTGGCTATGTCGAGAGCGCGCACGCCGTGGGCCTGTTTGAGGTTTCGGGACGACAGCACCACCTCGTGCATGCACTGTCGGTCGAACGGCACATCGAAGGTGCCCGACAGTCGTTGTCGGATCCAGTTGGCGTTGAGGACGGCAATCTCTGCCACCTTCTGCAACCCGTCGCCCCCGTTCACCAGGATGTAGGCCAATGCCCTGGCCAGTACCAGGGTGTTGCCGTGCCACGAGTGCATCCTCCCGATCGAGCGTTCGGGCGTAAACCACCGATAGGTCGGCTTGCCCTCGGCTCCGTCCTCTACCCGTTCGGGTCGGGGACCGGGCAGATACGGCACCAGTCGTTCGGACACCGCCACCGGGCCCGCACCGGGCCCTCCCCCACCGTGGGGCGTGGCGAACGTCTTGTGCAGATTCATGTGCACGATGTCGAAACCCATGTCACCAGGCCGGACCACGCCGAGAATGGCATTGAGGTTGGCACCGTCGTAGTAGAGCAATCCACCGACCTTGTGAACCGCGGCGGCGATCTCGGCGATGTCCTCTTCGAAGAGGCCGAGGGTGTTCGGGTTGGTCAACATGATGCCGGCCACGTCCTCGTCCAATACCGAGGCCAGTGCCTCCATGTCCACGCAACCCCGGGCATCGCTGGGCACGGTCACGACTTCGTAGCCGCCCAGGGTGACCGAAGCGGGATTGGTTCCATGGGAGGAGTCGGGAATGATCACCTTGTGGCGGGGAGCCCCCTGGGCCTGGTGCCAGGCTCGCATCAGCAGCAGGCCGGTGAGTTCGCCCGATGCTCCGGCGGCCGGCTGCAGTGTGGCGGCGGCCATGCCGGTGATTTCGCACAGCGTCTCTTCCACCTCGACCATCAGAGCCAACCAACCCTGGGTCAACGAAGCCGGGGCGGCCGGATGGACCCCGGCCAATCCGGGAAGGGCCGCCACCGCGTCGCAGACCTTGGGGTTGTACTTCATCGTGCACGAGCCCAGTGGGTAGGCACCGAGATCAACCGAGAATTGTCGATGGGACAGCCGGGTGAAGTGCGCCACCAGATCACGTTCGGACACTTCGGCCAACGGAACTGGCTCCGACCGGACATGTTCGGCTGGAAGCAGTTCCTCAATGTTGAGTTCGGGGATTCCCGTGGTCCGGAACGACCATGCCCGGCGCCCGGGATGGGAGAGCTCAAAGAGCGTCGGCTCCGTATCCCGCCCCAGCAGTGGAGCGCTGGTCGCCTTGCCTCCAGGTGCTGCCGGGCCGTTCAGGGGGTTGGTTCCGGTCATCAGGCCACTGCCTTGGCGAAGGCCGTCACGTAGGCGTCGATTTCATCCCGGGTCCGGCGTTCGGTCACCGCGATCAGCAATCCATGCTCACCTTGGTTGAACTGGTCTCCAAGTGGGATACCGGCCAGAAATCCGGCGTCGGCCATTCGTTCGACGACCGTGTCGGCGGGTATCGGGGTCCGTACCGCGAATTCTCGGACTACCGGTGCATCGGCATACGCCGTCACACCACCGATCGCCACCAGCGCATCCCGGGTATAGCGGGTGGCTCTGGCACATCGCAGCGCGAGCTCGGCCAATCCGGCCGTACCCAGCCATCCCAGCTGAATCGCGGCGGTGACCGCCATCAACGTCTGGTTGGTGCAGACATTGGAGGTGGCCTTCTCCCTTCGGATGTCCTGTTCACGGGCCCGAAGCGTGGTGACATAGGCGCGTCGACCTTCGACGTCCACGGTTTCTCCGACCAAACGTCCGGGAAGCCGTCTCACGTGCGACTGGGCACAGGCAAAGAGGCCCAGATACGGACCACCGAACCCGAGGTCGGTACCGAACATCTGCCCCTCCCCCACCACCACATCTGCACCTGACTTCCCCGGTGATTTCAACAGCCCCAGCGACACGGGGTCCGTGGCGACCACCAAGAGAGCCCCGGTGTCATCGCACACCGCGCGGGCGGCGGGGATGTCTTCCAAGCACCCCAGATAGTTCGGGTAGCCAACCAGGAGAACTCCGGGCTGATCGTCAGACGGAACCTCAACACGTGGCCACACGGTGACACCGTCAACCAGGTTGACGGTCCGAAGCCGGTGCCCGGTCCCGGCTGCGCAGGTGGCGAGCATCTGACGCCAATGGGGATGGATCCCCTCCGATACCCACACGGTGTTGCGTCCCGAGGCAGCTACCCCCAGATTGACTGCCTCAACGGTGGCGCTGGCTCCGTCGTAGAGCGATGCGTTGGCCACCGGCAACCCGAAGAGTCGGGCGATCAGGGTCTGGAATTCGAACACCGCCTGCAATACCCCCTGCGCGACTTCGGGTTGATAGGGCGTATAGGACGTGACGAACTCGGACCGCCCGGCCAGAGCCTTGGTCACCGCCGGGATCTCGTGGTCGTAGGCACCCCCTCCGGCGAAACACAGGAGTCGGTCGTTTCGGGCCAGATTGAGATCGGCGTAGGCGCCCATATGGGCGAGTACATCCGGCTCTCCGGCTCCATCGGCCAGCTCCAGGCCCCGCTGGAGCCTGAGTGCCTCAGGTACCGCATCGAAGAGCTCATCGATGGTGGAAAGCCCCAAGAAGGCGAGCATGCTCGCAACTTCGTCATCGGTATGGGGGATGTAGGTGCCCACGCTCTTCATTGCTCCTTGGGTGGTGTGTGTCGATATCCGGTCATGGGTTCAGTTGCCGGTGGCCCATTGCCCGGCTCGGACAAATGGCGTCTTCACCACGGTGGCTGTCATAGCTCGTCCGCGCTGCTCGATGGTAAGTGTCGTTTCCGGGCTGACCTCGGTGGTGGTGTCCACCAGAGCCAGGGCGATCCCATGCTCCAACATGGGAGAGAAATTGCCGCTGGTGACGGTCCCGACAGTATTGCTGCCCTTTGTCACCGGAGATCCCTCCCTGGGAGGCTGACGACCCTCGGTGGTCAATCCGACCAATCGCCGGCGTGGTCCCGCCTTCTTTTCTGCCAGCAGGGCGTCCCGACCGCGAAATACCGGCTTGTCCCAACCGATGACCCAACCGAGACCAGCCTGCAGCGGGGTGATCCCTGGTCCCAGTTCGTGACCGTGCAGGGGAAGCGCGGCCTCGAGGCGAAGTGTGTCCCGAGCACCGAGACCAGCCGGCTGCACACCGGTACCCAGAATCGCCGACCAGAGTGACTCAGCGGTGTCTGCTGGCACCGCGCATTCGACGCCGTCCTCACCGGTGTACCCAGTGCCGGCCACCAGGCACGGAACGCCCTCCCACTCGAATCCGGCAACCCCAAAGCGGGGAACCGCGGCGGCGCCCGGGAGGATGGTCTCCAATCGGGACCGGGCCATCGGCCCCTGGACGGCGATGATGGCACGGGATTCCGTGGTGTCCTCTCCGCCGATGGCGTCGACGACCCGGGCGGTGTTGGAGGCGTTGGGCATCACGTCGAAGACATCGTCGGATACCCACCACACGATGATGTCGTCGACCACCGAGCCGTCGTCCTCGGAGAGAAGGTGGGTGTACTGAGCCCGACCCGGGCCCACTCGACGGAGATCGTTGGACAGTGCGGCCTGCAGGCGGTCGAACCCGTCGGTGCCGGTGACCCGGACAGTTCCCAAGTGACTTACATCGAACGCCACCGCCTCGGTACGGCATGCCCGGTGTTCGGCCAACGTTCCGCTCGGGTAGGCCAGTGGCATCTCCCAGCCCCCGAAGCCCACCAGCTTGGCGCCCAGTCCCCGGTGGGCATTGAGCAGGGGCGTACGCCGCAAGGAGTGCCCAAGTTCAGGAGCGCTGGAATTGCCGGAGTCAGGCGAGGCCTCGTTCACGCCGAAAGGTTACTGGCAGGTTCGACCGGTGCGATCACGCTGAGCGAACCGAGCTCCACTCCCCCGAGTCGGTTCCGGCCAGTCCGTATTTGGCCAGCAATGCCAGTGTGTCGCGCTGGTAGAGGATCTTGATCCGCACCTCGGGGTAGAGCTCGCCCATGCGCCGAATCTTTCGGTTCTTCTTGGTGACAAGGCGCTGATTGAGCGTGGTCACCTCCACGAACAACCGTTGTTCCGGGAGCCAGAAATCCGGACGGAAACCCGCGACGGTGCGTCCGTTGGTGTCCCACTGGAGAGAAAACTCGACCGGCTCGTACTCCCACGGAACATCGTAGAAGTCGAGAACCCGGGCAAACCGTCGTTCGGATTCGTGAGCGAACCGGATCAGATCGATCAGTGACCGATACTCCAACCCCGGCGCCACCACGGTCAACGTTCGGCAGCCTCAGCCGATGCCATGTAGATGGCGGCCGGATGACGAGGCGACCGGACGGCCGGTGTTGGAATCTCTATCTCAACGATGGCAGCTTCGAGTTCCTTCACAACCCCGGAAAGCGGAAGAATGTTGAACACACCTTGGCCTCCGGCGAGAAGGTCTACAACCTCCCCATTGGAATGGGCCAGAACGGAACGAGAGCCGGCCAGCACCAGTTGGGCCGAGGTGAGGTCCGCCCCCAGGTCCTCTCGAAGGCACTCCACCGCCTGGCGAGCCTGTTGCAGTTTGAGTCCGGCATCAAGGAGACGCTTGATGACTTTGAGCTCAAGGACATCGCCGTACGAATATCGACGTTGCGTGCCGCTTCCGTTGGCGTCGGTGATCGAAGGGCGCAACAAGCCGGTACGGGCCCAGTAGTCGAGTTGGCGATAGGTGATGCCGACCAGGGAACACACCTGGGGGCCCCGGAAGCCCTCCCCCCAGACGACATCACGGCTGCTCGGGACCATCAGCATTCCTCCACCTCGATAAGAGGTTGACCTCATTCCGACGGATGACCGTCAACCTGGGGGTAAGGGTACCACACCGGCGTAATTACGCCGGTGTGACCACAGAGCTGCCAGTATCAACAATCTCCGCGCATGAGTGGCGCTCGGCCCCGCTGTCCCGTGGATTTGGACCCGCCCGCCGAGGAAGCAATGATCGAGTCATGACAGTTGTGAAGATCAACGCCATTACCGTGCGCGAGGGATCGGGTGACGAACTGGGCCGGAGGTTTGCCAGCCGGGCCGGCGCGGTCGACGACGCGGATGGCTTCGAGGGGTTTGAGCTTATGAAGCCGAACGACGACCGAAGTACATGGCTGGTTGTCACCAGGTGGAGAGACGAGGACGCGTTCAACGCGTGGGTTTCGTCCCCCGCATTTGCTCATGGTCACCGCGGTCCATCCGAACGTCAAGATGCGAATCCACAAGGGCACGTTGACACCGATCGACACCAGGTTCCCGGCACAGACTCTCCCCCGCCGGTGGGTGTCCACAGCGAACTGTGGTCGTACGTCGTCGTCGATCTGCCTTCGCCCCCATGATCGGCAATCCCTCGGAAAATACTCCCGTTCCACTCCACGTGCGGTCCATCGAGTATCAAGCGTTTGACGGCGAAGATGACCTGTCCATTGTCGGGCGTCTGCGTGACACCCGCCCGTGGGCCGCCGATGGCACCGCAATCCACCATGTCCACGACATGGAACTTCGAGTCACCGTTCGAGTCGACGACCTGATCATCACCGAGTCCGACGCCGTGATGCATGTGTTTCCCCACGCCGAATGCCCGGGGATCATCTTTGCCTTCAGAGGACTGGCGGGATTGCAGGTCGGACGGGGCTTCACCCGCGAAGTGCAGAACCTGTTCGGAGGGCCAAAAGGGTGCTCTCACCTTGAGCACCTGGCCCGATCGTTGGGTCCGGTTGTCATCCAGGCCGTGACTTCGAAGCGGGCACTGGCGGTCGCTCGCGGGCAATCGGAAGACCTGATTACCGGAACGAACAGTCCCTGGGCCCGAAATACCTGCCACATCTGGGCCGAAGGTGGAGTTGCCGACCAGAAACTGGCGGCCGGGTGGCGGCCGGGTCGCGGCGCCTATCCGAGCCCTACGCTCGAGGTGATCGAAGCGGCTCACGGTGATCCAACCACCCGATGAAAGTGCGCTCCGTTTCGTCGCCTGGGCGGAGCATTGCCGGTGGTCTCCTGTTGGCCGTATGCCTTCTCGGTGCCTGCAGCACTGCCCCGGGGGTTGTCGTGCGCGCCCCCTACGGCGGCTCGACGCCGAAGTTCGATAATGGCCCGGCTGACGAAGTAAAGATCGGAGCGGTGTCGGGGCTCGGCGAGGTGTTGGTGGATGGGAGGGGGGTGACCGTCTACCTGTTCGCCGCTGATCACCAGGGAGCACCGTCAACGTGCGTGAGTCTCTGCGCGGTGCAGTGGCCTCCTCTCGTGCTGCAACCGGGTACGGGAGCACCCATCGCCGGACCAGGCATCAAGCCTGCGTTGCTCGGTACTTCGACTAGAGCCGATGGGTCGACCCAGATCACCTATAACGGTTGGCCTCTTTACACCTGGCCGCAAGACACTGCCCCGGGCCAGGCCACCGGCCAGGCCCTTACCAATCTCGGCGGACGTTGGTACGTCGTCAATGCTGCCGGCTCCGCCGTTCGTACCCCGTAGCGGCTCCGCGTGTGAGTCCGGACCGCGGCGGGCATAATGAAGTCATGTCGAGCTCGGAACACTCGGTGGGCAACGCTCTCTGGTCGGTGAATTCGACGGACTCGATCCTCTCCATCGGTTCGATAGGGTCGATCCTCTCCATCGGTTCGATAGGTTCGGCGGTATCGGTGGCGTCGGTGGGTTGCTTTCTGGGCGCGGCCTCACTGCTCTCCGCGTCCTCGGGCCTCTCCGTCATGTCGTGGCGATCGTGGAGGGGCGTGCTCAGAGATGGTCCGCAGTAGCAGAACCACCCAATCGGACTAACCGGAATCCGCGCCCAGCCACCCCTTCTTGCGGAAATAGACCGCCAGTCCGAGGGCACAGGCGACTTCGAGACTGATGGCAAAGATCACGAATGCCCATCCAGTGTTGATTCGGGTAACCAACCACGCGAAGTTCTGGCCGAAGAATCCGGTGACGAAGGTGAGGGGAAGGAAGATGGTGGCAATGATCGTCAGTTGCTTCATCACCACGTTGAGGCGATTCGACACCGTGGACAGGTGGGTATCGAGAGCCCCGCTCAGCAGATCGCGGTAACTGTCCACCAGGTCACTGATTCGGATCAGGTGGTCGTAGATGTCGCGCAAGTACCGCTGACCTTCGTCAGTCATACCAGGAATGGGAGTGACTCCTGAGATGATGCCGGCGAACATGTCGCGTTGGGGAGTGACCACCTTCCGCATCGAGATCAGGCTGCGTTTGAGGTCGAACAACGTCCCCAATTGCTGGTTGGTGGGATTCACCAAAATAGCGTCCTCGAGGTCATCGATCTGGTTATCGAACCCATCAAGGAATGGAAAGAAGCTATCCACCAGGAGGTCGATGAGCAGATAGAGCAAGGCAATCTGGGGTGCCACGAGTTTGGTGGCGCTGGGCCGCCCCGCCCGAGCACGCACGCTGTCCAAGGCCGGACAGCTACCGTGGTGAACGGTGATGACAAAGTGTTCGGCGATGATGAAATGAACTTCGAGGGTTCCTTTTCCATCGAGCCCAGCCCCGTGGACCACCAGGTAGATGAAGTTGTCGTAGTCCTCGATCTTCGGACGCTGGCCGAAGTTCTGAGCATCGTCCACCGCCAAATGGTGGACGTGAAACGTAGTGAGAAGGACGTCGTGGGCTTCACTATCGACACCGTCGAGATCGAGCCAGAAGAACGTCCCCGAGGAGAGGCTCTGGTCGATGAGCTCCCGGGTTGCTGTGACCGTGTCGCCATCGCGCGTGAGGGTTCCCTGCATTGATCGATTCTGTCGTGTCTCGCTTCGCTTTGTGGGGATGGCTCCCTTGGATCCTCAGCGCAACCGTCGGTCAGTCGATGCGGGTCAGTTGTTTTCTGTAGTGGTGGCCATTCTTCACGTACTCGTCGGACGAGAGCTGAATCAGCTTCAGACTCGACTTCCCGTGTTTGATGACGGCCGGGACCCCTATCGCCAGTGATTCGGCGGGAACCACCATCCGGTTGGGAACGACGGCATTGGCTCCCACGGTGGCTCCGGACTCGATGACCGCGTGGTGCAGTACCACCGAGCCCGAACCAACCAGGGAATCATCTTCGAGGGTGCAACCTTCGAGATGGGCCAGATGACCGATGACGCAGCCGTTGCCCACCGTGGTGGGGAACCCGGGCCCCGCATGGATCACGGTTCCGTCCTGTATGGAAGTGCGGGCACCGACGGTGATGGTCCCAAAGTCCCCGCGGAGCACGGCACTCGGCCAGACTGTCGTCTCGGGGCCGAGAGTGACATCCCCGATAATGACGGCGTCGGGATGCACATACGCCTCAGGGTCGATGGTTGGGATGAGATCGCCTAATCGGTAGATGGCCATGGGGTGACCCTATGCGAATGGCCAGTAGGCAACGCGAGTGCTGGTCCGGCGGATGGTTGGAAATGGCCACCGATATGTCCACTGGTAGTAGCTCGAAGTCAGTGGGCCGAATGAACGAATCTCACTACCCGCGATGAAGGCCCCAGGTAAGCGACCTGGGGCCTTCTGTGGTCGGGCTGCCGGGATTTGAACCCGGGACCTCTTGACCCCCAGTCAAGCGCGCTAACCAAGCTGCGCCACAGCCCGTCTCTCCAGTCCCAGGTCAGAGGCTATATTTCTAGTCCCCGTCTCTTCCCCGTCTCTTTCCAGTGGCTACCGCAGTAGCAACGCTAATTCGGTCCTGGAGTGGAAAGGTCATGGTAGCCGAAGCTAGGCACTCCCCCACTACCCAGTGATCCGGCAAGTCAGCCGGGCACACCGCCCAATTCGTCGCTAGACCCGTGGAAGCCGTTTCAGGAGCATTGGCAACCTCTCCTTGCCGACACATGATTAGCGTGAGTACATGGGTGAGGAACTGGCGAAGGGCATCGCTCTCTCCACGGCTTGGGTGAACGGTGACATGGAATCGTGGACCGCACTGGCCACCGAGGGGATCGAACATTACGCACTCGACCTTGTTCGTGAATTGTCCCACATCATTGAACGGTTGGCTGGGGAACTTGTGCTGATTGAGGGGCCAGACTGCACCTCGGAGCAAGTGCTTCAGCAACTGGCACTGGATGCGAAGTCGAGTCCCGAATGATGGCAGGGGCCACAGAGCCAATGGAGAGGAACCGGGTAATGATTCCAGGAGAAGCAAGAGGAAGGGCAAATGCCGCAGCCCTGCGAGCGGCGAGAGCTTGGCTGCTCGGGAAGGGCTTCGCTGCTGAAGTCGAAGACTTGCGATTCGAAGGGGAGGACGGTCCGGTTCCTACCCCCGGCCTTTCGAAGCTGCTTGATCGATTGGAGAAGGACCTTCGTGATGTGTCCGCCCTGTCGGACCGAGTTGACGTACTCCTCCGTGATCCCGAGCAGACGGCGGATCTCGTAGCCAGGATCACCGTAGAGGTGGACGCCGCTGAAGAAGGGGCCGATGAAGCCGAGCGGGTCGCTCGCCGTATCGCACAACTTGTCTTCGGAGTGTCGTCGGGTCTCGGACCAAGTGAACGTGTAGAACGACTCGACCGTGCCGCAGAGGCGGTACTGTACCCATCGCAGGGGACTGGACGACCCGTGGGTCTTGCTGACGATGGCATCGAACTCTTCACCCGCCATGCTCCAGAACTTCCAGTGGAACTTGGCGGGATCATCTGCCGGATGCTCATCGACCGTAACGTGGGCGTGCGAATCGGTGGAGTTACTCTTCGTGTCGGCTCGGATGAAGCTCTGCATCTCATGACCCCCGAGGGAGACACGGTGTGGGACTCGCCGGTCCAGGCCTCAGTTCCGGCCCATGTGACAGCCAAGGCACTCAAATCGATGGGGATGTCGTACAATCAGATTCGATCCACGGCTGTCGCTGAGTGGGGGGATTCCAGGACCTAAACGACGATCCGGGTCAATGGTCAGCGGTCAGGCTGGCTGATGCCACCCTCACTCCGCTATCAGTTCGTGGAAGTCGTGACGGAGGCGAGGCCCGACCCGAACGCGCAGTCTTTGACATCACCCCACCCCGGCGAGCACCTGGGGAATTTCGATGATCGAGTCTGGGGAGTAATCCGTGATCCCTTCCAGCGAGTTCTGAAAGTTCCTCCACGGAGTACGACCGCTTCTGTTCGGCACCAAGCCATATTGGCTCACTCATGCCGGGGTGCCCGTGGC
The DNA here is from genome assembly GCA_003152015.1 of Acidimicrobiaceae bacterium. Taxonomy (GTDB): domain Bacteria; phylum Actinomycetota; class Acidimicrobiia; order Acidimicrobiales; family RAAP-2; genus DASZIT01. The sequence goes on along the minus strand of PLZF01000054.1, from coordinate 73,344 downwards.
GCACGCCCGTGTGGCCAACTCTCGACCGGGCAGAACAACTAGGAATCCGAGTTGTTCAATCCAAGTGCTCGAAGTAGCAAGTCACGGGCAATGTTGCGAACTGCCGGAACGATCTGCCACATGAATATCTGAGTCGGATCGATTTCGTCGAGGCCGACCAAGCCAGCCTCGCCTTCGGATGGTGCCAGATCCATAGGCCGTCTTCGAACGAGCCGAGTAGGGATCCCAGCGCTTCAAGAGTTCGTTGGTTTCTTTGTTCGAGAGGACCAACTTGATCGTGTTCTTGAAGCGGGCAGTGGCACCTGGGACGTTGCCACACGCCGAACACGGGGAAGGAAGATCACCCAACAAGGCTCGGAATGCCCCTGCGCTTCCCACCTGCTCAATCGCTCCGGCAAAGGCGATGAGTGCGTACGACGGAAAGAGTGGCGTCAACGGCACGCCCTGATGCCAGGTGGACTCGGTCCTCGTGTCGGTAGCAAATTTTGTCTAACCTCTCTACGAGCCTTCCGAGGGGACGCACGTCTTCGGACTGCCTCACGCCAACGTGTGGCGTGGTGGAAAGGGATCAAATGGGGCAGGCCAAGCACAGACGGGAGCATGCCGTACGCCGACACCGGCACGCGGTGCTGGTGTTGGCCGTGTTGGTCACCGCGGTGTTGGTGACGGCCGTGTTGGTCACCGCGGTGCTGGTGACGGGTGGTGCCGTTGCCACGACGTCCATCGCGGTCTCGGCGGACAGATCCATGCTTGCCGCCCAACCGCCGACCCGCACGCCGAACGCCCCGGCGATCGTGATCGCAGACTCGGCCAGTCAGGACCTGTCCGGTGGGTGGCTCATACACAGCCATGGCAAGTACCTGCTCTTCGTCTCGACCGCCTTCGGCAATCGCAGGGACAACGTCCCGATGCTGGTCGGCTCCCCCGGCCATTGGTCCGTAGCCGTGGACGCCCTGCCCAGCATGCCGGCCTGGGCCGTTCCCGTCTCCAAGGGTGGCACTACGTGGGAACCGGAGGTGCACCGCTTCGGTGCCACCTACGTCCTGTATTACGCCGCCATCGTGGCCGGTCTCACCCCGGCGACCCACTGCCTGGGCACAGCAGTAGCCACCTCTGCCGCCGGCCCGTACTCGCCGTCGCCGCAGCCCATCGTCTGTCAGCTGGACCAGGGCGGCGACATTGACCCTCAAGTGGTGGTGGACGACACCGCGCCTCAGGCTCGCCCCTATCTGGTGTGGAAGAGCGACAACAACTCCACCAACCACACCGGCACGGATCTCATCTGGTCCCAGCCCCTCACGTCCGACGGCCTGGCCGTGGTGGGCTCGCCGACCACCATCTACGGCACCGACCGGGCCCCAGCCTGGGCCCATCCCATCATCGAAGCTCCTCAAATGGTCAAGGCTCCCAACGGGAGCCGGTGGCTGTTCTACGCCGGTGGGGACGGCTTCGGGGGGCCCAAGTATGCCGTGGGTGTGGCCAAGTGCGCGGGAATCAGCGGACCGTGCACTGCCTTCGGTACGCAACCACTGATCGGCAACAACGCCCAAGGTGTCGGTCCGGGAGAAGAGAGCGTCTATCAGACAAGTGGATCATCGACGTGGGTGCTCTACAACCCGTGGCACGGGAACATCCCCTTCAGGTGGCTCCGACCGGTCGTGGCCGCCAGGATCGGGTGGAACAACGCCGGCCCCTACGTCGCCGAAGCGGGAACGTTTCCCGCTCCGACCACGACTGCGCCGGGGTAAGGCACGAACCCGTTATGCGGCAAGCAGACTGAGCGAGCCGCCTGGTCCATGCAGGTGTTCCGCTCGGCCAGGTAGCCGACCTCCTGGGCCACGTCGACATGACAATTCTCGTTGAGACATATCGCCATCGAACGACGGGGTCCGTCTCCGGTCACATCGACGCCATGACCGTTACATTGGGTGCTACTGATAGCTAACTCTTAGTTAGCACTAGTAGCTACTGCAATAGCTACGCACCTTTAAACATGGTCGCCGAAATGAATCACTCATGGCGTTCGAAACGCTGTGACCTGAGACAATGCGGGCAGGGATGACAGAGCCCTAGCCGAGGGTGCGACCGGCCAAGCGACAGAGGCCAAGAGACAGAGGCCTCGAGTCAGCTTGCCTCTGGGAGTTGGCTCAGACGTGATGGACGACCCAACTCACGCCTTGAAACGCCCGCCACCCCAGGTAGATGACCGAGGCCACCAACATGAACTTGAAGTACCAGGGTGTACTGCGGTGCTCGAGAGTTTCCGAGCCACAGGTCGGGCACGTACCATCCTCGGCCACCTGGTCATCCTCGAGGCGCTGATCGCACTGTTCACACCAGGGCACCACTCACCTCCGACGTCCTCCACCTCCGTTGGGACCCTTGGCCCGAACCCGTAGCTTTATCGGCGTGGGACCCAGTTCAAAGCGCTCGCGCAGCCCCCGCTCGACGTAGCGCAGATAGGTCGGTTGGAGCCGACCATTCGTAAACAGGGTGAAGGTCGGCGGATCGTTCGCCCCTTGTACCGCGTACTGGATCTTGGCTCCCACCGGGGGGTGCGCCATCTGAATCGACTTCATGGCCCGGTTGAGCTCTCCGGTCGGGATGCGCGAGTGGTACGCCTCTTCGGCTGTGGCCACCGCCGGCAGTATATGGTGCACGCCAAGCCCGGACAGGGCGCTGATCTTCAATACCGGAGCATCACCGAGGAAGGCCAGCCGATCACCGATGTCGATGAGGATGTCCGGCCGATCCTCGGTGGGGATCAGCTCCCACTTGTTCAGCACCACCACTGTCGGGCACCCGGCGGCGGCCACCCGTTCGGCCAATCGCTGGTCTTGGTGGGTGACGCCCAGCGTGGCATCGATGATCAGGAGGGCGATGTCCGCCCGGTCCAACGCTTCGAGGGCACGGAGTACCGAAAAGTATTCGGTGCCCCGCTCGGTCCGTGACTTCCGGCGCATGCCGGCGGTATCGATAAAACAGACGGTCCCCTCGGGGGTCTCCACCACCGTGTCCACCGCGTCACGGGTAGTGCCGGGCGCATCGTGGGTGATCGACCGTTCATCACCGACCAATCGGTTGAAAAGTGTCGACTTCCCGACATTTGGCCGACCGACCAGAGCCACCCGTGGGATCGAGGTGCCACTCCCCTGCCGGTCCCCGTCGGGGTCATCTTCATTTCCCGACGTCGCAGCCACGGCGTCAGGGTCCGGCAGGAGCCGCACCACGTCATCGAGCAAGTCTCCGGTTCCCCGTCCATGCAGGGCGCTCACCGGCCACGGATCACCCAGGCCCAACGAAACCGCCTCCCATGCATCGGATTCGCGCTGGGACGAATCGACTTTGTTGACGACCACCCGCACCGGACGGCCAGATCGTTTGAGGAACCGGGCGACCGCCATGTCTTCGTCGATGAGGCCGACAGTGACGTCGACCACCAGCAGCACGACGTCGGCCTCGGCCACCGCTCGTTCAGCTTGGGCACTGACCTGGGCATCGAGAGGATCGTCGGTCGTCAGCCACCCCCCGGTATCCACCACGGTGAAGGCGTGACCGCACCACTCAGCATCGAGTTCTTTGCGATCCCTGGTGACGCCCGATCGTTCCTCGACCACCGCGGCCCGACGACCGACGATCCGGTTGACCAATGTTGACTTGCCCACGTTGGGTCGCCCGGCGATCACCACCAATGGACGGGTGCGGGCCGTTTCTGTCGTGGCCTCCGGCGTAGAGGTGGTCATCGTGACACTCCGATCGTGACGGGTACCCGTTCCGGTCGGGACAATTCGGTGGAACCACTTCCGCTGGAGAACTGGGTCGATACAGGGCCGGTTCCGTCCAGCGCCCGGCGCAATGACAGCCCGTCGGTGGCGACGATCTCCACCGGACGAGGTAGGTCGGTCACTGTCAGGTCATCGAGGAAGCGGCCCTCGGAGAGACATGAGTCGGGAAGAAGATAGCGATGGCCTTCGGGCTCCGCCTCGAGGGCCCGGGTCAGATCGATGCCGGTCATCAGCCCCGAGACGCCGATGTTGCCACCGAAATAGTCGTTCGGCACCGGAACCAACCGGATGTCCGAGCGTCCGAGGGACTCCACCAACGGGGCCAGAACCCGTGCGCCGTACTCACCGGTGAGGATGGCGATCGGTGCATCTCCGCCCGACGTCGGCGTGGTCGGATCGGCACGTTGGGCCCGGTAGCCCGACGCCGGTGCCCCATCCACCCAGGCGAAGAAGCCCGGCCGCACGCCCAATGCCGCCCGTTCGTCTCCCCCGAATGCCGCTTCGAATGCCCGGGCCATACCCAGGCCATTCTCGTGCTGAGGAAATCCGTCGTAGGTGGATTTTGCCGGGAAGGGCCGATCGGCCATCAGGTAGTACTCGTCAGCGGCGTAGACCATTCGTCGTCCGAGGGCAGTCAGAAAGGTCTCCTGCCACAGATCAATGGCATCACAGACTTCGGCCGCTTCTTCTTGGGTGTGGGATCGCATGCCCGATTCATTGGAGAATCGACTCACCCCCAGAGGCACGCATGCCACCGTGGCCATCGTCGGGTACCGGTCGAGCACGCCGGCCAGGGTGTCGTGCAGTATCTCCCCGTTGTTGCGGTCGGGGCACACCACAATCTGGCCGTGAACCTCGATACCCCCGTCGAGAAGGGCGCTCAACCACCGCAAACTGGTGGCTCCACGTTGGTTGCGCAGCAACCGCGATCGGACATCGGGATCGGTGGCGTGGATCGAGACGAACAACGGGCTCAGACGCTCGGTGAGCACCCGTTCCAGGTCCATTTCGGTAAAGCGGGTGAGCGTGGTGAAATTGCCGTAGAGAAACGAGAGCCGGTAATCATCGTCCTTGAGGGACAGACTCCGGCGCATTCCCTTGGGAAGTTGTTGGATGAAGCAGAATTCGCAGTGGTTGTCGCAGGTCCGAACCCGATCGAAGACCGCTGACGACACTTCTGCACCCAAGGGCTCCCCCGGTTGCTTGCTGATAGCCACCGAAAATGGGTCAGCCATCCCGCGACGGCGGACCACGAGGTCCAATTCGGGCTCGTCGACCAACAGGCTGTACTCGATGACGTCGCGCGGCGACCGTCCGTTGAGGAGGAGAAGTTCGTCCCCGGGCCGGAGCCCGGACAGATCCGCCGGTGACAATTCGGTGACGGCGACGACCGTAGGCGCCGTCGTACCGCGTGGTACCGACATGCCCCAAGGTTACCCGGTCCCCGGTGCAACTACGGCGGCGGCCCCGGGTCCCGGTGCCGTCGTCTCACCACTAGCCTGGGAATGTGCCCGTTGAACGAGTTCTTCTGGCCGAGCCGAGAGGCTTCTGTGCCGGCGTAGAGAAAGCCATCAAGGCGTTGGCGTGGATGGTCCGGGTCTTCGAACCACCCGTCTACTGCTACCACGAGATCGTCCACAACCAGCATGTCGTTGATCAGTTCCGGGCCCAAGGGGTCATTTTTGTGGATGACGTCACCGAGGTCCCGGCCGGGGCACCGCTGATGCTCTCGGCCCACGGCTCCGCCCCCGACGTGGTGGATGCGGCCCGTGACCAGGGCCGGGTCGTGGTCGATGCCGTCTGTCCCCTGGTCACCAAGGTGCACCACGAGCTGAAGGTCCGGGCCCGGAAGGGGTACACGGTGCTCTATGTCGGCCACCAGGGTCACGAGGAGGCGGTCGGCACCATGGCCGTGGCACCATCGGCGGTCCGTCTGCTCGAGCGGGTGGAAGACGTCGACGCGTTGACGGAGCCGGAAGCCGGTGAAGACGGCTCGTCACCGGTGGCCCTGCTGGCCCAGACCACGCTGAGCCACGATGAATGGTCCGGCATCGTCGATCGGGCCCGGGAGCGGTTCCCCGATCTGTGGATGCCCAGCCGGAGCGATCTGTGCTTTGCCACCACCAATCGCCAGGCTGCGCTCAAAGCGGTGGTGGGACAGGCCGATGCGGTGGTGGTGATCGGATCGATCAACTCCTCCAACACGGTGGCGCTGGAGGAGGTGGCGTTGGCATTCGGCTGTCCCCGGGTGATTCGGATCAATGATGCATCCGAGCTGCCCGATGACCTCAGCGGCACTGTGGGGGTAACCGCCGGTGCGTCCGCCCCGGAAGCCCTGGTCCAGGCGGTGGTGGCCCGATTGGCCCCGATCCATGGAGTCCAGTCGGCCCCGATCACTGTGGAAGAGGAGTACTTCCCACCTCCGCCCGAGCTGCGTGAGATCCTGCGGAGCCTGGAGGCGGCGGTATCCCTCATGACCGTCGCTCCGATGGTCGGTAGCGAGGTGGTCGACGGTGGGACAACCGTGCTCTCGGGCGATCGCTCTACCGGTGCGGCCGACGTGCTGGAGGCGTTCGCCGGCGGCCCGGCCGCTTAGTACCGTCCGGCCGAAGCCACCGATCGGTCGTAGAGCTCCTGAATCGTCTCAGTGAGCTCTTCGGTCATGGCGTGAAGTCGGCTCCGCGGCACCCGACCGCTCTCGGTACGGGTCGGTGCGGCAATCGGCTCGCCCACCACCAAGTGGATACGCCGGGGCCGGGGGAACTTGCTGCCCTTCGGCATGACCGACGCCGAACCGCCAATGCCCACCGGGATCACCGGTGCCCCGGTGCGTGCGGACAGAAAGGCCACGCCCTGGTGAAGGTCCTGCACCACCGGCCCCGCTCTCCGCTCCCCCTCGGGGAAGAGGACCAACACCTCGCCGGCGTCCAGGACCCGCTGAGCCCGGCGCAGAGCCTCCCGATCAGCGGCACCGCGATGAACGGGGAAGGCCCCTACCGACTGGAGGAACCGCCCGAGCCGAGGTCTCTTCCACAGGTTGTCCTTGGCCATGTAGTGAAGCTTCCGCCGGGTGACCTCCGAGGCCACAAAGAAATCGATCCCCGAACGATGGACCGGCGCGATGATCACCGGTCCCTCGGAGGGCACCCGCTCCGTTCCCTCCACCTTCGTGCGGAACAACAGACGGTTCAACCCGTGCACCAGGGCCCGCAGAAGCCGGTAGATCGGGGTGAAGCTGGTGTCCACCTCCGCGTCGCCCACCGACGGTGACACCGCGTCCTTCGAACCTGTCGTATCGCTCACAGCCATGCAAGTACCTCCTCTACTACTGCTTTGATCGAACGCCCGGTGGTGTCGATGACCTTCGCACCTTCGGCAACCTCAAGAGGGGATGCCGCACGGGTGCTGTCGAGGTGGTCGCGCCTGGCTATCCAGTCAGATCCCTCTTCGCTCCGGCGCCGAGCCCGCTCCTCGCCTGAGGCGGTGAGGTAGATCTTCAGGTCGGCGTGAGGAAACACCACGGATCCGATGTCACGTCCTTCGACAACTCCTCCGCGGTGGTCCTCGGCCCACTGGCGTTGCCGGGCCACCATAATGGTTCGGACATCACGGTTGGCGGCCACCACCGACACCGCCCGGTTGACGTCAGGAGCGCGGATGGCCTCGGTGATATCTTTCCCGTCGGCCGTCACCCGGTCACCGACGGTGATCGACATGGTGCGGGCCAGTGTGGCTACGGCCTCGTGGTCGCCCGGATCGACATCGCGTGTGATGGCACCCCACGCCACTGCCCGGTACATGGCACCGGTGTCCAGGCGTTGGAGTCCCAGATGGCGGGCCAATGCCCGGGACAGCGTCGACTTGCCGGCGCCCGCGGGCCCGTCGATGGCAATCACCCTTCCGAGGGTGCCGGGAGGCTGGCTGGCTGGTGGTCGGGTCATTTCGCTGCCGCCAGTGCCTCGAAATCCTGATGGAAACGCGGGTAGCTCGTCTTCACCGTTTCCCATCCGATGATGGTGGTCACATCGGTCAGCGACGGACAGGCGGCCCCGGCGATGGCGGCAGCCATGGCCATCCGATGGTCACCCCGGGCGTCGACAAACCCGGGCTGTAATCCTTCGGTTCCGGAGATGACCAGATCGTCGCCTTCCGTCCAGGCCGTACCTCCGAATGCGGTCACCAGGTCCACCGTGCCGCTCAGGCGGTCGGACTCTTTCACCCGCAATTCGCCCACGTCGGTGAAGCGACTCTGGCCGGTTGCCAACGCCGCGGCCACGGCCAGGATCGGCACTTCGTCGAGAGAGGGGATCTCCTCAGCGTGAATCACGGTTCCGGTCAGTGATGAGGTCCGGCTGGTGATCGATCCGTGACCGGCAACCTGCTCATCCACTGTGACGTTCGCTCCCATGCGTCTCAGCACGTCGAGGAAACCTGTTCGTTCCGCCCCCAGGTGTATGCCGACCACGGTGACCATACTCCCGGGAACGACGACACCGGCAACTACCCAGTACGCCGCCTGCGAGGGATCACCGGGTACCGACACCGTGGTCGGGCTGAGGTCGCTTCGGCCGATCCGAATGGTCCGCCCCGAACTGGAGTTGGAGACAGTGATGTCCGCTCCCATCTGCGCCAACATCTCCTCGGTATGCGCGCGTGTGGGAACCGGCTCATGCACCACGGTGTCGCCTTCAGCCGACAGTCCGGCCAGCAGTACAGCCGATTTCACCTGCGCGCTGGCCATCGGGGGCGTGTACTCGATGCCATGGAGTTTCCCGCCGGTGATCGCCACCGGAGGAAGGCACCGGGAACCCTGCCCGCTGAGGTGTGCCCCCATCCTCCCCAGGGGTTCCGCCACCCGGTCCATCGGCCGACTGCGCAGGGAGGCATCACCGGTGAGGTTGGCGGTCACCGGCAGTCCGGCCACTACTCCCAGCAACAGGCGCATTCCTGTCCCCGAGTTCCCCAGGTCGATGGGACCGTTGGGGCTGTGAAGCCTTGAACGTCCCCCTTGGACGACGGTGGCCTCGTCCCCTTCCTCCACCTCGGCACCCAGGGCCCGAACCGCCTCTAATGTGCGGCGCACATCGTCACCATCGGAGAGCCCGGCAATGGTGGAAGTGCCCTCGGCCAGAGCGGCCAATAGGAGGGCACGGTGGGAGATGGACTTGTCGCCCGGGAGTGCAACCGAGCCCTGAAATGCCCGGCCGCCGTTGACCCGGATCGTCTCGGGAGTGAGCGCGGGTGTCATCGGCTGGGCCCAACCGGGCCGCTGGTCGCCCGGTAGCCGCGTTCGGACAACGCCGCCAGCAACTTCTCCGTATCACCTTCGTCGATGGTCAACACCAAAACCCCGCGGTCGCCTTCGACCGAGTGAGCGATCTCGAGGTCGAAGATATTGACCCCCAGTTCGGCGGCCAGGGTGGTGATCTCGGCCAGGACCTTCGGGCGGTCGAGTACCGGTACCCGCACTTCCACCAGATCTTCGGCCCGGGGCGTCCGTTCGGCCAGGGCACGGCGAGCCACGGCAGCCCGACCCAGGATGTCGAGCAGGGAGTCACGGTCGTGCTCGGCCACCCGGCGTCGCATGGCCACCAGGGCATCGACGAGCAGGTCGAGGGTGGCCACGATGGCGTCGGCGTTGTCATCGCAGATGTCGGGCCAGATATTGGGTTGCCCGGCGGCGATTCGGGTCATATCCCGAAATCCGCCCGCGGCCAACTGGAGCAGAGCCGCATGCTCTTCCCCCAGGCTGGCGGCCAGGTCCATGAGGGTGGCGGCGGCCAGGTGGGGGACGTGGGAGACCACCGCCACCAGGGCGTCGTGCTGCGATGGGGCCAGAGCCACCACCACGGCACCCATATCGGCCAGCACGCTGCGGACCCTGGTGTAGGCCACCGGATCGGTCAATGCGGTGGGGGTGAGCACCCAGGTGGCCCCCACGAACAGGTCGGCGGATGCTCCTTCCACTCCCACCTGTTCCGAACCGGCCATCGGATGGCCACCCACGAACGACGGGTGATCGACGGCGGCCACCAACGAGCCTTTGACACTGCCGACATCGGTGACAATCACGTCGGGTCTGCGATCGGGACGGGCCAAAAAGTCGGTAATGATCTGACCGGCGGCATGCACAGGGGTGGCCACCACCACCAACTCGGCGTTCGGGTCGAGGCCTTCGACAGAAAGGGCCCCCAGGTCGACGGCACGGGTGGCGACACCGGGCGCGACGTCGACACCGCTGACGTGCCACCCACGTTGACGCAGGGCCATGCCGACCGAGCCCCCGATGAGTCCGGTTCCGAAGATCATGGCGCGGCCGGGATTGGCCGACTGATCGTCCCTCCGTGCCGGGTTCAGGGGTGATGGGGTGGCGCCGTCCTCAGTCGGGGAGGTCGTCACGGAGTCCCCTTGCGCCTTCGAGGTAGACGTGGTGGATATCACCGCGGGGGCGTTCACTCTCTACGTGCAGCATCACCCGGATACAACGAGGCACGGAGCCGACCACTGCCAGTTCCCGGGCACAGATGAGCGGGACGACCCCAAGGCCGATGGACCGGGCGGCGGTGGCCGGGAAGGTCGAGACGATGTCCTCGGTGGCGGTGAAGAGGATGGAGATGATGTCATCTTCGGACAGCCCATTGCGTTCGATGATCTCGCGCAGTAGCGCCACCACCCGGGTGGTGATGGCCTCGGTGTCGTCGGCGTCGACGGTGGTCGCGCCCCGAATAGCTCGCACAGAAGTAGACATCAGCCAGGCATGTTACTCAGGGGTAGACGCTGGGTCGTCGGCCGGGATCGCCGCTGCCGCCAACGCCCGGACCTCGTCGATGGTGAGGGGACGCCACGATCCGGGTGCGAGGGTGGGATCGGTCAGGGGCCCGATTCGGGTCCTGACCAGGCGGAGGACAGGATGTCCCACCGCTTCGCACATCCTGCGCACCTGGCGGTTCCGGCCCTCGTGGATGACGATCCGCAGGAGCGTCGGTGCCACCACCGCCACCCGGGCGGGTGCGGTGGGCCCGTCGTCGAGGTCGATGCCGTCACGGAGGCGGCGGACGTCGCCGGCAGATGGCTCCCCCTCCACTTCGACCAGGTACTCCTTGGGGACGCCGAACGAAGGATGGGTGAGGCGGTGGGTGAGGCGGCCGTCGTTGGTGAGGATGAGGAGGCCTTCGCTATCCATGTCGAGCCGGCCCACCGGGAAGACCCGGGGATCCGATGGCACCAGGGAGACCACCGTGGGGCGCCCATGGGTGTCTTCGGCCGTACTCACCACCCCGGTCGGCTTGTTCAGCAGGTAGTGCACCAACCCGGGCAGTACCGGGAGGGGCACCCCGTCGAGCTCCACCTCGTCCACCGAGGGATCAATCCGGCGTCCGAGCACGGGGACTTCGCCGTTGACGGTAATTCTCCGCGCGCTGATCAGGTCTTCACATACCCGGCGGGATCCGAGCCCGATGCGAGCCAGAACCTTCTGCAGCCGTTCACCTTCAGAGAGTTGTGCCGAGGGGGGTAAGGAGGGTGGATCAACCATCGACGACCGGGCGCATCTGCTCCTCGAACTCGGCAACGGCTTCTGGTCCCGGCAACAGATCCGCCACCGCCGGTAGTTGATCGAGTCGGTCGAGGCCCAGGCGCTCTAAAAATGCATCAGTGGTTCCGTAGAGAACGGCTTGTCCGGGACCGGCGGCACGTCCCACCGACTCGATGTAACCCCGGTGCTCGAGAAGACGGGCTACGCCGTCGACGTTGACCCCCCGGAGCGCGGCGATCTGGGCCCGCGAAACCGGTTGCTTGTAGGCCACGATGGCCAGGGTCTCCAACGCCGCCGCCGAGAGCCGCGAGGAAACGCCGACGTTGGCAAATCGCTCGACGTAGGCGGCCAGGTCGGGGTGGGTCTGGATACGGAACCCCCCGGCGATGCGGGCGACCTCGAACCCCCGGTTCTCGGCCCGGCACGACTCGGCCAACTCGTCACAGAACGGTTCGATCTGCTCGATGGGGATCTCGAGGAGCTCGGCCAGCAGACCAGGTGCCACCGGTTCGACGGCCACGATCAACACGGCTTCAATGGCCCGCGACTCAGCGGAGAGGGCCACCGATCAGCCCTCGTACTCGTCGTAGTCGGCCCCCACCAGCACGGGCTCCGAGGTGGTGGCGACCCACTCCACTTGCAGCTCGCCGAAGGTGTGGCCCTGGTCGAGCGAGACCCGACCCTGTTTGCACAGTTCGAGGAGGGCGAGAAATCGCACAATGATCTCGATCCGAGTGGACAGGTGCCGAGTCAGGGCCCGGAAGGTGGCTCTCCCTTCGAGGGGTAGCCGGACTTCGAGCTCATTGACGGCCTCGGACACGGTGACGGCGTCGACGGTGACGTGATAGAGGTCGACAGTGGGGACCGGTTGTGCCGCAGTGGCGCGTAGGTAAGCGGCCGCCACCTGGGCGGGGGTGACGCCTTCGAGGAGATCGGGAGCATTGCCGGCGAAACCATCGTCGAGGCCGGCGGTGCGGGGCACCGATCGGGCGGCTCGTTCCATCAGAAGGGTGAAGCTGTCGGCCGCCGCTGCGTAGGCCTGGCACTCGAGGAGCCGGGCCAGGAGCAGGTCACGTTCTTCCCATCCGACCAGTTCTTCGTCCGATTCGACATCGTCGGGACCGGGCAGAAGACGGCGTGACTTCAACTCGATCAGCACCGCCGCGATCACCAGAAACTCAGACAGCGTGGCCAGGTCGATCGATTCCCAGGACGCCACCTCGGCGATGAAGGCGTCGACCAGGCCGGTCAGCGAGATGTCGTAGATATCAACTTGATGGCCGTTGACCAGCTGCAACAACAGTTCGATGGGCCCGTCGAAGACGGGAGCGGAGACGGTGGCACTCACGACCCCCGACGATACCGGTTCAACCGAGGCAATCCGCGCACCGTTCGCCGACGCCTACGATGACCGCCTATGTCGAAGGTTTTCTCCGGTATCCAGCCCAGCGGTGATCTCCACTTGGGGAACTATTTGGGAGCCATCCGTAGCTGGGTGGCTGACCAGCACGTCCATGACGCCATTTACTGCATCGTCGACCTGCACGCTCTCACCTTGGACATCGATCCGTCTGTGCTTCGTTCCCGCACCTACGAGACTGCCCTCGATCTTCTGGCCGCCGGGCTCGACCCGGAGGCGTGCACCTTGTTCATCCAGAGTCAGGTTCCTGAGCATCCACGCTTGACCTGGCTCCTCGAGTGCACTGCCACCATGGGTGAGCTACGGAGAATGACCCAGTTCAAGGACAAGTCGGAAGGAAAGGAGTCGGTGCGGGCCGGACTGTTCACCTACCCGGTCCTGCAGGCAGCTGACATCCTCCTCTACGACACCGATCGGGTGCCGGTCGGAAACGATCAACGCCAACATGTCGAGCTCACCCGTGAGGTGGCAATCAGGTTCAACAGTCGGTATGGCGACACCTTCGTGGTGCCGGAAGCGGCCTTCCCCTCGGTGGGGGCTCGGGTGATGGACCTCCAGCACCCCACCCGCAAGATGTCCAAATCAGTGAGCTCTCCTCTCGGTACCGTGCTGATCCTCGACCCGCCAGAGGAGATAGAGCGGAAAATCAAGAAGGCGGTTACCGACACGGACGGCGAGGTCCGATTCGATCCGGAAGCCAAGCCCGGGCTCGCCAATCTATTGGAACTCCTGGCTGTGGCCACCGATCGGACCTCTACCGATGTGGCGGAGGCATATCAACGGTATGGAGATTTGAAACGTGACGTTGGCGAGGCCCTCGTCGAACTGCTCCGTCCCCTCCGGATGCGGCGGGCGGAGCTGGCCTCCGATCCGGGGGAGGTCACCTCATTGCTGGCCCACGGGTCGGAGAAGGCCGGCGCCATCGCCTCGGTGACCTATCAGCGCGCCGCCGACGCCATCGGGCTGCTCAGCCGCCACTGAGCCACGGGGTATCGAACGATGCCCCCTCAGGTCGTTAGACCAACAGGCTCGACCACCAGTTGATGAGGTGGCCGATGAGCTGACTCCACTCGTTGCGAAACAACAGGATGAGTATGAAAGGCAGAAACATCAGTGCCGGTTGGATCCGGTAGTACTCAGGAAGCAACCTCACCGGAATGAACCGCTCGAGCACCGAAGCACCATCGAGCGGTGGGCACGGGATGAGATTGAAGACAGCCAGGACGATGTTGGCGATGCCTCCGATGAAGAGGATCTGACCGAGGAGGGTCGGGGGGTAATAGCCACCGTGATAGACGATCTCGCGGACGTCCAGCGGCGTCGTAAGGACGAAGGCGAGGCCGAACAGAGCAGCCAGGGCGATGTTGGTCAGTGGGCCCACCAAGGAGACCAGCACCGTGTGGTTGCGCGGGCTCCGGAGCCGGTTGGTACTCACGGGGACCGGTTTGGCCCATCCGTAGGCCCCGAGGCCCGAGAGGGAGAGGATGGCCGGCACCAGCAGGGTCCCCACCGGGTCTATGTGGCGGATCGGGTTGAGGTTCAGCCGGCCCATCCGTTTGGCGGTGTCGTCCCCGAAGGCGAGGGCAACCACCCCGTGGGAGATCTCATGGAGAATGATCGACGGGATCAATACCAGGAAGTAGATGATCTCGAACCGGGTGAGGCGGTGGGTTCGCAACAGGATGGCGACAATGGCTATCGCCACCACCACGATGATGGCGGTGCGCTCGTTGCCGGCAAACCGACGGGGCGGGCGACGGTTGCCTCCTACCGGGCCCGACCTTCCCCCGTAGCCCCCGCCGAACCCCATGCCTGATCCGCCTCTGCTCAGAGCCGGTTGGCGTCGTTGATGCAGAACCGAGTGGCCGGCATCGCATCCAGGCGAGCCGGGTCAATGGCCATTTTGCACTCTTCGCAGATTCCGTAACTACCATCCGCCAGCTTGTCCAAGGCGTGCGCCACGTCATCGAGTGATTCCTGAAGTTGGGTGGCCAGCACCTCGGCCTCACTTCGTTCGGCAGTCACCTGGCTCGAATCCGCGAAGTTGGGGTCGTAGGAGAGGCCCTTCCCGCCATCTCCGAACCCGAGTTCGGACAGCTGAGAGAGCAGTTGCTGCCGTTCTTCCTCGAGAAGATGGCGGTAGTCGATAGTCGGGGCTTCACCGGGCACGAGACAGATCCTACCTGGCCTGGTGCGTTCCGGCTCGCGGGTGAGCGCGTTCATATGATGCCCGGAGGTGCTCGGAGCTGAGCTTTGTGTACATCTGGGTGGTGGAGATCGACACGTGCCCCAGCAACTCCTGGACAATCCGGATATCGGCACCGTGCGCCAACATGTGACTGGCGCACGAATGCCGGAGAACGTGAGGACTCACCCGAGCCGACAATCCGACCGGCGCGGCCCGCCGTTTGAGGATGGCCCATGCTCCCTGCCGGCTGAGGCGACCGCCTCGGGTGTTGAGGAACACCGCCTCGGAATCGCTTCGGCTGGCCCATCGCACGGGGACGACCAAGGGCCGCCCGCCAGGGGAAAGCCAATTGTCGAGGGCACTGCGGGCCACCCGGCCCAGGGGCACCATGCGCTCTTTCGAGCCTTTGCCGAACACCCGCAACAGCCCATCGTCGTTCTGGACATCGAGGAGAGACAACCCGATGACCTCAGAGATGCGGGCGCCGGTGCCGTAGAGGAGCTCGAGAAGAGCCCGGTCGCGGAGGTCGAATGGCTCGCTGCCCACCACCGAGTCGAGCAGCCGGAGTGTCTGATCCTCATCGAGAGCCTTCGGGAGACGCTGAGGAAGCCGGGGCGATGCCAGGTCGATGGTGGGATCGATCCTCAGTGAGCCTTCGTCGACCAGGAAGCGATAGAGGCCCCTGAGGGCGGTGATGGTCCGGGCCATGGAGGCAGGATTGCGACCATTCGCCCGCAGGGTCGACAGATAGCGTTCGAGGTCACCCGGACCTGCCACCAGAGGGTCGACCCCCTCCGTCCTGCCCCACTCCTCCCATCCGTGAAGGTCGCGCCGATAGGACACTAGGGTGTTGTGCGCCCGGCCCCGCTCCACCGCCAGCCACGAGAGGTACTCCTCGGCCCCGTTCGACAGTGGCGTACTCATCGATGGGTGGTGAGGTGTCGGCGGGACAGGCCCACCCCCAAAATGGTGGCGGCGTCCACAATGGTCCCGTCATCCACCAAGCCATCGAACCGATGCAGTGGGATCTTCTCCACGGTCATGAAACGCTCTTCGACCCCTTGGCGGTTGTCAGCGACCCCAGAGAGACCGGTGGCCATGTAGATGGTGGTGACCTCGTCGCAGAACCCCGGGGTGTTGAGACATCGGGTGAGCTCTTTCAACTCAGCCGCGTCCTGACCCATCTCCTCGGCCAATTCCCTCCGGGCGGTGGTCTCGGGTGGCTCGCCCACCACATCACATGTCCCGGCGGGGATTTCGAAGAGCCACCGGTCCACCGCCGCCCGATATTGGTGAACCAGCAGAACCGCCCCGTCATCGGTCATCGGGACAATGGCCACCGCCCCCGGATGGCGCACGATGTCCCGGTCGAACTGCCTCCCGTCCGGGTCGACAAACTCCGCTTTGGCCACGGTGATGAACCAGCCCCGGTGGATCAGGGTCTCGCCGGTCTGTCGGAATCCGGTTACCTCGCCTGCCTCCTTGGACTCCACCGGTGTCAGCTGATGTCGATCAGGCGCGGGTCGCGCCCTTCGGCTCGGACCAGGGATGCGCCCACCAGTTCACGGAAGAGCGGGTGAGGCTGATCGGGGCGGCTCTTGAATTCTGGGTGGGCCTGGGTACCCACCCAGAAGGGATGACCGGGGAGTTCGATGAACTCGACCAGGCGCCCATCCGGCGATGTGCCCGAACAGACCAAGCCAGCGGCTTCGAGTCGCGACCGATAGCGGGGATTGACCTCGTAGCGGTGGCGGTGGCGTTCGGACACCACCTCGGTGCCGTAGGCGCGGGCTACTTGCGAACCTGGGAGGAGACGGGCCCCGTAGGAACCGAGTCGCATGGTGCCGCCCATGTCCACGATGTCATTCTGGTCGTCCATCAGGTCGATGACCGGGTAACGGGTGATGGGGTCGAACTCGCGCGAGTTGGCGCCCTCGAGGTTGGCCATGGTCCGCGCCGCCTCGATCACCATCACCTGCAGGCCGAGGCACAACCCCAGGAGCGGGATCTCGTGCTCCCGGGCGTACCCGGCGGCGGCGATCTTCCCTTCCACACCTCGCTCTCCGAACCCACCGGGAATGACCAACCCGTCAAAGTCGCGAAGACCATCATTGTGCAACAGATCGGGCACATTGGCGGCCTGGATCCAGTTGATCTCGACTTTGGCGCCATGGTGGAAACCGGCGTGCCGCAATGCCTCCACCACGGAGAGATAGGCATCGGGGAGGTCGATGTACTTGCCGATGATCCCGATACGAACCGGACGGGTCGCCGCCTCCACCCGGTCGACCAGGCGCTCCCACCCCGACAGGTCGATGGGATGGGTGAGCTCATCGAAGCGCAGTAGGCGGAGGATGTACCGGTCGAGACCCTCCTCGTGCAACACCAGGGGTATCTGGTAGATGTTGTCGGCATCGACGGCTGACACCACGGCTTCGATGGGCACGTCGCAGAGCAGCGAGATCTTTCGTTTCAGATCGTCGGAGATCATCCGGTCGGAACGACAGACGATCACGTCGGGTTGGATGCCCCGGCTGCGCAGCTCGGTGACCGAGTGTTGGGTGGGTTTGGTCTTCTGCTCTCCCGACGGACCCAGGTATGGCACCAGGGTCAGGTGGACGTAACAGACATTCTCGCGTCCCACGTCCCGCCGGAATTGCCGAATGGCCTCGAGGAACGGGACGATCTCGATGTCGCCGACGGTACCGCCCACTTCCACGATCACCACGTCGACATCGTCAGTGCCCAGGCGCTTGATCCGTTCCTTGATCTCGTCGGTGACGTGCGGGATGACCTGAACCGTCCGGCCCAGGTAGTCGCCGCGTCGCTCCTTGGCAATCACCGACGAGTAGATGCGTCCGGTGGTGGCGTTCGAGTCCTTGTGGAGGTTCTCGTCGATGAACCGCTCGTAGTGGCCGAGGTCCAGGTCGGTTTCACCACCGTCTTCGGTCACGAAGACCTCGCCATGCTCGAACGGGTTCATGGTGCCCGGGTCGACGTTGATATACGGGTCGAGTTTGCACATGGTGACCCGAAGCCCCCGGCATTTGAGCAATCTCCCCAACGACGAGGCGGTGAGCCCCTTGCCCAGCGACGAGGACACCCCGCCGGTGAAGAAGATGAACTTGGTGCCGTTACCACGGTGCGCCCCGGGCCTCAGGTACTCGCCGGTTCTCGAGAAGTCCAACCGATCTACGTCCTCAGCTGTTTCGAGAGGTAGTGCGTCCGTGGCATCGTCTCGGGAATATTCCGTCGGGCCTTGCGGGTCGGGCACTCGCCGAGGTTAGCGGAATCGCGGTGGTGGTCAGGCGGACCCCCCGGGCTGACATCACTCAGCGCCGGGTGGTGGCGCCGGCATTGGCCGCACCGGAAAGAAGTTCGCGGGCGTGGATCCGGGCCGTTTCGCTATTGGGGCTCCCCGACAGCATGCGACTCAATTCCACCACCCGATCCTCGGCTCCCAACACTGAAACCTCCGAGACGGTGCGACCCGCTTGTTCTGACTTGAGGACTGCCAACTGGTGATCGGCCTGGGCCGCCACCTGGGCCAGGTGGGTGACCACCAGGACCTGGGATCGCTGGCCCAATGCCGACAGGGCGGCTCCGACCGCGGTGGCAGCGGATCCTCCGATACCGGCGTCCACCTCATCAAAGATCAGCACTCCGGGCGCCCCGGTGAGGGCCAACCGGACAGCCAGCATGGTTCTCGCCAGCTCGCCCCCCGACGCCACTTTCGCCAACGCGAGGAGAGGTTCACCGGGATTGGCACTCAGCAGAAAGCTGACCTGGTCGGCGGGCCCGTCCCCTTCCACCGACACATCGAAGCGAGCTGAAGGCATGGCCAGCGTGCGCAGGGTGGTCTGGATCTCCGCGGCCAGGGACGGAGCCGCGGCCCGTCGTGCCGCCGCCACCAGGGCATCGGCCGCCGCCATATCCTGTTGGGCCACCGCGATTTCCGCATCGAGCTCCCGAGCACGCGCCTCCCGGACCTCGACCATTGACAACTGTCGCCTGGCCTCGTCGGCAAAGGCAACGACCTGTCCGAGGGTGGATCCGTATTTGCGTTCGAGCTCATGGAAAAGCTGTCGGCGGCTCCTGATCTCCGTCAGGCGTTCGGGATTGTCTTCCCAGGTTTCGACGACATCCCGCAGATCAGTGGAGAGATCCGAGAGGTCTGCCATCGAGGCACGGACCCGAGCCTCGAGCGCCGCCAACGGCAGCCGCCCGGCCAGGGCTCCCGACGCTTCTGCCATGCGGTCCAATGCGCTTCCGACCGGTGCCTCGGCCAGTGCCTCCAGGGCTTCGGCCGCGGCTTCCCGATAGGCGGAGGCGGCGGCCAGCCGGTCTTCTTCCAGTTCGAGTCGACTGTCTTCGGCATCGTCTTCGATGCAGGCTGACTCGATCTCATCGATCTGGTAGCGCAGGACATCCATCTCGCGGGCCCGCTGGGCCACTTCGCCTCCCAGCGAGGCCGACTCGTCGGTGAGTGATCGGAGCCGGGAGCGGGTCAGCTGAAGTTTCGACAGGTCGATCTGGCCGTACCCGTCGAGGGCCTGGCGTTGCGCACTGGTGTGGATGAGCGAGCGATGTTGGTGCTGGCCGTGCAGTTCCACCAAGGCTGATCCGGTCTCGGTGAGGCCGGTAATCGGGGTCATCCGGCCGTTGACCCAGGCTTTTGAACGGCCGCCGGCGACCACCGACCGGCTCAGAGTGATCTCGGAATCGTCGGGATCATCTCCCCCGCCACCACCGCCTCCAGCGTGGTCCGGACCCGCGGCAGCCACGAATCGGCCCTCCACCGTCGCATCCGCGGATCCGGCTCTCACCATGGTCGGATCGGCCCGACCCCCCAGCAGCAGGCTGAGCGCCTCGATCAGGAGCGTCTTTCCAGCCCCGGTCTCCCCGGTCAGGGCGGTCATCCCGGGATGGAAGGTCACGGTGACGTCGTCGATGACACCGAGGTTACGGACACGCAGTTCCTCGAGCATCCGGTGCAACGTTGGCTCCCTATCGATCGGCCAGATGGAACTTCGCCCGCAAGATGGCATAGAAGTTGTTGTGGCCGAAGGTCACCAGTCGGGCGGGTCGGTCGCCTTCTCGACAGCGCACCGATGACCCGGGCTCGAGTGAGGTCACCGTGGCCCCGTCCACCACCAGAACCGCCGGCCTTGGTTCGAGAATATCCAACTGCAGTTGTTCCGTCGGATCGAGGACCAGAGGACGATCAAAAAGCATGTGGGGCGATACCGGCGTGACCACTATGGCCCGTAGGCTGGGGGAAAGGACCGGGCCCCGGGCGGACAGGTTATAGGCGGTCGACCCGGTGGGCGTAGCCACTAACAGACCATCGGCGGCATAGCTCACAAACGGTCGCCCATCGATGGCGGCGGCGATCCGCACGGTGTGGCCCGGCACCGTCTTTTCGACAGTGGCCTCGTTGAGTGCGGTTCTTTCCGCTCTGATCTCGCCATCGGGACCAACCACCGTGACGTGGAGGGTCATGCGCTCCTCCACCTGATGGGTCCCGGCCAAAAAAGCCTCGAGAGCGACTTCGAGGCCGGCCGGCTCGACCGGGGTGAGAAAGCCCAATCGGCCGATGTTCACCCCGAGTACCGGAACTCCAGTGGTCAATGCCGATTCGACGGCCCGGAGCAGGGTGCCATCACCACCCAGGCTCACCAACAGATCCGCCCCGTCGATGCACACCGTTCCATCGGGTCGTTGGGCGGAGATCGCCTCATGTCCTCGCTCCGCCAGCCACTCGGTAGCTCGCAGGGCGAGGCCGGCTGCTTCGGCGCGATCCGGCCGGGCGTAGAACGCCACCAGGGTCACGTGAGGTTTCCCAATTGACCCGGCTGGTGAGCTGCCTCCACGGCGGCGTCCAACATGGACTCGACATCCAGGTCGGGTCGCTCGGTGCGGGTCCCCGCCGGCGGGTTGGCGACGGCGTGGAGCAGGAATTCGATATTGCCGGCCTGTCCGGTAATTGGCGAAGGCATGGCCCCCATGATGGCTGCTCCGGAGCCCGCGAGCGCGCGTGCCACCTCTCCGAGGGTTCGGCGGTGGATGCCCGGGTCTCTGATGATGCCCTTTCCCCGCGAAGCTTCGGCCCGTCCCGCTTCGAACTGAGGCTTCACCAGGACCACCACTGCGGCTCCGGGGGCGGCCACCTCCCCGGTCAGTGCGGGGATTGCCCGGGCCAACGATATGAAGGAGAGATCGGCGGTGACGACGTCGACCGGGCGCCCGCCGACGTTGCCTATGGTGACGTCCCGGATATCGTGCCGCTCCAGGCTGATGACACGGCTGTCCTGACGGAGTTTGTCGTGGAGCTGGCCCCGCCCCACATCCAGGGCGATCACCGACGCGGCGCCCGACTGCAACAGGCAGTCGGTGAACCCTCCGGTCGACGCCCCGGCATCGAGGGCGCGAACGCCCCTGACGTCGATGGCAAAACGTTGGAGTGCAGCCTGAAGCTTTTCGCCACCTCTGCTCACGTAGAGCGGTGGCGGACCACAGAGTTCGATCGGTTCCCCGGATGCCACTAGGCGCGCCGGCTTGTCAGCCACGGAACCCGAGACGAGCACCAGCTTCTGCTCGATCATGGTGGCCGCCTGGTGCCGGCTCTCGGCCAGGCCCCGCTCCACCAGCGCCCGGTCTAGGCGCTTTCGCCCCACTGACGTCAGGCGCGCGACCTGGGTCCGGAGGCCTTCTTGGCTGCGGCCTTCTTGGCCGGTGCCTTCTTGGCCGGTGCCTTCTTGGCAGGTGCCTTCTTAGCTGCTGCCTTCTTGGCGGGAGCCTTTTTCGCCGCGGACTTCCGGGCAGCACCAGACGCCGCTTTCGACGAACGACCCAACAAGGACGCGACCTGCTTGGCCAGATCTTCGATGTTGCTGACACCCATGGAGTGGAGCTGGTTCCCGACTTCGTCCCGCACCACGGATAGCAACGATTCGCTGCTCTTACGACTCCGTTCGATCAGCTCCTCGACCTTGGTCCGAGCTTCCTTACCCTGCACCTCACCGCTCTTGACGAGCTCTTGCACAAGTTCTTCGGCTCGCGATCGGGTCATCTGGGTGAACGCAATGCCCGCATCGAGGTACCGCTGATATCCGTCTCTTTTCGTCATAACAGTATTCTACATAGAGTGCTAGCTGGTAGCAAGCACTCCTGCTCGCACGCCATGTTGGTGCCAGGACATAGGAATCGGTCCACCGTCAACTCGGCACCGTCGCCGCGTCGACCAGGGCAACGAAGTCAGCCGCTCTCACCGAGACCGTCACGTCCTCGACGTTTGTACCCGCAGCCGTGACACCCGAATCGACCAGTGCGAATGGGATTTCGAGTTGCTGGGCCAAGCGACCGTCCGTCCCGGGCTGGTCGCCGACAACCAGGGCGGGTGGACCCCCGGGGGCCAGACCGAATCTCGTCCGAATCAGGTCGGTGATCGGTCGGTGAGGCTTTCCGGCGATCTGCGGAGTGATACCCGATGCGGTGGCCACCGCGGCCAACAATGCCCCGGATCCCGGAAGTAGTCCATCGGGCGTCGGGTGGGTGGGGTCCTCGTTGGTACCGATCAGACGACCACCGGTGCGGGCGGCAGTGGCGGCGGCCGCCAACCGGTCGAAATCGAATGAGTGGGTCCATCCGACCACCACGGCGTCTACCGGGCCTTCGCCGACCACGTTCACCCCTCGTGCCGCCAATGATTCGAGCACGCCGCCTTCCGCCAACACGAACGCTCTGTCACCGGGTTGCAACAGTGAGGCGGCGGCGTCAGCGGAGGTGGCCAGATCTTCGGGTGCTGCATCGATGCCGATCCGGGTCAGTCGATCAAGGAGGGCTTGGATGGTGGGCGCCGAATTGTTGGTGGCGAAGACTGTCCTGACCTCGGCTTGTTTGAGCCGGGCGACGGCGCCGGCGACATCGCCGATGGGTTCGCCAGATAGCCAAATCACCCCGTCCAGGTCGATAATCCACACGGCTCCCGGGATCATCACCGAAGCCAAGAGAGATCGGGTGGTCCCGACCGAGGTCATCCGCGTGCGGGGTCGGAGGTGCCGCCGGCCTCCAAAAGGGACTTGTCCTTTGTTCGGGTCCGGCGGGTGGATTTGGCCAACTGATCTGCCGATTCCAACGCCCGTGCGATGAGCCCGGTGAGTCTGGTGGCGTTGTCACCGTCGGGGTTGTCATCGGCGGGTTCGGTGGAGGCCTCATCCACTGTACCGACAGCCGTAGCCGTAGCCGGGGCCAGGGAGTCGGGACCCGACGGAATCGGTCGGACAGTGAGATCGGCAATCCGGTCCCCGGTGAGTTTGGCGGCTTGTTCCCAGTACGAGCGGAACATGCCGATGTCAAAGGCACCATCACGTACCCTGGCCTGGTCCAGTAAACGGGCCGGCGGGTTCTTCAGGTCCCGGACGATGCGCAGGCAGGCCAGGCCGCGGAGCACGTACCAGGTTGGATCGATCTCCCACCATCTGAATCCCTGACGGACCGAGGCCGGCAGATAGTGGTGATTGTTGTGCCAGCCTTCTCCCCCTGTCACCAACGCCACAATCAGCGAATTACGACTGGTATCGGGAGTGGCGTAGCGCCGCCGGCCCACGATGTGGGCCATGGAATTGACCAAGAAGGTCCCATGCCACAGGAGAACCGTCGAGAGGAAGAACCCGATCAACAGCCCGCCCCACCCGCCGATGAGCAGGCAGGCCACCGCCAGGAGCCACGGACCGATCCACGACGTCCGCTCGAGGAAACGGAGTTCGGGAAACACGGCAAAGTCCTTGATGTTCGATGCATCGGTATCTTTGTGCTTGGTGGAAAGGATCCATCCCACATGACTCCACCAGATTCCGTCACGAGGTGAATGCACATCGTCATCGAGGTCGGTATAGCGATGATGGGTGCGGTGATGGCTGGCCCACCACAATGGGCCCTTCTGGACCGCGGTGGTACCGACGAACGCCATCATGAACTGAAAGAACCGAGTCATCTTGTAGCTACGGTGCGAGAAGTACCGGTGATAGCCGGCGGTGATACAAAACATCCGCACCACGTACAACACGCCGCAGAGGACCCAGTCCTTCCAGGTCACGGTCACGAAGAAGGCGGCCAGTGGGGCGGCGTGAACCGCGAAGAATGGAATAGACGAAACCCAGTCGGTCCTATCGACGGCCTTCTCCACCTGTTCAAGAGTCGGTCCGGTCGTCGGCTCTGTCTGGAGGAGGGTCATGTAGTGGGGGCACATCCGGGTAGGACGGCTCCCTGATAATAGTCGAGACCCATGCTTTTTGGGGCACGGTTTACCCAGGAGAGCTTCCCACTGGCGTCAGATATCGACGTAGAGGTTTCCGTCGGGTCCTTGGCTCACTGAGATGACGCCCAACCCCGAGCTGGCAGGACCGGTCTCGACGGCTCCAGTCTCGGCGTTGAACTCGGATCCGTGACAGGGGCAGGCAATGACGCCGGCCCCTTGCTGGTAGAAAACTGCGCAGCCGGCGTGAGGACAGACCGCATCGAAGGCCACAAAATGACCCGAGGTCTTCTGAATCACCAAGCCGGGGTCGCCGCTGTGCGGATCGGTGAAACTGGCCGAGCCCCCAACCGGGACCCGGGAGGCCGATCCCAACTTGGTTCCGGCCGGCACCGAACGGGTCGGAGCACCGGTGGTGGACGGCGATGTCGGTCCCGCCGTGCTCGTAGGGGCCGGCGACGTGGGTGGAGTCGTGGAACCACTACCAAGTGCCTTCACGTTGGATGAACTTTCCGAATTGCCGAGCAGGCGCCCGAGCAGGGCAGTGACTCCCCCACCCAGGATGACCAGGCCGGCCACCACCCCAGTGGCTGCGCCCTTGGACACCACCTCCCGGCGGGATACCGCCGCGCCACCCCTGGCCGCCGGGGTGACCCTGGCGAGGAACCAGGTATCGAGGGCGGGGGCACCGCCGGCACCAGCCAGAAGCAGGGGTGTCCAGGCGAACAGGAAGACAATGTCTGACCCGGTGAAATATGGGGATGAGTGGAAGCTCACGGTCAGGAACAATCCCAACGACAGCGCCATGCCCCCCGCCGCCGCTATTCGCGTCCACAGGCCGAGGAGGGTACCGACGCCGACCGCGACCTCCCCGATGGCGATCACGATTCCCACCGCGGTGGAGACATGAACCAACCCGCCGACCAACCCGTGGATGGGGCTGGTGTGCACCGCCCCGTTGAGCTGTGCGTGGATCGATGCCGAACTCGAGCCGGTAAGGAACGACCGGTTGGCCAGTTTCTGGAGCCCGGCATACACAAAGGTGACTCCGAGGAAGAGGCGGAGGGGTAGCAGTGGCCATCCGGGAGCCATGGTTCCCGTCACCCGGGTGGCGCCCCCGGAGTGGTCGATGGATGCGACGTGGGAGGTTCTGTTCTTCCCGGCAACTCTGTTCACCGGCATCCTCGCATTGGCGGGAGGCTACTGGCCGAATCAGCCGAACAGGTGTCGCCGGCTAGGGCGAGCCCACCGGCTCGGGCGATTCGAGAGGTGGAGTGACCTGAGCAGGGGACCGCTCCGGCCTCGACACCTTGGAGTGGTGACGCGCTGACCACCAATTGAGGATCTTCGAGCCGACGATGAAGGTCACGATGGCGTAGCCCCACCCCAGCACGATGTCGAACACGAAATGCTCACCCGTATAGACCAGGGTGGCTGCCATGGCCACCACGTAGGTGGCCAGCACAACCCGAAGCCAGGGCTTGGCCTTGCCCCAGAAGAACAGGCAGATCAGCAAGGGATACGCGGTGTGGAGCGAAGGGACGGCGGCGACATCGTTGTCGAAGGTGGAGTTACCCTCGAAGACGGCAGCAGCACCGTGGATCCCGACGTGGTTCCACATGATGGGGATGGTGCGGGCCAACGGCTCCATGTAGCCGTTGGCACTGACCATCCACGGAGGCATGGCCGGATAGAGGACATAGGTGATGTAGCCGGCGAAGGTGAGTCCCACAAAGAGGGCCACAAAGCGGCGAAAACGATCATGGTCCTTCACCCAGAGCACCGCGGCAATGATGAAGCTGGCAAAGAAGTGTGTCATGTAGGTAATCCAGGCCGCGTAGTCCCACACGTGGAGGTTGGCCGGGTTGAAAAACGCCCGCTGCAGACGGACCGTCGGTGCAATTCCGAGCGCGATCCACTCGTCAAACCTCAGCTGCGGGCTCCAGTGGGCAGGAAACAGCAGGTGGCCGGCGTATCCCCGCAACAGGGAGTAGACGGCCAACACGGCATACAGGGGCAGCCAGTCCCGGATGAGGCCCTGGCGCCAACGGCTCAGATCGCTCATGCAGGCGCAGAACAATGCCGCGGTGATCCAGATGAGCAGATCATCGGTGGCGTAGGGAATGCCGAGAAATATGGAGTAGATGATCAGGGCCAACCCGAAGATGCCCCAGGCGATGACCTTGCGTTGGGTCAGGAACCTGGCCGCGCGTCCGCCTCGGGAGAGGGATACGTCGGGGAGTCCCTGCTCTCCGGCGGAGTCACCAGGCCAAGGGCCGTCTCCGTCTTCGTCTCCATCCCCGTCGCCGGCGCAAGCCTCGTCCTCTTGCGGCGTGATCACACTCATACGAGGCGATGCCCTTCTCCGTACGCATGACGACACGATGTCACTGCGAATATCTTGGCCTACGTACCTGGGAAACAGCTGAGAGCAACTATGCCATTCCCGTTAAAGTTACGAGGAATAGGTGCCTGGGTGTGGGAGCATCGCCCATCCGACCTCATGGCAGAGGCCACGGGTAACCTCCCGTTGGTGGCGACCCCGGGAGATGAGAACCACCCGCTCCGGCCAAACCATCGAGACGGCAGGTCCCGGGCAGCACGGATTCTGACCACGCCGCTCCTCCTCCTCGGTGTGCTGGCGGCCTGTTTCATCGGTCTCGGGGTCCGCCAGGCCTGGTCGGACGCCCCCACCTACGACGAGCCGGTGTATCTGTCCTCCGGGGTAACCGCTCTGGTCGAACACGATCTCCGGCTCAATCCCGAACATCCGCCGTTGGGGAAGGTTCTGGCCGCCATCCCTGTGCTGGTTGAGCAACCCATCGTTCCGAAGGGCAGGGCGTGGACCTCCGCCAATGAGGCCGCCTATGCCGTCTCCTTCACCCAGGTTCAGGAGCACGCCGGGAAGCTCCACGGGGAGCTCTTCCTGGCCCGCCTGATTCCGCTTCTCGAGGCGGTGGCAATGGCGTTCAGCCTGTACGCCTTGGGTTCACGGCTCTTTGGGCGGGGTGCCGGGTTATTGGCGGGGGCGCTGTGGCTGGCCGACCCGTTGACGGTGGGTCTCGGCCATCTCGACGGAGTCGACCTCCCGTTGACCCTGGCTACGGTGTTGACATCGTGGGCCTTGCTGAATGTCCTGCGATCTCCGGGGCAGCGACAGTTGGTGATCCTTGGTATCGCCTGTGCTGCGGCTGTCCTGACCAAGGACACCGGCGTGTTGGTGGCGTTCTCGGCCGGCATGGTGGTCGTCGTCGCCGGTTGGCGGTCGCTCAGATGGAGGTCATTGCTGCGGCTGGCCCTGGTGGCATCGGTGTCCTGGGTGCTGGTGTGGCTGTGTTACGTGATGATCGCACCGTCAACCGCGCTCCACCTCTCGGTGTTGCCGGAGCCGTACCTGGTTGGTCTCCGGTACATCGCCAGCCACGACTCCATTGGTGCTCCGGCGTACCTGTTCGGCACATTCTGGGTGGGGGGACGGTGGTGGTACTGGCCGCTGAGCCTGGTCACCAAGGTTCCCTGGCTCACGGTGGGGGTGCTCGTGGTCGGTCCCATCGCGCTCCGAGGCGCCCCTCGCTCTGCTCGGCACGAGGTACTCGCCGTAGCCGTGGTACCCGCAGTGGTGCTCGCTCTCTTCACCCTTGTTTCTCCGAAGGACATCGGCCTCCGGTACCTGCTTCCCGTCATCGGGTTGTGGTTGGTGGTGGCGTCCGTCGCGGTGCTGTCGGCGAGGCGTGCCGTTGTCGGCGTGATATTGGCAGCTGTCGTGCTGGTGGGCGGAGCCATGACGGTGTTCTCGGTGCCCGACTCCATCACCTGGGTGAATCCGCCGTTGGCTCCCGCCTATCGAACCGTCTCCAACTCCGATGTCGACTGGGGACAGGGATTCTGGTTGCTCCGCCAATGGTCAGTGGGCAAGAACCCGTGGGTGGCGTACTTCGGACAAGGATTGGGTGTGGCCGATATCCCCGGCGCCCGGTCGATGTTGACAGCGATTCCCGGGGTGGCGCCGCGGCTCCGGGTCGATCCGCAATCGCTCACCGGATGGGTGGCGGTGTCAGCCACCTCCCTGACCTCCAACAACTACAAAGAACTTAGTTTCCTGCGTGCCTACTGCCCGGTCGGCGAGCTCGGGGGGTCGATACTTTTGTACCATTTCAGCACCGCGCCAACCGCGCAAGCCGGCCCCGCCACGCCGGCGTCCCTCTGTCCGGGCACCTACAGCCGCCGCCTCGGTGGTGGCTGAGCGGCTTTCCGACCATCGCCGATGGGGGCGGTTGGTCGCCGACGATGCCGAGCGCTTACAATGTTGTCCATGGATCAGGTCGCCGTTGCCACGCCGGGGATTCCCTCCACCTCCCGTTCGGCCCCTGATGCCGCCATGCGGTGCCTACTCCGCATTCCGGACGAACAGCCGGCCATCCGCGAATCCGAAACCCATCGGATCTTCAGCGCGTCAATCTTTTTGTCGGCGTTGCGTTGCCTGTTGAGCTACATCGTGCTCCCGATCGTGCTTCCGGCCATCGGGGTTGCCAGCAGCGTGGGCCCCGCCATAGGGATCCCGATCGGCATGTTGGCCCTGGTCTTCGACTACCTGGGCATGCGACGGTTCTGGTTGGCGAACCACCACCAACGCTGGGCGTTCTCCGCTATTTACGCGGCGGTCGGCGGCATGGTCCTGGCTTTGGTGATCGTGGACGTCGTCCACATGGTCAACTGATCGACCTGTCGATCTGACCCCATGGGAATCGACAAGCTAAAGGACGGCGTCGCCCTGGTCACCGGCGGCAGTAACGGCATCGGGGCGGCCGTCGCAGAGCGCCTGACGAGGAGTGGGACCAAGGTCGTCCTCGCCGATCTCGACGAGGCGACCGGGAACGACCTCGCCATCCGGATCGGCGCCACCTTCGTCAGGTGCGATGTACGAGAGCCGCAAAACTTGACCGCGGCGGTGGAGGTAGCCGAATCCACGTACGGTGGCCTCGATCTTGTCCACCTGAACGCCGGCGTGACAACCGGATGCGGACTCGGCGAGGATTTCGACCTCGAGCTCTATCGTCGGGCGATGGCCATCAATCTCGATGGTGTCGTCTTCGGTGTCCATGCTGCGCTGCCGGCGTTGTTGAGGAGGGGTGGAGGCCAGATCATCGCCACCGCCAGCATGGCGGGAATCGTGGCACCACCCTTCGACCCCGTCTACGTCGCCAATAAGCATGCTGTGGTTGGTCTGGTGCGATCGCTGGCCGTTGAGTATGCGTCCCAGGACATCAGGGTGAATGCACTGTGTCCGTCTTTTGCGGAGACCAACATCATCGAGGGAATCCGCCCCTTTCTCGAAGAGACCCATTTTCCCATCCTGGAAGTAAGCGAAGTCGTCGACGCATTTTTCCGGATCATCGAAGCAGAGAGGACCGGGGAATGTTGGTATGTGGTGCCCGGCCGTGAGAGCGAGCCATTCAAGTTCCGCAACGCACCCGGACCGAGGTTTCTGTAGCTTTCGCAGTTCCTTGAGGATTGCATCCGAGTCCGAGAGTTAACATTCTCGCGTTGGTGGCTGATGCCGAGAACCGCATCGGCCCACCCCGGTGGCTCGACATAAGGAGCAACCATGACTGATGCCAGCGTCGCCACCGGCGGACCACGACCAGCCATCAGACTCGAACGTCTCGCTGGCCGTCACCCGGGTGACGACGCCTGGAGGCCGCGGTTCGATCACTACGTCGCAGTCTTCGAGCCGGCGCTCGGACCTCAGGAGGGCCCGCCGGCAAGTTTCGATGCCGCTGATTGAACCGTCGCAATTGCTGCGGGCGACGTCCGCCCTGATCAGAGGGGCGCCATCCGCCGCTGCGGTCACCCACTACGTCGACCGTGGACAGTTCATGGGCGCTTGACAACGATAGGAGCATCAAATGTCTCGATCAGAGACGTCATGGCTGCTAGGTTCATTTTTAGTGCCTGAATCCATGCCTGAACCAGACAAGACGTTCTCGCCATGTGGACCGGTTTCATCATGACCATGTACGCCGGTGTATCTCTGTCCTTCGTGGCCATGGTCATTCTGCAATGTGGAGATTGTGGTGGACCGATGGAGTGGTTCGGTGGGGCTGGCTCCAGCAACTTTGCTCTCGACGGTGATCGAGCGAAGCTTTGATTGTGCGAAAACCAGTGGGGGAAGCAAATCTGCGCGGCGGGGCCGCCAGGAGCGTTTGACGGAAGCATTCATCAATTTGCATGCACATTGGCGGTCGGCACTTGGTGTCGGCCACGGATCAGAGGGGTATCGCACGATGCGACGTTCAAAGCAGAGGATGATGTTCATAGTGGCGGCGACCTGTTTAGGCATGCTGGCCGCCGCGTGCGGAAATGGAGGTTCGTCGAGTACGTCGACGACCGCGGCGAGCGGAGCGATCGCGAACCAGCGCTATGCAGCCAACGACTCGGGCACCCCGGTAACGGGCGGCACCCTGACCATGCTGGGTACCGGTGACGTTGACTACATGGACCCCAATGTCAGCTACTACGCCATCGGCTACCTGGGCCTGCGTTTGTGGAGCCGTAGCCTGTACACCTACCCTGCCGTCCAGGGCCAGACCACCAACGAGGTGCCGGACCTGGCCACCGCCAATCCGACGATCACCAACGGTGGCAAGACCTATTCGGTCACCATTCGACAAGGCGCCATGTGGAACACCACCCCGAACCGCCAGGTTACCGCGGCTGACGCAGTGCTCGGCTTGAAGCGCACCTGCAACCCGGCCCAACCGTTCGGTGGCCAGCCCGACTTCAGCACCCTCATCGTGGGCTACGCCGACTTCTGTTCGGGCTTCGCCAAGGTGTCCGCCACCGACGCTTCGGCGATGAAGGCGTACATCGATGCCAACAACTTCTCCGGCGTCTCGGTCGACCCGTCCAACCCGCAGACCGTCGTCTACAACCTGACCCAACCGGTGTCTTACTTCACCAACATCCTGGGCCTCCATGCGTTCGACCCCGCGCCGGTGGAGTATCTCAACTACGTACCGGCCGGCAATGACCTGGCCCAGCACACCATCTCCGACGGCCCCTACGAGGTGCAGAGCTACAACCCGGCGAACTCCCTTGACTTCGTGCGCAACCCGGCGTGGAAGGCGAGCACGGACCCGATCCGGAAAGCCTATGTCGACCACATCCATGTGAACGAGACGGGCACCCAGGCGTCGATCCAACAGCAGATCCTCACCAACACGCCGCAAGCGGACATGGAATGGGACAGCTTCGTGCCTACCAACGACATTCCCGGCTTGTTGGCATCCAACGACCCCAGGTTGAGCCTGGAGACGGAGTACTCGACCAACCCGTATGTGCTGTTCAACACCCAGTCGCCGAACAACTCCGGCGCCCTGGGCAAGTTGCAAGTCCGCCAGGCCATCGAGTACGCCCTCAACCGCACCAACCTGATTCAGGACGCCGGTGGACCAAAGGTCTCCCCGCCGCTGACCCAGGTCCTACCTCCGGGCATCACCGGGTCGGCGCCTTCGTACAACACCTACTCCTACGACACGACCAAGGCCAAGCAGATGCTGTCCGCCGCCGGGTACTCCGGGGGCCTGACGCTCAAGTTTCTCTACCGGCCCGCAAATCAAATGAGTTCCAAGATGTTCCAGACCATCCAAGCCGACTTGGGCAAGCTGAATATCACGGTCACCGGAGTCCCCGTACCGAACGCCGACTTCTATACCAAGTACCTCGAGGTGCCTTCCACCGCCAAGACCGGGGTATGGGATCTCTCCCTGGCCGGGTGGTCGCCGGACTGGTACGGCAACGCGGCAGCGTCCTTCTTCCCGCCGCTGTTCGACGGCCGGGTGCTTCCCCCGACGTCATCCAACTTCGGCCTCTTCAATGACTCGACCCTCAACCCGATCATTGACGCCGCCCTCAAAGCCCCGACCGAGGCCGCGGCCGGCGCCCTATGGCACCAGGCGGATGTGGAGACGATGAAGCAGGCGGCGATCTTCCCCATCACCGACCCCAATCAGGCGGTCATCCATGGCTCTCAGGTCCATCACGCCATCTACATGGCTCCCTATGAGCAGATCGACCCGACCAACGTCTGGCTCAGCAACTAACCAGCCCTCCCGTCGTTGCCTCGACCGACGCTCCCCGAACTCAGTTCGAGGTGCGTCGGTCGAGGTGGCGGTCGCCATCGGGCGAACCCGCACACCCGAAAGGAGGGGCGATGGCGTTATTGGAAGTGAGCGATCTCCACGTCTCCTTTCCCACTCCTGACGGTGTCGTACGGGCTGTCCGTGGACTGTCCTTCGCGGTAGAGACGGGCAAGACGCTAGGGATCGTGGGCGAGTCGGGCTCCGGCAAGAGCGTCTCGACCCAGACCATCATGGGTCTGACCCGGGGGGCCCGGGTCAGCGGTCAGGCCCTCTTCGAGGGTATCGACCTTTTGGCCATGAGCCCGAAGGAGTTGCGCTCGGTACGTGGCGCCAAGGTCGGCATGATCTTCCAGGATCCCCTATCCAGCCTGCACCCCTACTACCGGGTGGGCTGGCAGATCATCGAGATGATCCGCAACAACCACCATGAAATCTCCAAGGCAAAGGCCAGAGAACGGGCGGTCGAACTTCTCCGCCTGGTGGGAATTCCTCAGCCCGACCGCCGGGTCGACGACTTCCCCCACCAGTTCTCAGGGGGCATGCGGCAGCGGGCGATGATCGCCATGGCGATGTCACTCAACCCGAAACTGCTGATTGCCGACGAACCGACCACGGCCCTCGATGTCACCGTGCAGGCTCAGGTGCTTCAGGTCATGCGCCGACTCCAGGAGGAATTCGGGACGGCCATTATCCTCATCACCCACGACCTCGGAGTGGTGGCCGAGGTTGCTGACGACGTCGTCGTGATGTACGCGGGCTCGACAATGGAAAAAGCCGATCGCTACGAGACGTTCGGCGCCCCCCATCACCCCTACACCGAGGGGCTGCTGCAATCGCTCCCCGCCTACGGGGGAGAGCGGGAGCGGCTGCGTCCCATCCCGGGCCAGCCGCCGAGCCTGATCAATCTGCCCGGAGGCTGCCCATTCCACCCTCGGTGCCCCTACGTCATGGACCGCTGCCGGGCCGAGATGCCACCGTTGTTCGAGGTTGGTGGCAATCCCGCCCATACGTCGGCCTGCTGGCTGAGCCGTGACCAGGTGGAGCGGGCTGCGCTGCGGACCAAGGTGGTCGGCCAACCGCTGGCAGCACCGGCCGTGCCATGAGGACACCGCCATGACCGAAACCGGCGCATCGAGCCACCGGGTTGCCGGCACCGACAAGGACGTGCTGGTCAAGGTCGAGAACCTCCAAAAGTACTTTCCCGTGCAGACCACTTCCCTGTTTCGCCGCAACCACGATCAGGTGCATGCGGTGGATGGCGTCACCCTGGAGGTGCGCCGAGGTGAGACCCTCGGCCTGGTGGGAGAGACGGGATGCGGAAAGTCGACCCTCGCCCGCTGCATCGCCCGCCTGTGCGATGTGAGTGCGGGGCGAGTCATCTTCGACGGTCGTGATATCACCAGCCTCACGCCCCGCCAGATGCGGCCGCTGCGCCGGGAGATGCAGATCATCTTCCAGGACCCCTACGGTTCCCTCAACCCTCGCCGACGGGTCGGATCGATCATCGGGGACCCTTTCGCCCTCCACGGCATCGCCGACGGTGCCGAGCGGAAGCGAAAGGTTCAGGAGGTCATGGAGCTGGTAGGGCTGAAACCTGAGCATTTCAACCGATTCCCTGCCGAATTCTCCGGCGGCCAGCGCCAGCGGATCGGGGTGGCCCGCGCCCTGGCGTTGCGCCCCAAGCTCATCATCTGCGACGAGCCGGTCTCCGCTCTCGATGTGTCGATCCAGGCCCAGATCATCAATCTGCTGGTCGACCTGCAGCGAGAGTTCAACCTGACCTACATATTCATCGCCCACGACCTGTCAGTGGTGCGCCACGTGAGCGACAGGGTGGCGGTGATGTACCTGGGCAAGGTGGCTGAACTGGCCCCGGCGGAGGACCTCTACCAGGTGCCCCGCCATCCGTACTCCAACGCCCTTCTGTCAGCCGTGCCCGTGCCCGATCCCAAGAAGTCCTCGGACCGCCACCAGATCATCCTGATCGGCGACGTGCCGTCGCCGATCGACCCACCGGCAGGCTGTCGTTTCCACCCCCGGTGCCCCAAGGCCCAGGAGCGGTGTGCGACCGAAGAGCCGGCCCTGGCCTCGGTGCTGGGCGATTCCGCCGAACACGTGACCGCCTGTCACTTCCCCGTCGAGAAGGGCGAGGACCTCTCGAACACCTCCCGGGTGTCAGTACCGCCGAGCGGGTCCCAAACCACGTGACCGACAGGAGCAACCCATGTCCCTGAGCCCCGGCGACATCGTCGCCATCGAGAAGGTCGGGGTGTCGGCGGGCGTCCCCCCACCCGAGGGCGCCGCCGCCACAGTCATCGAGGGCCGCAGCCCATGGCGACTGGCCTACGAGCGCCTCCGGCGCGACCGAGCCTCGATGATCTCACTCGGCGTCATCGTCCTGATCATCCTGGTGGCAATTTTCGCACCAGTGGTGGCGGCGATCACCGGACACGGCGTCTATGAACAGTTCCGCACCACGGGCCTGAGCCCCGATGGACTACCCGTCTCCCCCAGCAGCCACTTCCTCTTGGGCACCGACGACCAGGGTAGGGACATCCTGGTGCGGGTCGCCTACGGTGCCCGAATCTCGCTGATCGTCGGGGTGGTGGCCACCCTGCTCGAGGTCGTCATCGGCACGGTGCTCGGTCTGGCGGCCGGCTACTTCGGCAAAGTGGTCGATACTGTGATCGCCCGGGTGATCGACATCGTGCTGTCGATCCCGTTTCTGTTGTTCGCCATCTCACTGGTGTCGATCAGCCATCCGAGCCTGACCATCGTCATCGTGGTGATCGGCATCTTCGGATGGGCCGCGGTGGCCCGTGTCGTGCGTGGCCAGGTGCTCTCGTTGCGGGAGAAGGAGTACATCGAGGCCGCCCGGGCGCTCGGTGCCGGCCCCTGGCGGATCATGTTCATCGACATTTTACCCAACATCGTGGCCCCGATCATCGTCTACGCCTCCCTCCTGATTCCGGTGACCATCGTCATCGAGGCTTCGCTGTCCTATCTCGGTGTCGGCGTACCTCCGCCGACGGCTGACTGGGGGACGATGATCTCCGGGGCTCAGCAGGTCTACCAGCAGGCCTGGTGGTACCTGCTCTTCCCCAGCGCCGCCCTGCTGATCACCACGGTGGCGTTCAACATCTTCGGTGACGGCCTGCGCGACGCCCTCGATCCCCGTGCCGAGCAGATCTACAAGTAGGAGGAGTCGTGGTCCGCTTCCTCGTACGCCGCGTGTTGCTCGGTGTGTTCGTGATGTTCGTGGTGACCATCGTGGTGTTCATCATCTTCTTCGTGGGTCCCGGGTCTGCCGATGTGGCCCGCACCCTGGCCGGGCGGGAGGCGACGCCGAAGACCGTCGCCCTGGTCGCCCACCGGCTGCTGCTCGACCGACCCATCTACGTTCAGTACTGGCACTTTCTCGACGGCTTGCTGCACGGAAACCTGGGCTACTCCTACTACCACGGCCAGCCGGTGACCACCATCCTCAAGCAGGCATTCCCGGTGACCCTGTCCCTCGCCCTCGGTGCCGCCGTCATCTGGCTGGTCCTCGGGGTCCTCTCCGGCGTGCTGTCGGCGGTCCGCAACCGGTCGTTCTGGGACCGGACCGTTACCGTACTTGCGCTGTTCTTCTATTCCATGCCCTCGTTCGTCCTCGGCCTGCTCCTTCTCTACGTCTTCTATTACCAATTCACCCTGGCGGGCATCCACCTGTTCCCCGGCGCCGGTTATACCTACCTGACCGCCAACCCGCTCAAATGGTTCCAGGGCCTGGTGCTGCCGTGGATCACCCTGGCCTTGGTGTCCGCTGCGGCCTACACCCGGCTCACCCGCGGTTCGATGCTCGACGTGTTGAACGAGGACTACGTCCGCACCGCGCGATCCAAGGGGCTGTCCGAGCACCGGGTCATCTACCGCCATGCACTTCGATCCGCCCTCACCCCGGTGGTGAGCCAGTTTGGCATCGACCTGGGTGTGCTGGTTGGCGGCGCGGTCATCACCGAGTCCGTCTTCGGAATGCCCGGCCTCGGGTTCACTGCGGTGCAGGCCATCGGGAACCAGGACCTGCCGGTGATCATCGGCATCGTGATCGTGGCCTCGGCGGCCGTGGTGGTGGCCAACATCCTCGTCGACGCGTTCTACGCCGTGCTCGACCCGCGGGTTCGTCTGCACTGACCATCGACACCGCCGGACCGTTCGCCGGCCAAGTGTCGGCTAGGCGGCAACCGCCCTGTTGACGTCAGCCAGCAAGTCGACCGAGCGCAATCTGGCTTCGACCGACGACGCCAGATGGGCGACGATCAGCTCATCGGCGTCGGCGTGCTTGGCGAAACTGTCCAGATATTCCCTCACGTTCTCCGGCGTGCCGACTGCGGAGTACTTCATCATGTGCACGAGTTGCTGGCCTTGTGGGGACTCGATGATCGTGTCGGCTTGCTCGTCGGAGAACTTCCGGTCGGGTCCGACGATGAGAGCCACCCGGTGGCGCTTGGCCATCTGGAACTGCTCCTTGGCTTGGGCCTCGTTATCGGCCGCGATGGCGTTGACGCCGGCGATGACATACGGCTGATCCAGCTGTTCTGACGGTTGGAATTCGCGGCGGTAGATGGCCACGGCCTCCTGCAGTGAGTCCGGGGAGAAGTGCGAGGCGAAGCCGTAGGGCAGACCAAGTGCCGCGGCCAACCTGGCCCCGAAGAGAGAGGAGCCGAGGATGTACAGCGGCACATTGGTTCCCATGCCCGGGGTCGCGTCCACGCCCGGGATCCGGGTGTGCCCGGTCAAGTATCCCTGGAGCTCCTGGACGTCCTGCGGGAACCTGTCGGCGGCCATCGCATCGCGACGAAGTGCACGCATGGTGTTGCGATCGCTCCCCGGAGCCCGCCCCAGTCCCAGATCGATGCGCCCCGGATGCAGCGTCTCCAGAGTGCCGAACTGCTCGGCAATGGTGAGCGGGGCATGGTTGGGAAGCATGATGCCGCCGGCCCCCAGGCGGATGTTCTGGGTGTTGGCCGCGATGTGAGCGATCAGCACACTGGTGGCCGAGGACGCAATGGCCGAATTGTTGTGATGCTCCGCGTACCAGATGCGTCGGTAGCCCAATTCTTCCGCCCGCTGGGCCAGAGCAGTGCTGCCCTCCAAGCTCTCCCGCGCCGTCTCACCTTTTCCGATGATGGCCAGATCGAGGATGGAGAGGGGGACGGGCATGGGCGCCGGCCTTTCGTTACTTAGCTGCACAAAGCGCCCGAGCCACCTGCCCGGACGCATGCTTTTTGCAACAGCAACGATGTCCCGGTTATTTCACCGCTGCAGTGCCCCGAACTCGACGTGGGCATCGATGGAGCACGTCGTATCATAGTGATTCCCACCAGCCGGACGCTGCCTACGACCCGCTCCCCTACTCCCGGAAGGCCCGTGATGTTCGATACCAGTGAGACCGACCGGTTGCTCAGCACGACCCGGGCTGTTCGCCGCCGCCTCGATCTGGACCGACCCGTCGAGCCCGAGGTGGTGCTCGACTGTCTCCGGCTGGCAGTCCAGGCACCCACGGCCAGCAATAACCGGAACTGGCGTTGGATGGTGGTGACCGACCCGGCGAAGCGGGCGGCGCTGGCCGACCTCTACCGTGAAGTCGGAAGCGCCCATCTCCAACGAGCAGCCCGGTCCGAATCCGATCCGCAGACCCGCCGGGTGTACGAGAATGCATTTCACCTTTCGCAGATTCTCGAGCGCGTGCCGGTGCTCGTCATCCCCTGTATCGAGCGACGGTTCGACAACGCCGGCAATCCGGTAGCGGCCGCGGCCTATGGATCAATTCTGCCCGCTGCCTGGAGCTTTCTCCTGGCGCTGCGGTCTCGGGGCCTCGGGTCGACGTGGACAACCCTGCATCTGCTCCAAGAGCATGAGGTCGCCGAATTGCTCGGCATCCCCGACGATGTCACCCAGGTGGCGCTGTTCCCGGTTGCATATACCGTCGGCGACGAGTTCAAACCGGCACGGCGACCACCAGTGGAAGAGATCACCTTCTGGGACACCTGGGGCCAGATCCACCCGCCCACTGCTGATCGCTGAGGCTCACCGATGCCATGGCCGGAAAGGGGATGGCGCCTCTGAGCTCATGAGACCGAGGCCAGATGTACGCCCACATGGATTTCTGCTGTCCGTGGCCTGGCAGGATCGAGATGCCTACCGGCGCGTCATTGCGATCTTGGGTGCTGGCCTTTAGGCCCCCATGCCCACAACGGGCTTGTTGAGCACCGTGCCGCCTTCGGAACCGGCGAAGACGGCGTCACCGTGGGTGAAGATTCCGCCGTCGGAGGCCACAAGCCAGTAGCCGTGCCCGTCGGAGGTGGCCGCCATGCCGACGATGGGCTTGTTGAGCGCTGTGGCTCCTTGTGAGCCGTAGAACTGGGCGTCACCGTGGGTGAAGATTCCGCCGTCGGAGGCCACAAGCCAGTAGCCCTTCCCGTCGGGCGTGGCCGCCATGCCGACGACCGGCTTATTGAGCGCGGTGGCTCCTTGTGAGCCGAAGAAGCTGGCGTTGCCGAAAGCAAAGATGCCGCCATCGGAAGCCACGAGCCAGTAGCCACCGCCGTCGGGCGTGGCCGCCATGCCGACGATCGGCTTGTTCAAGACGATCGAACCGGATGATCTGTCGCCCGTTCGCACCTGGCACCTTTACGCCCGGCGGATGCCCGTCGAGCAACGAGTGCGCCGACACCGTGACCATCGTCGGGCGTTGTGTCGACTGCTATGTGCCCGACAACTTCCTCTTCGGGGCCATTGCCGGCTGGCTGGATCTTCCCCTCGCCGAGCTGGAAGTCATGGGCTGGGGGGCCAAGCTGACAAAGACAAACGGAGAGGTGCTGCCCGGCCACGTCATCTCCGAGAAGCTGTGGAACGAGGGCCACGCCTTGGGTCAGCGGGCTCGTGACAACCACAGACAGGGCCGCTATTACCACCTCGACCGGGCTACCCTCGAGCGCGCCCTGCGCGTCGCGCAGAGCCGGGATGATTGCGGCAACTGCGACCAACCGGCGACGGTTCCCTTCTTCATCGACTTTGGGCAAGAGCCCTGGCGCTGACGGCAACGCGGCTGCGGAACTTGGCGCATCGAGGGCTCCGGTCAGAGGCCACACCGGTCACGCGGCCGGGGCCGGCGACCGCGTCGACTCGGGATCGGATGCGCACGACCTCGTGGTATCCCTGTACGGCGGGAAGTCGAAGGGAGAGCGGAACCGAATCACGATCAGGGTCCGCACTCCATGGCGGCCCAGGCGATGGTTGACGGTCTCTTCCTTGGTGGCCGCCTCACTTGGCACCAGCAGACCGACTTTCACCCGAGCCAAGCCGGTAGAGGGGGAGGCGGCGAAGCCACTTGTCCCGAAACAAACCACCTGTCCCGAAAGAAATTGGGTCTTTGCCTCTTCTCAAAACGGCGGCCCGATGGTAGGATCACAATGAAGGATTCGTGAGGATCCAGAGGAGGCGGCTTATTGAGACCTCATCAGGATGGTTCATCTTGAGAACGGATTGCAGGGGATAGTCCGGGGCAGCTTCTCGGAAGGCTCAGGCGACAATCAAAGGCAAGCAGCTCGCAGCAGGAGCGTTGCAAAGGCAAGGGGCTCCGAAGCCCCGATGAGTGCCGTTCCCCAATCGGAGTTCGTTTCTCGGAGTACAGCTGAAGTAAAGCGCCCGATCCCCGTCAGTTCGTGGGACGGGCGTTTTCGCGTACGTCCGCCCCTGTGCCCCGCAAACGGTTCGAGCGAAAGTCACCGACCCCTAATTGCGTTGTCAATGGCGGTTGAGGATGGCAGGTCCGTGATGACGTAGTTCGCTGTTGAGCGGTGGCCCCGGTGCTGCTCGGGTGTCACTGCATCGTCCATCAATGGTTTGCCGGTTGGTGATCTCTTCGACCAGCTCGTCACCCATTTGGACAGAGGGACCGACCTCGTGCGGAAGGGATGCCGCGATCCGAATCTCGTGCATGTCATGCCGAAATGTCCATGGCCACCGGCACCGAACGATCCGAACGATGATGGGCGCCAGGCCGTGTGGGTTCCGGTGGTTGTCAGCCATCACGGCATGGATCCATCGATACGGCAACATCAAGCTGCATTCGGCCCGGAGATTCGCCCCATCGGTCGAGTTGGAACTGGATTTGTGCGTTCTCACCTCGCTATCAAGGCGCATCACCATGTTTCCGGCCGGCCAGAGGATGCCCAACAGCCATGAGGACTCAAGGCAAAACGCGGTCCTTTGCGTTCACCGTCGATCCCCCGCCATCAGGCAGCCAGCGCAGCCTCGAATCGAACCACAGAACGATCCACGAGGTTCTGGCCGAATTTGTCCGGAGCGGCTTGGTACATCGTTGCGTTGTAGCTGATCACGTACTGGCCGACCCTAACGATCTGCACCACGAAACCGATCTTCTGTGCCGTTCCGGCCACATCGATAGTGAGGACGATTTCGTAAGCGGTCGTGGCATCACCCGCGGCCGGCACGCCCAGGATCTGGACCTCGGCAGTGACAGTGGCAGGCGGGCCGCCACCGGCATTGATTGAGGCGACATGTTCCTTCACGAGATTGTCAAAGACCTGTTGCAGGCAAACCGAGGTCTGCGATGATGCATATGCGGCATACGCCGTCTTGGCCTGAGCTTCCGATGCGTAACCCACGCCCTGATTGCTCGCTTCGTTGGCGGCATCAGAAGGCATAGCCGGATCGGTGAAGGTCGCCGAACTCAGCTGGGTTTGCTTCTTCTCGATATCCGCTTGCGCGACGAAGGCACGGCACGCCGGGATCGATTGCGCTGCCTTCTTCGTTGCGGCGTCGCTGGAGCTGCTTTGCGGCTTGGAGGACTCGGCCCAACCAGAGGGGAGGTCGCTCACTTGCAGAAGCACTGCCGCCATCGCCTTCTTATTCGGACCGGATCCCGCCGTCGTGCTCGATGTCGCCGACGAGGTTCCGCCACTGCTACACGCGGTCAGAGTGATTCCGATCACCGCAATGACCACCGCCAGCGGCATCATCCTCCGCCGATAGGAATAATTCTGCCGCACTCCTGCTTCTCCGGTCATGTCCATCGCCTCCCGATTTCATCGTGATGCGCCCGGGCCGCGCCGAACAGGGCCAAAGGTCCTATGAGCCGCCTCTTCACCCCCGGGCGCGCCCTACAGCGGGCAGCGGGAGTTCCGGAACTCCTGTGGGCGATCAACGTGAGCGTCCTTGCCGGCAACAACGTCGCGGAATCCGCGATTCCAAATGTGCTCGCTATCGACCTCGACCTCGTACCACGGGTGTTCGGTGCTCATGCGGCGCGAACCATTCGCAACCACCCGGCACCGAGGCATCGCTCAGGTGGACGTAAACGCCGTTCCGTTCTCGAGTACGCCGGACACCGTGGCCTTCGAGAAGCTCGCGCCCACGGTGTCCGCGTACTCCGCGCCGGTCGGTGCTGTGCAGTACGTCCTCGGAGTGACCTGATCCCCTGGGACAGACCAACACGCATGCGAGTCCGATGCCCCAGAATTGGGCTATGAACTCGGCCGCGTTGTCGAACTGGAGGTATACCGGGTACGCCGACGGGTGGCAGCTGTTCGAGATCCGACGCCGAAGGAGTGGGCCGCTCTGGCTGAGCCCTGCAATCCCCATCGAACCGTAATGACCTGGTACTGCCGGCGGGTCCTCGACGATCGGTCGGGCTCGCCCTGAGGTCGACGACAAGGCGGAGTGTCTCGGTCCGGACCACATGGTGCGCGGCGACGCTCTTGATAGCCCCTCAGGGGTGGCGGCCGTTGGGCATGACGGTGTGGGTGCCCCACTGGTCCAGCGAATTCAATTGGACGTGGTCGCCGGTCGCCTCCACGATCTGACCTCCGCCGACGTAGAGCGCGGTGTGATCGACGGTGCTCCAGTTGGTCGGATCCGACCCCCAGAACACGAGGTCGCCGGCCTGGAGATCAGCCATCGCCATCGGCACTCCTGCGGTGTTGTACTGATCATTGGCCACGCGGGCGAAACCCACGCCGGCAGACTCCCACGCTGCCAACGCCAACCCTGAGCAGTCGTAGCCGATCGGGCCGTTCCCACCCCAGATGTAGGGCTTGCCCAACTGGGCAAAGGCGAAGAGGACGGCCCGGTCGCCCGGGGTCACCCCCTCGAACATCAGCCCCAGGGTCGGTGGCACCGCACCGGCGTCTCCGAACGCCCATGAGGTGCCGTTCTGGTCGACGATCCAATAGCCGTGACCGCTTCTCGACGAGACCACCTTCTCCGCCGGGTCGGGGGTGGGAGCGGAGCCCATTGAGCCGTAGAACATGGCGTCCCCGAAGGAGAACACGCCTCCGTCGGCGGCGATCAACCAGTATCCGGCGCCGTTGGCAGTCGGGGCCATGCCCACCACCGGCTGCATCAACGTAAGAGCGCCGGTGGAGCCGTAGAAGGTGGCGTCGCCGAACGAGAAGATGCCGCCGTCGGCGGCGATCAACCAGTATCCCCTACCGTCGGGAGTCGGGGCCATGCCCACCACCGGCCGGTTCAGCACCAGGCTGCCGGTGGAGCCGTAGAAGGTAGCGTCCCCGAACGAGAAGATGCCGCCGTCACTGGCCACCAGCCAGTAGCCCCTACCGTCGGGAGTCGGGGCCATGCCCACCACCGGCCGGTTCAGCACGAGGCTGCCGGTGGAGCCGTAGAAGGTAGCGTCCCCGAACGAGAAGATGCCGCCGTCACTTGCCACCAGCCAGTAGCCGGCCTTGTCGTGGGTGGGGCTGATTCCGACGACCGGCTTGGTCGGAGGGGAGGCCAACTGGCCGTAGGAGGCAGTCCTCCCCATGTTCCACACCCCGCCGGTACTCGAGGCCAACCAGAAACTGGCCGGAGTCGGGCTCCCGTCGACACCCTCCAGGCTGACCGGAATGGCCGGCGCCGCCGCGGCTGGGGCGGCGTCCAACCCGGTTCCTGTCAGTCCCACGACCGTTGCAATCACGAGCGCGGACACGGCCAACCAATGCCTGGGTGCCACCAAGGGGTTATCGGCACCGAACCGGACGAACTTGAGGGCCGGCCGCCCAGGAGCCCGCTGATCCGACCAAACCGGCGTCAGCCGCTGGCATCGATGGTCGTGCGATCCCGCAGGTGGACGTCGATGGCCTCTGCCAGTCGGTCGGTGGCCCACAGCCTTGGTAGGCGCGGAGTTTGACGGCGCAATGAGCGGTCGACGAGGTTGTTCTTCCTTGTTCCTGGCCCCCGTCACCGTGATGACCTGATGGTAAAGGTCAAGCAGACGGCGAGGGTGTCCCGGCAGAGGACGCTCAGCATCTCGTCGAAGAGGTCGGCGGAGTCCCAGCTAATCGAAACGGTGGGCATGGCGCGGACGGTAGTCGAGTGCCCCCCACCATTAAAAGCCCTCATCGATTTGGGGCCCCAGGCAGGAGACGTTCATTGCTAAATCCACCCAACATCCAATAACACCATGCGACCGCTTCCCGATTCCTTCGCGCACGAATAGCGCATGTCGGGCACCGATGATCGATCGCCCACGGGCGGGATCA
Source organism: Acidimicrobiaceae bacterium (assembly GCA_003152015.1). Taxonomy (GTDB): domain Bacteria; phylum Actinomycetota; class Acidimicrobiia; order Acidimicrobiales; family RAAP-2; genus DASZIT01. The sequence continues at coordinate 29,474 of PLZF01000054.1, read as the reverse complement.
AGTAGAAAAGGCCTCTGACCGGGTGTCGGAGGGGAGACTCCAACCGTCTTCGTTGGGTTCCAACCCTGTCCACTTGATCGTGTACAAGGTTGAACCTCCTGCTCGGGCTATGACCTCCAGGATTACCGGCTCGGTCCGCCGAATTATCACCGGACGAGTCATGGGAACGTTCGGGTCTTCTGCCGGTGTCGTGGGCCATGAGCCGATCGTCCAGGGCAGCTGGGGGGCGATGCCAGCTCGGTCCAACATGATCATGGTGATGGAGTTCTCGGGGTCGTGCAACGCCCGGGCGGCAGAACGGATCCTGCCGGAGGCGGCTTCAGTCGTCGGCAGGTGGGGCGGATCCGGGTGCCGGAACCGGTTCCTGCGTCGCGGCCGGCGGCCGGGCCGGGCGGCGGCGGGGGCGGGCGGCGGCGGTCCGGGCGGCGGCGGCCGCCTGCAGTTTCGGCACAACGAGCAGCACATAGGCGGTTGACAACGCCCCCAGGATCGCGATCACACTGATCGGGGCGACCGAGAAGTGGTGAGCGTTCTTGGGGTCGGAGAACCCGGTGGCCACGAACAGCACGCTGAAGAGCACAATCCCGATCATTGCCAGAGGCCTGCCGGCAATGAGCCGGAAGGGCCGCTCACGGGTGTCGCGGCGCCGCAGCACCACGAGGCACAGGGAGCCGATGGCGTAGATCCCCGCTTCGATGGCGGCGCCGACTGCCACCAGCAGCAGCCACTGGCCGGTGGCGAAGACCACCGCGGCAACGACAGCGGACACCACCGCCAGCGAGGTCACAGCCACCCAGGGGACCGCCTGGAGATTCAGCCAGGCGAACTGGCGCGGAAGGTTGTTCTCCCGGGCGGCGGCGTAGATGAAGCGCGAGGCGACCAGGAAGCCGCCGTTGAAGGTGTTGAGGGCCGTGAGCACGGTCAGCGCCAGCATCCACAGTTCGCCCACGGTTCCGAGCGCCGCCCGGCCGAGCAGCAGTTGCGGATAGGCGCTGCCGTGGAGGCTGGAGAACGGCTCGAGGTGGGCCAGGGCCAGTGCGAACAGGCTGGCCACGATCCAGATGAGCACCGGGGCGATGAAGAGGGCCCGGGTGATGACCGGGGGGGTCCGGGCCTCCTCTGCTGTGGTGGTGACCCACTCGAACGCGGCGTAGAGGAAGAGGGCGAAGGCTACCGCCTGGATCCCCGAGAAGCTGCCCTTGCCGAACAGGTCGAAGGGGTGCCGGAACGCACCGCCCACGTGGAATAGGGCGACCACCGACAGGATGGCGGTGCCAGCCAGCACGGTGTAGGTGACGACCGTCTGCACCCAGCCGGCGAGGCGCACACCGCGGAGGTTGGCGCCCGTCGCCAGGCCCAGCAGCACCGCGATCCATAGATAGGCCAGCGCCGCGGGCTCCCCCAGCACATGGCGAACGGCCGCCCCGATGAGGAAGGCGTCGGCGGCGATGACCAGGACCACCGTCGTCATGTAGGTGAACGTGACCGCCAGGGCCGTGCGGTTGCCCACGGCCCGGCCGAGATAGAGGCGAATCCCGGCCGCCGAGGGATAGAGGCCGTTCAGTTCGGAGAAGATGCCCGAGACCAGCAGGACGATCCCGCCGCCGATGAAGATGGCCAGCGCCGCCGTGGCCCCTGGGGCGTAGGCCAGGACCGAGACCACCCCCAGGTAGTCGATGGCGGCGAAGGCCAGGCCGGCCGAGGTGGCCGTGGCGGTGGCGGTGCCGATCGACCGGCGGAGGGCCAAAGCGACGGGGTGTGCCCCGTCGCCACCGGACATCAGGAGTCGGGCCAGATCACGTAGCTGATGGCGTCCAGACGCATGACGTCCTCCTGGGAGCCCTTCACGGTGATCTCACCTCGCAGGTACTTCTGGACCGGGTTCAAGTCGCCCCAGAACATGTCGCAGAAGGTTTCCGAGTGCGTGGTCACCACGATGTCTGGCGTGCCCACGTGACCCTCAGGGGAGGCCAGGATCTCACCCCGCTCGACCATCAGCGAGAAGGTCGTCCCGGTATCCGAGCAGATGAAGTGCAGGGTCCTCGACCAGTCCCGCTGCATCTTGCGCAGCCGCTCGTTCTCGTTGCAACTGACCGTGTAGTCGGCCAGAGCCTCGGCTAGTTCGTCCCAGTTCGCCATGGTCGTCCCCTCTCAGCCCGCCGCCGCGACCGGCCGCACCGGCCGGCGCCGGGGCCGAGTCGGGGTGGGCTCCTCGGGACCGGCGCCCGACACGAGGTCGCTGATCGCCCGGTCGAGCGCCTCGAGCAGGAAGTCCACCTCGGCCTCCTCGATCACCAGTGAGGGCATGAGGCGCATCACGGCCGGCTGGTTCCCGCTGTAGATGGCGAGGACGCCGTGGCGCGCCAGGTGGTACGACATGCGCGGCCCCATCGAGTCCTCGGAGTACTCGATACCTGCCATGAGTCCGAGTCCGCGCACCTCGGCGACGACCTCGGGACGGGCCTCGGCGATGGAGCGGAGCCCGGTGAAGAGCCGCTCGCCCATTGCCGCAGCGTGGGCGACCAGATCGGTCTCCTCCATGACGGCGATCACCTCGAGCGCCACGGCGCACGCGATATCCGACCCGCCGAACGTGGACAGATGAATGAAGGGATTGGGGATCATGAACTCCCGGAGATCCTCGGTGAAGACGGTGGCCGAAATCGGCACCAGGGACCCCCCGAGGGACTTGGCGATGGTCATGATGTCGGGGACAACCCCGAAGTGCTCGCTCGCCCACCAGCGCCCGGTCCGGCCGAGACCGGTCTGGATCTCGTCCAGGATCAGGAGCGCCCCGGCCCGGTCGCAGGCGGCGCGCACCGCCGCCAGATAGCCCGGCGGCGGCATCACGATCCCCCCTTCGCCCTGCACCGGCTCGAGCAGCACGGCGGCGGTGTGCTCGTCGACTGCAACGGCGAGGACGTCGGGGTCACCGAAGGGCACTTGGACGAACTCGGGCATGAGCGGCTCGAAGGGTTGGCGGAACGCCTCCCGGCCGGCGGCCGACAGGGCGAACCCGGTGTGGCCGTGGTAGCCGTTGACCGACGAGACGATCCGGGGGCGGCCGGTGGACCCCCGGGCCAGCTTGATAGCGAAGTCGACCGCCTCACCCCCGCCGGTGCCGAACATCGTGCAGGAGAGATCTCCCGGGGTGATCTCCGCCAGCTTGGCCGCCAGCTCGGCCTTCTCCCTCGAGCAGAGCAGGAAATTCCCGTGGTCCAGCCGGTCGAGCGCCGCGTGCGCTGCTGCCACCACCCGGGGGTTGCGGCGGCCGACATTGAACGACCCGGCCGACGTGAAGCAGTCGAGAAACCGGCGGCCGTCGAGGTCCCAGACCCAGGGGCCGGACCGCTGGGCCTCGATGATGTCGAGCCCTGCCGCCCGCATGACCCGGACTTTCTGAGGGTTCAGATAGGTGGCGAACTCCTCGAGGGCATGCTGCTTGGCGGCGGGGTCCGGGACGAAGTCGAGTCCGTCGGCCCAACCGCCGGTCGGTTGTTCGTTGTCCATGGGCCGACAATACTTCCGGCTCCCCCCCACCGCCTGCCCGTCGCTGGTCTGGCTTTAGCGGCTCCAGTGGAACCGTGCCGGTGATGTCCGCTGCTCCATTGCTCATGACCGCCGCGAACGGGACGAGCGGCTGCCGAGCGAGTCCTACACGTCGGCGGCGTTCGGGGGCACGGATCAGGGCACGCCGCCGCCGCGTCACGTCACGCGGGCAGCCGGAGTGCTCCCGGGGCGTTTGGCGGCACGACGGGTCGGATGGGCGCCACCGTGGCGACGGGGCGGTACTCCTCGCCCAGGGGCGGCCGGCTGTCGGGCTGGCCGGCGTTGGGCCATATGGCCATGGCTCGCTCCGCCTGTGCCGTGATCGTGAGGGCGGGATTGACGCCCAGGTTGGCCGTGACGGTCGATCCGAGTCACCGACACCGTCACGAGGTGAGCGAACGGAGTACCTGGGGCAACGGGCCTTACGCCGTCATCCCGAGGCTCACAGTTCGCTCACAGTTCGCTCACATCGGCCTGGTACTTTTCTGAGAATGGGGAAACCTGGTCAATCAGCACCAAAGCCGCCCCGGTGCCGATGGATGGCGTTCCTCGTGGTGGTCGCCGGCAGTGCGCTCGTCCTGGGCGCCTGCTCGAGCCCGACGGCCTCACCCACCACCACAACGACGCGTCCATCATCGCCACCGAACAGCCCCCATCTCACTCCCATCTCACAACCGCCTGGGCCCATCCCTACCCAGTACCAATCGCAGTACGGCCAAATCCAATCTGAGGTGGATGGGTTCGCGTCTGAGGTCGGCACACCACAGAAACAACCGTCAACAACGATCGGCACTGAACTGCTGGCCGCCAACGGCAACATTGGCTCGGTACTTCTCACCTCCTCGGCGATCTCCGGTGTCACCTCCGAGCTCGACGCGTTCTCGGCCCTCGGTGTGCAAGGGGTCACAGTTGACGTCTCTTTCCCCCTCCTGGTGCCGACCACCCCGGACAGCTCGGAGTACCTGAACTTCTACGAAGGGGTGGCCCAGCAGGTGCAGGCGCACCACATGGTGCTATCGGTTGAGGAGAACCCGGTCTTCTCGAGCACCCCGCTCACCTCCCTGTCGATCAGCTACGCCGGCCTCACCATCGACACCTATGCCGGCGAGCAGCGGGTCCAGGCACAACTCATCATCGATGATCTCCACCCGACTTACCTTTCGCTGCTCGACGAAACCGACACGTTCTCCGACGCGCTGGGCATCGACATCAACACTCCCATGGCGGCCGTCCAGGTAGTGACGGAAGAACTCACGGGCCTGAATCGAGGTAGCACCGAGGTCGGTGCCGGCACCGGAACCTGGACGACCCCAGCCATCGACCAAGCTCTGCTGGCGCATACGTCGATCGACTACCTCGGCGTGCACGTCTACCCTCTCGGTCCAGCGCAGATCGCCAATCTGAAGACCGATGTCAGCGCCGCGGACGCGGCCGGCAGGGGTCTCGTCATGGACGAGACGTGGCTCGACAAGCCCACTGCCGCGGAAGCAGCCGGAGCCGGTCCGCAAGGGGCACCGGAGGAGCTAAAGGTGAAGAGCTACAGCTTCTGGGAGCCATTGGACGTGAAGTACGTGTCTGCGATGGCGACGTATGTGCGTGCGCAGGGGTTCGCCTACGTCTCGTTCTTCGACGGGGCGAGGGCGTTCTTCGGCTACCTCACCTGGTCGCCTCAACTCGACGCAGCCTCCTATCCGGTGTTCACCCGAGAGTACAACCAGCTCGTAGCGAGCAATATGAGAGGGCTTTCCGTGTCAAGAACCGGGCTGGAGATGCAGCGTGTGGTCAAAGGGACTTGACGAACAGCATCTGGACGACTTCCCGAACATCGGTGAATCAGCGCATCGCGGGTACCGATCGGCCGCATGGGCAGGGAGTGAGTTCCTAACGGAAGTCAAGGGCCTTTGGCGACTCTTTCGCTAGCCATTCGGTATTTGGTCATGTCCTACCAGTCGGGCTGGTCGCGGAACCTCCGGTGACGCCGAGTGGATCAGGAATCGACGAGCGGCAGATCACTATTCGGTCGCATCGCCACCCTGACCGCTGATGCTCCCGGGCCTTTCGATGCGGTCTCGATCGCAGTCTTCCATTCGCTGAGGTCGAACACGTGGGTGACCATGCCGTCGACGGGGTAGGAGGGGTCGCCGAGCCACTCGACCACCTGCTCGGTCGTCCGCTTCCCGCCGAGTTTCGGCTCGGGGCCGGGGTCGGTGGTCCCCTGGATCGTCAGCTCGCGCTTCCACACCAGCGACCAGTCGACCTCCTGTCGGCCCGCCGTGCCGGCGAGCACCAGCATCCCCTTGGGCCGTAGGAGGTGAATTCCTAAGTCGATGGTGTCGGGGGATCCGACACAGTCGACGACTAGGTCGACCCCCTGCTCGAGGATGGGGATCTTCGTCATGCGCGGTCGCAGGATCCGGCCTCCGTCCTGGGTTGCCAGCGCCTCGACGGCGGCAGGGCCCGAGGGCAGGACCCGGGTCGCACCCACCTTCATCGCCCAGTCAGAGCCGAACTCGTTCGGACTCAGGACAGCGATGTCGAGGTCGGGGTGCAGCCGACGAAGCGCCACCACCGTGAGCAGTCCGATCGCCCCCGGGCCGATGACCACGGCCCGCTCGCCATTCCCGTGCCAGTGCAGCGCAGCGTGAAGCGACACCGAGGCTGGCTCTGTCAGGACCGCTCGCCTGCTGGCCATTTTCATGATCGGGAAGCACTGGGACTCGTGAGCGACGACCATCTCGGCCCATCCGCCGCCTGGGATGAGCGAGAAGCCCAGCGACGGCGCACCACAGCCGCTGATCCCGGGCTGGTCGAATCGCTCGCAGACGTTCGGCATCCCGGCCGCACAGTTCCTGCACACCGGGTCGAATCCGCGCTGGACACAACTGATGACCACGTCGACGACGACCCGGTCACCCTCCTTGACTCGTTTGACCCCGAGGCCGACCCGGTCGACGACGGCCACGATCTCGTGGCCGGGGATCTGCCGGGATTCGGTGTAGTAGGCGCTGAGCACCGTCGAGAGCTTGGCGTGGGCGAGGCCGACGTCCGACCCGCAGATCGCCGAGAGCTCCGGCCGCAGTCGGACCCATCCAGGAGCCTGCGGCAGCTTCGGCTCCGGGGCGTCCTCGGTCAATCGGAGGATGCCACCGGGGCCCCAGCCGACGCTCTTCCCCGCCCCTCTGGGGAGCTTCTGGGCGATGGCGGTGAGCAGGTAACGCTGGGTCGAGATGTCGGCCAGGACAGCGCGCATGATGCGGTACCTCCATTTCGATTATCGGGGTGTCGGGGTCTCCGCAGGCCACGAGTGGCCTGCCTCGAACTAGATCAGGCCTTCCGATCGGGCCCATGCCTCGACCCGGTTCATCCCGTCGTCGTACGTCACGAGAGGGTCGAATCCGAGAACGTGTCGTGCCTTGTCGATCGAGTACGTTCCAGGCCGGTTGAGCATAAGCATGGTGGCGGCGTTGAGTTCGCTCGCCTGACCGAGACGGCGCTGAGCGAATCCCATGACGTTCGCGAGTGCGATGGCGGCCCGGGCCGGCAAGGTACGCACCTTTCCGCCCGCCATGCCAGCGAGCCTGCCGAAGTAGTCGGCGCACGTCACGCCGTATCCGTCGCCGAGGATGAAGATCTGGCCTGCAGCCATGTGGGAGGACATGGCCAGGACCGTGCCGTCGACGAAGTTGTCGATATAGACCGGACTGAAGATCCCGTTCCCACCGTCGGGCAGGAGCATCTGCCCCTTCTTGATCGCCTGCAGGGGCAGGACGACCCAGGGATGCGAGCCCGGACCGTACACGTCAACGGGTCGGATGATCGTGCATTCGATCTCCCCCGCCGCGTGAGCGGCCAGGACGACCGCCTCCGAGTTCACCTTTGTATCGGTGTAGCTGAACCCGTTCACCCGCACCGGGTACGTCTCGTCGACCCCGTCCGGGAACTCGAACCCGTACGCGGCCACCGACGAGAGATGAATGAATCTCTGGACACTGTTCGCAGCGGCCGCATCCAGGACGCGTCGGGTCCCCAGTACGTTGACTTCCCAGGCCCGGTCGAGCGGGGCTGCGTTCGACACGATTGCGGCGGTGTGGATGACGACGTCGACGCCGGCCAGCCAATTGGACCATCCCGCAGGGTTGCCGGTGCTCCCGGCCACGACGCCATTGTCTGGATCGGCCTCTAGGTCGACGCCACCCACCTGGCACCCCACTTCGCGCAATCGACTGGCCAGAGCCCGACCGATGAATCCGTTGGCACCCGTGATGAACACCTTCAGCGGAGTGTCGAGCGATGGCCGGGGCGACTCGAGCGTCATACCGGCACCGCTTCCATCACAGGCTGCTCGGCCTTGACGGCGAGGCCGTTGACCAACGAGCGGAGCATCCTGAAGGTCACGGTTTCCGCGCCGGGCAGCTTCGAGCGGAACTGCGCCTCCCAGGTGAGCCTGGTCCCACCGCCAGGTAGCGGCTCCATCGTGACGAAGCCATGGTAGAAGCTCTGGCCGGGCGCACCCGCGGCCGTGTACTCCAGTCGGAAGGGTTCCTCGGCCACCACGATGGTCTCGGTAAGGCTCAGCCGGGCCGGTCCACCGGAGAGTCTGCGGATCGTGCCGACCTCGCCTCCCGTAGCCGGACGCGACACGACCTCGGAGCGGCTGAACGGCGACCAGGTCCACATGTCCTCGTGGTCGACGAGAACCTGCCATACCCGCTCGGGCGGTGCGCCCACCACCTGTGACACCTGGGCCCGTGCAATGGGTGCCGGCGTCGGGCGGAAGCCGAGCTCGAAGAGGTTGAACGGGTTGACCATTCGCTTCTGCCCAGGCTTGGCGACGTACAGCAGCTCGATGCTGAACCCCAGGGGGTCGTTGACATAGGAGCACGACCAGATCGGCTTCAAGGTAGTTGGCGGCGGCGCGTTCGGGGGGATTCCGGCTGCTTCACACGTGCCTACGAGATCCCTAACCGCGTCATAGGTTCTCAGCCCGAGGGCGATGTTGAGCAGACCGTGGTCGCTGATCCGGTAGCCCTCGGGCCAGGCCCTGCCGATCGGATCGAGATATCGCACGACCTCGATGAACATGTCCCCGGCGCGCAGTACGAACGACTCCCGGGTCGCACCCGCCAGTCCCCAGAGAGCCTCGTGCTCTGGTCCGTGCAGGCGGACATCGGTGACCTCGGGGAGTCCGAGGACCTCGATCCAGGTGCGGCGGGCCTGGTCCAGGTCGGGCACAGAGAGCGTGACGAACCGGGTGACCACCGGGACATCTGCGTAGGGGCGGAGCCTTGGCTCGCCGGAGCGGGGATCATCCTCCATTACTTCGATGAGCACACCGTCGGGGTCGCGGACACAGACCCGCCTCGCTCCGGGCTCCCCGATTGGGTCGCCCAACAAAGCTGTCTGCCGACGCGCCAGCCGCTCGAGCGTGCCGTCGAAGTCGGCAACATGGATTCCGATGGTGGTGTAGCCGATGTCGCACGGTCGCCAGTCCTCGGGCAGCGGCTGGGGCGTGGGCTTGCTGAACTGGAATAGCTCGATCTGGAAGAACTCCTGCTGATCCATCAGCCACCAGCACACGCTCGTTGCATCCGGTACCCCCTGTACCTTGGCCGACCCGAGCAGCGGGACGAACATGTACGTCCCGCCGGACTCCTGGTAGCCGAAGATGTCGCGGTACCACCGATGTGACCGCTGGACGTCCGCCACGCTGATGGCGATCTGATTGAGCGGAAGCTCAGGCATGGGAAGTTTCCGATCTGAGGGTCACTCGAGTCCCTTGACGGCGGTGACGATGCGCTCGGCGTTGGGAAGCGCGGCATACTCCAGGTGCGGCGCGAACGGGATCGTCCCCTCGACGGCGACGCGCGCGTACCGGGTCGTCACTCCGGCCTCCAGCAGGAGTGCGGCGATCTCGCCGGTGAGCCCGCCGCGTATGTAGTCTTCGTCGACCACGACGACGCGCCCGGTCTTGCGGACCTGCTCGAGCACGGCGTTCTTGTCCAGCGGGTACACGCTGCGCAGGTCCAGCACCGAGGCCTCGATGCCCGAAGCAGTCAGCACGTTCGCGGCCTCCAGGCATCGGTGTGCCCCGACGCCGAGGCTGACGAGGGCGACGTCAGACCCCTCGCGGCGCACCGCCGCCTGGCCGAGCGGGAGCGGCTCCAGCGGCAGCGGGACGTCCCCTTCCGCGCCGTCGGCAGGCACCAAGTGGTCGAAGCTGACGGTGGCGCGGCTGCCCCCGGCGAGGTAGTCGATCCACTGTTCGGACAGCAGCTGGTGCTCCAGGAACACCACGACCTCGTCCGACTGCACCGCTGTGAGCATGAGCCCTGCGGCGTCGGCGGGGGTCGAGGGGCAGACCACGTTGATGTTGGGGTGGGCGGACACCTGGCCCCAGAACGTCTGCTCGTGCTGCCCACCGTCGGTGTACCAGCCACCACAGCCTGCCCGGACGACCAGAGGAACCTCCCAATGGCCGCCGGAGAAGTCCCGGAACTTCGAGGCCGCGTTCGCGATGCCGGCCCACGCGACCGGCAGGAAGTCGATGAGCATGATCTCCACGACGGGGCGCAGGCCGGTCATGGCCGCCCCGATGCCGGCGTAGAGGAACGCCGCCTCGCTGATCGGAGTGTCGCGAACCCGCTCGGGCCCGAACCGGGCAAGCAGGTCGCGGTGGATAAGTCTGACGTCCTCGCCCCAGGTGACGACACAGTCGTCGCGGGCCATCGCCTCGCCAAGGGCGTAGTCGATGGCCTGGCCGTACTTCATGACCGTCATTGGGATCCTCCCCGGGCCACACCGAACGTGGAACGGGGACCGACAGCCGCCCGGGCCTCGGTGATGGCCTGCTCGACCTCCTGGCGTTCGAACGTCTCGATGCGCTCGACAGCCGCCTGGTCCAGCAGTCGCCGACCGCGCCGCAAGGGGTCCATCCGGGCGCGGACCGTGTAGTCCCAAGCTGCCCGGGCGCCGCGCTTGGTAAGCACCTTGACCGCTGCGACCCGGTCACTGCGGTTCCCGCCGGTCTTCTCTCGGGCGCTCCGAATCATCGGCGGGCCCCACTCCTCGGCCTGCCCGCGTGGGTTGCGCAGCAGTCGCACGATGGGGTCGCCCTCGAAGTGACCCCCGGGTCGGTGACAGCTGGCGGAGAGGAAGCCCGGCCCTTGCCCATTGCGGGCCCGCGCGATCAGTCGTCCGGCAGCTCGGTAGACATCCTCGACCCGGTCCCCGCCCACCTTCTCCACGGCCAGCCCGAACGAGCGAGCCCGCTCGACGAGATCCCCGCCGGTCACGTCCGCCGAATACGTCGTGATCGACCATTTGTTGTCCTTGCAGACGAACAGAACGGGTAGGTTCCAGGCGACCGCCATGTTGTAGGACTCCATGAGCATCCCTTGGTTCATGGCAGCCTCACCGTGGAATGCCACAGCGACCCGGCCGGGATGCAGCTGCGCGTTGGCGATGGCCTGACCGACGGCGAGCGGGCCGCTCGCGCCCACGATCCCGTCGGCTGCGGCGGGGATGCCCGGGTCCATCAGATGCATGTGCCCAGCCCAGCCCCGATTGAGCCCGTCTTCCGAGCCCATCACCTCAAGCATGAGCAACTTGATGTCGGTCCCACGACCGACCAGGGGGGAGGTATTGCGATGGTCGAGCGCCATGGAGTCACGACCACTTAGATGACTCAGTACGCCGGCATTGATACCTTCCTCGCCTATTCCGGAGTGGTACTCGCCCGGCACCAGCCCGTCCGCCCATGCCTGCGCCAACGCCTCCTCGACGAGGCGCATCCGCACCATCGCCCGGTAGGCGCTGGCGGCGTCGAATCCTAGAGGAAGTCCCATGCCAACCTCAAAACTCCCGGCTCGGGTGTTCAGGCCGACGGCGAAGACACGCCGAGCCGTGGGCCCACTTCTGGAATCTCGTCAACGCCCTCACTTCCGACAGGTCTGAGCGGGGGCCCAGCCCTTTGGCCAGCAAGCGGGATAGAACTAGCCCAAGTGAGCCGAGCCACGCCAAAGACTGTAAAGCTGTCCGTGGCCAGTTTCAAGTCTCCGGTTTTGGCCAAAACCGGGCTCTTTTGTGGCCACAGGCGGGGACCTCAGCTGACCACAACCGGGGACTTCTTCGTGGCGACGGACAGAGGCTGGGGGGTTCACTGAACCCAAGAAGCCGGGCGTTTCTCGAGGTACGCGGCCATGCCTTCGCGTGCCTCGTCGCCTGAGAACAGGGCGGCGGACAGCTCGGCGGTCCACCCAAAGGCCTTGTCCTCGGACAGGCTGGGCACGACAGCCATCAGCTGCTTGGCGGCAGCGATGGCGTGTGGCCCTCCGGCGAGCAGGTCACGGACGATGGCATCGACCTCCTCGTCCAGTCGATCCGCGGGTACCGCACTGCTGATGAGTCCCATCCGGACCGCCTCGGCGGCCGGGAAGCGGTGCCCGCGTAGGAATGCTGCCTGAGCATCAGCGAGCCGCATCTTCGGCAAGCAGACCACCGAAATCATGGCCGGCGCCACACCGACCCGTACCTCAGTGAAGCCGAACATGGCGTGGTCGACCGCGACGGAGATGTCGAGCGCTGCGGCGAGTCCCATGCCACCGGCGACGCAGTGCCCCGCGATACGGCCCACGTATGGCTTCGGCGAGTGGCCGAACCGCCCGAACAGCGCACGCGGATCGATGCTGCTCCCTGGGATGGCCGCGGTACCGGTGGAGGAACGCTCAGCCAGGTTGGCTCCAGCGCAGAAGACGGTACCCCTGTTGGTCAGTACGACCACACGAACCTCGGGGTCGTTGTCGGCGATGTCGAGGGCAGCAACCAGCTCGCTGGTCAGCTGCAGGCTCAACGAGTTCCGACGCTCCTCGTCGGCCAAGGTGATGGTCATCACCCCGCCGTGCAGATCGGTCTCGACGAGGGGCATCACGACTTCCTCGGTGCAGGCACGTCGGAGGGACCACCCGCGAAGGCCTGCGCCCTGAGCAGCCAATGCCGGCCGAGTTCGCCCACCTCGAGGAGGGTCTCGTCGAGGTGGCGGCGCTGGGTGACGACCAGACAGAAGTCTTCCGCTGATCCCTGGATGGTCTCGGCCGTATCGTCGGGACCCCAGGTCCAGGTCTGCCCCGACGGGCTGGTGAGCACCAGCCGGATCTCGCCCTCGGGCGCTACCTGCCCGCGCACCTCGTACGACCATCCTCTCGTGATGTAGCCCAACTGGGCGATGTGGCGCAGGCGATCGGTGGCCTGGCGTGTTGCTCCGACCGCGTCGACGATGTCTGCCCCGTGTGCCCACACTTCCATCAGGCGAGCGGTGAGGAACGACTTCGCACCCATCGGCGGCCCGTACCAGGTGACGCGCGCGCCGTCGGTGAGGACAGCTGCCGCCTCGGCGAGGACCCGCCGGTTGAAACGCCACGCCTCGAGCTGACGTTCTGGCGGTAGCGCACGGAAGGCGTCCAGTGTGAAGGCATCAAGGCCGGCGCCGCCGGCCGCCGCGTACAGCGCCTGGACCCCGGCCGTGAACGCCTCGGGGTCGGTGATGGCGGTCGCCGCCGTGCCGTCGAAGTAGGCGAGGTGGCCGATCTGGTCGGCGACGTTCCAGCCCGGACTCGGCGTGGGCAACGCCCACTCCTCGTCAGCTAGCCCGGCCACGATGGCATCGAGGACTCCTTGCTCGGCTACCAGGTCGCTTCTTAGCGCGTCGAGTTCACCCATGTTCACCTCTCGTTCGTTCATCGGGTGCTTGCGTCGTCACGCCGTGCGTTGTGCGCATGCCACGCAGCATGATCTCGACCAGTGAGTCGGCTGCCTGCTTGGGAGTCGAGGAAAGCGTTGGCATGACCTCGGGGCGCGCCAGTACGCGTGCGAGACTTGCCATCACCCGAGCGGCCGCTCCGGTGTCGATGGCGGGAATCTGGCCGCGCTCAACGGCGAGGTCGAGCAGGCACCGCGTGATGGCGACGAGGTACTCGGCGTGGAAGTCACCGAGCCGCTGCGCGGCCGGCATCGAGGCCAGGTCACGGGCGAATGGCTCGGTCAGACCGTCCACGGCTTCGGTTGCCGCTTCGAGGTACGCCTGCAGCGCATCGAGGGGTTCCATGTCAGGCTTGATCGCTTCCATCGCGCTCCGCCCAACCCTCCATAAGTTGCGATCCACAACGATGAGCACCAACTCGTCACGGCTGGGCGCCAAGCCGTAGAGAGTGCGCAAGGAGCAGTTCGAGCGCGATGCGATCTCGGCCATCGTGAGGTGGGCGAAGCCGCCGTCGAACATCTGACCGAGGTGATCAAGGATCTGGCGTTGGCGATCGGTGAGGCGGTGTTCGAGATCGCGGTCGAGTACCGCCGGTGGCGGCCTCACCGAGCGGAGACGGTATTGCAGTTCGGTGGGTTCTGCCAACGCCACGTCGAGCGAACCTCCCGCCCAGGTCATGCTCGCTCCAACAGCACAGTCGGGATGTCGACGACACGGCTGCGGAGCCACTCGCCGAGACTTTTGGCCTGCGCGTCTTGACGAGTGGAGGCGGCAACGCCTTCTTGCAGCAGATCGTGGATGACGAAGTTCAGCGATCGCAGCGCGGGCAGCCGGTAGCGATCGATGAGCAGCGGCGCTACCTCGGGGAGGAGATGGCGCAGGGTGTCGGTCGTGAGGAACTCGTCGAGCCACGCCCACGCTTGATCGCTGCGCGCGAAGACGCCGAGGTTGGCATGGCCGCCCTTGTCGCCAGAGCGGGTGCCGACTACGCGGCCGATCGGCGCCGAAACGGTGGGGCCCGTCGGTGCAATGCCAGCCGGGCCCTCGTCGCCCACGACGTGCACCTCGGCCATCGGGGCCACGGAGTCCACGACCGTACGCTTGCCGCCGAGGATGACCACGCTCTGGGGTACGAGTTCGGCAGGCACCAGCGCAGGCCGGAACACGCCGTAGGCAGAACCGCCCGACGGGCCACCACCGACGCCGAACAAGCCGGGAATGGTCGCGAGTGCGATCTCGGTGACGGCGTTGGCCACAGCTCGGCCGACCTTGCGCTCGTCAGGGTCCTTGAGGGTGATGCGCCACAGCGCAACCGCCTCCTCGTTCGTCGCCGGGTCGGGCTTGTCGGTACGCACCAATCGGGTCGTGATGCTCTCGTAGTCCTCAGGGCCGTAAGGGCACGCCGCCCAGAAGGCGTCCTCGACCAGCTTGGCCTTGGCCTCGACATCGAGGCCGGTGAGGGCGACTGCCAGGTCCTGGCGGAAGCCGCCCACCTCGTTCATCGCGACCTTGAGCGTCCGCGGAGGTGGTTCGCCCTTGGTGCCGGTGATCCGCACTCGGTCGGTGCTGACCTGCTCGAGGTGGATCGTATCGAAGCGAGCCGAGACATCGGGCCCCAAGTACGCGGGGCTGCCGATCTCGTAGAGCAGTTGCGACGTGACGGTGCCGATCGACACCTCACCGCCAGTGCCATCGTGCTTGCCGATCACGCACGAACCGTCGGAAGCGATCTCGGCCCACGGGAACCCGACCCGCGTCATGCCGGGCACCTCGGTGAAGAACGAATAGTTACCGCCGGTGGCCTGTGCGCCGCACTCCACGACGTGCCCGGCCACCACCGCGCCGGCGAGCGAGTCCCAGCTGTGGCGCGCCCATCCGTGGTGCCACGCGGCAGGGCCGCACACGACGGCGGCATCGGTGACGCGGCCGGTGATCACGATGTCGGCTCCACGGTTCAGGGCGTCGACGATGCCCCAGCAGCCCAGGTAGGCGTTGGCGGTGATGAAGCGCGACACGTCGCCAATGGGTTCACCGGTTTCGAAGTGAGCCAGTTCCACACCGGCTTCCAGCAACTCGCCGAGTCTCGGCTGGAGGTTGTCACCGCTCACGTACGCGATCATCGGAGCCAGCCCCAACTTGGCAGCGACCTCGGCAACCGCCTCGGCGCACCCGGCCGGGTCGAGACCACCCGCGTTCGACACGACCTTGATGCCCCGGTCGAGGCACGTGCCCATCACCTGCTCCATCTGGGCGACAAAGGTGCGCGCGTACCCGCCACCGGGACGCTTGGCCTGGGTGCGGGCCAGGATCAACATGGTCAGCTCGGCCAGCCAGTCACCCGTCAGCACGTCGATCGGGCCGTCCTCCACCATCTCCACGGCGGCCGACAGTCGGTCGCCGTAGAACCCAGAGCAGTTGGCGATGCGGATCGGCTCTGTCATCTCGGGCCCTCGCCAGCGTCGCTCGGCCCCTCAGGTTCGGAGCCGTCCGGTTCGATCAGCAGCAGCGCGGCATCGTTGTCCACCTGCTGGCCGGCGCCCACGAACACGTCGGTGACGATGCCGTCGACCGGAGCGCTGATGTGGTGCTCCATCTTCATAGCCTCCATCACCACCAGCGTAGAGCCAGCAGTGACGTGCTCGCCGACGGCGACGCGCACGTCGACCACAGTGCCCGGCATCGGCGCGGCGAGGCTCCCTGTGGGGATTTGAGACCCTGGCACCTCGAAGCGTGGGACGATCCTGAACTCGACTGTGCCTCGAACGGATTGGACGTAGAGACGATCGGTTGCACGCGTGACGCGCACGATGGAACGCCGCCCGTCGACCTCAACATCGATGTCCAGCGGCGAACGGCGATGGAGGCGTGCCTTGGCACCGTCACCGATGGTGAAGGATCCGTCGCGCAGGGATCGGTAGGTGACGTTCACGGTGTGCTCACCACGACGCAGCGATACGGCCTGAGCCGGCAGGCGTGCGTTGCGCCACCCACTGGGCAGCTCCGCGAGTACCGGCGTCGTCGCACGGTTCTCACCCTGGAGCCACAGTGCGGCAACGGTGGCGGCCCACTCCAGCTCGGCGTCGCCGAGTACCAGAGTGAGCGACGGTCGGCAACGTTCGATGAAGTCGGTGGTCGTGCCGCCGTCGATGAAGCGCTCATGGCGCAGCGTGGCCGCGAGGAAGTCGCGGTTCGTGGTGACGCCCCCGAGGTGGAGCCGCTCGAGTGCGAGCGCGAGCCGCGCGGCGGCCTCCGTTCGGGTTGCGGCGTGGGCTACGACCTTGGCAAGCATCGGGTCGAACGCGACGCTGACCACCGAACCCTGTTCGACCCCCGACTCCCACCGAACGATCGGCGTTTCGGCAGGGGCGAAGGCGGCGAGCGTTCCGGTGGCGGGCAGGAACCCAGCACCGGGGTCCTCGGCGCAGAGTCGAACTTCGATCGCATGCCCGGTGAAGCTTATGTCGCGCTGGTCGTAGCCCAGTGGTTCGCCGGCAGCGATTCTGAGCTGTTCGCGCACCAGGTCGATTCCGGTGATCTCCTCGGTGACCGGGTGCTCGACCTGGAGGCGGGTGTTGACCTCGAGGAAGAAGAACTCTCGAGTAGCGTCGTCGACCAAGAATTCGACCGTGCCGGCTGACTGGTACCCGATCGCCCGACCAAGCTGCAGTGCGGCCTCACTCATCGCGGCGCGCATCGCATCGTCGACCGCGGGTGATGGTGACTCTTCGATGAGCTTTTGGTGACGCCGCTGGATGGAGCACTCGCGTTCGCCGAGGTGCACGAGGTTTCCGTGGCTGTCGCCGAGGATCTGGATCTCGATGTGGCGCGATACCGCGACATAGCGCTCGAGGAACACCCGGTCGTCGCCGAAGCCGCTTGCGGCTTCGCGTCGCGCCGAGGCAACGGCTTCGTCGAGATCGGAGGGGGAAGCGACGACCCGCATGCCCTTGCCGCCGCCGCCCGCAGCTGCCTTGACGAGCAACGGGTAGGCGACATCGGCGGCATGCTTCGGGTCCTCGGCCGAGGGGAGCGTGGGCACTCCTGCCGCAACGGCCATGCGCTTGGCGGCCAGCTTGTCACCCATTTCGGCGATGACCGCCGCCGTTGGTCCGACCCAGATCAACCCACCGGCGACGACGTCGGCTGCGAAGGTCGGGTTCTCCGACAGGAATCCGTAGCCGGGGTGGACTGCCTGCGCACCTGTGGACTGGGCAGCGTCGATGATCGCAGCACCGTCCAGGTAACCCGTGGCTAGGCGCACGGACTCGTCGGCGTCGGACACGAAGGGGGCCACAGCGTCGGCATCGACGAACACCGCGACGCAGCGGATGCCCATGGAGTGGGCAGTACGAATGATGCGACGGGCGATCTCGCCACGGTTAGCAACGAGGAGCGTGGTGAAGTTCACAGCCGGAACACCCCGTAGGCCTCAGCGCCCTCCACGGGTCGGTTGCGGACAACCGACAGGCACATGCTCAGCACGGTGCGGGTGTCGCGCGGGTCGATGATGCCGTCGTCGCTGACGGCGCCGGTGGCGACCAGGGCGAGCGACCCCTGTTCCTGGATCGCCTCGACCATCTCGACGATCTTGCGATCCTCCTCCTCGTCGAACTCGAGGCCCTGGCGTGCGGCCTGGCCGCGGCGGACCATCGACATCACCCCGGCGATCTGCTTTGGACCCATGACGGCAATCTTCGCTGTAGGCCACAGGAACGTGAACCGGTTGCCGAACGCTCGGCCCGACATGCCGTATGTACCAGCGCCGTACGAGGAGCCGATGACCAAGGTGAGGTGCGGCACGGTGGAGTTGCTGACGGCGTTGAGCATCTGCGAGCCTTTCTTGATGATGCCCTCGGCCTCGAAGTCGCGTCCCACTATGTAGCCGGTGACGTTCTGCATGAACACCAAGGGCACGTCGATCTGATTGCAGAGCTGGATGAAGTGCGCGGCCTTCTCGGCAGCCCGTGGGTAGATCACGCCGTTGTTGCCGACGATCCCCACCGGGTACCCGTGGATGCTCGCCCATCCGCACACGATGGTGCTGCCGTACCTCGACTTGAACTCCTCGAAGCGCGATCCGTCGACGACGCGGGCGATGACGTCGCGAACGTCGAGCGGCTGGCGCAGGTCGCGGCTGACAAGACCGAGGAGTTCCTCGGGATCGAGTCCTGGTTCGTCGGCCCGCAGGGCGGGACCGGGTCCGGGCTTCCGCCAGTTGAGGTGCGACACCACCTCGCGGCACAGCCGGATCGCGTCCATTTCGCCCTCGGCGAAGTAGTCGCCGAGCCCCGACACCTCGGCGTGCATCTGGGCACCCCCGAGCGTCTCGGCGTCGGATTCCTCGCCCGTGGCCATCTTCACCAGCGGCGGCCCGGCTAGGAAGATCTTCGACTGCTCCTTGACCACGATGTTGTAGTCGGACAGACCAGGCTGGTAGGCCCCTCCAGCGGTGGAGGATCCGAACACCACGCACACCGTGGGGATGCGCAGCTTCGACAAGTCGATCAGGTCGTAGAAGAACCGGCCGCTCTCGGCGAAGTGGAAGGTCTGCACCCGGCGGCCGCTGCCCCCGTCGGCCTCTACCCGCAAGTCAGCGCCGGCCGACTCGACAAAGCTCACGTAGGGCATGCGGTTGTCGCGTGCGATCTCAAGCGCTCGCATCCACTTCTTCCCGGCGTACGGCGTGAGCGCTCCTCCGAGGACGGAGGGGTCGTTGGCGATGATCACGCACTCCGTACCAGCGATGACGCCGATTCCCACGACCATGCCGCCGCCGATCGTGTAGTCGGAGTCATAGGCGGCGAGGGCGCTGATCTCGAGGAACGGGCTGTCGGGGTCGAGCACGTTAGCGATGCGCTCGCGCACTGGGAGCTTGCCGCGGGCTCGCATGCGCTCCATGGCCTTGGGCCCGCCACCGGCCTCTGCCTGATCGAGCAGGTCGTCGATCACCGCCAGTTGCTCCAGCATGTCCGCCCGGTTCTGGAAATACTGCGCCGAGGCCGTGTCGAGCCTCGAGGGTAGCGGTGGAGCCAGCAGCGTTTGCTTCATGCGGTGATACTAACTACGGTAATATCTAACCGTCAAGATAACCTAGGCTTGACCGCTCGACCCGCTCTACCAGGCCACACAGGAGGTACGTGCTCCACGAAGACCGCGTAGCCGGGGCCTGACCCCCCGGCTACCCGACTACGAGTTCGATAAACGTCACGCTTAACACGTACAGTCACGTGACCAAGGCCATGGTGTCGAAGGCTGCTGAGAATGTCGCGGCAATGATCTTCGGAAACGGATCCTGAGTGGCGACTCTGGTGGAACGGTGGTGCGACATTCCACCCATTCCAACAAGTCAGACCTCATTGACCTGGGCTTATGTTGGTGTCGGAGGGGGGACTCCAACCTTCTTCGGTGGGTTCGAACCCAGTCCACTTGATCGTGTACAAGGTCGAACCTCCTGTTCGTGCTGTGCTCACAGTGTAGACCGACGAGCGTCGAGTCTCGGACCTCCGGGTTAGGAAAGTGACAAACCGGCGGAACGGAGGGAAGCGGCCTGTACGCCGACGCGGCCCGACGTTGCCCGAGTCACTTCGACCGCTCGCTCACAACAGCCCGGCGAATTCGTGCACTTTCGCCAAGCAGTCATCAAAGGTCGGGATCTCCCCCCAGATGAGTCCGGCAGCCGTTTGGTAGGCAGCATGCCCCGCCTCCCCTGCAGGCGAATGCCGCGAGAAGGCCGGGCTCGTTGCGAATCCACCTGGTGGTCGTGGACCGGAGGGCAGTCCGGCGGATTGAGACCGAGCCTCGATGTCTTCGGCCAAGGCGACAACACCCCCGGGGAGGGATTCGAGGCGCTGGCGAACGTCGGGGCTGGCAAGGACACGATAGATGTCGTAGTAGTGGCGACCGGCTCCGATCAACGCATCGGGTTCGTCATCCAGACGGAGCGCGCGTCCATGAAGCAATGACAGCTTCTCGACGAGGGTGCGCTCAGCACCGAGCACGGCTATCTCGACAGGCGCGTACTCTGCCCAGGTATCCGGTGAGTCGCCGACTACTTCGATGCCATGGTGCGCTGCTAACGAACGAAAAGAATGAACGGCGTTGGGCTCGGGACCACCTCGTATCCCCATCTCGAGCAGCACACCTTCGGTGATGACAGGCGATGGCATCCTCAGCGGATAGTGGTACCGGACATTGCGCTTCACTCCCCTGGTGGACGCGCTCAGCCGACATTCATCGGAGTCGAGGTCCAGATCTGCTCCGACCCGTGCGCAAAGGTACTTGAGAACCCGATCGCGCTGCCCCGTGCCAACGCTCTCGCACACGAGAAGGATGTCGACATCCTCCGAGAAGCGATCCACAAGCCGGTAAACCTTTGACAGGCTCGTGCCACCTTTGAACACCACGGTGACATTTGGTCCACCGCTGTTGTCCGGCAGCGGTCGGCTGAGGCTCCGCAAGAGCTCGGTTACCCAGAAGTCCTTCTCGACGAATGCTGGGTCCAGCCCGAGGTGTTCAGCAGTGGCACCAACTAGGGCGAACAAGTCGTCGGGGTGATGGCGTAGCCGCAGAATGTCCGGTCGATCTGGACTGTTCTCTGAGATCATCGGCCTCGCACAGCGGAGCGCAAGCGGGCAAAGTTGGTTCGGGCGGTTGGCGAGCGGTCAGTGATGACGACTCGCGCCAGTCGACCCAGGTCCAGTTGGCCAGTGCCGACTAGCTCAACAACCCGATCGACCAACGCGTCCCAGCCCCCGTCGACATGCCGGAGATCATCGCGGAGCACCTCAAGAAGAGCGATGTCGAGAAACGTCAGATCGCCACGGTCGGTATTGCTTCGTCGATGGAACGCCACGTCCTTCACCCGAGTCGGCACCGGACCCACGGTCGTCAGCTCGGGCACAGCAGGGACCTGCGTGGTCAGCCCAAGCACATGCGATGCGGTCCAGCCAGTGGGTCCGACACCCCGGTTGCCGGCAGCAGTATGCGCGACATCGAGCAGACTTGGGCGCCCCGGTCCGTACCGGGAGTCAACCCCCTTCCAGTAAATGCCCCGACTGACCCGGACCAGATCGGAACGAGCGGCGCTCAACCGTGACAAGGCTGTGTCCACAGCCGACCGCGACGAATCAAAATCGCCTGCCCGAATGAACGTCCCCGGACTGGCACTGTCAACTTTGGCTCGGATGGCAGCAGCGGCACTCATCAGAACCTCCTTGTAAGAAAACTATAGCAGTTCTCTGTCATCACGGGCCAAACTTCCACCCCCACTACAGGCCCGCCGGCCAGAACGAACCGGGTAGACCTCATCCGTGTGAAAGCGTCCTAGGCACGCGATCCGGAAGACGGTGGACGGCTTACGACGTTCTGACCAACATCCACCGGTCGTGGTGTTGGCCCCAAGAGACTTGGGGTGCTTACCCAACGCACCAACGACCAAGTGGAGGTGCTTGAATTATGCGCGCGCTCGATTCAGAGGTGTTCGATGCTCTTTGGGCTGGGGTTGAGCCCCTCATCCCGGTCCGAAATGAACGCCATCCCTTGGGTTGCCATCGGCCCCGTAAGTCCGACCGGGATTGCTTCAAGGTCATGATGGCCCGTCTGGGCACAGGGTGCTCGTGGGAGGACGCCGAACAGATCACCGGCCGAGTGGTTTCCGACACGACAGCCCGGCAGCGGCGCGATGAATGGGTCCAAGCCGGCATCTTCGACGCCATTGCCAATGAAGCCTTGGCTGGCTACGACAAGCTCATTGGGCTCGACCTCTCCGAAGTCGCCATAGACGGTTCGACCCACAAAGCCCCAGGTGGTGGACAAGGAACAGGGAAGAGCCCGGTCGACCGAGGCAAACTGGGGTGGAAGTGGTCGATTGCCACTGACAGGGTGGCGATCCCGATCGGTTGGGCCACAGACGGAGCCAACTGTCACGACATTCGCCTGCTCGCCCCAACGCTCGACGGCATCGCAGAGCAAGGCCTGCTGGCAGACATCGAAACCATGTGGCTCGACCCCGGTTATGCCGGAGCCCCGACCAAGTTGATGGCGAGTCTCGCCCAGGGTTCTTCAAGGAGCGCCGCGTCCAGATGGTCAACAGTCGATTCGTTCCGCGCCCGATTGAGGAAGGATCGAACCTGCACGAAGCGAGAGATTCGACACCTCAATGTCGCATATAGTTCCTGGCTGAGAACCAACTGAGGGTGGGACGATTGGTGAATGGGCCGGCGGATCAACCAAGTGCGCTGGGCATTGTGCACAGCCACCCTCTGTTTTTGACCTACCCCAGTACGTGATGACATCTCCCCAGACGATTCCTCGTCGCGCCCCCAGAGGGAGGGTCGATAAGAAGCATGCGCTGCGTCGGGGCCTTATGGTCGTGGTCGGAGGATTCGTTGTCTCGCAGCTCGCCTACGCCGCGATAGGTATTCGATTCGACGCCACCGCACTGCATCCTCGTGGGCCGTCCGAGGACCTATGGCAAATGCTCGACACCCATCTCCTGACGCACGACCTGGTGCAGAGTTTGTGGTATCTGCACAGTCAGCCCCCTCTGTTCAATCTGTACTGCGGGATTTTGTTACATCTGCCGCTGGGGGTGCAACAGCCAGTCGCGGCAGGATGCTTCTGGTTACTCGGGTTGCTTCTCGCCGGCAGTACCTATCTCTTGTTGGCGGAGTTGCAGGTGCCGCCGTGGGCAGCAGCGACCGTGTCGCTTGTTGTCGTTGCAAATCCGGCAACGATTCTCTACGAGAACTGGTTGTCGTGGTCGTATCCGGCGGCAAGCCTGCTCACTGTCGGTGCCTACTGCTGTGCACGGTTCATGAAGACGCGTCGTACAGGTTGGGGCGTGGGCTGCTTCACCTGTTTCGCCTTGGTTGTGCTCGACGACAGTACGTATCAGTGGGTGTGGTTGATTGCCGTGATGGCCGCGCTCCTCTTCTTGATGAGGCCGGTGTGGCGTCAGGTTTTTCTCGTGACAGCTATCTCACTCCTCCTGGTGGGCGGATGGTACGCGAAGAATGCGGTGATATTCGGGACGGCGACGACGAGCAGTTGGTTCGGCATGAACCTCGCTTCCACCACCATCGCCCGTGCGCCAAAAGCACAACTGAACAAGTTGGTTCACGAGGGCCACTTGAGTCCGATAGCAACCGAGATCCCCTTTGCGCCGGTTGGCGTATACGACCCCCTATTCGTGCAAACCGGGACTACCGGCGTACGAACCTTGGATTCCCTCCTCAAGTCTGACGGCGCGACCAACTACAACAATCTGGCCTACGTGGCCGTATCGAACCTGTATTTGCGGGCCGACCTGGCCTACATCCGAATGAATCCTGGTGCCTATGCCCGGAACGTGGCGTTGGGCGCCGAAGTGTGGTTTGTCCCGGCCGACCAATTTCAACTTCCCTCCGACAACTATGCAGGCGACGGAGCACGCATCTCGGGTTACGAAACCTTCTACGACGCGGCGATACTCTGGCAAGCTCACAGTGGCGTGTACGCCGGATTGCTGGCCTCCACCACGGGTGCAGCCCCGAGCGCCGGCGCGTACTCGTACTCCACTGTGGTCGAATACCTACTCGCCCTGCTTGTGGCTCCGTTCGTCATCTTTCGACGGCGCCGCTCTCGGTCCTTCGCTGGCACGCTGGTGGTCCTGTGGCTGACCGTAACGTACAGCTTCCTGGCAACATCACTCACTTCGCTCGGTGAAAACATGCGGTTCCAATTTGAGCTCGGTAGCCTTCCCCTCGTATTGGCCGTCGCCGTCCTCGCATCACTTTTGAGGTCCGTTCAGACAACTCGCAAGTCCAATGGCCAGGAGAAATCGTCGTCTGAGCGCCCAAAAGCACCTCGGCATGGAAGTATTCGGGAACCCTGAAGGGTCCAGAAACCACCCGACCCGACTTGACCGGCGGGAACGCGCGCGGCGAGGCTCCCCTCCGTGGCGCTCTCCTTCCTCTACCGCCTCTTCCGACGCGTCCTCGAAATGCTCCACGTCCTCCGGATGGACGCGGTCGCCAAAGATGCCGAGATCCTCGTGCTCCGCCACCAACTGGCTGTGCTTCGCCGCCAGGTCGCCCGTCCACGCTTCACCTGGTCCGACCGTGCCGTTGTCGCCCTCCTCGCCGGTCTCGTGCCTCGCGAATGCTGGGGTTCGTTCCTGGTCACGCCGAAGACCATCCTCGGTTGGCACCGTGCGCTGGTCCGCAGGCGCTGGACCTACCCGCACCGCAGACCGGGACGACCGGCTCTTCCCGACGAGACCATCCAGCTGATCTGCCGTTTCGCTCGGGAGAACCCCCGGTGGGGTTACCTCCGGATCGTCGGCGAGCTCAAGAAACTCAACGTCACTGTGTCGAAGACGAGCGTCGCTATGGTGCTGCGACGCCACGGTCTCCCACCTGCTCCCCGACGTGAGGGTCCCACCTGGACCCAGTTCCTCTCCGCCCAGGCCAAGGGCATCGTGGCCACCGACTTCTTCCATATCGACACTGTGTTGCTCCGCCGGTACTACGTGCTGTTCGTGATCGAGCTGGAGCGACGCGTCGTCCACGTCCTCGGTGTCACCACCAACCCGAACGGCCAATGGGTGACCCAGGTCGCACGGAACTTCGCGGCCGACCTCGAAGAGACGGGTCGACGCTTCCGGTTCCTCATCCGCGACCGAGACACCAAGTTCACCGCCAGCTTCGACGAAATGTTCACCTCGATCGGCGTCAAGATCATCAAGACCCCGGTGCGCTCGCCTCGTGCAAACGCGCATGCGGAGCGTTTCGTGCGCACCATCCGATCCGAGTGCCTCGACCATCTCCTCGTCGTCTCACGACGACATCTCGAATCGGTGCTCGACGAGTACGTCCGGCACTACAACGAAGCGAGACCGCATCGCGGCCTGCAACTCTCCCAGCCGATCCCCTGCCCGGTCACGGCGAACGGTGGCGGTGCCATCATTCGTCGCGACATCCTCGGAGGCATCGTCTGCGAGTACGACCGGGCTGCTGCCTGACCACAGGTCGCTCCCGGCACACCCAGAAGGGGAAGCGCCGCGACGCCTTTACTGCCAAGCACTCCGCTCTCGGGCAGCAAGCAGGCTCTACCGCTCGCGCCTGGCATTCCATCCCCTTGACCCAGAACCCTCCGTCCCTGCCGCGCACATCAACAGAAACGGCGCCACTTCGCGTTTTTGGACCCTTCACGGCCCATCGCGCTGCCGGTTGGTTTCGCTCTGGTCCGCAAGCACAGCGACGACTCGTCCCGGCTCGTGCTGGCCCGCCGGCTGGTGGAGGCGTTGGCGGTCGCGCTGCCCGGCCGGATGCTGCACGTAGTCGCCGACTCCGCCTACGCGGGCAAGGTGCTACGTGGCCTGCCGGATGGCGTCACCTGGACCACTCGGCTCAGGTCCAACGCATCGCTCTACGAACTCGCGCCGCGACGCACCGGCAAACGCGGCCGGCCCCGACTCAAAGGCGCCAAGCTGGCTTCTCTGGCCAACCTCGCGGGCAGCGCCAAGTTCACCCCGACCACCGTCACCCGCTACGGCACGACCACAACCGTCTCGGTCGCAGTGATCCGCTGTCTGTGGTGCGGCGTGTTCGGCCCGCAAGCCGTACAGGTCGTCCCGGTCCGCGACAAATCGAAGACCGGCTACGACGTGGCGCTGGTCACCACCGACCTGGCCGCTCGCGCCGCGCAAGTCATCGAGCGGTATGCCTCGCGCTGGTCCATCGAGGTCGCGATCGAAGACGCCAAGCAGATCGGCGGCGTCGGCCAGGCCCGCAACCGACTGCGCTCCGCCGTCGAACGCACCGTCCCGTTCGCGCTCGCCGTAAACACCCTCGCTGTCTGCTGGTATGCCACCGCCGGACACCACCCCGACGACGTCGCAGCGGCGCGAGAGCTGGCCCCGTGGTACCGGGAGAAGACCCAGCCCTCGGTCCTCGACATGCTCGCCAAGCTCCGTCGCGTCATCATCGCCGCCCAATATCGCCACGAAGACCCCCAACCGCCCACCCCACAAGAAATCACCATCCTCCGCCTGGCCTGGGAAGACGTCGCCGCGTAGGTGAGAAAGTCGAGTAAGTCACTGGGTGACCCGATTAGCTGTGGTGACCGGCACCCGAACGCTGCCAGGTGAAGAGGGCGTCTGGGAGGGGTCCGAAATAGTCCCATCACCTCCACTCGCACCATCATCTCCACTCGTTGTCAACGTCACAACATTCGACCTGATGAGAATTGGATTCTGACTTCCGTTCGCCCACCCTGACCGGACCCGCCTCGGCCGCTCTCCGGCGCCGCTGCGGCGCGCGCTCCCGAGGCGACCCGCGTTCGCAGCACCTCGGGGCGGCCTACCCAGCGAGCGCGACCGCGTTGACCGCAGGGAGGTCCGATCGCCCGACCGAGAAGGTGCGCCCCGCGTCTCGGCTGATGAGCAGCTCGCCGTCGGTCGTCCCTGCGACGACGAGCGCATCTCGCGCCTGCAGGCAGTTCCGCTCGACGGCCCCGCCGAACGCGTCGAACACCCGTTCCCACCGAGGTTCGCGCCCGCGAGACGACGATCGGTAGATGGCCGCCTCGGGACCGCCGGCCTCCCACAGCGGAGGAGGGCCGGAGGCTGCGCTCACGACGGCGGCATCGTCGGTCCACGCGAGCCCCAGCGTGTATCCGCGGTCGATCCCGTCGCTCGCCCACGACCAGCGCCAGCCCTCGTCGAGGCTCACGAAGCAGCCCATGCCGGTGGTCGCGTACAGCAGCGGGCCGTCGGCCAGGACAACGTGCACGTCGTCGAAGAGCCCGCCGTTGCGTGCCTCCCAGGTCGCGCCCCGGTCGTGGCTGACCGCGACGCCGCCGAGCTCGACGCCCACGAGCAGCCGATCGCCGTCGACGACGATCGTTGAAAGGTCCGCGGGGCCCCACGGCGAGTGCCAGTCGTCGTGCCCCGCGACGGCGGCGAGGCCCGAGAGCTCCTCGGGCCCGCGACCGCCGAGTCGCCACAGTGCCGCTGGCTCCACGCCCGCATAGACCTCGTCGGCGCCGGCGAGCGCGACGGTCCACACGGTCGCGTCACGGAGGCCGAGCTCGCGCCAGGAACCTCCTGTTCGAAGCCACACACCACCGCCCGACACCGCCGCTGCGACCTCGTCGCCGAGGGCGGCGACCGAGACGACGTCGATGCCCTCGAAGTCGACATCCACGGTCGAACCGGACGCGTCGAGGCGCAGCAGGCCCGCCTCCGTGGCGAGCAGGACGTGGGTCATGTCGCACCCTCCCGATGTACAACAAGTGCGGCGAGCAGCACGGCGCCTAGCACCGCCAGCGCCATGAGCGTCCGTCGACGCCGGCCTCGTCCCTGATCCTCGTCGTAGAAGGACCTCGGGACAGACAGGGCGAGACCGGCCCCGGCGGCCGCCCGCATGCCCCGTCCCGGGGTGATCCGAAGGTCGCCGGAGCGCATCGAGGCGAACGCGGAGCGCTGCCCGCTGCACAGCCTTGCGAGGTCGAGCCACGCGCCCGCCAGGGTCGCGACGCCGGTCAGCGCCCCCTCGTCGACCACGATCTCGTCGGACCGGAACGAGAGCGTCACCGCCATGTCGCGATCCGAGGCGAGCAGCACGACGTCGCCGCGGGCGAGGCGGGCGGCCAGCGCACGCGTCGGGAAGTCGCGAAGGTTGTCCTCGAGGAGGCTCGCGAGCATGCTCGCGAGCCCGGATGCCTCCGCCCCCGCCGCGAGCCGAACCTGGGTGGGGCCGCGCCCCTGGCCGCCGGTGGACCCTACGGCCGAGGTCACACTTGCCGCCACCACGCGTCGATGCCGAGGTCGTCGGCGATCACCTGCAGCGCGTTGTACGCGGGGGCGAACGTGATGAAGCCGTGCGGGTGCTGGGTCGAGCCGGCCATGTAGAGGGCGTCGACCGGCGTGCGGTACTGGCCGAGCTCGGGCAGAGGACGCTGGTCGAGCATGTTCGCGAGGCTCACCTCGCCCATCATCCAGTCCCCGCGGACCATGTTCGGGAGCTTTTGGGTGATCTCCTGCGGGGTGTAGGGCACCCAGTCGATGATCGAGTCGTCGGTGAGGTTCGGCGCGTAGCGGCGCCACGCCTCGATGCAGCGGTGCCCGTACCACCGACCGAGGCTCTCCCACTCGCCCTCGCCTCCCTGGGCGATCGAGAACGGTGCGAACTGGCGAAGCAGGCCGGTGAAGCACCCCGCGGGAGCGTCGGTCGGATCGTAGAGCGAGTTGACGGCCGCGTTCGGCTTCGGCTCGGGGAGCCGTCCTGCGCGCACCGCGTCGAAATCGGCGTTCAACTCCTGGAGCGACCCGTAGCCGAGGTTGACAACCCACGCCCGGTCCACGTCGGGATCGAATGCGGCAGCCTCGTACCGCGGCAGTGCGGACATCGCGAGGTGCACCGAGAACAGCGACCAGTCCTTGTGCTTGACGTCCTTCCGCACGCGCTCGGGTAGTTCCGCCGGCAGCGCCGCTGGCTCGAGGAACTCGAGGAAGGTCTGTTCCACCGACACGGTCGACGCGACGAGCCTGCGCGCCGCGATCTCCGCGCCGTCCGCGAGGCGGACCCCTACGGCACGGCCATCTTCGACGACGATCACCCGGACGTCGGCGTCGCTGACCATCACGCCGCCGTGCTGCGCGAGGTCGCGCCACAGCGCATGGGCGAGGCGGTGCGAGCCGCCGACGCACAGGTGCCAGTTGTCGATCTTGCCGACGAGGAGCGGGAAGCCGATAGCGAGCCCCGGCACGTCGTTAGTGTAGGCGCACACCGCACCGTGGAAGGCGAGGTGCGCCTTCACCTTGGGATGCGTGAAGTGCTGGTCGAGGAACTGGTTGATGGTCTCGCGACGCAGCTTGACCGAGAGGAACTCGGACCGGCCTTCCACGCCGAAGATCGACAGCGCCTTCGTCAGCTCCTTGACCGACATCGGCGGCTGGTACATGAGCGTGCCTAGGAGCAGGTCGACGTAGCCATGTGCCTCGGTGTAGAGGCGGCGGAAGGTCTCGGCGTCCTGCTCGGAGAACCTGGCGATCGATCCACAGGTCTTGTCGAGGTCCGTGTGGATCGTGAGCGCGGTGCCGTCGTCGTAGATCGACGCCATCTGCACGTCGGGTCGGACGTACTCGACGCCGTGTCCGCGCAGGTCGAGGTCGTGCACGGGCGGCGCG
>PLZF01000111.1 GCA_003152015.1 Acidimicrobiaceae bacterium | reverse complement strand
CGTTGGCGTCGGCGTCGGGGAATTGGTTCGGGTTCGGCTGAATGTTGAGGTTTCCTTGCCAGTAGTTCCATGCACTTATGCAAGGCGTGGTGGCAACTGACTGAACGGACGCGCTGTCTAGGGGTAAGTATGCGTAGCTAGCATGCGGAGGTGAGAAGAGCATCACCGCTCCGATTGCAAAGGCGATGATCGACAGACCTACAAGGCTTGGTGCCAAAACGCGATATTTAGGATGGCGCTCAGGTGGATACCACTTGTCGTCGCTGGCGAGCCACCAGCCAGGTCCTTGAGAGGCGTAGCTCATGCCAGCGACGGTAGCCCCTGCCAAACATCACGGCTCGATCGGGCAAAGGATGCCCGGTCTCAGCCCCAAATGCTCGGCGGACCGCCAGGGGTGTCGCCATTGAACTCGACGCTGCCGTTGGGGTGGACAATGGTGCGGGTCGCCGTTATCGACCAAAGGTGGACCCCGGCGGCGGTTCGGCGGCTCTCCAGGGCCTCTGGGCTGTCCTCATCAGTGGTGGCGACGACCACCAAGTGGCACCTGCGCCACAGCACCCACACGACCATCCACCCGATCCCGATGAGTCCAAGAACCAACCCACCGAGAAATGCTGGTGAACTTCTCAGATGATTTGAGAGACCATCGGCATCGTCAGCCATCTTCCCCCGTGTGTAGCGCGTGATTACACCGCCGCGGGAGCGAAGCCGACCAAACCCGTAAGCAAACGGTATTGGTACTAACCCAGTCGGAGATGCATCGTTTCTGGCAGCTGGATCGGCCTGGTGGCGCTCGACACAGGAAAGATCGTGAGGGTCCCCGGTTCATCGATGCCCGGGGCGACCCACCCCACAGCGGAGAGCCCACCAGCGAAGGTTGCTGGCGTCTGGTCGAAGCGCATGTTCACCGTGTGCGGCTCGCTCTGCATGGTGAAGTAGTCCATCTTGAGCGCCGTCGCCATTGTGCCTGCGAGTGCGGCACCTACGAGGTCCTCGCTCAGCGGTGACGCCGGCTCAGCGGCAAGCACCACCAGCAGGGGCACGTCGAGCTGATCTGCCAACGGTGCGTAGCTGCTGACCTTCTCGTTTACGGCGTTGAGCACAAGATCCGAGTTGAACCAGCCCCCTCCGCCCGGAATGGTCATGGTGGCGTACAGCCCCGGAGACTGTCCTTCGATCATGAAGTCGTAACCCTCGAGGATCCGATTCATCTTGGCGACGCCCGGTACTTGGAGCAGCCACTCCTTCAGACGAGTGGCGATCCGTTTCGCCGTGGCGTCGTCGGGAGCTGGCCCGTCCTTCCTGTTGACGGCCAGCATCACGGGAACCGGGATTCGTTGGACCCTCGCCTGTAGGGCTCGCCAGGCCTTCTCGTCCCGACGCAACTCGTTATGACGGAACTTTGTGTAGACCTCGACCAACATGAGAGGACCGGCATCTCCGAACACGACGAGGTCCGGTGTTTTGCCGCCGAGGTCAGGCTCGTACTCGATGGCCAGGCCAGCATCCTGGAGGATGGCTGCGGTGGCCAGCTCGGTGTAGGTCGAGAGGAAGTGGGCATTCTCAGGAAGGCGTGCCACCACCTTCGAACGCCCCGGCTCCGAGAGGGAATCGATGGTCCGGTTCAGCCAGGCACGCTGGAGATGTCGGTTGTCAGAAGTCGCTACGAGCCAAATCTCGGGGCGCTCCCACTCGGACCGGTTCGCGAAGCGTTCGAGGAGGGAGGCACGGAACTCGTCGGTGAACATCATCTGAGCATGCCGCATCCCGAACCCCCTGGTCCGAGGTGCAGCAGGTGATTGGAAAGGCGCCCGAAAGCGGAACTGAGAGATCGATGGTCTGCTACAGATTCGCCCGTCGCTTTCAGCAAACGGGGACTGATTCTTGAGGAATCGCTGCGCCTTGGCCGCCACCATCGCCAACGATCCTTTGTTTAGTCAATAAACGCTGGCCCCCAGGGGCCGCTGCGCCATCGCCTGTTGACCCTTGCTCAGATGCCGCTGGGCGATGGTGGTGGTGCGGCGGCACCGGTTCGCTTCGTCAGGGAGGTCCACCGTGTCCCGTCCCACCAGCGAACGTTTCCGGGATCTCCCGAGTCGTGGTACCAACCTTGCGGCACCGTCTTTGTTGTCATTTCCGGTATCTCTTTCGGCCCAGGGTGGAGTATCCGGTCGATCTCCTCGGGCGATCTCACGGACCCGGTCCAGGGCCGGTTCCGGCGGCTGTCCAGGACCAGTGCCCGGAGCATGTCGAGCACGTAGGCGAAGAATGCGAACGACGCCGCCAGCAGCACGGTCCCGCCCGCCACGGCGAGCTGCACCCGTCCAGACTCAGGGACTCCGGTGGACTGGTGCAGCTCGTAGATCGCGATCACGCCAGCGGCGATCACTAGAACTGCGGCCACCTTGAATACACCCGCCACTATCCCGGCGACGGTGAATTGATTGTCCTCGACGTATTGGCGGCGGGGCGGTTGTGTCGATCCGTCCTCAACGTCGTCCTCGTTGACAAACTTCATGCGGTCACCCTTCGTCCTTAACCACCCAAAACCGCTCGTCTGTTTGCATCTGCCGCCCGAGCCGGATCGCCCGAGAATCCATGGAGGAGGCTCCAGCCATCTCTCTTTCCTTGAACTCTGCCCGGTTTCTCTTGCTTGTCAGGTAGCAAGCAATGTGGCAACGGACAACTGATCCCGTGCTCGACCTGTCTGGTTATTGAGATGACCGTCGCTTCCACACGGTGTGCTCTCTTGGACCGCCTCCGTCAACCTTGAGCGTGACTGCACCGGCAAACTCCCAACCTTGCTCGGCGAAGTCAGTGATCATTTGCTTGAATGCCTCCAAAGTTTGGTATTCCTCACTTTCCGGGAGGTCGAACTGGTAGTGCCAATCCTGAGCATTGACCATGGCCTTAGGGTACGCCCGCCGAACTGGGGAACGACTGAGGCTCAGAATCTATGCGCGAACTGACTTCCGTAGCAGGGACCTCCCCCACGTCTTGACGGCGATTAGTCCGTGGCTTCGGATCCAACGGTGGCAAAGGCACCGTTGGTGGTGTGGGAGCAGTTGTCGGCTTCCAGTCCCGGTTGCATGACTGCCTGGTAGACGGCTTGCGTCTCGGGACTTGGGCTCATGCCGGGGGAGAGCTCGTCCAGCATCCTGTGCAGCTCGTCCCACTCCCGTTGCGCCCAGCTCACATTGCCGGCAGCTCCGGCCAACTCGATGGCTGCTCGATAGAGCTCTTCGGCGTAGGGAGCGAGGACCCGAGCCTGGTGGATGCCGCGGCGGGCCCCATCCATGTCGCCCTTTGTCTCGATGGTCAGGCGAGCAAGGTTGCACGCCGCGGCGAGCGCGGCTCTTTCAGCGAGCGCGGCGTAGTGCGACCACCAGTTCCACGGGTGATTGACAGCCGCTGCCGGGGTCACTTCGATGAGGTCGAGGACGGAGGCATAAAGGACCATTGCCCCAGAGGCCTCGGCACCGGTGGCCGCGTTCACCGCGTCGACAAGGCGAGCTAGGTCGGTCGTGACCCGAGGGGAGAGTCGTAGGACTCCCCTCGAGCTTGCCTCTGGCAGGAAGAGCTGTCCATCGAGGTCGGCGCCGAGCATTTTGCGGGTCTGGGAGGCAATGTTCGTGATATTCCCGGTGCTGGATCCTGAACCGTAGATCGCGGCCCGGGCATCCTCTTTGGTGAGGCCGCCGCTCAGAGCAAGCAGGGCAACCAGTTCGAAGTGGCGACCTTCTCTGCTGATGGCCTCCTCGCTGGCACCGGTGATCGTCGCGGCGTTGGTCAGCACCCGCACTTCGAGTTCGGGTTCCACCACGCCGGCGGGCGTCCTAGCGACGAGTCGTTCAGGTTCGGCTTCGGTGTCGCGGTCTACGGTTCCCCCGAGCACCATCTGGTGCTCGGGGACCTCTGCGCTCGGGGGTGTCTCTGCAGTGGACAGCGCCTCTGCGATTCCTGCGTGTGCCTCTGGGGTCAGTCGACACGCCTGGAGGCACAGTTGTGTCGGGGTGATCTCGACGGTGGCATCCCCGAGACAGACCACCGAGAGGTCACTCCCGGCCACGTCGTCGGCGGTGAGAATGCCGATGGCGGAGAGAACCTCGGGGGGAAGGCCAGTCGGGGACCCGATGTAGAGCACGCTGTCCCGCTGCATGCTCGGGTCAAAAGGGTCCACCTGGGCCGCGGCTGCGGCTTTGGTCGGATCACTCGTCACCGTGACATGTTCGGTCCACGACCAGCTGTTGGCGGTCGTGGCCATGGCAGCAAGTACCTCGGTGGCACCGGGACCGGTGACCGGGAGAACGGTACCGGGCTCGATCGGGACGAGATAGGTCTGGCCGTCCTCGTCCTCACCTACGGGCACCAGTGCCGCGAACCAGGCGGCGGACTTGCTGGCGCCGGCAAGAGCGGCGAGGTCGGTGGTAGCAGGCAGGGTCCAGGCCCATCCGTCCTCTGCGACCTCGAAGGCGCCGGGGGCGACCCCGGCAGCTTCGGCCAGGATCAGGTCCACGCCGTCATTGCCGACTCGAACCAGGCGGATCGGTGGCACCGCCCCTGGATGGCCGTCGGATACCTGGGTCAGGTGGCGCATGGCGAGGTCCAGCCAATCGACGGCCGGAGTGTCGACGAGGGCGGCCAGGGCCGACTCGAGGTCGCGGATCGGAGCCGAAGAGGCAGCGATCATCTCCCCAGGACGGAGCGTGACGCGGGCAATCCGGCGACGGCGTTGCAGCGAGCGGGCGATGACCGCCGCCGCGAGCACGCCGAGACCGCCGATGGCTATGGCGGGTAGTTCGGGGTTGCCTCTGTGCTTACCAAGGTGTCGTGGCGCATGCGAGGTCGCGGGTTCGACGGGGACCCGCTCGCGCTGGTGGGGCGAAGCGACAGGAGCAGTGCTGCCAAGGCCGGGGGTGACGGTCGGGAGGGGGGATGGGACGGTCGGGTTGCTGTGTTGGCTACCCACTCGCGGCTGGTGCTCAGGTGCGAGCTGTGACACAGAGCGAGGCGCTGAGTGTGGTGCGGGCAACCGAACCGGCGCTGGGCTCGCGACCACCGGAGGCGCGAGAATCGCAGTTGTTGGTGGTAGGGGAGCGGGCGCAGACGGGGTCGGGACTTGGGTGGATGGCACCGCCGCCGGAGCCGACGACGCTGCTTGCGAAGACACCGCCTCCGGGATAGTGAGCGTCCAGCCGGGATAGATGAGGGACGGGTCGGAGAGCGCCGCACCACCGGGTTGGTCGACACCGACGTTGGCGTCATAGATGGTGTGCCACTGCTCGCCGTTGCCGTAGTGGGTCACCGCGATGTCCCACAGGCTGTCCCCGGGGGCGACGGTGTAGGTGAGGACTGCGGGCTGGGAGGCCGACAGGATGGCGCCAGGCGCGGGGGAAACATCGACCACCGCCGTGACAGCTGGCATCGGACCGACGCGGTGAGCCGCAGTCGACCCCCGGATGGATGTAAGGACGATGATGGCCGTGACCAGGGCTGCCATCGAAGTCCTTCCCGCAGCTCGACGCCATGTCCCCCGGTGGCGGAACCGGATGACGTCGATCGTGGCGGTGAGGAGGGAGAAGACGAAGTACCCCCACGCCAGCCACGCGATCACAGCCAGTGCCTTGGGCCAAAATGCGTCGGGGATCTGTGATCCAGCCGCCGAGTGCAACTGACCGGCGGTCGGGAGGTGGTGGGGCAATGGCCAACCGACGATGGTGGCGAGGAGGAGGGGGATGCCGACAAGGCCGATGGCGATGACGAACAGCGCGCCGAGACCTTCTGCGATCTCAGCCCGGGTGGGGCGGGTGTTTGTGGACATGGCCGATCCTCTCTTCGCCGGTCAGCTGACGCCGGCGACGTTGATTGCCTGCTCAGTGACATCGACATCCATGCTGGAGACGCCGATGATCGAAAGGAGCTGGGTGGGCTGGTGATAGGAGATGTGGGCGTAGACCGTGGAGCCGATCACCCAGGCGGTTCCCGGATGACCGGCCGCTGTCATGGCATTCTCCGCGGCAGTGACCGCTTGGGTGGGGTCGATCCCGAGGGTGGCGCTATGGAGCTGGTTCGGGTTGAGGGCCGCAGCACCGGCCCGGGCCGCCTGGCCGGCTTCGGTTGCGGCCGCCTCTTTCGCGTTGAGGTAGCTACCACCGTCGACCACCAGTCCGGTGAGCGCGAGGAACATGGTCA
>PLZF01000097.1 GCA_003152015.1 Acidimicrobiaceae bacterium | reverse complement strand
CCGAGTGGTCGATCACCAGCTCGACGGGCACCATGGGGTTGACGAGCGCCGGGTCGCCCCCGAGTTCGACCAGGGCGTCGCGCAGGGCGGCGAGGTCGACGACGGCCGGCACCCCGGTGAAGTCCTGAAGGAGCACCCGCTCGGGAGAGAAAGCCAGCTCGCCGGCCGACGAGGCGTCGGATGGCCAACGGGCCAGCGCCGCGATCTGCTCGGCGGTCACGTCCCGGCCATCCTCGTGTCGAACCAGATTCTCCAAGAGGATCTTGATCGAGTACGGAAGCCGCGTGATGTCGCCCACGTCCTGCAGGGCGGACAGGCACCGGATCCAGTAGCGGTCGTCCCCCACGGCCAACGTCCTTCGGCTGCCGAAGCTGTCGAGCGTCATCGCCGTCTCCCGTGGCCGATCGTGCCATTGGGTCCGGACCTTGGTTCTCCAAGGTTCTCTCGCCCGCAGTACTCGTCGTACGGCGGAATCCTAACGGCCCTGAGTTCTGCCCGCACGTGGGTCACCACCGACTGGGCCCGCGCATCGGTATCTGGTCGGGCGCGATCGGGCTCGGGGCGGCGGTCGGGCCTATCCTCGGCGGCTTCTTGCTCGATTGCTGGTGGGGGTCGAGCCCGCCCTCATCAATGTCCCCATCGCTGTTGCCGGCCTACTCAGAAGCCGTCCGGCTGTTTGACACCGTGGCTCGGGACTTGAGGCGCAGGTAGCGGGCTTCCGGGCGACCAGTTGACCAGAGCTGTGGCATTGCGGCGGCGTTGGGGAGTCCGCGACAATTGCCGGCCACACTGAGGGCGCTCATCGTGGGCTGCTCAGCTCCCAAGAACGAGAGCGCCCCGCCCAAGGCTTTCGCTATTGTGGCTAGGAGGAGATGCCGTGCGGACCATCATTCAACTGGGGAGCAGCAACTGTGGATGGTGCTTGAATGCCATGGCGGATCAGTTGCGCGCCCGACCGCTCGTCGGTAATGTGCATCTCAACGCGTCCGCGGGATGCCTCGTTGTCGATCATGAGCACGACGATCCAGCGGCGCTGATCGCTGGCATCCAGCACGATTTGCGTGGTTGGGAGTTAGCTGAAAACGGAGAAGCCGTGATGGTCGATCTTGACGTCCACGAAGAGTCACAGTGCCGATGGGCAGGGACGATCACGCGAAGTGACGAGGAGCCGAATTCCGATTCGCCATGAGTTGACTGCAGTGGAGGTTGGGCGTCGATGAGGCCAGACCTACAGCAAGCAGTCCGGATGCCCGGCTGGCTCGGTAAGAACATCACCAAGGCCGTCAAGCAGATCAACGGAACGGTTAGAACCCTGCGGTCACCCCCTGACGGACTCGTGCTCCAGTCCGAGCGGGGCGTTCGGGTCGCGTGGAAGCCGGACCTCGTCGATGACATCTCTGGTGTCGTGGTGGTCGAACACCCCAGTCCGGACGGCTTTGTGCCGGACACGTCTGCCGCCTCCGTCCCGATGGTCGTCCTGCCCATCGAGGACTGGCGCACCTTGCACGAACGCTTCTGGAGCACGTCCTCGGTCATCCGGTACGTGTCGTGGAGAACCCGATCGCGTCTCCCGGCGCTTCCCTTCGGTGCCGAGCGTGACGTGATCGCCTGCTCACACCTCGCCGAAGCGGATCTACCAATGGGAACCCCGTTCGAAGTCACGCCCGGTGCCTGGAATCGCCTGTGGCAGGAACGGCCCAACCTCTTCTTCGGAACCGATCCCAACCACCGCTATGCAATGGTCATCGACGCGAGGATCGCCGGAGCGGCGGAGCAGGATCCCCTCTACACCTCCGTCGAGAACGTCGATGACTACCTCCACCTTGCCGAATTCCTGGATCGCATTCCACCTTTTATCCGTGTCGGTCTCGGAGAGCGGATCCTTCAAAAGTGCGTGTCTGTGGGGGAGAGCGGCGGCTACGACGCCATGCTTGCCATCCCCCATGACGACACGCCTGGATTGTTCGTCTTCCTCGCTGATTCCTCACTCCGTGAAGTGCGGGCGGATCGGCTCCAGGGACTGACGATGGCTCGTCACACCCAACTCCAGGAGGCGACCGGTATCCCCGATCTGGTCACACTCGGCGTGGCCACGGAGGGGTCGCCGCCCTCCGGGCGGTCTCATGACTACGTCTTCATCCAGGGTGGGCTGCGGTTTGAGGATCACGAGCGCCGATCTCAGGGCGCGGCGTGCGGTCCGCTCCCGCCGGCTTTCGTCGAGCAAGCTCGCCGAAAACTGAGGTCATAGGAAGTAGCTGTATAAGCTTCTGCGAAGATGGCGTGAACGCTCCACCCAGTTGGCTTCCGCGGCTTATTGATTGAACTCCTCGGGTGCTCTCGCTGGATGAAAATGGACTATTGGACTTGTGGCACCCGGCTTCGGAAAGTTGTTGCCGAACGAACTCATGACGACCCCGAACAACACCAAGGTGACGACGGTGGCTGCGCCATGATCTACCGGCGTCAGGATGGTCATTGATGGTACTGGGCTCCGCCATGCAGTGGCCTTGGTAGCGACGTAGTGCGCCAGGACCGAATTGAGTACCGAGCTAACGCCATCCGTCGCCGGTCCGGCCGGCGGTCCGAGTAATGCTAGGGCGGCAGCGTTCTCAATCCCATGTCGCAGCCATTCGCCGAGGTCCGAGAGCAGGAATACATCACCCCACCGCATAGCGCCTGTGCCGAGGGCAACTTTTGCGGTCAGAGACGCGAGATCATCAACATTGACCGTCAGGTTGGCGGTCGCCCATTGCAAAGGGGCTGCCCCACGCTGCATCCGCTCCACCTGCCCCTTCTGTTGTCGAATCACTTGGTCGACGTACCCTGACCCGATGTGCGGCGGAACGGTGAGGCCAAGGGTAAGTCGTTCGGCGGTCTCCTCCACGACAGCGACGTGGGGTTCCAGAAGCCTGCCCTGCCGGCCCCCGAAGTGCTCGATTGCTCGCTGTCCGTTCTGGTTCGTTACGTTGATCCAGCCTGGAGTGAAGCCGGCAGCCTGGGAGATCACCGTTAGCCATGAGGTCGGTCCGAGGAGCCGAGCCTAAAGAGTCTGGCCAATGTTGCTGTTGCACGTCCGGCAGGCCGGAATGGTCTCTGAGCCCCCGAGAGCGGACGGGATGACATGTTCCCTCGTCACTTCCACCGAGTCGAGGTTCTGGCAACAGTAGGGACAGATCGTCTGCATGCTCCCCCCGGCGCGGTCATCAATGCCCATGCGTGGATTCTGCCTCACAGCACCAGAGCAAACAGCTGGGAGCATCTGACAGGAGTCAGATGCTGGTCTCTGAAATGGGTGCACACGGCCCGATCGCGACCCGCTGATGTTGGACCCAGCGGGGTCGGTCAAAAAAGCCAACACGCGAGCCAACATTTGCGTCTCACTGTGTCCCAGCTAGTGTCATCTCGTAGAGGGCACCTCCCGAAAACCCTATATTTGCAGGGAAATTGCGCCATGCTGCAACTGTCCGGGACGCGATGGCATAACGACGATCCGCCTACGGATCAGAAGGTTGGGGGTTCGAATCCCTCCGAGCGCACCAGATGGCCTTCTCCCTGGCAAGGCGGTGAATCGGGGGCGAACGCGAAGGTAGGGATCCACCAGTGACCCTACTTCTGACCCTATTTTTACCGTGGTGGGCATCTGGGGACAGGGGTCGCTGCGCGAACGCCGACCGGGAGTCTTCGAGATCCGGATCGCGGTCGGCGTCGATCCTGTCTCCGGCCGGACGGTCCAACGTTCATTCTGGTTCCACGGAGCACTCGAGGACGCCGAGGAGCGCCGGAGTGAACTCGCCACCCAGTTCGCCGGGTACCGGGCGGTCCGTCGTGCCGCACCGTTCCTGACCGTTGGCGAGCTGCTGGAGCGGTGGATGGCTGCCCACCACGATTGGCGGCCTTCCACCTGGAGCTCGGCTCGGTCCAACGTCAAGGCGCTGTGCGCGGATGCCATTGCGGACAGGCGGGTGTCATCACTGCGGCCCGAGGTCGTCCGTCAAGCCATGGCCAGGTGGAAGGAGATGGGCGCCAGCGTGTCCGTCGTGTCGGGGCGGTTCCGGGTGCTCCGTTCGTCCGTCGGATGGGCTCAGTCCGAATCGATCATCGACCGAAATCCGATCAGGGACATGCGGGGGCCGCCCCGCCCTGGCACTCGCATGCACGTGCCGGTAGGGGACGTCGCCACACTGATCGAAGCATCGGAGAAGCTGGCGGAGAAGGCCGCGGCTGCCCTCGACGGGACGGCGAGTTCACTGCACGCGCTGCACAAGGCGGAACAGGTCCAACTGCTGGTCCGGCTGGCGGCCGACTCCGGCGCCAGACGGGGAGAGTTGGCTGCCCTTCGCTTCGGCGACCTGGATGGCAGGGTGCTCACCATCGAGCGGGGGGTATCAGGAGAAGAGGTTGGCCCCACCAAGACCAGGCAGGTGCGCCGGCTGACACTGGGACGAACGACAGTCGAGCTGTGGAGGTTCAGCGAGGCGGCCTGGCGGCGACGAGCCGCCGGCAAGAACAGTTTCGGTGAATGGCTGTTCTCCAGGGACCTGGACCATGGCCGGCGCCTGACTACCAGCGGACTCGGACACTGGTTCGCCGAACTTCGGGATGAAGCTGGTCTGGAGGGCGTCAGTCTCCACCGGCTTCGACATACCGTCGCTACCTATCTGGTTGGCCGGGGAGACCTCCTCCAGGCACAGCAACGGCTCGGGCATCGGGACGCCTCCACGACGCTCCGGAACTACGCCCACGCCATGCCCTTGGAAGACCAAGCGGTTGCCGACGACATCTACGAGATGCTGAGGACAAGTGGGAATCTTCAGGCCGCACCTGCTCCAGCTGCCAACTGAACCAACAGGGGGAGCCTGTCTTACGCATGATGGGATCAGAGAGGGGCCGGCCTCCGCTCAGGGAGCGACGTGAAGTCCGGCGTGGTGGTCGACTGCATGGCGTGGATCACGCCGCCGATGGCCCAGCTGGCAAAGCCGCCGATCGGCTGGGAGATCGAATGCCCGATCCAGCCGACAATGTCCTGGCCGATGCCACCCAAAGGGTCGAGGAGTGAAAGTCCGACGAGCATCTCAGCTGACCGAGGTGCCGAAGTTGAAGGCCCATGTGATGAGGAAGACCCCGGCCCCGATGATGCCCGCCCCGGCGAAGGCGGCCAGCACCTTGTGCTGGGAGACCGAGGTCCGGTTGATGGACCCGTTCTGGACCCCCCACCACAGGCCGGCACCGCCGATGATCAGACCGAGCAGGCAGGCGTAGACGGCCCACTGCTCGATCCCGCCGAGGAAGGACGTCACCTGGGAGGAACCAGGCAAGGAGCTATTCGGGGTGATGTTGAAACTGGCGCCAAGGACCGAGGCGACGAGTCTTGTGCCGAGCGGGTGGGGGATCACAGGACCTCCAGGACATCGTGCCGGGACCGTGCGTTCCGGACACCACCTATCGTCCGAACGCCCACCCACCCTCAACGTCACCTTGGCGAAAGAAGCCCCTAACCAGGGATGAGG
Organism: Acidimicrobiaceae bacterium; assembly: GCA_003152015.1. GTDB lineage: Bacteria > Actinomycetota > Acidimicrobiia > Acidimicrobiales > RAAP-2 > DASZIT01. Next base: position 7,850 of record PLZF01000097.1, on the reverse strand, counting down.
CCGGGAACGCGAACGTCACCCTGCAGCGAGCAGGTGTCGCAAGGGCTACCAGGGTGACGTCACCTTCACCACAGGTGTCGAGTTCCCGGTGGATTCAGATTCTCCGCCGTTCTCGGCGGCTCACGAGCAACATGTCCGTCGAACCGGATCAAGCCCGGCCTCGACTTCGACTTTTACTGAGCCTCTGTTACACTATTCAAGCAAATCATTGAATAGAGGTAACGTGGAAGCTCGTGAGTTCAAGGACGGCATCTTCGAACAGCTCGCCCGTGTGGGCGGAGCATTCGGCAGCCCGAAGCGGGTGGAGATCATCGACCTGCTTGCCCAGGGCGAACGGTCGGTCGAGTCCATCGCAAGTGCAACTGGGATGACCGTCGCCAACACGTCGCGCCACCTCGGGATTCTGCGCAACAGCGGACTCGTCACCACACGTCGAGACGGCCTCTACGTCATGTACCGGGTGGCTGACCCGTCCGTCGTCGTTGGCTACCAGGCCCTGCGAGCACTGGCCGAGTCACAGGTCGCCGAGGTCGGTCATCTGGCCGAAGCCTTCTTCGGCCACCTCGATGGAGCGGAGCCCGTCGGCCTCGACGAGTTGCTGGCCCGGTCGAGTGCCGGTGATGTCGTGGTCGTCGATGTTCGTCCTCGTCTGGAGTACGAGGCCGGCCACCTCCCCGAAGCGATCAACATTCCGCTCGAGGAGCTTGCGGGTCGTGTTGGTGACTTCGACCAGAACGCAACGGTCGTGGCGTACTGCCGGGGCCCCTACTGCGTCCTTGCCGCCCAAGCCGTAGCCCAGCTGAGGGGCGCGGGCCTCCAGGCAAGACGTCTCGACGGAGGCCCGCTCGAGTGGAGTGCTGCCGGGCTGCCACTGACCCTGCCATCTGACGATGCTGCCGCCCTTGGCGTCGCGGCCAACTGACTCACCACAAGCGAGGCCCTGCCATGAAATTCCTGATCATCATCAATGACCCGCCCTATGGCACTGAGCGGATCTACAACGGGCTGCGGCTCGCCACCAACCTCCTCGCTAAGCATGAGGACGCCGAGCTCTCGATCTTCCTGATGGGCGACGCGGCGAGTGCCGCCAAGTCTGGCCAGCAGACCCCGAACGGCTACTACAACGTCGAGCGGATGCTCACGAATGTCATGCGCAAAAGGGGCAACGTCCTCGTCTGCGGCACCTGCATGGACGCTCGGGGTCTGACGGACGATGAACTCGTGGCCGGGGCCGCTCGGAGCACCATGGACGAGCTGACCGAGCTGGCTGTCGATGCGGACAAGGTGCTGGTCTTCTGATGGCCAGCGTGCCAGGCGATGCCGCCCAGACCGTCGTCGTCCTGGGTGGCGGGGTCGGGGGAGTGGCCGCCGCCAACCGACTTCGACGCCGCCTCGATCGCCGCCACCGGGTCGTGCTGATGAACCGGGACCCCGACTTCTCCTTCGCTGCCTCCTACCTGTGGGTGATGTCCGGGCAAAGGAGTGCCAAGCAGGTGACCCGACCCCTGCGGTCCCTTGAGCGCCGGGGCATCGAGGTGGTCATCGCCGACGTCGAGGCCATCGACCCGGTGACCCGTACGGTGACCGCGGGCGGCAAGGAGATCACCGCAGATCATCTGGTGGTCTCGCTCGGCGCCGACTACGCGGCCGACGCCATCGCCGGTCTCGGCGACCACGGGGAGACGTACGCCACGCTGTCTGGCGCGCAACGCCTGGCCCCGAGAATCAAGGGCATGACTTCGGGGCGGATCCTGGTGGTGACTGCCGCGCCGCTCTATCGCTGCCCGGCCGCACCCTACGAGTCGGCCCTACTGATCGACGCGGCCCTCCGGCGCTCCGGGGTGCGAGCATCGGTAGACATTGCCCTGCACGCCGCCGAACCCGCACCGATGGGGGTGGCCGGCCCGAACGTCTCCGAGGCGGTGGTGTCGATCTTGGCTGACCGGGCTATCGGCTACCGCCCGTCTCACCAGATCACGAGTGTCGAGGATGGTCGGGCCGAGTTCGCCGATGGCGAGGTCGAGCCCTTCGACCTGTTGGTCTACATGCCCCCCATACGCTCACCCCAGGTGGTCGCCGAGTCACCGCTGGGCACAACGGCCGGGTGGGTCGAGGTCGATCGTGGGACGTTGGCCACGTCCTTCCCTGGCGTCTACGCCATCGGGGACAACACACAGATCCCGCTGAGCATCGGCAAGCCGCTGCCCCGGGCCGGGGTGTTCGCCCACGGCCAGGCGCTCGTCGTCGCCGACAACATTGCAGACGTCATCAAGGGACGCACCACCGCAGCGCGCTTCGACGGTCACGGTGGGTGCTTCATCGAAACCGGCTTCGGCAAGGCCGGCTACGGCTCCGGAGACTTCTACGCCGAGCCGTCGCCTGCCGTGACGGTTCGTCGCCCATCCCGACGGATGCACTTCGGCAAGGTCGCCTTCGAACAGAATGTGATGCGGCGGTGGATGTGACCACCAGAACACCTACGGCGGCGCAGCGGCCGGGCGAGAGCCGACCTGCGTCCACTGCGCTACGGCGCAGTGGACGCCCTCGAACTCCGGGTTCGGAGTCCGATGCGTGCCAGGAGCCTCGGCGGGATGACCATCGGGCAAGCTGGAACGGGTCGCAAGACCTGGTCTCAACCAGAACGTCGAGTGCTTCCGTCCATGATCAGGCACTCGAGGCCACCGAGTACGACCAATGGTTTGACCGAGCTTGGGGGAAGTACTCGTTCGGTATCGAGTTGGGGAGCGTCCTGGGAGCGGTGGGGCTCCTGTCCCATGAGATGAGCGTCCTCGATGCGGGGTGCGGAACCGGACGCTTCACTGCGGAGTTGGAGGCAAGGGGCGCCTCGGTTGTGGGTCTCGATCTCGACCGGCAGATGCTCGATATCGCCGTCACGCGCACGGAAGGGCATGTCGTCGTTGGAGACGCCCGCCGAATCCCCTTTGCTGACGGCGCATTCGACTGCGTGGTGGCTGTCACGCTGTGCGAGTTCGCCGGCCGTCCCGATGAAGTGTTCGCCGAGTTGGCCAGGGTGACCCGCCTTGGCGGTCTCGTCGTTGTCGGGGCACTCAACCCCCGCAGCTCCTGGGGGCTGCGGAAGAGACGTCAGCTTCGCCGCCCACCTTGGACCGGGGCGCGCTTTCTCGCCCCCTCGACCCTGGTTGCCCTCGGCCGGCAGTTTGGCCACGTCTCGATCAGTGGATCGCTCTACGCACCTGGCCCGATCGTTGGGTTGCGAATCCTCGGCCCTCTTCTCGAACGGGTGGGCCGTGTGGCGCCGCGCTTCGCGGCGTTTCAACTCCTCACGATCGAAAGGAGCGAGCCGTGATCTCTTCGATGCTTCCTGCCGCGAAGTCCGTGCTGGTCGTATGTGCCCATCCCGACGACGAATCCTTCGGCCTCGGCGGGGTCCTATCAGCCTTGGTCGATCATGGCGCCGACGCGACCGTCCTCTGCTTCACCCGCGGCGAGGCATCGACGCTCCACGCAACACTGAGGGATCTGGCCATGGTCCGAGCAGAGGAGCTTGCCCGGGCTGCCAAAGTCCTCGGGGTGCTGAGATCCGAGCTGCTGGACTACGCGGATGGCCACTTGGCCGAGCAACCGCTCGCGGAACTCACCGCCCATGTCCGTCGGATAGCCGAAGAGATGGATACGGACCTGATTCTGGCATTCGACGAAGGCGGGATCACCGGCCATCGCGACCATGTGCAGGCAACACACGCGGCAGTGGCCGCGGCAACGTCATGTGGGGTCCCCGTGCTTGCTTGGGCCATTCTCGATGAGGTTGCGGATGCACTGAACAGTGAGTTCGATGCCGGCTTTGTGGGAAGGAGTGAGAGCGAGCTGGGCTTCCGCATTCCTGTCGACAGAACCCTCCAGTCCGCAGCGATCAAGTGCCACTTGAGCCAGTCAGGGTCGAACCCAGTATTGCGCCGTCGCCTGGAGTTGACCGGCGGGTTCGAGTACCTGCGCTGGCTCACCCCTCCGTCAACGTCATGACCGACCTGATCAACCTCGACCACAACGCCACCACGCCAATCGCGCCCGAGGTCTTGAACGCGATGCTGCCCTACCTCACGGAGCAATTCGGCAACCCCTCGAGCGACCACGTCCTCGGGCGACAGGCGCACCAAGCGGTGGAGACCGCCCGCGCCCAGGTCGCCGCGCTGATCGGCGCCACGCCCGGGGAGATCACCTTCACCTCGGGCGGCACCGAGTCGAACAACCTCGCCATCCGCGGGGTGGCCGCGTCCGCCGCTCCCGGGAAGCGGCGGATCGTCACCTCTGGGGTCGAGCACCCGGCCACCGTCGGGCCCTGTGGAGTCCTGGAGGCTGGCGGGTGGAGTGTCACCCGGGTGCCTGTCACCCGTGAGGGCGTGGTCGACTCCGAGACGGCCATCGCGGCGTTGGGCACTGACGTGGCGCTGCTCACGTTGATGCGAGCCCAAAACGAGACAGGGGCCATCATGCCGGTGGGCGAGGTGGCGGCTGCAGCCCGGCAGGCGGGGATCATCGTCCACTCGGACGCCGCGCAGGCCGTCGGCAAGATCGAGGTCTACGTCGACGACCTCGGTGTCGATCTGCTGTCGATCGCCGGGCACAAGCTCTACGCGCCCAAGGGCGTCGGTGCGCTCTACGTCCGGTCGGGGACGCCCATCGAGCCGATCGTGTTCGGAGGGGGACAAGAGCACGGGCTGCGTCCTGGCACCGAGAACGTCGCCAGCATCGTCGGGCTCGGAGCCGCCGCCGCTCTCGCTCAGTCCCGTGTGGCCGGCGAGTCGGTCCGACTGCGCCTGCTGCGCGACGAGTTGTGGCGGAACCTCCACAGCCGGATCCCGACCCTGGTGCGCCATACTCCGATCGGCTCCAGCCTCCCCAATACGCTCGCCCTCTCGTTCCCCGGCGTGCTCGGCAAGGACGTGCTTGCCGCAGCGGACGGGGTGCTCGCCTCGACCGGCTCTGCCTGTCACTCCGGCGTGGACACGCCGGCCGAGACGCTGTTGGCCATGCAGGTGACGCCGGCTGTCGCACTCGGTTCGGTGAGGCTCTCGCTCGGACACGCCAACACCCAGAGCGAGTTGGCGGCGGCGACTGACATCCTGGTTGTTGCCTACGAGACGGTCTCCGGCCGCTGATGGTTGAGGCCAATGGCCAGGTCGCACCCGTCGATGGGTCTCCTGTCTCGCTCATACGGAACAAGGAGTTCGATGCACCCTCCCTGTTCCAGCCGGAGAACCTCCTCCGAGAAGCTCGTCGCCAACTCGGGCTACCCGAGGTTGATGTCCCCCAGGTCTGCCTGCTCGACCCGGATGGCGACATCGTCCGACACCTGTGGGCTACCGGGCAAGGCGTTCGCCACCCCGGTTGGGCCTGCTACCACACCGAGATGTGGGTCACGGACGTACATGGACTCTCCATCGGCGTTGTCGGCCTGGCCGTGGGAGCCCCCTTCGCCGTCCTCGTCGCCGAGCAGCTTTCGGCCAGCGGTGCCGAAGTGATCCTCAGCATCACCTCAGCCGGCCAGATCCGATCCCTGGGTGACCCTCCGTACTTCGTCCTGATCACCAAGGCGCTGCGAGACGAGGGGACCAGCCACCACTACCTGCCGAAAGCCGACTGGAGCCAACTGGCGCCGTCCCTGGAGGAGCGGTTCGCGCCCGCTCTAAGTGATCTGTCCGAGCCCGTGCTGCCAGGGTTCTCGTGGACGGCCGACGCTCCATATCCAGAGACCCAGTCGGCCATCGCTGCAGCCGAGGCCGCTGGTATCAACTGCGTCGAGATGGAAGCAGCCGCCCTCTACGCATACGGGGCCGCCCGCCAGCGAGACGTCGTCTGCTTCGCACACATCACCAACTCAATGGCCGTCAACGGGAACGACTTCGAGAAGGGAGCGGCGAATGGTGCGCTCAGCGCCCTCGAGATCGCCGAGGCTGCAGGTCGCTCCCTCCTCACCACGTGAGCTGACGATCCTCTTCGTGCCGCGAGCATGGGGAGCATCAGGCACGCCGGTGCGGTGCCCGGCCCGAGGGCGGCGCGCACCCTTGAGCGATTACGGCCAGGTGGGTCATCATCCGGTCGCGAGCGAACCAATCCTTGGTGGTCACCAAGCGCATGTCGTACCAGCCGGACGCGTGTCCCACCTGGCGACGTTTCGTGGGCGGTCCTACCCGTTGCCCTGATGATGCCGGGTCGCAGCATGGGGATCGGCCTCGGTCCCGGAGGGGTCGACGTGGACGATCGCCTCGGAGAGGTTCGGCACGTGGTGCAGGAGTTCGTGGTGGACCTCTTCGGCTATCCCGTGTGCCCGCGTGACGGACAACCTCCCATCGACGCTGAGCCTCACCTGGGCCAGCAGTCGGTGACCGACCCAACGTGCCCGAACCTCGGTGACGGTGAACACACCGTCTACCGCTTCGACAACCGTCGAGATCTGCTCGATGACGTCCGGGTCCACCGCGTCAAGGAGCCGCTGACCGACGCTACGCACTGCCTGGTAGCCGACGACCACGATTGCAGCGGTGATCAGCAGGCCCACCACTGGGTCCGCCCACTCCGCGCCCAAGTCGACGGCAATCGCCCCAACGAGTACCAGCAGAGAAGTCACGCCGTCGGTGCGGGCATGGACCCCGTCGGCTTCGAGCGCGGCGGAACCGATCCGGCGTCCGACCCGGATCCGGTATTGGGCCACAACTTCGTTGCCAACGGCACCGACAGCGGCCGCAGCCATGACGAATCCCAAGTGGGACACCTTCTCCGGATGGATCAGCCGGTGGATCGCTTCGTAGCCAGCGAATGCTGCCGACACCGCGATCAGGGCGACCAAGGCCAGGCCGGCAACGTCCTCCGCCTTCCCGTAGCCATAGGTGAAGCGAGTCGTCGGCGGTCTGCGCCCGAGCCGAAACGCCAGCCACAGCGGCACCGCCGTCAGCGCATCGGCGGCGTTGTGGAGCGCGTCGCCTAATAGCGCGACGGATCCACTGGCCACGACGACCAGAGCCTGGACCCCGGCTGTTGCCAGCAAGATGACGAGCGAGAGCGCTACCGCACGGATGCCGTCGCTACTTGCTTCCAGGGCCTGGTTGGGCGAGTCCTTGGCGTCGTGTGAATGGGGTGCGATGAAGCCCCGAAGGAACCCGGCAGCGCCTCCGTGATCGTGATCGTGTCCATCCTGGCCCTCGGAATGGTGATCAGCTGCGGACATGGGCTCAGTCTGATGTGGGACGGTCCTGACTGCACGTTGCGACCCGCTCGCAGTGGCCTTGGTGAGGCAATAGTGGTTACCGACTCGACGACGTAGTTGGCTGGTGCCTCATCAAGCGGGTAGGGGGGCGGTGATTCGGTGCCACCTACCGATTCCACTTCGGGGCGACCCCAGCATTCCGGCTGACACTCCTCATGGGCAACCCGTAGAGCCTTCGAAGATGGGCACCGCTCATCGGCCCCCAGGGCACTCCTATGCTCAGTCATCGTGGCGATTCCAGTGGGTGCCCGTGATGCCTCGGCTCGTTGGTCACGCCAGTTGGATTCATGGGCCATTCCCGAGTCGGTGCTGGTGGCCGCGCCAGAGTCACCCTGGGGTTTCCCACCCCACCTGTTCGCCTTGTCCACCGATCGAGCTCTGGCTGATCCCGAGTTGAACCCGTCAAGGCTGCGTGCCACCGAGTCGATGACTCCAGGCGGGTCGGTGCTTGACGTCGGCGCAGGTGGTGGCGCCGCCAGCCTCTTGCTAGCGCCTCCGGCCGCACGATTGGTCGCCGTCGACGCGAGCCGGGACATGCTCGACGTGTTTGCAGACAAGGCTGAGCGGCTCGGGGTACGGCATACGGAGATCGTCGGCCGGTGGCCTG
>PLZF01000011.1 GCA_003152015.1 Acidimicrobiaceae bacterium | reverse complement strand
CTATCTCGTGGAACCGGACACCATCATCTCCACGGGCAGTGGTCGTCGCGCTACGGATCCGATCCGCGCGGGAAGACGGGTGCCGCGCCATTCGCATCCACCTTCGTACGGCGAGGCCGGCGCCCACGGCCGCTCAGCTGCCGGCGCACTCCCCCGGGCCGACTTTTGGGACATAGGGGCCGGTCTCGTCGTAGTCGATGTAGTAGTCGGGACGTTCCTCTGCATCCGGCCAGTGATCGAGATCGGCGAGGCCGGCGCTCACGGCCTTGGTCCCGCCCGAACGCGCCAGCCACTCGGAAAAGCTCGCTCCGGCCTCTCGCTCGTCGGCGAATCGCCCGACCAGCCGGACCGCCGCCTCAGGGCACGCCTTGGCGGGCAGGCGCAGGGCGCGCTGGCCGAAAGTGATCTTCGTGTCGCCGACATGCCCGCCCAGCAAGAGCTGGTAGCCGGGCGCCGGCCGGCCGGCGACGCGGCGTTCGGCGCCGTGGAACCCGATGTCGGCGACGTGGTGCTGCCCGCAGCTGTTGGTGCAGCCGGAGATGTTGATGCGCACCCCACCGACATCGGCCAGGCCGGCCTCCTCGAGCGCCTGGCCGATGGCCTCGGCGAGCCCCCGGCTCTGGGTGACCGCCAGGTTGCAGGTGTCGGCGCCCGGACAGGCCACTACGTCACGCGCCAGCTCAGCGCCGGGCTCAGCCATGTCGATGGCCAGCAGCCTGCGGTGCAGCTCGGGGAGGACATCCTCGGTGAGCCCGCGGAATACGAGGTTCTGCCGGTTGGTAATGCGTACGTCGGCGCCGAGGTCGCGGGTGAGCGCGGCCAGCTCCTGGAACTGCTCGGCGGTGATGTCCCCCAGGGGCGCGTGCACGATGGCCGACACGGCGCCCTTGGCCACACCGATCACGACGTTGGCGGAGCGCCACCGCTCATAGGGGCCGCCCGCCGCCACCCGCAGCGTGACCGGAGCGCCCACCGGCGTCGGCGTCCGGACGACGTCGATCCCAGCGGGCGTGTCGCCGTTCACCTCGACGATTGCGGGGATGCCGCCCGGCCATGAGCTGCTGGCGACCAGCGATGCACGCTCGCGCAGGACACGGCGACGGAGCTCGTCGATGCCGAGCTCGTCGACAACCCACTTCAGCCGAGCGCGGAGCTTGTTGTCTCGGTTGCCGAAGTGGTCGAAGGTACGCAGCACCGCTTCGATCGTTGGGAGGAGCTGGTCACGAGGCGTGAACACTTCGAGCGCGTGAGCCGGATGGGGGTTGGCGCCGAGCCCGCCCCCGATAAAGACCCGGAAGCCCGCTTCCGTCGTGCCGTCGGCGAGTGGACGGGAGACCCCGACCACGCCGACGTCATTGAACATCGCCTGGCCGCAGTCGGTGGCGCAACCGGAGAAGTTGATCTTGAACTTGCGCGGCAGGCGCTGCGCGTAGGGGTGGTGGAGGAAGTGCTGGAACGTCGCCTCTGCCCAGGGGCTGATGTCGAGCACCTCGTAGGGGCAGGCCCCGGCAAGGTGGCAGCCGGCCACGTTCCGGACGGCGTCCCCGCATGCCTCTCGGGTGGTCAGGCCGACAGCCGCGAGCTCGCGCAGCAGTTCGGGCGCCCGCTCGAGCTGCACGAAATGGAACTGGATGTTCTGCCGGGTGGTGAGGTGCCCCCAGCCGCGGCTGTAGCGCTCCGCCACCGCGCCGAGCAGTTCGAGCTGGTCGGCGGTGAGTGAGCCGTACGGCGCCTTGATGCGCACCATCTGGTCGCGGCCACCTTGCCGTTGGCCGTAGATGCCGTTGTTGAGGCGGAAGATGCGGAACGCGTCCTCGTCCATCCGGCCGGCTATGTACTCCGCCAGCATCGAGTCGAATTTGGCGATGTCCGCATCGAGGTCGAGGGTGGGCTTCTGCACCCCTATAGCCAAGCAAAGCTGACCGATCTAGTCAACATTGCGGACGCCCACCCTCTCGGTGGCCACCAACCGGGGTCTGCCCTCGTAGGGCCAAGCGTTGATCGGCCCCGTCGCCGCGGCTGCACCAGCGTCACGGCAAGCGGATCACCCGACCGGCAAGCATGGGGCGCCGGTTCGTAGAGTTGGAACCAGGGACAGTTGGAACCAGGGACCCTTGAAGGAAACTCCTGTTCAAGAGGCCTCTTTGGGCTCCATGCTGGTTTTCGCCCTGTTGTTCCTCGGTCGCATCGTCCCGCGGCGATCCCGCGGCCGGATTCTGGCGCCAACGGCTTCGGCGACTCGCCGACTCTCTGCCGCGGTGGCGCGAGCGTAAAGATCGAGCGTCACCACGACCGTCCCCCCGTCAGCGTCGGCGAGTTCGGTGACCCACTCGGAGAGGATGCCGTGCGCCTGGCGACGGCTCGGCCTTCGGCGGCCCCTACCGGGATCGGCCCACCGACCTGCGGGGCTGCTACTCGAGGATCCCCTGGTCGCCTCGTTACTTTGCGCCATGGCCTCCACCACCGTGGATGACCCGGTCAGCGCTTCCCCGGCTGCCCACACGCGCGCGGAGCGGGGCTCCCCGGCGACGGTCCTCGCCTCCTCGCGGCCCAGGGCGAGCCTGCCGACGGGCTGCTCGCGGGCAAACGGGGGCACGTGGGTTGGTCAAGAGGCCGCTGCCGGACCGACGATGGGTGGGCACCGGCGAATAACGCGTCGTGGCGACACCGCTTAACGTTGAAGCTTCCGGGGGGAACTTCGAATCGGCAATAGGCCGAATGCCAAAAGGCGTCAAACACAAAGTAGATCTAGGGTGACGCTGCATTGCAAAACGTAGGTGGACGTCGTGGGGAAGCGGTTGCGGGTTCTAATTGAGGTGATCTCGGTCGCGGCGACCATGTTGGTCGTGCCCTCGGTCGGACAACTCGTGACTTCCGGGTCGGCAGGTGCGGCCGCCGCTGACCCTCAACAATTCACGGGACACGACATCTACGCACCGGACATCATCCCCAACCCCAATGGCCAGGGCTACGTCATGTGGTACGGCGGTTGGCAGACCCAACAGGCCGTCAATGCCGGCCAGCTCGATACCATCTTCCAGCGGACCTCTCCCACCCCCAACGGCCCGTGGTCGAATCCGACCACCGATATCCTTTCCTCCCAGGTTGCGGCAGCGGCCAGTGAGGTGAACGATCCGTCGGTGAGCGTGGTGTCCGTGGGTACTTCGTATCTGTACACGATGTTCTTCACGGTGTTGTCGTGTGGTGTGGGATGCAACAACCAAGTGTGGTCAGCCACATCCGGTGACGGCAATCACTGGGCATCGTTCAAGCAATTGGTTTTTACTGACGCCTACGGTTTGGACGCGTCTTCACCGTCGGTTCTGCTGGAGCCTTCGGGAGCACAGAGATGGACGGTGTACTACGGCGCCGACTGCGTGATCGGTGTGGCCAGCGTGGATGCCAATCGGGATCTGCTCACGTCTTCAATCGCCTACCGAGGTTCTGGTTCGCAATGCATGTCCAATCCCGATGTCTTTCAGAGCGGCTCCCGGTGGTACATGTTTTTCAATGTGCAGGAAACAATTGCGTCAGACGCGACCCGCTTCAACGTGTGGCAGATCAACTCGGCCTCCGCCACAGATTGGTCGCCGTTGACCTCGACACCGGTGATCCAGGAGGATGGGGTCCAGCGCTGTTCGGCGCTCACACCGTTCGTGCTGCCGGTAACCCCCAATCAGTTCAATATCTATTACGGGTTGGTCCTCCCCGGTACCTATGGCCAGTGCACCGATCTGACCAATTCGACATCGATCATGCTGGCTGGCAACCCGCCTCTTTCGCCACCATCCCCGGTATACCCGCCGGCCCAGAGCTGCGTCGGCTTTCCCACCGGCAGCGTGACCGGCATGGCGCCTGGCCTGGGCGACGCCGGATACTGGATCGTCAACGCCGCGGGTCAGGTGGACGCGTGCGGCTCCGTAGCGAACAGTTACGGAGAGCTGCCTTCGGCACCTCCATCGCCCATCGTGGGGATCACGGCCACCCCCGACGGCCACGGCTATTGGTTGGTGGGACGGGACGGCTCGGTCTACGCCTTTGGTGATGCCGGGTTCTATGGGTCCCTTCCTTCGGCCGGAGTGACGCCCAGTCATCCCCTCGTCGGCATGGCGGCCACCCCCGACGGTAGGGGCTACTGGTTGGTGGCTTCAGATGGCGGCATCTTCTCCTTCGGAAATGCTCCGTTCCACGGCTCGACCGGCAGTCTCGGACTCAACCGACCGATCGTGGGCATGGAGGCGTCTCCGAGCGGCGCCGGGTATCGCTTCGTCGCCGACGATGGCGGCGTCTTCAGCTTCGGCTCCAGCCAGTTCTACGGATCGGCGGCGTGAGTTCGGCCTCGCAGCCGGCGGCGAGGGTCGCCTTCCCCCTATCGGAAGTGGACGGAGATGCTCTCCCGACGGGCGATCCTACGGATGGCTTCGCCGATCAGTGGAGCGACGGAGACCACCTCGACCTCGGAGGAAGGCGCCGTCGGTTGTGTCTCAACGCTGTCGGTCGTAAAGAGGCGCGCGATGGGACTGCCATCCAGGCGTTGGTTGGCGTTCCCCGCCAGCAGCCGGTGGCTAACGGCTGCGTAGACCGATTTCGCCCCTCGGTCGGTGAGTACTCCAGCCGCATCGACGCGAGTGCCGGCTCCGGCGGATCTGGTCGGCGACGGTAGGGCCTGCCGATGGCCGGTCCCGTCGAAATGGTTCTGTGTGACCTCGGAGGCGTGTTGGTCCAGTTGCGGGGCGTGGTGGCGATGAAAGAGCTCGCCGGCATCGTGAGCAATGCCGATCTGTGGTGTCGTTGGCTTACCTGCCCTTGGGTCCGACCTTTCGAGAGCGGCCAGTGCTCAGATGAAGACTTTGCGTACGGCATGGTCGATGCCTGGGATCTCTCGATCAGCCCGAGCCTCTTCCCGGAGGAGTTCCGGTCGTGGCCGGTAGGCCCTCTTCGGGGCGCTGCCGAGTTGGTCACCGAGGTAGTGGACAAACTCCGGGCCGAAGGTGCCGCCGTCTGAGGCCGGCCGACTCCCGAGCCCATCCACCATGACAGTGATCGACTGTCATCGCCGGTCATCGCCGGTCATCGAATAGTTTAGACGGGCCCCGTTCGGGTAGCTCATTGGCACTACTGTCGTAAGGGCAGGTGGCCGATGGCTGAGCATCGCCACTACAAGAGAGAATGGACGGAGGCGCTATGCGATCGGGATTCGGTGCCGGATTTGTAGTCAGCATCTTGGTATTCGCAGTGGGAGCCGTTCTGTACTGGGGAATTACCACCACCCAGACCCACGGGTTCCGTCTTTCCACCGTCGGTGTCATCCTCATGGTCGTCGGGGTCGTCGGCTTGGTGATCAGCGCCGTGCTGGCCGCCACCTCGGGGTCTTCTCGCCGCAGGACCTACGACCAGCAGTCGGTCGACAGTGCCGGGCGTCAATCGAACATTCACGAAGAAAACCGGTAAGTCGGTCGAAGGACACCGCATTGGCATCATCGATGAGCTTCGGTCCATGCTGGACCCGAGATGATGTCGGCTGACACCGATCGGTGCCAACCCAGCGCTACCCCACCTCATGGAGGTTTCAGATGGAAGGCGATGTTGTCTCGGTCGAGCGAGTGATCCCGGTTGCACCCGGGGCCATCTTCGATCTGTTGGCCGACGTGGCCCGCCATCCCGAGATCGATGGCTCGGGCACGGTGAAACAGGCCAAGATCGGCTCACCCCAACGCCTCTCTATGGGCTCCACCTTCGGCATGTCGATGCACATGGGCATCAACTACTCGATGGTCAGCACGGTCATCGAGTTCGAAGAGAACCGGCGGATCGCGTGGCAGACCCGGCCCGGAGGTCTCCTTGGTCGGTTTGCAGCCGGGCGTATCTGGCGTTACGAGCTCGAGCCGGTTCAAGGTGGGACCCGAGTGACGGAGAGCTGGGATATCTCCCAGGATCACCAACGCCTACTTTTGAAGTTGGGCGGTCTCCCCGAGAAGACCCGCTCCAACATGGAGAAGACTCTCGAGCGCATCGAACGGCTGACCACCAGCCACGACTCGACCTGAGCAGAGCCTCACCTCACCTCGTATCGCAGTGTCAGCGGGAATCAGCCCAGCTGTGCACAGTGCGGCAGTACCTCTTCGCCGATCAGCTCAAGATGTTCGAGGTCATCCAAGGTGAGGAACCGCAGGTACACCCGCTCCATCCCCAAGTCGGCGAAGCTCGCCAGTTTCTCCACCAGTTCCTCAGGTGTTCCGCAGAGGCCGTGCTCGCGTAGATCGTCCACCGATCGTCCGATGTCTTTGGCACGACGCGCCACTTCGGCATTGTCACGCCCACAGCACACCACCTGGGCAGCGGAAAATACCATGGAGGCCGGATCACGGTCGATGGCCTCACACGCGAGCTTCGTCCGCTCGTACTGAGCGACGGTGTCCTCCGGCGAAGAGAACGGTACGTTCAGCTCCGAGGCGTAGGTTGCGGCCAACCGGGGAGTTCGTTTCTTTCCGCCTCCTCCGACAATCACCGGAGGTCCCGGTCGCTGCACCGGTTTGGGTAGTGCCGGGCAATCTTCCAATTGGTAGTGGGCTCCATGAAAGGAGAACTTCTCGCCGCTGGGGGTCGCCCACATCCCGGTGATGAGGGCCAACTGTTCCTCGAGCCTCTCGAACCGCTCGCCGAGTGGGGGGAACGGAACGCCGTAGGCGGTGTGCTCGGTGTCGAACCACCCGGACCCTAAACCCAGCTCGACCCGGCCGTGGCTCATGGCGTCAACCTCGGCCACGGTCACCGCCAACAGGCCCGGAAGCCTGAAGGTGGCCGACGTCACCAATGTCCCGAGTCGGATCCGGCTGGTCTCCCGGGAAATGCCGGCCAGGGTGATCCATGCGTCGGTGGGTCCCGGAAGGCCATCCGAGTCGCCCATCACCAAAAAATGGTCACTCCGGAAAAACGCATCGAACCCCAGGCGTTCGGCAACTTGAGCCACCCGCACGAGTTGGTCATAGGTTGCGCCCTGTTGGGGCTCGGTGAAGACACGTAACAGCATGACCCTGGTTTAGTACACCCGGGCCCAATCGGGACGAGCGGATACCGGGTGTCAGACCTACCCGATGATCGCACCCGGTCCAAGCACCCCTTGGTCGATTTCAGCATCGGCGGAGCCCGGGGCACCGCCCGCCATAGCCACATCCTCGATCGGTCGCTCAAGACCGGATTTGGTCCGGAGCTTCATCTCCCTGAGGAAGAGGGTCAGCGCAAACGTGGCCGCGGCCACCGGCACGCCCACCAAAAACATCGTATGGAGTGAGCGCACGAACGACTCGAGAATTCCATGCTGTACGGCGACGGGGAAGGTGTGCAGCCGGGTGGGGCTCATGGAAAAACTCCCACTCACGTGGATGGACTTGGACACGGCGCCGGGAACCAGCAGCGGAATCCAGTGTCCGAGACCGGCAATGAAGATGGCTCCGAACAGCGAGGTGCCGAATGCGCCCCCCAGCGACCGGAAGAACGTGACGGCGGCAGTGGCGGTACCTATCTGGGTGGGGGCTACCGCATTTTGGGTGGCCAGCACCATGATCTGCATGGTCATGCCCATGCCGGCCCCCAGCACAATCACATAGACACTCATCGTGAGGTGGGAGGTGTGCAGCCCCAGTTGGGACAGCAGCCACATGCCGATCACCATCAGGACCGACCCGGCTATCGGAAATATCTTGTATCTCCCTGTTCGGGTGACGATCTGTCCGGAGGCGATTGACGTGACCAACAATCCGACCATCATCGGCACCAGAAGGAGTCCCGACACCATGGCCGACACCCCGTCCACCAGCTGAAGATAGAGCGGCAAATAGATGATGGCGCCGAACATGACAATGGACAGCAGGAAGCTCACACCGGCCGACACCCGGAAGATGCCGACGCGAAACAGGCTGGGAGGCAGGATCGGCTCGGAGGCCTTCCTCTCCCACAAGATGAAGGCGGTGACCAGCACCACCGCGGCGATGGCCAGGATGATGATCGTCGACGATCCCCATCCGTACTGGGTCCCGCCCCACACGGTCACCAAGAGGGTGGCGGTGATGGCCAACATCAGCAGCATCGCCCCCAGGTAATCGATGTTGTGCGATTGCCGACGGAATGGCAGCTTGAGGACCACCGAGGTGACGAACAGGGCGACGATGCCGATGGGCACGTTGATGTAGAAGATCCATCTCCACGACAGGTTGTCGGTGAACACCCCACCGAGGAGAGGTCCGGCCACCGACGCCAGTGCGAAGGTGGCGCCGAAGTACCCCTGGTAGCGGCCGCGATCACGAGGAGAGACCACGTCGGCGATGATCGTCATGGCCATGGCCATCAGTCCACCGGCCCCGATGCCCTGGATCCCGCGGAAGGCGATGAGTTCGCCCATGTTCTGACTGAAACCCGACAGCACGGATCCGATCAGAAAAATCACAATGGCGAACTGAAAGATTCCCTTGCGGCCCAGTTGGTCGGACAACTTCCCGTACAGGGGGGTGGAGATGGTCGACGTCAACAGGTAGGCGGTGACCACCCAGCTGATGTGGTTGAGACCGTGCAAACTGTTCACGATGGTGGGCAACGCCGTACCCACGATGGTCTGATCGAGGGCAGCCAGGAACATGCCCAGCATCAGGCCGCTGAAAACTATGAGGATCTGTCGATGGGACAGCCCCTCGCCGGGAACCGCCGTTGCCTCGGCGCCGGCCGGCGCCGAGGTGACCTCATCAGACGGCCTCGGGGGTGTTTCGATACTCATCGCGTGCCTTTCGGGGTCATCTGCAACCCGGCGGCCAAGCGGAACAACCCGGCGGCCAGGGTGGTGCGCTCTTCGTCCGACCACTCGGTGATGGCTTCGGCCAGCGCCTCCCGACGAGCTTCGGACACCGACTCCAACACAGCTGCGCCTCGGGCCGACAGGCTCAAAAACGACGAGCGACCATCATGAGGATCGGGCACTTTGGTAATCAAACCGCCGTTGACCAGGTCGCGCATCTGACGGCTGACCGTGGACAGATCGAGCTCCACCGCTTCTGCCAGTTCCGACAACCGGATAGGTCCGTACTCGGATACCCGGACGAGGAGCCAGAACCCGGATCGGTCGATCGCCTCACCTTCGGCCAAGGCATGCTGGGGAACGCCGAGCCGGAGGATGGCCCGGGCCACCTGGGTCAATGCCCGGTCGAGACCGGCCGGGACCGAACAGCCCGGGCCGACCGCTGAGGCCGGATTCGACCGGGCATCGGGGGTGCCTGCATCGGTAGCCATCGTTGTGGTCGGGGTTGAAATGGTCGCCATCGTCCAGTCAGTTCTGTTCCGGCCGCCAAAGGCGGTCCGGCACCCGCCATTGCCGGCGGTCGCAGCTATCTGCTTGTAACAACCAACTATATATGGATAGGCAATCCTGGTCCAAATGCCCACGTCAGTGGGGTAGCCCCGCGACCGGATGCCCTTCACCAGCCCACTCGACGGCCCGGGCTGCTCTTCTCTCCTCGAACATCGAGTCCCAATAGGCCGCCTGCCACCACGCAGTGTCGGGAGCGACCACTCGGCCCACCACCAGCACTCCGGCCACCCGGATACCGGCGATCCGCAGGGCCGCCACCGCACTCTGGGCACGGGCACCGGTAGTGAAGCTGTCGTCAACCACCAGGGCCCGGCGCCCCCGCTCACCGCAGCCGGCCTCACCGTTCGACGTCACCGCGAACCCTCGCCTCGACGCCACCAGGTGATCGGTGGGCTCGGGTCCCCGGACCAGCAGTGACAAGTGTTGTCGGGCCAACGACGGCACCGCATCCACCAGAGCATCGACCGGGGCCATAGGGCGTTGCGAGGAGGGAACCCCTACCACCAGGTCCCACGGACCTCCGGTGCGGGCCAACAATCGGTCGCCATGTTCGCTCAACCACCAGCGGAGGATTCCGGCTAACTGCGACGTATGGATCGAGCGCACCTCGGCCAGCGGGGCGTCCTTATAGCCACGGAGTAAGCGGTGCATCCCGTCGCCCACCCGATACGGCGTGACCGCGGTCACCGGTGCCAACGGCATCTGCAGGCGACCGATCAGAGTCGTGCAGCAGTAGCAGAGTGCGAACTCGGGTTGGGTGGGTCCTTCACACAGTCGGCAGATGCCGACTCCAACAGATGTCGATCCCACGGCCACGTACTCCCGCTGACGACCGGCGTGATACCGGTATCGGTTGCCGGCGACGTTGGTCGGATCGACCCGTCGCGAACGTGACGCGTGAGGTGAAGATCAGCCGGCGGCGGCGCTGCCATTTCCGCTGGGATCGGGGCGATGCAGCATGAAGGTGCCGGTCGATCGACTGACCACCTGGTTTTCCTTGTCCCGCACGGTGGCCTCGCCATAGGCAATTTGGCGAGCCATGCGCACCACGTCGCCCCGCAGCCGGTACGACTCTCCGAGTAGGGCGGGACGCATGGTCTCGATCTTCATCTCCAAGGTGGCCTTCGTCCTGTCGCGACCGGGAAGGGCGGAATTGATGGCGAAGTTCATCGCTGCATCGAGAAGCAGCCCGTGCACTCCGGCCTGGACGATGCCATGCGGGTTACAGGCGGGCTGAAGCGGTGTGAATACCCCGGCCACCCAACCCAGATCCTCCCCGTCGACCCCGTAGTCGTCAAAGGACGCACCCACGGTACCGATCAACTCCATTCCACCGTTGCCCAACCAGCGGTCCATATCTTTGACTCGGTTACTCACGGGGCCGACCGTAGCGTCACCGTGGGTCGGCGTCGACATCCGACCCGAATATCAGGTCCGGTCGGGCGAGGCACCGGTGCGCACACTTGACTCCGAATCTGGTCTGGGTAGAATATTGACCACGCGGTCAAGTTTTCCGCGAATGCAGTTGACGGACCGAGAGAAGGTCCTCAGCGGTAGGTGTGGTCGGCAGGCGAGGGTCCGCCGGACCAAGAAAGGAATCCCATCATGACGGATGCTGTCATTGTTGACGCGGTGCGAACCGCTGGAGGCAAGCGCAACGGGAAGTTCCGCAATTGGCACTCGGCCGACCTGGCCTCGGAGCCGCTGAAAGCGCTCATCGAGCGCAACCATCTGGATGCGGGCCTGGTGGAGGACGTCATCATGGGCTGCGTCATGCAGGTCGGCGAACAGTCGCTCAACGTCGGGCGCAATGCCGCGTTGGCCGCAGGATTCCCCGACTCGGTTCCCGCCACCACCATCGACCGCCAGTGCGGTTCATCCCAGCAAGCGATGCACTTCGGAGCTCAGGGTGTCATGGCCGGGGCCTACGACATCGTCATCGCCGCCGGGGTGGAAGTCATGACGCGCACACCGATGGGTGCATCGGTCGTACGCGACCTCGGATTCCCATTCGGGCCCCGGGTAATGCAGCGCTACGCCGAGCGAGGTGGACTGGTCGGCCAGGGTGAATCGGCCGAGCTCATCGCCGAACAGTGGGACATCAGCCGGCAGGACCTCGACGAATTCTCCGTGCGGTCCCACCAGAACGCCGCCCGGGCCACCGCCGAAGGTCGGTTCGAGCGTGAGATCATCCCGGTAGCGATCAAAGACGACAACGGTGCCGACACCGATGAGCTGGTGACCGCCGATGAGGGTATCCGGCCTGATTCCACGGTGGAGGTGCTGGCCAACCTCAAGCCCGCCTACCGGCCCGAGATTGGGCGGGTGACCGCGGGCAACAGCTCGCAGATCACCGACGGAGCTTCCGCGGTCCTGATCATGAGTGAGGCGAAGGCCAACGAACTCGGCCTGACGCCCCGCGCCCGGTTCCACAGCTTCGCGGTGGTCGGTAGCGATCCCATCACGATGCTCACCGGGCCGATTGCCGCCACTCAGATGGCCCTCGACCGGGCCAAGCTCACCATCGAGGACATGGACGCCATCGAGATCAACGAGGCGTTCGCATGTGTGGTGCTGGCGTGGGAGAAGGAGCACCACCCCGACATGAGCAAAGTGAATGTGAACGGTGGGGCGATTGCCCTCGGTCACCCTCTCGGAGCTTCGGGTGCCAAGCTGGCGGCCACGCTGCTCAACGAGCTGGAGCGCACCAATGGCCGTTACGGCCTGGTCACCATGTGTGAAGGTGGAGGCATGGCCAACGCCACCATCATCGAGCGCCTGGGCTGAATCGTCCGGAGATCCTCGGCTTCATGGCCGAGGCACGACAGACATATGCACGAATGGAAGAACCGGCCCTCGGGGGCCGGTTCTCCGCGTGCCCGGGGATTCGCCCACTGGGAGCGGCCGAACCCGCTAGTGGTAGCGGGTGGCCACCATCAGGCCCGCGAAGATCGAGCCGATGGCTCCGACCAACCACCAGTTGGACACGCCTCCGGGAAGCACACCGGCATAGTTGAGGATGATGACCAGGACGCCGACGATGAAGAGAGCGATGATGAATCCCCCCATCCACTTGGGGCTGACCTTGGTGTTCTTCGGGATTGGCGGGGTATAGCGATCGCTTCGCGTATGTTCGCGCTCGGCCTGAGGTGTGGTGCGTCCGCTCGAGGAGCGCCCCTTCTTCGAAGCTTTCCCCGGGCCTGCATTGGCTTTGGTTGCCATGGCGAAAGGATAGCCAGCCTTGGCCGGGGTCCGAATCCGGGGATGACCCCCTGTGTGGCCAGTACGCTCGTACCCGTATGGGGACCCGGGTGCTGGTCATCGATAACTACGACTCGTTCGTCTACAACCTCGTCCAGGAGCTGGGCGAACTCGGAGCCGAGCCTGTCGTCTATCGGAACGATGACATCGACATTGCCGGCATTCGGGCTGCTTCACCCGACGCCATTCTCATCTCGCCTGGACCCGGTCGGCCCGAGGATGCGGGCATCAGCCAAGCGGTGATCGCCGAGTTGGGCGGGGTCTATCCAATCCTCGGGGTGTGCCTGGGTCACCAGTCCATCGGCCAGGTGTTCGGTGGGGATGTGGTCGCCGCCCCCACTTTGATGCACGGCAAGACATCCTCCATCCACCACAACGGGACGGGCGTGTTCGAGGGTCTACCCGATCCATTCGTCGCTACCCGGTACCACTCTCTGGTGGTAGAGCCATCCACGCTGCCCGACGTGTTGGAGGTAACCGCCACCACTGCCGACGGGGTCATCATGGGATTCCGCCATCGCCAGCTACCCATTGAGGGAGTGCAGTTCCACCCCGAGTCCATCCTCACTCCGACAGGACCATCGCTGCTGGCCAACTTCCTCGCCGCTGCCGTTCGCGTCTAGTCGACCCCAGAGAGGCCAGTGGCCGACAGGCGAGCCCGGATCCTGCTCAGTGTTGATACTTGGCGTGGCCGAGTAGGGAGGATGTGGTGGTCGAGGAGGGAGAGGTGGTCGAGGAGGAGGGAGCGGTGGTCGAGGTGGAAGTGGTCGTTGTGGTTGGAGGAGGCGGTCCCGACGAGACAATCAGTGTCACCGAAGAGTTGGGAGCAACCGGGGACCCCGCCCCCGGATCAGACGAGATGACGATGCCGGCTTGGTACTGCGACGACGGCTGCGAGGTCGTGCCGCTGACCCCCAACCCTCGATTACCCAAGACGTTCCCCGCCGCCGCCTGATTCAGTCCGGCGACCGAAGGCACCGTGACGCTGGAAGGCCCGGACGAGACAATCAGTGTCACCGTGGCGCCCTGGTTGATGGATGCCCCCGAGGCCGGATCGGAACTCAGCACCTGGCCCTGTGGGGCATTGTTGGTCTGGTTTTTGACGGTGTACTGCAAGCCGGCCTGTTTCAGCACTGACTCTGCCGAGTTCACGTCGGTGTTGGTGATACCCGAAGGCACGGTTGTCTTGGGGACCACCGGTGGGGCGGCGACCGTCAACGTCACGGTGTTCCCCTTCTTGACCAGGGCGCCGGCGATGGGGTCGGTCTTCAGGACGGTGCCGGCGGCGTAGGTGGTAGTGGCCTGTGTATTGGTGGCCACGGTGAGGCCGTCACCCTTCAGCGTGTTGGTCGCCTGGGTCACCGTCTTTCCCACCACGTTGGGGAGATTGAACGACGACGCGCCCCCGAGGTAGCCGAGTTGGCGGGCCAGAAGGACACCAACCACGGCCAGCAGTAGCAGGAGGGCAACCAAGACGATCGCGTAGGTCCGGGTCCGATTTCGTTCTCGGGTCTCCTCCCCCTCATCGCCGGGCTCCGTGCCCACTCCTGGGCGAGCCTGGGCCGAGATCGCCTGGGTCGCGTTGATGCCGCCCACGGCTCCCACGGCTTGGGTCACACCCAACGCGGCCTGCATGGCTGTCGGGTCCTCCATCGCCAGCACGGATCGGCCCTCGTTGAAACGCAACAGGTCGGCCCGCAGGTCCTCGGAGGTGGCGTACCGGTGGTTGGGATCCTTGGCCATGGACTTCAAGATGATGGCCTCGAAGGTCGGGGGGATCGACGGGTTGATCTCACGCGGAACCGGCGGAGTGTCACGCACGTGCTTGGAGGCCACCGCCACCGGGGTGTCCCCCAAGAAGGGGGCCCGCCCGGTCACCATCTCGAACAGGACCACACCGAGGGAGTAGATGTCGCTGCGGGGGTCGACCCCGATGCCCTCAGCTTGCTCGGGCGAGAAGTAGGTGGCCGTGCCCATCACCGCGCCGGTCTGGGTCAGGCTCTCTTCGGTGTTGACGGCTCGGGCGATACCGAAGTCGGTCACCTTTACCTGACCTTCGTCGGTGATCAACACGTTGCCGGGCTTCACGTCACGGTGAATCACGCCGTGCTTATGGGCGTAACCGAGTGCCGCGGCTACGTGGGCGCCGATGTCCGCAGCCCGATCAGCCGACAGCGGGCCAGCCGTCTTCAGAACGGACGAGAGAGGTCGCCCGTCGATGAACTCCATGACAATGAAGTACGCCCCCGAATCCTCACCCCAGTCGAAGACCGGCACGATGTTCGGGTGCGAGAGGTTTGCCGCCGCCTGGGCCTCACGACGGAATCCCTCGACGAATAGCGGGTCGGCGCTGAGTTCGGGGTAGAGGGTCTTGATCGCCACCGGACGATTGAGAAGGACGTCCTGGGCCCGGTAGACAATGGCCATGCCACCTCGGGCGATGAGGTGCGTTACCTGATAGCGACCTGAATACAGTCGGGCGTCATCTACAGGCTCCATATGGCGTCTAGCCTACGCTCTCGCGATTCGGCGGATTTCTAATTTCGCTAGACACGTGCCGATGTTCACGACGGTGTCTTGCCGGATTGCATTGCGAAAAATGCATTGACGAGAGCCTTCACGACGGGACCGGCGATCGTCGCACCGAAGTCCTGCGTTAGCTGGAACGGCACGACGACGGCGATGGCGATGGTCGGATCGGTGGCCGGAGCGAAGGCGATCAACCAGTCGTCGGTGTTCTTCTTTACGTTGCCGGTCTGCGCGGTGCCGGTCTTGGCGGCCACGTCGTCCGCGGCCGAGAATCCGACGCCCGAGGCCGTGCCGNNCCCAGTCGAAGACCGGCACGATGTTGGGGTGAGACAGGTTGGCGGCAGCTTGCGCCTCACGCCGGAAGCGCTCGACGAAAGTTCTGTCCACCGACAGCTCGGGGAAGAGGACCTTCAGCGCCACCGGACGGTCGAGGAGCCGGTCGTGGGCGCGGTACACCTCCGCCATGCCACCTCGGGCAATCAGATGGTTCAGCTCGTACCGCTCGGAGAAGACGCGCGGTGCCTGGGTTGGGTCCATGTGGGTCAAAGCCTATGCCTACGATCGTTGCTCTCTGGGGTTCTCATGGGTGGGCCTTCTGTCTTTCACTGGTTGCCCAATATGTCTTGAAGAATTTGCTTGACGATCGGGCCCGAGTAGGTGGCGCCAGTAGCACTGCCTGGCTGGTTGGGGAGCACCACCGCCACTGCCACCTTGGTCTGGCCGACCGGGGCGAAAGCGATCAGCCAGTCGGTGGTGAAGGTCGGGTTCGGGCCCAGTGAGCCGACCTGCGCAGTACCGGTCTTGGCCGCCACGTTCCAGCTGGCCGGGAAGATGCCGGCAGCGGTGCCACTTGATGCAACCCCCTGCATAAAGGTGGCGAGGGTGGCCGCGGTCTGACTCGTGGTGGCCCGCATCCACGGCTTGGGCGTGTACGAGTTCACCAGGTTACCTTGCGAATCGCGTATCTGGGCCATCACGTGGGGGGTCATCTCCACCCCTCCATTGGCCACGGTGCCGGCCACCATGGCCATCTGCAGAGCTGAGGCCGTCACGTTCTGCTGGCCGATCGCCGACTTCATCAGACCGGGAACGTTCTGGGCGAATGACGCCTCCGTCCCGAAGTTGGAGATCGCCACCGTCGAAACGGGAACGTCAAGCGGGATCCGCTGATTGAATCCATACTGCTGGGCCTGGGTCACCAGGGTAGGGGCGCCCAGCAGTTGGCCAACGGAGGCAAAGTCGGCGTCACAGGACTGGACCAAAATCTGTTCGAGCGTTCCTCCGCACGACGAGGAGTGGTAGTTGGTCAACTGTTGGGGAGGATTGCCGGTATTGGGGAGCGTGATGGACGACACCACCGGGTAGGTCATCGCCGTCAGATCCGGCCGATGTTCCAACACTGCGGAGGTGGTGACCACCTTGAAACTCGAGCCGGGTGGGTAGATCTGGTTATAGGCCCCGGCGCGCAGTGGGTTACCGGGGTTTAGCTGCTTGTTAATTTCGGCCGTCCAGTACGCCGTCTCTGTGGCCAGGTCCGGAGACACCAATGGGTTCGGATCGAACGTGGGGTTCGAGTACATGGCCTCGATGGCGCCGGTGTTGGGATCGAGCACTACCGCCGCAGCTCCGTTCACGCCGGGGGCACCGCTGTCAACGGCCTGAGCGACTTGGCGTTGAAGGTTGGAATTGATGGTGAGGGTGACATTGTCCACCACGGTCTGGCCGGTCAACAGATCACGAAGGGATTTGGCCGGCTTGTTGTGGGCCACGAGATAGTTGTTGTACTCGGCTTCCACCCCGTTGTAATTGCCGTACTTCAACGAGTCGTAACCCACTATCTGGGAGAACAGCACAGCCGTGTTCGGGTTGTAAACCCGCCTGTACTTGTAGACCCCGGAATTGGCCAGCACCGAAGTGGCCAGATTCACCCCGTCCGCCGACACGATGTCGCCACGGGGCTGGCTCCGGCCTGCCGACTGGACCCGAGGGTTGGCCGGGTTGGTGGCCAGTGAGTTGGCCTTCAGAACCTGAATGTTGTTGAGCTGCACAAAGATGGCCACCATACAGAGCATCATGAAGATTCCCAGCCGGCGGATGCGCTTCTCCATCAGGTACCCCCCGCCCCGGCTCCCGACGCAGTGGTCGTTGTCGTACTCGAGGCGGGCGGAAGCATAGAGGGGGGGCTGTGTGTGCTCCTATAGTCCGACACCAGATTCTTCACGTAGGTCCGGGCATTGCCGATGGTCGATTCCTCCACCCCAGACTGGAGGGCCGGGAGGTAGGTCGGCCCCACATCAGCGGTGGTGGCCCCGGTACGCTGCGCCTCGACCGGGTGGTACCAGAGAAACCCACCGATTCTGCCCTGATAGATCACCAGTTCATTGCCGTTGAGGCCGACGAAATAGGAATTGGTGTTGTACCAGCGCACGGAGAAATAACCGGCGCCCACAATCGCTACGAACAGGATCACGAACAGCAGCGTCCGGAGCGTGATCAGGCGCCGGCCTCGATCGCGTCGACGCTCGCGGCGTTTGGCCTTTCGGCGCTCGCGGCGATTCGGGATCCTTATCTCGGGAACAGCCAGCGGTTGCAGTTCAGCAACGCCATTGGAGGCCACACCCGTTGGGTCCACGAACTCAGGTGACACGGCCATCACGGCCGGGATCGACCGGGTGTCCTCTTCTCCGACGATCACGTCGACCACGACCGCGGTGATGTTGTCGCTGCCTCCGTGGGTGCGCGCCGCACGGACAAAGAGGTCGGCCGCGGCCTGGGGGTCCGCCACCGTGGACAGGACCTCGATGAGCTGGTTGTTCCCGAGCTCGTTGGTCAGGCCGTCACTACAGAGGAGGAACCGGTCGCCGCGAATCGGTCGGATCCGCCAAACGTCGACCTTGACGTCCGGGGACACGCCCAGGGCTCGGGTGAGGATATGGCGGTGGGGATGGAAAGCAGCCTCAGCGGGAGTCAGCTCGCCGTTGAGGACCATCTCTTCGGCCAGGCTGTGGTCGTTGGTGATCTGAGTCAGTTCGCCATCGTGGTACCGGTAGGAGCGCGAGTCGCCCACGTTGACCAGCGCCAACACATCGCGTCCGCCTTCATCGACCAGGGCCACCGCGGTGAGCGTGGTGCCCATGCCCCGAAGATCGGCGTTCTCTTGGCTGTGCGCCCACACCATCGCATTGGCGGAAGTGACAGCTTCGGCCAACCCGGATCCGGTGGGCTGGCGGCCAAACGCTGCACTCAGCTCTTCGATCGCCAGGCGTGACGCCACCTCGCCACCGGCATGGCCGCCCATTCCATCAGCCACGGCAAACAGACTGGAGGTCGCTAGGGCCAAATCCTGATTGGAGGAGCGGACCAGACCCACGTCGGAGGCCGACCCCGACCGAAGAACCGTCATGTCACTTACCGACTTCGAATACGGTTCCGCCTACCTGCAACAGGTCGCCTTTTTCGATACGGGTTCGTTCAGCGATCCGTTCCGTGTTCACCCAGGTGCCGTTGGTGGAACCGAGGTCCTCCACCCAGACATCGCCATCCAGCCTGAACAACCGAGCGTGGAGATTCGACGCGAAGGTGTCGTAGTCGATCGGCACACCACATCCGGCCGCCCGCCCCACCGTGACTTCGGCACCGATCTCATAGGTTGCACCGGTGTGGTCCTCGGGACGCACCACATGCAGGCGGAGATGCTTGCCCTTGCGCGACTTTCCGGCGATCGCGGTGTCAATGTCGTCATCCTTATCGCGACGGCGACGGCGCTTCAGCGGACGGACTTCCACCCACACCGCTCGAACGACCCACATGAAGAACAGCCACAACACCAGAATGACTCCGTACTCGAGGGCACGGAGTACGGGCGTGTTATTGGTGGGCCCCGGAATCACAATGAGATACAGGTGCATATGAATTCAGGTGCCTGCCGCCATCACGACGTCTCGAATCGGAGGAATGTCGTTCCGACCACGATTTCGTCGCCATCCGCCAGGGTGCGTTCCTGAATGCCGGCACCATTGACCCGTGTCCCGTTGGTTGAGTTCAGATCAACCACCACCACGTCGTTGCCCACCCTTCGTATCTCGGCGTGGCGCCGACTGGCGTTGGGGTCGGTGACGACCACTGTGCTCTCGGGAAGGCGGCCGATGGTGATGACTTCAGGGCCGAGCACGATGCGTTCCCCATCGGCCAACACGATGGATGCCGCCGAGAGACCGGCGGGGCCTTCGCGGACCTCGGACAGAATGGCAAAACGACCTCGTCGCTGGCTGGGATCCTCGAGCGCCACCACCACGACAGGGCCGACGAACACATAATCTTCGGTGCGGGCGTGCTCGCGAGCCGCTTCCTCCAGCTCCCGGACAAGGGCGTCGAGAAAGCTCTCAAATCGCTCGAACTCGGCCGGGGCGAGGCATACCTCGAAGTAATTGGGCGCGATGAGACCATGGACGCCCAGCCGACGCTTGAGGTCCATCTCTCGGGTCAGGCGACGGCCGATCTCCACAGGATGCAACTCACCCCGAAAGGCTTTGGAGAACGTTCCATCGACAATGCGCTCAAGGCGCCCTTCGAACTTCTGAAGTCCCATGCTGACCACAGCCTATCGGTGCCAACGTCCCGGTAGTAAAGAGTCCCCCTTCCCAGGCCCTCCGGGGTCCTCATCGCCTGAAAAACATCCACCATCGGACTCGGTCACCATGATTGCCCTGGTAGGAGGGTCCAGGTTCTTCGGGTAATCTCGTGCAGTCGCTCGGGCGAGTGGCGGAATTGGCAGACGCGCAGGATTCAGGTTCCTGTGTCCGAAAGGATGTGGGGGTTCAAGTCCCCCCTCGCCCACCGAGGGGTTCCGACAGAACTGGGTCTGGTTCACCGAGCACCACAAAGCTGTTTGAGCCGGCACGCCGGGGCCGCTGTTCAGCCGTGTTGCCAGATCCGGTTCTGGAAGCTGCGCACCCCTCCCAAGGACACCTGGTCAAGCGAGACGATGTCGTCGCCGTCGATACTCCAGTGGAGCGCCCCTGCGTTCTCCTCGGCCTGGTGCCTGTCCTTGGCACCGGGAATCGGGACGACTCCCTTGGCGATCACCCAGTTCAGTGCCACCTGGCTGGGCGTCTTCCCGCCGTGCTTCTCACCCACCCGCCGCAGTTCGCCTACGACACCGTCGACGACCCCCATCGGATGGTTCGAGAAGTTCCGCTTGCCCTGCGGCGGCCGGGCCACCGAATACTTGCCGGTGAGTCGGCCTTGGCCGATCGGTGAATAGGCGAGCGGCACGACACCTAGGTCCTTACACACCGCCAGCAGCCCACTGGTCTCCGGAGCGCGTCGCAGCAGTGAGAACTCGATCTGGTTCGTGGCCAACCGCAGGCCGCGTTTACGCAGCTCCGCGTCGATGGACCGGGTCTCCTTCACCGAGTAGTTGGATACACCGACCGCCTTTACAAGGCCGGCTTCGTGGGCGGCGGCCAGGGCATCGGCCATCGCCGCGTGGGAGCGAAGGCTGACAGGGCCGTGGATCTGGTAGAGATCGACCGCCGGCACGCCGAGCCGCCCCAGCGACAACCGCAACGACCTCATGAGTGCACCGCGAACCTGCAGCTTCCATGGCGACGGCATGAACTTCGTGGCCACCACGACGGACGCAGCCCGGCCGGGATCGCCGGCCAGAAGTTCACCGATGATCCGTTCGCTCTCTCCCCTTCCGTAAACCTCGGCCGTGTCGAACAAGGTGACTCCGGCGTCGATCGAGGCGTTCCACGCCTCCTGTATCGAGGCTCGGGTGAGGTGGGTGTCGTAGCCGCCCATACCCCAGGTCGAGCGGTCACCCCAGGACCAGGTCCCCACACCCAACAGCGGGATCGAGACGTCGGTCCCCTCCAGTGTGTGCCCGTCGGAGGTCATGTGGACACCGTATCTTGTCCGGACGAACGGCCACCTGCTCCGATCATGGTTCGCATCGAGACCAACGACTTCTACCAGTTGGTGGTCGAACGCCATCGCCAGGGTGCAACGGTGATCACGTCGAAACGAACAGGTGCCAGTTCCGGATGAGTTGCTCGCCCAGATGGCCGACCCGCTGCCCGCTCAGTCCGCCATCGACCGGGTCCAGAGTGAGCTGGTGAGATTGGGGGTCGTCCTGGCTCTTTCGAGTGTCTGGGCCATCCTGCATCGGCACGGTGCTGCTGAAACGCCTCTACGTGTTGTTCTTCATCGAACTCGACACCCGACAGGTATACGTGACCGGTGTCACCGCCAACCCAATGGATCTTGGGTGGTCCAACAGGCGAGAAACCTGAGCATGGCGCTGGGCGCGACGATCCCATTGGGTGGCCTAACCGAGGGCAGCGACGTGGCCGCTGCCGCCGTCCATCTGACCTCGGATAAAACCTCGTTCGTGACGGGTGTCGTCCTGCCTGTGGACGGAGGCCGTATGGTGGCCTGAGATGAACCTCCACGCCTCCAACAGTGCCTGCCGGACCGTGTCGCCGCAGGGCATCGACGAGCCGCCGGTGCGTGTGCCGGCGCCCGTGATCCCGATCGATCACACCGATGGGCTGGCGCTCGTGGACACAGGCGTTCACCCGGGGGCCGCGGCGCGAGCCGGCGTGGAATCGTGGCCGACACGTCAAAGAGTGAGGAGCTGAAGATGCCTGAGATCAGTGGTGGTGAGTTGCTGGCAAGAGCGTTGGCGGCAGAGGGCATCGAGTTCCTGTTCGGACTGCCCTCGCCAGAGAGCGACCCGCTGCTCTCACAGCTGGAGGCGCACGGCATCCGCCTGGTGCCGGTGCGTCACGAGGCGGCGGGCGTGCACATGGCCGAAGGCCTGTACAAGACGACGGGCCGCGCGTCTGCCGTGCTGGGGAACCCCGGGCCCGGGTCTGCGAACCTGCTGCCCGGCGTGATCACGGCGCGCCACGAGGGCGTGCCGGTGCTCGTACTGACCTCCCAGCACCGGCTGGGTATCGCCTACCCCTCGCCGCCTTCTACGTTCCAGGGTCAGGATCAGCTCGATGTATTTCGTCCGACGGTCAAGTGGGGGGGACCCATCCTCGAATGGGTGCGGATCCCGGAGGTGCTGCGCCTCGCCTTTCGCGAAATGTGGAACGGGCGCCCCGGCCCGGTGCACGTCGAGCTACCCGCCCCCATCCTCTATGCCATGGGAGACGACGAGACCGCGCCGGTCATCCCTCCGGCCCGCTACCGCGGGACGGGTCCGCACGCCTGCGGGGCACAGCTCGACGAGGCAGCGGCGTTGCTCGCCGGAGCGGAGCGGCCGGTCGTCATCGCCGGCACGGGGGTCGACCGCGCCGATGCGAACGACGCGCTGTTGCAGATCGTCGACCTGCTCGGCTGCCCGGTCATGACATCGATGGCGGGCCGTGCGACCGTGCGCTCGAACCATCCGAACTACGTCTTCGGGTTCAGCACGGCCGGTGACGAAGTCAGGAGCGAAGCCGACGTCCTGCTCATCGCCGGATCGCGAGTGGGGAACCTCGATCTGCCCTACGACAAGTACTGGGGCGACCCCTCCGGCCAGAGCGTGATCCAGATCGATGTCGACCCGCGCCACCTCGGCGTCACCCGCCCGCTGAGCCTCGGGATTCTCGGCGACGCCCGGGGTGCGCTCGAGGGGATTGCCGAGAGGCTGCGCGCCATGGATCTGCCGGTCCGCGATGGAGGCGACCTCGCGCGCTATCGGGCGCTCGACGAGGAGGTCCGGATGGTCCAGGCGACGCCGATCCTCGAGTGGGCGGGCCCCGGCATCCATCCCGCACACGCCGTCGGCGTGATCGGCGCAGTCTTCGGCCCGGACGCGGTCTACACGGTTGACGGCGGCAACACCTCGCTGTGGGCCTATTCGGTGCTGCCGCCGACGCGCCCGCGCTCATACCACTCGATCCTCGAGCTCGGCATGCTCGGCACGGGCATCCCCTCGGCGATCGGCGCCAAGCTCGGGGCACCGGAGCGCGAGGTCGTGTGCATCACCGGCGACGGGGCCGCCGGCTTCAACATCATGGAGATGCAGTCCGCGGCCCGCGAGCAGCTTGCGATCACCACGATTGTCTTCGCCGAAGGCTCGTGGACGATGGAGGAGCCCAACGAGCTCGCGCTGTACGGCAGGACGTTCGGCACGGCGCAGGGGGAGGTTCGCTGGGACCTGGTCGCGCAGGGCCTCGGATGCCACAGCGAGTACGTAGAGCGCATCGAGGACCTCGAGCCGGCGCTGCGCCGGGCCCAGGAGTACGAAGGCCCCAGCCTCATCTGCGTGCGCACCGACCATGACGCGAACCTCGCCGTCCCCGAGGACATGATGGCCCGTTTCTTTGAGGTGTACTCAGGCCCGGCGCCAACGGAGGCTGCGGTGGGCATGCATGCCCCCTCGACCTCCTGACCCCCGTGCGCACCCGATGGCAGTGGGCCATGGGCCGCAACAAGACGGTTCCTGGCCCATGGAAGGCCGGATCGCCGGGGCAAGCCTCGGGAGCCTGCCCGGAGTGAAGCCGTCGGCGGACAGGGGGTGCCGAGAAACTGATGCGACCCTCCTCAACAGGGATTCTCCCTTCTTGGTTGCGGCAACAACAATGTGGGAAATCGAGACCAATGGCGTGGGAAATGGAGTCGCAGGCTCACCCGTTGCCACTGGGTGGACGGGTTCTGTCGACACCCCACCGTGGGGGTGTCTTGGGCGCCGCCATCGGCACCCTGCAAGCCGGGATCGTGTTGTCGCTTGGCCTCCATTGACCAGCTCCAGGTTTCAGCGGGGTGCGATGGTGGCGAGCAGATCCCAGTTGGGCTTTCCCGCCACCACCCGCATCCCGCCCAGGTCGTCCTTGACCTCGACCCAAACTTCCCCGCTCTTGAATCCCCACGGTGAGCAGCGCAAGTGAGGTGCGGCTGTGCACAAGAGATTCGCCTCGAGATACCGACGGGTATTGGCCCGCATTCACGGGCACCACGACCTCCCCTGGAGTGCCGCACCGGCCACCCAGCCAGTGTTCGAGGATGTTCAGCCGGCCCCACTTCCTCTCCGCACGGGATCGCACCGGGCCATGGAAACGACCAAGGTGGGTGCTGTGTCCGTCCGTGGCGTGGAGACTCGTGACATTTGGCCCTGTTGGCCGAATCACCGTCGTCGTAGGTTCAGACCATGGGCAGCGGCCACCTGTCCAGAGCCGGCGAAGGAAAGGTTCGGAATATGTCAGAGATCACGATTGTCGACAGGACCGCCGTCAAGGAGATCGGCGACAGGATCGAGCTTGAATGGAAGTTGAGCGCCAAGCCCGAGCTTGAATGGGCTGAGATCTTCCAAATGGCTGAACTAGCGAACCGGGAGGGTCCCGACGATTGGACAATGGGTGGTGGCCCCGATGTGATGGATTCGGTCGTCAGGTGGTTCGTTCCCGTTGAGGAAATCGATCATGCAGACGCTGAAGTGAGGCGTCGCCTGTCAGTGGCAAACCAGAGGTTCGGGATGGATCAACCGGTATAGGAAGTGGACCGCGCCCATATGGCGGGGGTGCTGCCGTGCTGCGCCAGAAGGTGGCCGAAACAGCGTCTCGGCTCGAAGAATCCGACCAGAGCGTCAGTTCCGAGGGGAACCTTTCGTGGCTGCTTCCCGGCGGTTGGG
Source organism: Acidimicrobiaceae bacterium (assembly GCA_003152015.1). Lineage (GTDB taxonomy): Bacteria > Actinomycetota > Acidimicrobiia > Acidimicrobiales > RAAP-2 > DASZIT01. The sequence goes on along the minus strand of PLZF01000011.1, from coordinate 47,881 downwards.
CATACGCCTGCCCAGGTAAGGGGCCTGAGGGCAGCGCGTCAGCTATCGGAACAGTGTGAAGTCCGCTTCGGGGTCACTGGGCGAAGACCCATTCGCCTTCAAACCGGCCAACATTCCCGATCCGAGAGCTGTGGGGGCTGCCGGCCTGCCCGGTGACCGCGCTCGTCCCCATCCCGGTGCGCCAGAGGGCACACTTGGATGTGCGGATGTTCGTGGCAGCGTGGCCCGATGACACGACGCTGAAGCGTCTCTCTTTGTTGGAACTGGGGCCCGCTCAGGGCCTCACGCTGGTCAGGCCCGGACAGTGGCACATCACCCTCCGATTCCTCGGTGACGTGGACGACCACCTCGTGCCCGCGCTCGTCGACGCGCTCGGGGCCGCGGCCGGGAACCTGGCGGGCTCGGTCCATTGCGAGGTCGGCCCGAGAACGGCATGGTTCAACGGCGAACGGGTGCTCCAGATCCCCGTTGCAGGTCTCGATGAAGCGGCCAACGCCGTACGTTCTGCGACCGTTCCCGTTGTCCCCGACACGGACCACGGCGATGCGCCGTTCACCGGGCACCTGACCATCGCACGCTCGAAGGGGCGTCGACTCAATGGGTCGGCGCGGGCGCCCCTTGCCGGGATCCCCTTCTTCGCGACGCTCGACGTCGATTGCCTCGACCTGGTGGCCTCACGATCCTCCACGGAGGGTCACCGATATACGACGCTGGCACGGGTGCCCCTACCGGGGTGATCGGACTCGGCTGGCCGACCGTGGCCGAATGTCAGCACTGCCAGCGTCCGACAACCGTTTGATACGACGCCGAGCCGTCAGCGAGGATTGAATCAGGCGATTGGTCCGTGTCTGCCCGGCAGCGTCGTCGTGCGCACCGGTCACTGCGGGAAACTCGCCCGCTCTCAGCAGACCAGCCCGCCGGGTATCAGGCCTATGAGGACAACCACCGGACGCTCGAGGCTCTCGCGCGCGAACTTGAAGCGCTCAGCGAGCCGATCGTCGACCGGGACCCTCGATGGAAACCTCGCTCACAACTAGCTTCTGCTCAACTCGGTGTGGGCGTCGGTCAAGTGTCACCGACTGTTGGCGCATGTCGGCGCTGACCGTCACCGGCAGCCCCAAACGCCAATGAGGGCATGCATCTGCTGGCAACGTCATACTGGTCACGGACAATCGAGGGGGGATACGGTGCGGAACGTAACCGGAGAAATTGGCGCCAACGTGCAAGCTCTCATGGACCTTCCCGCGGTGATCCCCGCACTCAAGCGCCTCGGGGAGGCGGCACCGGCCATCGAGCGGATCGCTGGTTTCGACCACACCCTGGCCCAGATCGCCGCCATCGTGCCTGCCCTCGAGCAGCTGGCCGAGCTCGGCGCGACCCTCGACGCACTGGCCGAGCTGGCCGTCACCTTGGAACCCCTGGCCACAGTGGCACCGGCCCTCGAACGGCTGGCCGGACTGGGCACAACGCTCGACGAACTGGTCAAGGTGATCGAGCCGATCAGCCACCTGGCGACTTTGGTGCCAACTCTGGTCTCGCTCGACGACCGCATCAAGAGTCTCGAAGTCACGATCGGCACCCTGTCCAATACCCTCGGTCCGCTGCAAAGCACGACTGAGCGCGTAGGCCGCGTCGTCGAACGCTTCGGAAGCCGTCGAGCCGGCAAAGCTCAGGCCGAACCCAACCTCTGAACCACCTCCGGGCCGGGAGTCCGGGCGCGGATCCAGGGTGATCTGGTGGATGAGGCGGCCGGCGTTACGGAGGACCCTGGCCAGCCGGCCGGCGGCCAGCCGGACTCGCCCATCCGGTAGGCGCCCAAGTGCGTTCGCCGCCTCTACGAACGCATCGGCCCAAAAGAGGAACCTGCGGTCAATGCCTCCCGGCCCGCTCCCACCCCCGCCGAGCCCCACTGAAGGCCGGGATCACCCGTCCTGGGTCTGAGCCGGCGAGCCGGGTTGACCTATGGGGTCGTCCGATCCGACAGCACTGGTTGGCGGTGTTCCCAGCCGCACCGAGCAGTCGTGTACTTCATCACGTTCCGTCATGGCGCCACACTCGTCACACACTTGATTGAGCCAGCAGGCTGGGTCTCCACCCATGTCATCGCCCATCACCGACTCCCTTGACTCATGTTCACGAAGAACATCCCCTCGCCGCCTGGATCTTAGTGGTCGCTCCTTGTCGCTCCTCGACCAACTGGCGTTGGCGGCCGGCGAGAAGGTGTTCGACAATGATGAAACCTCGAGCTCGAGCGACTCGTCAGCGACGACAAAGAAAGTGCTGACGCCCTCGGCGGCCATCGCCCCGATGACCAGGGCCAGCGGGATGATCCGAACCGCCTGCCAGGTGATGGTGAAATCGCCCAGGTGCTCGGCCGATCGTTGTTGTGCGGCATCATCGGCTGCAGTCAACGGTGCACACTCCCAGCGGTAGCCTCAGGTTGGCGGTCGGCGAGTGGGATCGTGGAGGCGACAATCGTCAGGATGCCTCGGACCAGTGTTTCCTGGGGTACTTTAGCTCGTAGTGCGAGATACACGGAGCCAAACCCTGTCGTGACACCAAGACCACTCAGAACCGACGAGTACCGAAGGCTGCTGGCACTCCGGACCGGGCTTCGCCAGTTTCTCCATTGGAGCCAAGAGCAGGCACGGGCCGCCGGCCTCACCCCGGCCCAGCACCAGTTGCTCCTGGCCGTTCGCGGGCACGGTGAGCCTCAGGGACCGACAATCGGCGACATCGCCGGATACCTGTTGTTGCGCCATCACAGCGCGGTCGAACTGGCACAACGGGCAGAAGCTGCCGGATTCGTCGAACGCCGCCACGATCCCCACGACGGTCGGATGGTGCGCCTGGCGCTCACCCGGAAGGGCAGCGCCGCTCTGGGTCGGCTGTCCGCGCAGCACGTGGAGGAATTGGCTCGCCTGGCCGACGACTTTCGGCCCCTGTGGGAGGGTCTCGATGCCACCGACAGTCAACTGATCTCCCCGACGACCCTGGGTTCGTGACGGTGGCCAAAAAACCCGACGTTCGCCTACGTCGGGTGTACGAAGAGGCCGGTCCTCACGATGGTGCGCGCATTTTGGTCGATCGCCTCTGGCCCCGGGGTGTGTCGAAGGAGAGAGCCGGGTTGGACGAGTGGTGTAAAGAAATAGCGCCGTCAACCGAGCTGCGAAAGTGGTACGGCCACGTACCCGAGCGATTCAACGAGTTCAAACGACGGTATCGGGCCGAACTGAAGGAACCGGAACGGGCCGAAGCTCTCGATCACTTGAAAGCTCTGGCAAAAGACCAGACCATCACTCTCCTGACCGCTACCAAAGATCCTACGATCAGCGAGGCAGCGGTACTGGCCGGCATCATCGGTACGTGAATCCGGCTCAAACCGTGCGAGACCTCTAGTGGCGGCTTCACCGTTGCCTCACCTTGTCGATGGGCGGAGAATGGACAGATGCACGACGTAGCCATCACCGACGACATGATCAGGCTGGGCCAGTTTCTGAAACTGGCCAATCTGGTGGACAGCGGGTCGGACGCCAGGCGGGTCATCGCCACCGGCAGCGTGGAAGTCAATGGCGAGGTGGAGCTCCGCCGGGGGTGCCAGTTGCACCGAGGCGATGTGGTGTCGGTCGGCGGCGACCCGGTCCGGGTGGCGTGATCGGCTCCCACCGCATCACTACGGTGTTCGCCCCTCCTCTAGACCTGCTTACTGGACATAGCCGTGCAGCACCGTATGGCCCGCATCATCACTCACCCATACGTGGGTGATCTGAGTTGCAGGCACCGCGCACGACAGGGTCACCTGGAGCCGGCCATTGGAGCCGGGGGTTCGGTAGCTGCCGGCAACCCACCAGGTGCCCGACGTCGTTTCCATCGACACGGTGAGCACCTGCCCGGCCCGCTGACCAGCTTCATCGAAGGTGGCCTGGGTGCCCCACGCTTTGGGAGTGAGTACTACCGTGGCATGCACTCCGGAGGTTCCGGTGAGGGCCACGATCCGGTTTGGTGAGGCCGGGTGGTGGAGCGCCACCGCGCCCAGGGCGATCGCCACCACCGCGGCAGCGGCAACGCCCGCCACCGCCCACGTTCTGGTCATCCTGCCCACTCGTCGTTGCCGCTGGACCCGGAGCTGCTCCCAGCGCGCCGACTCGATTGGGATCGCCAACTCCGCGGCGCTGTCCAAATGATCGATGTCGGCCAGCTTCAGGGCCGACTCCATGCCGGCCAGATCCTCTGCCTCGGCCCGGCACGACGAACAAGCGGCCAGGTGTTCGGCAAGTTCGTTTTCTTCGTTCGGATCGAGCCGACCGATGGCATGCATCGCCTGCATACCCCGCCAGCTGTCACATTCGGCTCCGCTCATTCCTCCCACCCCATCTCTTCGAGTACAAGCTTGAGCGCCTTGAGCGCATAGAACAGACGGCTGCGGACGGTACCGTCGGGGATGCCGAGCTCGTCAGCCACGCTTCGGCTGGGGCGTCCCCGGTAATAGATCTCCACGAGGACGTGGCGGTGTTCGTCACGTAGGCGGCGGATCGCCTCTTCGACCTGCCACGCCTGCATGGCGCGCGCGATGGCGTCCTCGTCCTCTGCCTTGTCGGGAGGCAGTGGCTCAGTTCTTCTGATGGCCCGGGCCCTGGCCAAGTCGATGACCAGGCGTCGTTCGATGGCAAACAGCCAGGTACGCATGGATCCAAGCGATGGATCGAACCGTTCCCGGTATCGCCATGCCCGCACGAACGTCTCTTGTGCGGCCTCTTCTGCCAGCTGCGCGTCACCCAAAGCCCGGCGGGCGAAACCTACCAACTCGCCACTGTGGGCGAGGAACGCAGCTCGCAGTCCAAACTCATCGGTGGTCATATCTATCGGCCCCGACCGACGGGGCTCCTCGCCACAGACGGTATCCCGAGTCACCGTGGACAGTTCAGTGATCGGATGGTGGAGATCCTGGGTGACACACGTCTCGCTCACCTCTCGCTCACCTCTCGCTCACCGGTTTTGCCCCATTTCGGCTGCGCCGCTCCATCGAGCGGCCGATTCCTCGCCGGGTCCGAGCTAGTAGGCATTGCCGGATCCATGGGATGCGGAGGTCGTAGTCGGGGCCGCCGGGGTCGCCGGAGTCGACGCCGAGGCCTTCAGCACGTACCACGTGCCGCCGAGACCCTGGCCGGTGGCGTCCGTCCGACTGGTATCACCGACGAACCGATAGAGGGGCATTCCCATGTAGGTGACCTGAAGTGAACCGTCCGCCCGTTTGGTGGTGCCCAGATTGGTCACGCCCGGGCCGGCCACCGGCTTGGTGACCCCTGCCGGCAGGGTGAGAGGTGGCCATGAGGTGGCGCAACCGCCGGTACAGACGGAAACCCCGGGAGTATCCGGGGTATATCGATACAGGGTGGTGCCCTGAGCGTCCGACAACACAGCCCCCACCGTGCCCTTCGACGCCACCGTGACCGTCGGCGAGCTCCCCGATCCGGCCACCTTGCCGGATGTGCCAGACGTGGCCGAGGTACAGCCGGCCGCGGCGGCCAGCGCCCCGAATGCGGCAATGGCGATGAGTTTGTGAGCGCCCGACATGCGTCGGTGCGGGTGAGTTGAGTTGGAAGCCATCGATGGCACCCCTTTCCGAGTTTGTACCCAGGGATACGGATGGGGCATGCCATCTGTTCACGGGGAGGTGATCCCTCTCCGTACCCGCGCTCCACCTCGACGAATGCCACAATGAACTCGGAGGCGTCGCCATGATCGTCGGAGTACCGACAGAAGTGAAGAACGGTGAGTTCAGAGTAGCGATCACACCGGCCGGGGTCAGGGAGCTCACCTCCGCCGGTCACAGGGTTCTCATGCAATCCGGGGCCGGCATCGGCTCATCCATCCGGGACGACGAGTTCGTGGCCACCGGCGCCTCGGTGCTGACCGATGCCATCGACGTCTGGTCGCGCGCCGACATGGTGTTGAAGGTGAAAGAACCGGTCCCCGACGAGTATCCGCTTCTCGGTCTGAAGCGGGATCAGGTGCTCTTCACCTACCTCCACCTCGCCGCCTCGCGGGCTTGCACCGAAGCGCTGATGGCCGGAGGAACGACCGCCATCGCCTACGAGACAGTGCGGCTTCCCGATGGATCTCTTCCCCTGCTCACCCCCATGAGTGAAGTGGCCGGTCGGATGGCACCGCTCATGGGGGCCCATCATCTGATGAGTCCCGCCGGCGGTCGAGGGGTACTGGTCTGTGGCATCCCCGGCGTGCGGTCGGCGAAGGTAGTGATCCTCGGGGCCGGCGTGGCCGGGATGGCGGCGGCAACCATGGCCGTGGGGATGCACTCCGACGTCTACATCCTCGACCGGAACCTCGAGCGCCTCCGCCAGGTCGATCACCACTTCCGGGGCGCACTGGAGACGGTGGCATCGAGCGCCCATGCCATTGACGAGACGTGCGTGGATGCCGACATCGTGATCGGCGCCGTCCTGATAGTCGGAGCCAAGACGCCAAAGCTGGTGTCCGACGATCTGGTGGCGCGGATGCGTCCGGGGTCGGTGCTGGTCGACATCTCGGTGGACCAGGGAGGGTGCTTCGAATCGACCCGGCCGACCACCCATTCCGATCCGACCTTCGAAGTCAACGGGTCCCTCTTCTATTGCGTATCCAATATGCCCGGGGCCGTACCCCACTCGTCGACCCACGCGCTGGTCAATGCCACCTTGCCCTACGTACTCTCCATCGCTGACCTCGGATGGAAGGACGCAGTGCGGGCCGATCCGGCCTTGGCGGAAGGAGTCAACGTGGTCGGAGGGAACATCGTGTACGAGCCGGTGGCCACGGGCCACGGTATGGGGTGGTCGGCTCTCGACACCGTCCTCTGACAACAGATACCGTCTGCCGCCTCCGCCGTGTCCGCGTCCCTCTCCTTGAAGGGGCAGGATTCGTGTAGGCCTTGGTCTTCATCGTCCGGGGTGCCCCGCCCAACGAGACGGAGCCGGGGCCGGCATCGGCACAGGTCCATTTGGGCCGGGGGCCCGACTGACCCGGTCGTGGCCGTTGGTCGCTCCGGAGATTTGGGGCTCAGCTCATCGACCCCATAACCTGTGAAAAGGGCCCGCCATCACCGGTGGGCCCGTGCGACAACCTGGGGGGTTCGCGTGGCTTTGAACATCGGCCTGAGGCGAATGCAACGTGCTGCCAGGGCGGCCCGGCAGTCCGGTCGTCACGTACCCTCGGTGATCGTGGTGGGTGCGGGCATGTCCGGCCTGGGTACCGGGATACAACTGGCGCGTGCCGGTGTCACCGACTTCACCATCGTCGAACAGTCCGATGGGGTGGGCGGAACCTGGCGTGACAACACCTACCCGGGGAGCGGGTGCGATGTCCCCTCCCACCTCTACTCATTCTCCTTCGCGTCGAAGACCGACTGGAGCCGGCGTTTCGCCGACCAGCCCGAAATTCTGACCTACGCCGAACAGTGCGTGGAACGGTACGGGCTGGCGCCCCACCTTCGTCTCGGCACCACCGTCAACGAAGCCTCCTTCGACGACGCGTCCGGTACCTGGCGGGTGTCGGTTACGTCGGCCCAGGGAGGTTCCGAGGTACTGGAAGCCGACGCCGTCATCTTCGCCTGCGGGCAACTCAACCGCCCCGCCATTCCCGACCTGCCCGGACTCGACAGCTTTGGCGGGCCGACCTGGCACTCGGCCCGGTGGGATCATGAGGTCGACCTCAAGGGCAAGCGGGTGGCGGTGGTCGGGAGTGGAGCCAGCGCCATCCAGTTCGTCCCACCGGTGGCGGCCGAAGCCGGGCAGCTTTCCATTTTCCAACGCAGCTCCAACTATGTAGTCCCCAAACCTGACCGCGTCTATGGTCCGCGGGAGCGTTGGCTGCTCTCCCACGTACGGGCCTACGAGTTGGCCTACCGGTGGCGGATCTACTGGTCGCTCGAGACCAAGTGGCTGGCGTTCCGGAAGGACAGCTGGGCCAGCCAGTTCCTCGGGAAGGTGATCACCAAAGGCATACGCGCCGAGGTGGTCTCGGAACGGATGCCCGAAGAGTCGGTGGTCCCCGACTATCCGGTCGGGTGCAAGCGACTTCTCATCTCCAACGACTGGTACCCGGCCATTCTGCGGCCGACAGTGGAGGTGGTCAACGAGCCCATCGACCACGTGGAGACCGATGCGGTGGTGACCACCGACGGGAAGAGGCGACCGGCCGATGTACTGATCTTCGGGACCGGATTCCACACCACCGACTTTCTGTCCAGTATTCCCATCACCGGCCGGAATGGCCGCACATTGGCGTCCGCTTGGGAAGACGGGGCCCGGGCTTATCTGGGGATCGCCGTCTCCGGGTTTCCCAACTGTTTTCTGCTCTACGGTCCCAATACCAACCTCGGGCACAACTCGATCCTCTTTATGGTGGAACGCCAGCTCAACGTGGTGCTCCAGGCCCTGGCCCTCCACACCGAGGCTCGCAGTGCCGATGGGGTGACCGCCGATGGGGTGACCGCCGACGTGGGCACCATCGAGGTGACCGCCGACGCCTATGACCGCGACGATGCCCGCACCCAGCGGCTGATGGCCGGCACCACCTGGGTCAACGGCTGCCGGAGCTGGTACAAGACGGCATCGGGGCGGGTGACCAACAACTGGCCGACCTGGACGGTGCGCTACTGGCTCGATACCTTGCGATTGCGACCCGACGACATGAGAGTGACCACCACCCGGTCGGCGGCCCCGGTGGCGGCACACGACGTGGGGAAGACATCCCCTTCCACATCGGAAGCGGTCCCGGCGGCCGGGCCGGTGCTGGGCCGCCCCATCGCCACCTGATCAGTCGTTCGCCACCGGTGTTGGCGGGCTGTGTTGGCGTTCGGTGAGCAGAACGGGGTGAGGGCTCCCGATCTGGGGTAGTCCTTGTCGTCGTGCCGACCGCGCTTTCCCACACCCTGGCCCAGACCTGGCCGCCGTTTGTGCTCATCGCCGGCCTGCTGCTGGTGGGCGTGGTGGCGGCCTCGGACCGTCTGTTCGAAGCCGCCGGCACCCTGGCCGCCCGGCTCCCCGGAGGTGGACTTGTCCTGTTCACCTCGTTGATGGGGTTGGTGATCGTGGTGACGGTGATCCTCAACCTCGATACCTCGGTGGTCTTCCTCACCCCGATTCTGTTACACGCGGCCCGCCGCCGACACCTGGGAGAGACCGCTTTTCTCTACGGCGCGGTGTTCATGTCCAACTCGGCATCCCTTCTGCTTCCGGGCTCGAATCTGACCAATCTGTTGGTCCTCCACGGTGGCAACGTGAGTGGAGGTTCATTCGCGGCTGGGATGGCGCCGGCCTGGGCGGCCGCGGTGGTGGTCACCATGGCGGTACTGGTGGTGTGGCGACGTGCCGATCTGAAGGCGACCACCCGTGAGGAGATCGAACCAGTTTCACCCCAGTGGGGAGCAGGCATGATCGGCGTCATCGGGGCCACCGTGATGGTCCTGATGCTCCCCGATCCGGCTCTCTCCGTGTTCGGGCTGGGGGTTGCCGTGTTGGTGGTGCAGCGAGCCACCGGGAGGCTCGCCCTGCCAGAGGCCGCCCGGGCCGCCAGTCCGGCCCTCTTGGCCGGACTGTTCACGGTGGCGGTGGCGCTGGGTGTGCTGGCCCGGGTGTGGGGAGTGCCGGGACGCCTCATGGGTTCGGTCGGGGCCGTCGCCTCGGCGTGGATCGCCACCGCTTCCTCCTGCCTGGTCAACAACCTGCCCGCCGCGGTGCTCTTGTCATCGAACTCGCCCCTGCATCCCAGAGCACTCCTCATCGGACTCGACCTGGGACCAAACCTGGTGGTCACCGGGTCGCTCTCGGCCATCTTCTGGCTTCAGGTGGCGAAGCGGGAGGGGGCCAGCCCGTCGGTGCGAACCTATAGCGCGGTGGGGATCGTGCTGGTTCCGCTCTCCATCATGGCTGCATTGCTCGTCTCAGGACTGATGTCACCGGGGAACCTGTGAGCGGTGATCCCGGCGGGGGTGACTCTCTTGCTACCGTCTATGGCCATGGCCAGCAGGGGTCCGGATGGACCCGCTACCGACCCCACCCGTCGGCCACGCCGTAGATCCACTCCCCACCAGGACGGACTGCGCGCGCTTGGCTCGATGATCGAGGGAAGTCCGAGACCCGGGACGTCACCCGGCGCCGGGAAGAACGACGTCCGCGAACCCACCTTCGATGAAACCGGCCTGCAGAAGTTGGGTGACCAGATCCGCGGAAGGGGCAAGCCGCCATCACATCGGGCGCCCAAACGTCGCTACCGGAAAACCAAGCGGGTCCTGTTGACGCTGGCGATAGTCATCGTGGTGGGGGTGGCCGGCACCGCCGGGTACGGCTTCTACCTCAGCCATAAGATCCACCGGATCGATGTCAAGGGCCTCATCGACTCCCCCACCTCCGGCGCTGACGCCGGCACCGAGAACATCCTGATGGTCGGGTCCACCGACCGGTGCGCGCTCACTGTCCAGAACCCCGCCTACGGCCTGTGCTCCCAGGGTGTGAACGGCATCAACAGCGACGTGGTGATGATCCTCCATCTCGACCCGAAGAAGCACTCGGTTTCGATTCTCTCCATCCCCCGTGACCTGTTCGTCCCCAACGCCCGCACTACCGGCGCCAACAAGATCGATGCCGCCCTCTTTCAGGGACCCAGCCAGTTGGTGGCAGCGATTGAACAGGACTTCGGGATACCTATCCAGCACTACGTGGTGCTCAATTTTGACACCTTCGCCAACGTGGTGAACTCGCTGGGCGGCGTCAGGATGTACTTCCCCATGCCGGTGTTCGACGCGTACTCGGGCCTCAAGCAACTCACCACCGGGTGCATTCCCCTCGACGGCATCCATGCTCTTCAGGTGGTGCGGGCCAGGCACCTCCAATACCAGGGGCCCGGGGTCACCACCTCCAATCCGGCCTACTGGCCGTTCGAGAACTCGAGCGACCTGGCCCGGATCCGCCGCGACCACGAGTTCCTACGGGTACTGGGCACCGCGGTGGCCAAAAACGGCCTGTCCAACCCGCTAACCGATACGCGGCTGGTGGGCGGGGTGGCGTCCCAACTCTCGGTGGACTCCAAATTCTCGATCCATGCCATGGTCGACCTGGTCCTCAATTTCCGTGGCGTGAACGCCGGATCAGCCCCCCAGTACACCCTTCCGGTGGCAATCGACCAAACCGGCTCCTACACCTACAAGGGCGGTTCCTACGGTGCCGTCGAGTTTCCGGTAGCCGCCCAGGATCAGCAGGTCATCAGGCAATTCCTCGGGGTCAACGCCACCACCGACACCATGCACGGCGGGCAACTCCCGGATCCGAGCACTGTCACCGTGTCGGTGATGAACGGATCCGGCACCTACAACCAGGCCACCACAACCTCCGACGCCCTTTCCGCCCTCGGATTCAAGATGGCCGGCGTCGGCGACTCGGCCCCTGTGGGTACGCAGTCGGAAACTGTCGTCTACTACGCCCACATGACCTCCGCCGACGAAGCCGCCGCCCAAGCCGTGGCTTCGTCCCTTTCCGGAGCTGTGATCATGGCCCTCGATCCGACCCAGATCACCGATGGGGCCCGGGTGACGGTGGTCACCGGTTCTCAGTTCTCGGTGAACCCGCCTGCCTCGGGCGCCACCGCCACCACCACCGGGGGCGGGGTCACCACCTCCACGTCGGCACCGACGACCACCACCTCCACCACCTCCGCCAACTCCGCGTTCCAGGCGCCCTCGGCGGCGGTGACACCGCTACAGCCGTGGGACCCCCGCTCCTGTACGGCCAGTGGTGGCGAGGGTCCCTGACCCCGATGTCGGCGACATCGCCACCGCACGTCCACCCGTGAAGAAACGAACCGGAGTTACTCGGTCGGAACGGTTCCCAGCCTTCCGGCGTGAAAATCCTCGAAGGCCTGGGCAATCTCGTCCTTGGTGTTCATCACGAACGGGCCATAGGCGAAGACGGGCTCGCGGATGGGGCGACCGCCGAGCACCAGCACGTCGAGATTGGGCGAGCGTGACTCCTGGGTGACGTCGGCATCCACCGTGATGGTGTCACCTTCACCGAAGACGGCCAGCTGCCCCGAGTGGATGAGTTGCCCGCTCTCACCGGCGCTCCCTCTCCCGGCCAGCGCATAGACCAGCGCATTGAAGTCGTGGCGCCACGGAAGCACCAGCTTCGCCCCGGGGCTCACCGTGGCGTGCACCATGGTCATGGGCGAGTGGGTGGCTCCGGGCCCGGCAACGTCGGCCAGATCTCCGGCAATGAGACGAACCAGGGCTCCGCCGTCGGCAGTGGACAGGAGCGCGACGTTCCCGGCTCTGATGTCCTGGTAGCGCGGAGTTGTCATCTTCTCCGCTTTCGGAAGGTTCACCCACAACTGGATGCCATGGAACAAGCCACCGCTGGCCACCAGCTCCTCGGGGGGACGTTCGATGTGGAGGATCCCCGATCCGGCCGTCATCCACTGGGTATCCCCGTTGGTGATCAACCCACCTCCGCCAATGGAGTCCCGGTGTTGGAACGTGCCGTCAATCATGTAGGTCACCGTCTCGAAACCCCTGTGTGGATGCCACGCTGTCCCCTTGGCCTCACCCGGGGCGTACTCCACCTCCCCCATTTGATCCATATGGACGAAAGGGTCGAGGAGGGTGCGATCGACTCCGGCGAACGCCCGGCGAACCGGAAATCCCTCCCCTTCGAATCCGAAGGGGGCAGACGTAACCGACAGCACGGGCCGGGCAGCTGTCGAAGCCGGATCGGGCTCGGCGATCCTGGGCAGGGTGAGAGTGTCTTCTACTGTTACCGCCGGCATCGCCGACCTCCTTTTGGCTCTGATCTTCCGGCCACCTGACCGGGCCACCGAGGCGCTTCCCTGGGGTCAACAGTATTTGCGTCCGCAACATTCCCCCGCCTCGCCACCCGATGTGGCCGGTTGGGGAGTTCGCCCGGTAGCGTCGGGCCGAGTCGACCACGGGGTGGCGGCCAGGAACAAACGACGAGGGGGAACGATGACTGACGCCAACGGCGCAGCGATCGACGGACGGGTGGAGCCGGGGTACGAGGCTGTGCGGGACGCCTTCGTGGCCAACTTCACCGAACGTGGCGACCTGGGTGCGGCGTTCTGTCTCTACAAGGACGGCGTCTCGGTGGTCGACCTGTGGGGAGGAACGGCAAACGAGCGCACCGGGCTCGCCTACGCCGAGGACACCCTCCAGCTGGTGTTCTCGACCACCAAAGGGGCCACCGCCGCCTGCGCCAACCTGCTGATCGAGCGAGGGCTTCTCGACACGTCGGCCCCGGTGACCGAGTACTGGCCGGAGTTCGGGGCCGAGGGCAAGGGCACCATGCCGGTCGAGTGGCTGTTGACCCATCAGTCCGGATTGCCGGCCATCGACGCCACCCTCACCCTGGACGAGGTGCTGGCATGGGAGCCGATCGTGTCGGCACTGGCGGCACAGAAGCCCTTCTGGGAGCCGGGGACCGCCCACGGGTATCACGCCCTCACCTACGGGTGGCTGGTGGGAGAAGTCGTGCGGCGCATCACCGGCAAGAGCCTGGGAACTTTCTTCGCCGAAGAGGTGGCGGCCCCTCTGGGTTTGGAATTCTGGATAGGCCTGCCCGAATCGGAAGAGGGACGGGTGGCCCCTCTCACCATGTCGCTCGACCACCTCGCCGATATGAATCCGGGGGAACTCGACAGGATGGCCACCAACTTCGGGCCCGATGGCCTGGGGACCCGCGCGCTCTTCTTGGGCGGCACCTTCGGCAATTTCACCGAGGGCGGTGGGCCGTTCAACAGCCGCGAACTCCACGCCGCCGAAGTCCCCGCGGCCAACGGCATCACCACCGCCCGGTCCCTGGCCCGCTTCTACGCCGGGTTGATCGGCGAGGTCGACGGGGTACGGATCCTCGCCCCCGGGACCGTTACCCAGATGAGCACTCCCCGGACCTCCGGAGAAGACCTCATCCTCGGGGCCGAGTCGAAATTCGGTCTGGGCATGATGTGTGTCTCCCCCCTCACCCCGTTGTTCGGCCAAGGGAGCTTCGGCCACTACGGAGCCGGCGGCTCGGTGGGTTTCGCCCATCCCGAATCAGGCATTGCCTTCGCCTTCGTGATGAATCAGATGCGTCTCGGCCTCGCCGGTGATCGTCGGACCGACTCGCTGATCGACGCCGTCCACGCATCCATCGACTGAACCTCGACCATCGGTCCGGATCGGTCAGAGGCGGCCCCCACTCGGTTCGGGTGAAAGCGAGACGGTCCGAGGGCAAACGAGCGTTCCCGCCAGGTACTCTTACGGCGAGGGAAAAGTCAGGAGACATCAGTGACCCGGCAACGTGGCGGCATCACAGGCCGACGCGGCGAACAGCAACAGCGACACATCCCCACCTCCCCGGCGGAGATCGGGAGGATGCTCCGAGAGACGAGGGAGCAACGCGGCCTCGATCTGGTCACCGTGCACGACCGCCTGGCCCGACCCATCACCCAGCTCGAGGGACTCGAGTCGGGAGACCTGAGTTCGATGCCCGACCAGGCCATGGCGCTGTCCACCCTGCGCCGCTACGCCGCCTTTCTGACCCTGGACGGCGATGCCCTGGCCCTCCAGTTGATGGAGGCCTGGTCATCGTCACCGGTAGCCACCAGTCGCCGACGGCAGCGTGACGCCGGAGGGTTGGCCGGCGTGGTGGCCGCGGTCACCAGCGGTCCCGAGCACCTGCGCGCCTTCACCCAGACCGGCCAGGTACCCCGGGTCGCCGGGTTCGCCACCTCGGCCGCCAGCGGTTTCGGTGCCCATGGATACGGGGTAGCTGTGGGTCCACCCACTGGCATGATCCCGGCCATCCCGATGTCAGAGCTCAAGGATGCCAAGCGGGCCATCCGACGGGCCCGTCGGCGGCGGCGGGCTCCCACCGCATTGAAGGCGACCACTTGGGTGGTGGCACTGCTGGCGTTGGCCGTGGTGGCGGGAACGGTGATTCAGAGCCTGCGGCCCCAGTGGATGGTCGAGTCCCATATTCTGCGCATCACCGCTCCCGGCGGAGCACCGCTCCCGGCATCGCCCAAACCGGCGGCCGCCCATACGCGCCCCGCCGCTCAAGCGGTGACCCCGGGTCCCACTGACGGCTCCACCCAAGCCGTCTATACAGTGTCCAATCCACACTTCACCCTCCGGCTCACGGCGTCAGGCCTGTGTTGGGTACTAGTCAAGAGCCCGGCTTCGATTGCCCCGCTGTTGGTGGGGGATCTGCAGGCGGGTGATGTGAAGTCGTTCGACGCAGACAAGTCGATCACCGTGTCGGTGGGCAGCGCGGCGGTGGTGGTCGGCATCTTCATCAACGGAAAGATCGTGTTCTACACCGCCCCCCACGCCACCCCGTTCACCTACACCTTCACTTCGAGCCCCTGAAGTCCGGCGGCCGATGGCCCCGATCGCTCGATGGTCCGTTGGCCCGATGGTTCCCGAAGCCGGCTACCGGGACAGTTGACCGGCCAGAAAGTCCCCGATTCCCGCCACACTCTCGTCGGTCTCGGGGAGGATCACTCCGGGGAACGCCTGAAACACATGGATCATCTCGGGCCACACGGTGAGGGTGACATCGTTGCCGGCCGCCCCGACCCGTTCGGCCAATCCGGTGGCGTCGTCCAGCAGTACCTCGTGGGCTCCCACCTCGATGCGTAGAGGTGGCAAACCCGACAGGTCCTCGGCGAACAGTGGTGAGGCCAGCTCGGTGCGGGGGTCGGCCCCGGCCAGGTAAGCGTCGGCCAGAAAGTCGAGGTTCTCTTTGCTGAGCATGGCGTCGAGGTCGGCCAGCCGCTGGTAGGAGGCCGCCGACTGGGTGAGGTCCACCCAGGGGGACAGGCACACCGCCGCGGCCGGAAGAGACGTCCCCTCGGCGCGCAGGGCGAGAAGCGTTGCCACGGTGAGGCCTCCCCCGGCGGAGTCCCCGGCGATGGCGATCCGGTCGGCTGGAATCCCCTCGACCACCAGCTGCCGGTAGGCGGCGGCATCGGTGACGGCGGCCGGAAACGGGTCTTCGGGTCCGAGGCGGTAGTCGAGGGTGACCACTGCACACCGAGAGGCAATCCCGATACGGGCGGCCAGATCGCGGTGACTGTTGAGAGATCCCGAGCAGTACCCTCCCCCGTGCAGGTAGAGCACCGCGGCATCCCGGCCGATCCCATCGGGGGTCAGCCATTCGGCCCCCCGCCCGCCCAGGGTGACGGCCTCGATGGTGACCCCGTCCGGCGGTGGTGCCCCGGCCGAGGCCGCGTCCATGGCGGCGCGCTGGTCGTCGATAGGACCGGTGAGCAGACCGGCGTCGGCCAGAAGCGCCTTGACGATGTCCACCCCGGCGTGGCTCATGGTCGGATTCCCATGGCCGTCACCGTATTGGAACGCCCAGGCGATGGGGAACTGAGAGGTGGGAATTGCCCATTCCGGGAGCGTACTGTGGTCCTTCCATGGCCGAAGACCCACCCACACCGGCAGGCGGCCAAGCGGCGGCGGAGGAGCGTCGGATCCATCTGCTGGTTTGGAACACGTTTCTCCTGCGTCCGCGTTTGGTCCCCTGGGGCGTGCCGTTGCCGGCGGTGGGTGAGATGGCGGCGCCGGCGGTGGCCGATCGAGCCGCGGCCATCGGCGCCGCCCTGGCCGGAACCTACGACGTGGCCGCCCTGGCCGAGGTGTTCGACCCCATCGAGCGCCGGTGGGTCCTCAACGGGTGGGACGCCCGCACCGGGGTCACCGCGCTGGCCGGGCCCGAGCGCACATTTCTTCCGTTGGGCCCGGCGTCGTTCGCCTCGAGCGGTCTGTTAACGGTGGTCGACGGCCTGGCCGTCACCCGCAGCCGACAACATCGCTTTACCGTGCGCGGCGATCGTCTGCACGATGCCGATGCCTGGTCGAACAAGGGAGTACTGCTGGTCGAAGTCGATCCCTTGGGCGACGACACGGCGGGGAAGGTGGAGATCTACAGCACGCACCTGTTCTGGGGGACGGGACTGCTCCCCGGAGGGCGATCCGCCGATCCCGAACGCCGGCACCATCTGCGGATGCAACAGGTCGACGAACTGGTTGCCTTTGTGGAGCGCACCCACCGCCCGGAGAACGTGGCCACGGTGGTCGGCGACTTCAACGTGTTGGCGCACGACGCCGAACAGCCTGGGCCGCCTGGGCGGTGGCACCTCGACCTGACGGCCAAACTGGCACCGCTGGGTCTGGTGGACACCTGGGTGGCGCGGGGGGTGGGGCCGGGCCCCACCTGTGGAGTCGCGGAGGATCCTTTTGACGAAGAGGACTCCGAGTGTCCCGGGCGCTTGGTGGACGACCCGGGCGACCAGGGGGCACAACCAGGGCGCGAGCGCATCGACTACGTGTGGGTGCAGTCGGCCACCCCCGAGCACCGACTGGAGCTCTCGTTCGGCCGGCCCCGGCGTCGGGCCTTTCCGCGCCATACCGGGGCACCCGGATTCGACCGGCTGCCGCGCCTCTCCGACCATCTGGCTCTCGAAATCGAGCTGGTGGTACGGAACCGTCCCCGTCACTAGCGGCACCGGCCATGGTTACCGCCACACTTCTGGCGCTGTCGGCAGCCGTGCTGCACGCCACCTGGAACCTCATCCTCAAGGTCAGTGAAGACCGGGACGCCGCCTTCTGGGCGCAATGGCTCATCGGGGCGGTTCTCTCGGTGCCGGTGTTGGCGGTGGTGGGACTGCCCGACAGCGCCGCCTGGCCCTACCTGATCATTTCGGCGGCGGTTCAGGTGGTCTACGTAACCGGTCTCTCACGGGCATATACCCACGGCGACTTCTCGTTGGCCTACCCGCTGGCCCGGGGCAGCGGCGCCCTGCTGGCTGCGGTGGGTGGCGCCGTCCTCCTCGGCCAAGACCTCCCCTCCCTGGCCTGGGTGGGGGTGGCCATCGTGACCGTGTCACTTCTGCTGTTGATGGGTCGCGGTGCCAGCCCAGTGTCGCTACGGTGGGCCATCTTCACCGGCATCGCCATCGCCACCTACAGCCTGGTCGACGCCACCGGCAGCCGCCACGCCGGCTCGGGCATCGCCTATGGGCTCAGCCTGCAGGTCCTCACCGGGGTCACCATCTCGGTGGCCGGGCTGGCCCGAGGTCGCCAGCGGGCCATGGTTTCGATGCTGCGGAGTTCGTTCTGGCGGCTGTTGGTGGCCGGAGTGCTCGTGACCGCGTCGTACACCATGGTGGTGGTGGCCTTTCAATATGCGCCGGTGGGCTACGTCTCGGTGCTGCGGGAGTCATCGGTGCTGATCGGAGCGTTGGCCGGTTGGCTGGTGCTCCGCGAACGACTCGGGGTGCACCGCCTGGTGAGCGCCGCCGTCATGGCGGGAGGTCTCGCCCTGCTGGTGGCAGCCGGCTAGCCCGCCGACGGCCCGGAGGCCGGCCGATAGCATGACGGCCATGGCAGGTGAAGCAGCCGATCTCGCGACCGACGGGACCAGGGTGACCGGTTCGACAGCTCCCACGCAGTTCGGGGACGTGACGGTGATCGTCGACGACGACTTCGTGGCCACCGTGCAGATTCACCGGCCTCCCAACAACTTCTTCGACATTGCCCTCATGCGATCCCTGGCCGACGCCTATGAGGCTCTCGACGCCGAGAATGCCTGCCGGGCCATCGTGTTGTGCTCGGAGGGAAAGCACTTCTGCGCCGGGGCCAATTTCAACAATCGGCCCACCGGCCCCGAACCGGGTCTCGGCGCCGGAGGAATCGAACAGCTCTACCAAGAGGCCGCCCGTCTGTTCGACACGTTGACACCGGTGGTGGCCGCCGTCCAGGGCGCGGCCATCGGGGGAGGTCTGGGTCTGGCCTGCTCGGCTGATTTTCGGATCACCTGCCCGGAGGCCCGCTTCTCGGCCAACTTCGCTCAGCTCGGATTTCACCAGGGCTTCGCCTTGTCGGCCACCCTGCCTCCCATCGTCGGCCAGCAACACAGCCTGGAGATGCTCTACACCGGACGCCGGTTGTCCGGAGAGGACGCTGTCCGCATCGGCCTGTGCGACCAGTTGGTCGACACCGACCAACTGGTGCCCCAAGCCCATGCCTTCGCCGCCGAAATTGCCAGGTCCGCCCCGCTGGCGGTGAGGTCGATCAGAGAGACCATGCGCGGTGATCTCGCCGACCGGGTGCGGGCCGCCCTGGCCCGGGAAGCAAGTGAGCAGCACAAACTGCTGCTCACCGCGGATTTCTCCGAGGGTGTCCGGGCCACGGCCGAGCGCCGCCCACCCCGCTTCAACGGTAGGTGACCGACGCGGTCGAGCCGCTCGCCGCGACCCGAGCCGGCCAGGAGCTGAGGAGCTGGATCGAGGCCAACTGGAACCCCGAGCTCAGCCTGGTCGAATGGCGGACCCGGCTGGCCGACTCGGGATGGGCATGTCCCACTTGGCCCCTGGCATGGTGTGGCCGTGCGCTTCCGGCGGCATTCGCCGACATGGTGTCCGACGAGATAACCCGCGCCGGTGCCATCGGTGTTCCCGACGGGGTCGGGATGCACCTGGCGGCCCCGACCATCCTCGAGCACGGCTCCGACGATCTCAAGCGCCGTCTCCTCCGGCCGACAGTGACCGGTGAGATCACCTGGTGCCAACTCTTCAGCGAGCCCGGGTCCGGGTCCGACCTCGCCGGGCTCACCACCCGGGCCGAGCCCGATGGCGACGAATGGATCGTCAACGGACAGAAGGTGTGGACCACCTCGGCCACCCATGCCGACTACGGGCTGCTGGCGGCCAGGACCGACTGGGACGTCCCCAAGCATCAGGGCATCACCTCCTTCGTGATCCCCATGCAACAGCCCAGCATCGAGGTGAGGCCGCTGCGCCAGATGAACGGCCACGCCTCGTTCAATGAGGTGTACTTCGATGATGCCCGGATCCCGGCCGGCAACCTGGTCGGCGAGGTCGGCCACGGATGGGCGGTGGCCCTCACCACGCTGGCCCACGAACGCCGCTACGCGGTCATGGGACAGGCGCCGGCGCGAGCTCGCACCGATGGCCGGGCATGGCGCGAAGCCGCGGCTGAACGGGCCGTCCTCTACGAGCCCTACAAGTGGTACCCACAGCGGGCGGGAAGAGTCGACTTGGTAGTTGATCGGGCCATTGCCACCGGGGCCAATACCGATCCACTCATCCGCCAAGAGATGGCCCGCCTGATAGGCATGGCGCGGACAGCCACCTGGACGGCCCAGCGCGACCGGGCGGCCCGCGCCCTCGGCCGGCCTCCCGGTCCGGAAGGCTCACTCGGCAAGTTGGCGGCCAGCAACGTGGCCCGGGCCGCCTCGCGGGTCCATTCCCTCATCGCCGGCGCATCGGGCATGCTCACCGGCGCGGACAGCCCGCTGGGCGGGACCATCGCCGAGATCTTCGTCTCGGTCCCGGCGGTGTCCATCGCGGGAGGAACCGATGAAATCCAGCGCAACATCCTGGGTGAACGGGTCCTCGGCCTACCCAGGGAGCCCGATGCCTCCCATCAGCTGCCCTTCCGGGACGTTCCCACCAACGCCGGGGGATAGAACCAGCCCACCTGTTGCCCGGGACCCGGGTCATGGTCCCGTTCAGGTCGCCATCAACCGAGTCTGGAGCCGGGCCCTGGCGTCAGGCCATTCGCGGGCCAACATCGAGTAGCGGGCCGAGTCCCGCACGGAGCCGTCGAACCGGGCGTTCGACCCTGATCACCCCGTCGAGTTGCAGCCCCAACCGTTCGATGGCCCGCCGCGATCGAACATGGCGAATGTCGGTCTGGATCCCCACCCCGTGCAGACCACCGCTCGAAGGAATGGGTCAGCATCAGCAGCTTGGCCTCGGGATTCACCGCAGTGTGTTGAGCGGCCGGTGCCAGCCAGGTGTACCCGATCTCCACCCGGTCGGGACGGTCGGACGGTCGGTACGCGGACCGATCGGCGGGGAGCCGACGGGGATTTGGTGCGCCCGGGGCGTGAGTGACCAGTCCCAGCGCTGGATGCCGTAAAAGCGGGTGGTGCCGACGATCCGGCCCAGATCGACCGACCAGGTGGCGAACGGGCGCTGGTCCCCCGCCTCACGGTGGGCTATTGCCTTGTTCACGAAGGAGACCATGGTCTCCTCGTCCCTTGGGGCCGATGAAAACGTGAACGTGGCCCGGTCCTTGGTGGCCGCCGACACCAGGTCGGGAACGTGCTCGATGGAGAGGGGCAACAGGTGGACAAAACGACCGGTCAGGCTGAGCCAGTCGGGCATGGGTCCATGATGCCCATTGGCGGGCTGGCCCGGTTAGCCACCGGCCCGGCTGTCGAAGAACTGGTCGAATGTGACGGGCGAGAAGGGGTGGGTGCACGGTGGCCCGTCAGCTACCCACACCCGGGGTTCATCCGATGCCGAAGGTGGATCACACACGACCATGGCGGAGCGGGTGCCGTACAACTCGGTGTGCACGCAACACGCAGAGATCCGCGACTGACGCTCGGCCGTTTCGCTCCCGTCGATCGGTAGCAACGGCATCAGATGATCGCCCAGAATCCCACCGAAGTCGGCAATCACTTCGTCAGCGGAGCGCTTTTCGCAATCGCCCAACAGTTCTCTCACGTGATCCACCTTTTTGCTCGGACTCCCGAGCGGCTTGTTCTCGAGAATGTGCACGCCAGGTGGGAGTAGCTCGCTTTTCACTCCCTCCGGCCCGGTCATGTCGAGGTAGTAGAGGGCTCGGCGATCGCCCACCAGGACCCAGCACGGATTGAAGGCGTCAGGCGCAAAGGCCGATTCTAGAGCGTCAACCGCGGCCGAGGCAGAAGGCTGTGCTGCCAGAAGCAGGGGGATCTCCCCCCGGGAGCGCTTGGCCGGGTCACGCTGACCTTCCGTTGGCTTGTTGGTCAGGGCTGCCACCACGCCACGCTCGTTCACCGCCAACCAGGTACCACCGGCCACCAGGTCGCGGCCGCCGAGCATTCTCGGTTCAGTGTCCTGCAGAACCGTCAGGTTCACGGCGCCGCGATCGTAGAACTCGTCGCGATTGGCGGCAATCAGCAGCGGAGCGTCAGCGACGACCCCGGAGATGGCGATCAACAGGCACACGGGGGTGGCCTACCCGGCTCAGGTCTTCCGCAGCCTGGCCTTGCGGACCCGATGCTCGCCGTCCTTTACGAGCACCAGATGGGCACGACCGGCTGTCGGGGCGATGTTCTCGCGCAGGTTGACAAGGTTGATGTCCGACCATATCCGCCCGGCGATGGCCGAAACCTCTTCGGTGGACATATCGGCAAAGGCGTGGAAGAACGAGTCCGGGTCGGTGAGGACGCTTTCTCGCAACTGGAGGAGCCGGTCGCGGAACCACCGGGCGATGTCCTCTTCGGCCGCGTCCACGTAGATGGAGAAGTCGAAGAAGTCCGACGCAACAACATGCTGCGAGACGTCCCGGGTGTTTACCTGGAGGACGTTCAGCCCTTCCACGATGACCATGTCCGGACGGGCCACGACTTGGAAATTGCCGGGCACGATGTCGTAGGTGAGGTGCGAGTACACCGGGATACTGACCTCGGGGTCGCCCGCCCTGATGGCGGCCAGGGCTTCGACCATTCGACGTCGGTCGTAACTCTCGGGAAAGCCTTTTCGATCCATGAGGCCGCGTTCTTCGAGGGTGGCATTGGGATGCAGGAACCCGTCGGTGGTGATCAACTCGACAGACGGGTGATCCGTGCCCCGGCCAAGGAGCGCCTGGAGAATTCGGGCGGTGGTGCTCTTACCCACGGCCACACTGCCGGCCACCCCGATCACAAAAGGCGACGCCGGTGCAAGCCTGCCCAGGAACTTATCGACCGCGCCGCGAGCGTGGCGTCCAGCCGATGCATAGACGGCCAGCAATTGGGCGAGCGGAACGTAGATGTCCGCCAACTCGTCGAGCGACACCGGGTCCCCGGTGGCGGCCAGGGTGGCGACATCGGTGAATGACAGGCCGCTTTCGGCCGGCACCCCCAAGGCCCTCCACTCCGCCCGCGTGAACACCTCGAAGGGGACATCCATCGGCTGTGGCGCCGCGCAATCCTCCAAGGTGGTCACCTACTTCAGCCGTCGGAACAGGTGCCGCATGGTACTGCGCCCGGCGGTAGGGGCCTTTGTCCTCTGGTCGTCAACCCCCACGACCAATCATGCTGGAAGTGGTGGAAATGGCGAACACAGTCCTGGGTGACGGCACGATGGTCAGGATTCGACCCATCGAGTCCGGCGACGTGGTGGCATTGGTGGAGTTCCATGAGGGGCTGAGCTTCGGGACTGTCTACCGGCGGTTCTTCGGCGTTCACCCGCACCTCGGCACTCATGAGGCTGAGCATTTTTGCGCAGCAGACAATGTCGACCGTTTTGCTTTGATCGCGGTGGCCGATGATGCGGTGGTGGGCGTGGCTCGCATGGAACGAGTCGATCCGGCCACCACTGCCGAGGTGGCGTTCGTGCTGGCGGACCGGTTCCAACACCGGGGCCTGGGTCGGGTTTTGGCCCTGCGCCTGGCCGCCGCGGCCAGTGAGCGCGGGATCACCGAGTTGGTGGCGGACATACTGCCGGACAACCTTCCCATGCTGCGCTTGCTGCCGGACGCCGGGTTCGCGGTCACTGTCTCACTGATCGGGGGCATCGTCCGTCAGGCATGCCCGATACCGATCCAGTCGGGTACGGCTCTCCCCACGCAGTGAGAGGGTTCCGCCATCGGCGGCGGCGGCGATCCGCCGTCTTCAGGTGGGCGGCTGCTGCTGACGTTCGACCAGCCGCGCACCGTGGGCCGCGGCTTTGCTACGCCGTTGCATCCCGAGTTTGCTCAACAACCGGGACACATGGTTCTTCACGGTTCTCTCATCGAGAAACATGTCGGCGGCTAGTTGGCGGTTGGTCTCTCCCTCGCTGATCAATTCGAGGATCCGGCGCTCCTGGTCGCTGAGCCCGTCCAGAGAATCCGTCTCGTGTTGAGGGTTGCGAAGCCGTTCGAGCACCTTGGCCGTGACCGCCGGGTCGAGGAGGCTCTCGCCGGCAGCCACCTGACGAATGGCACCGTCCATGTCGTTGCCGTGCACCTGCTCGAGGATGTAGCCCGAGGTGCCCGCCATGGTGGACGCGAAAAGCGCCTCGTCGTCGGCGAAGCTGGTCAACATCACACACGCCACCTCGGGGTGGGCGGAGCAGATGTCGCGGCACACCTCGATCCCGCGTCGCACCACTTCGTGATCGTCGAGAAAGAAGATCCGTAGCGGCATCACACCTTGATACCGCATGGCCCCGAAAGCCCCATATTCGGCGACATTCGCCGGTGGCCCTGCACTTGGATCGGCCGGCAGCAAAGGGTCTTTCGGCGACGAGCATAGGACTTTAGCCCCTACTTGCAATCAGGGGTTGGAGGCGACGATGGAGGTAGCCAGCCCGCCTCGCGGCGGGTCGACGGATCAGCCCACCGGGCCTTGATCGGACTACGAGAAACGGAGACATCGAGATGAATCGCAAGACATTTGATTCCCTGGTCAGCGCCACCGGGCTGTTGTTGGTGGTTGTACTGGCCGTGGCCGGTGGGCTACTCACCTGGGGCCACACCTACATCAATAACCAGGTGTACACCCAGTTGTCCGCCCAACAGATCTTCTTCCCGGCGGCCAACAGTTCGGCGGTGGCTGCCCCCGAGTTTGCCGCCATGAAGCAATACGGCGGCCAACAGATGACAACGGGAGCCCAGGCCGAGGTGTACGCCGATCACTTCATCGCCAATCACCTCAAGAAGACCGGCGGGGGCAAGACGTACGCCCAGCTGTCGACCGAGGCGCAGACCCAGCCGAGCAACACCGCTCTGGCCGCCGAAGTCAACACGATGTTCAAGGGTGAGACCCTGCGCGGGTTGCTGCTCAATGCCTATGCGTTCGGGACCATCGGATCGATCGCCGGGATCGCCGCGGTGGCCGCCTTCGTGGCCGCTGGGTTGCTTCTCATCCTTTCGGCCCTCGGCCTCTACCACGCCCGCCGTACCAGCCCTACCGCCGAGATCCGCGCCGGCTCCGAGACCCGCGAGCGGGTCTCCCTCGACGCCTAGCGCCGGTGCCATTGGGTTACAGGACCTCCCGCCGACCAGCGGGGGGTCCTGTCTTCAGATCAGGTGAGCGGCGCCCGCCAATCGAGGCGGGCGCCGCCCTTTGGCCCGGACCCTGGCAACCAGGGGGGGTGAGTTCGTACCAGGTTCGAGCCAGGCAGGCGTTGGCCGAAGCTCAGGATCGCCCCTATGACGCTTTTGGTGCCGCTCTCTGACTGAACTCGTTCCGCCAATTGCGGTGAGATGAGGCCACACCTGCTCGTCTGCAAAACTGTTTCCATGTTCGACGATCTCCTCGCCGCCAACCGCCGCTACTCGACAGCATTCGCGCTGCAAGACCTCGCGGGTATCGCGGCCAAGGGTTTCGGGCTAGTGACCTGCATCGACAGCCGGATCGAACCCCTGACGATGCTCGGCTTGCAGCCCGGCGACGCCAAGATTCTCCGTAACGCCGGTGGGCGGGTCTCGTCCGACGTCTTGCGCTCGCTGGTATTGGCCACCACCTTCCTCGGCGTCAGCTCCATAGCGGTCATGCACCACACCGATTGCGCCCTGGCCGGTCGGGGGGAGGCGGAGGTCAGGTCGGACCTGAGCCCCGAGCAGGCAGAGAATTCGCAAGGTTGGGATTTCCTCACCATGCCCGACCCCGAGGCGGCGCTGGCCGCCGATGTCCTTGCCCTGCGAACATGCGCCGTCTTCCCACTGGGCGTTGCCGTCGAAGGCTGGCGATACGACGTCGACACCGGTGCGGTCCACCAGATCATTCCGAGCGACGCGTTGCTGCCGACCCACGGCGGCGGCTGAACCCGGCGGTTACCTTCGCCCCAGATCGATGCGTTACGGATGCCAGCGATGCTCGAGTTCCTCCCAGGTAGGAGCCTGGCTCGGCTACTCGCCGCCCTGCACACCCCAGCGGCAGGCTCGTTGCCGAGCCCCCATGCGCCATGCCATTCCTACCGCGACCCAGGTGGGGACCGAAAGCGTCCGTGGCTGCTTCTGCTCCACCGCCCAACGGTACTCACAATGGGAGCTTGGAGATGAGGGGCCTGCATGAGGGCCTGCGCCACGCACCGGCCGGCGCGGCACCGGGTCAGAGACCCACGGGGCAGCACTCACCGCCAGTGCGCGACCTCCGGGTCCTGAGCTACCTGCCATCAGGCGATAGCGTGTCGTCGTTACGTCGACGAGGAGGATGAGTGATGGCGCAAGCGTCATCGGCACGCATGGGCACGGACACCCCTGGCGGCGGGTCGGTGCCGACCATCGAGCACCTTCTCATCGACATCGTCGGTGCCACCAATGTCGACACCGGGGCGGACATCGGCGAGGACGACACCCACGACGAGGCGTTGACCGGTACCTCCGTCCGGCCCCTCGCTGTCGTCCGCCCCGGATCGACCGCCGACGTGGCGTCCATCGTGAAGGCGGCGGCGTCCCTGCGAGTGCCGCTCACTCCCCGGGGGTCGGGGACCGGGCTTTCGGGAGGATGCACTCCGGTCGATGGTGGCCTGGTGGTGTCCTTCGAGCGGATGAACCGCATCCTCGAGATCGACACCGACAACCACGTGGCCGTCGTCGAGCCGGGGGTGACACTGGCCGACCTCGATGCGGCACTCCTCCCCCATCGATTGGTCTATCCGGTGTTCCCTGGTGAAGTGTCGGCCAGCCTGGGCGGCAACGTAGCGACCAACGCCGGTGGAATGCGGGCGGTGAAGTATGGGGTGACCCGACACCACGTCCTCGGCATCGAAGCGGTGCTGGGCACGGGTGAGGTCATCCGTGCCGGCGGCAAGTTCGTGAAATCGACCAGCGGCTACGACCTGACCCAGCTGGTGATCGGGTCGGAGGGCACCCTGGCGCTGGTCACCCAGGCCACGCTCCGACTGCACCCCCGGCCTGGCCACCAGGCCACGCTCCTCGCTCCCTTCGCCACACTCCATGAGATCGCCGCGTCGGTGCCGCCCATCGTGGCCAGTGGCGTCGGCCCGTTGGTGGTGGAGTACATCGACAAGGTGTCGATGGCGGGGATCACCGCCACCGCCGGCATCGACCTGGGCATCCCCGACAGCATCCGGGAGCGCGCCCTGGCCTATCTGGTGGTCGTCCTCGAAGACCACCATCCCGACCGCCTCGACGAGGACACCCAGGCACTGGCCGAGCAGCTCGCCGAGCTTGGTGCGCTCGATGTGTTCGTGCTCCCGCCTCAGGCGGGCACCCAGATGATCGAGGCTCGTGAACGGGCCTTCTGGGCGGCCAAAGCGGCCGGTGCCGACGACATCGTGGACGTGGTCGTGCCCCGGGCGTCGATACCCGACTACCTGGACGCCGTCGGTGAGCTGTCGTCGCGAACATCATCGCTGGTGGTGGGCTGCGGGCATGCTGGTGACGGCAATGTCCATCTGTCGGTATGGCAGTCCGACCCGGACGTGCGCCGCCGGCTCTTGCACGCCATTGTCGCCGCTGGCGTGTCGTTGGGCGGTGCCGTGTCCGGCGAACACGGGATCGGTACCGAGAAACGGGCCTACTTGGCTGAACTCGAGGACCCTGCCAAACTCGCCCTCATGCGCCGGATCAAAGCGGCGTTCGACCCACACGGCATCCTCAATCCGGGCACCATCTTCGACCCGGTACCTGCGACAGGAGAACAACAGTGAACGGAGCACAGGCGCTGATCCACACCCTCGTGGACCACGGTGTCGACACCTGCTTTATGAATCCGGGCACCTCCGAGATGCACTTCGTCGCCGCCCTCGACGACGTCACCGCCATGCACAGCGTGCTGGCCCTGTTCGAAGGGGTGGCCACCGGTGCGGCCGACGGGTACGCACGAATGGCCGGACGGCCGGCAGCCACCCTGCTCCACCTCGGCCCAGGGCTCGGCAACGGTTTGGCCAACCTGCACAACGCCCGCCGCGCCAACAGCCCGGTGGTCAACATCGTGGGCGACCATGCCACCACCCATCGGCAGTATGACGCCCCGCTTCAATCGGACATCGAAACAGTGGCCCGCAACGTGTCGTTGTTCGTGAGGACCTCGGAGTCCACCGCCAGGCTGAGCGGAGACGCACTGGACGCACTGGCTGCGGCCACCGGTCCCCCCGGTTCGGTGGCCACCCTCATCCTGCCGGCCGATGTGTCCTGGTCCGACGGCGGCATGGTGGCTGGGCCGCGCCCAACCCCGACGGATCAACTGGTCGGTGCCCGGGGTGCCGCGCCGGTCGAGGACGTCCTCAACGCCATTGCGGCTGCGCTGCGGTCAGGTGAGCCGGCGGCCATCCTGATCGGTGGGCGGGCATGCTCGGGGAAGACGTTGGACACCGTGGCGGACATCGCCACCTCCACCGGCGCCAAATTGCTGGCCGAGACATTCCCGGCGCGACTCGAACGGGGAGCGGGCCGACCACCGGTGGAGCGATTGGCATACCTGGCCGAGTTCACCGCCATGCAGCTCGAGGGTATCCGGCACCTGGTACTGGTGGACGCCAAGTCGCCCGTCTCGTTCTTTGCCTACCCCGGCAAACCGAGTGACCTGGTCCCAGAGGGCTGCACGGTACACGTCGTCGCCGGGCCGTCGGACGATGTCGGTGCCGCAGTGGCTGCACTGGCTGCACTGCTCGACGTCGCCAGCGGGACGGCCCCGCGTCAGGAAGCCCGCACACCCGCTCGTCCCATCGGTCCTCTCACTGCCACCGCCGTGTGCGAAGCGCTCGGTATCCTGCTTCCCGAAGGAGCAATCGTGTCCGACGAGGGAAACACCTCGGGCCTGTTTGCCGCCGGTTCCACCGCCGGGGCTCCGCCCCACGACTGGCTCTGCTTGACGGGTGGTGCCATCGGCCAGGGCCTCCCGGTTGCGGTCGGGGCCGCGGTCGCCTCACCAGGTCGGCGCGTGGTGGCCTTGGAGGCCGACGGAAGTGCCATGTACACCCTGCAGGCGTGGTGGACAATGGCCCGTGAGAGCCTCGACGTCACCACCGTGATCCTGAACAACCACTCCTACGCTGTGCTCAACATGGAGCTGGACCGAGTCGGGGCCGAATCCCCCGGGCCGCGAGCACGGGACATGCTCGACCTCAGGCGCCCGGACATCGACTTCGTGCACCTGGCCGCCGGCATGGGCCTCCACGCGGCGCGCGCCGAGACCGCCGAGGAGTTCACCGACGAGTTGGCCAGGGCACTCGCCACCCCGGGGCCGAGCGTCGTAGAGGCAGTTATCCCGTCTCTGTTGTGACGTCGAGTCGTAGCCGCCGCCCGGCGGGGCCAGATGGCCGGCAGTTGGAACCAGTCAGCCGGTGTACGCAGCAGCCTGATCCTGGACCAGCGACACCAGGTTGCCGACGGCAAGGTTGATGTCGTCGAGGTGCAGCCCCCACGTCGGACCGAGGGTCTGGCTCACCGACGGGCGGGCATCCCCCGGTATGTCGGTCCGGCCGATCTGCAACCACGTCGCCCCGCCGCTACTCACACATCGCCCCGTGTACAGGTCGGGGTAGGTGGCCCACGGGGTAGGTGCGCTCGGTACCGGCTCGTAGAACGTCCCGAGCGGACCGGGGAACCGGCTGGTCGGTGCGTATGTCTGGAGCACCCCCGCGACGGAGGGCCGGGCCAGCGATGCAGGGTTGGTGCACAGAACCTGCAGCCCTTTCTTCGGTGCAACTCCCGACATGCTGCTCACCCCCTGGCCAACCCGTCCGAACCCGCTGTCGGCCGGCGGAGCGTCGAGGAACATCGAGTACGCCACGACGCAACCGGTCTGACTGTTCGAGACGCAGGCCGGGATGTGCTGGAAGTCACCTCCCACGGTCTTCCCGACCGGGACGGTGACATTGCCGCCGAGGAGCAGCGCCGAAACCAGATGCTTGCGTGCTGCGGGGCTGGCGTCCACCTGCGACCGCAACAGCTTGATGAGCATGCCCGATCCCTGAGAGTGCCCGATGAAGACCACTCCCCTCCCGCGGTTGTAGTGGGCCAGGTAGTACCGCCAAGCCGAGAGCACCCCGTCGTATGCAGTCGTGACCGCCGAGACAGTGACCGACCCCGTGGCTCCCCCGGTAATCGAGGACAAGGTGAGCTGTGGGTACATCGGCGCATAGATCCGACACGCGGTCGAGAACCGAGACGCCTGGGCGACGGCGACCGCCGTCTCCTCTGGGTCGACGGTGAGATTTGCGTTCACCGTCGTCTGGGCGCTGACGGTCGGATACACGTAGAAGCAGTCGATCGGCGGGTCCTTGGCCGGCGACTCCGACTGCATGGTCGTCGTGCCGTTGGCATGGAACACGGTGGCGTCGAGGTTGGCCGTGCAGGGGTCGTTGGCCTGTCCGGGTCGGCACAGCCACACCGGCGAGGTGGGCCCAGAGCCGTTCACGCCCGCGGATCTCGAGCCAGTACCCGTGGAGGGACCCGCCGTGGTTGACGTAGTCGATGATCGTGACGAACTCGGCGATGACGAGCACGATGTCAGCATGGCCATCGACATCACGGTCGCCACGGCCACCGCCACCGCGATCAGAGCGTGCCGACGTTCTCGGTCCGGCGACACCTGCGGAGGCACCCGAGCCGACGATGTGGTGACAGATTCCGCCATGCACAACAGTATTCCCGCAACCGCCAGACCCCCGGCTTACCTCACACGGGCGGGGCGACCACCCCGGCCAGCCGGCGTTCAGTCACCATGGCCGAATGGGCCACCGCCGAGCCCGACGCACGTCAAAGCGAGCGGTACAGGGCGTCGATGAGTGCCCGGTTGCGCGAGCTCTGCCATCGTGGGATCACGTGGTTCATCACGTAGCCAAAGGCGGCGCCCGCATCCGGATCAGCGAACCCGACCGCGCCCCCGGTGCCGAAGTGCCCGAAGCTGCCCGGGTTGGGGCCGAACGGTCGTCGGGGTACCGTCGGCTTGAAGCCGAGGCCGAACGTGACCTCCTCCCCGAGGACCGGGCAGTAGCCCTGCGATTGGGGGGAGGTCGCCTCCGCCAGTAGTTCGGCCGAGAGGAGCCGACTGGGCTCGAGTAACGCTGCGTAGAGGCGAGCGATCCCGCCGGCGGTGCCATGACCGTTGGTGGACGGGACCTCCGCACTGCGCCATGCCGTCGTGTTGACCACTCCCATCGACGAGTAGCCGGAGGGGTTGAAATAACCGAGCATCGTCATCAGCGCATCACCGGACAGGGCCGCTAAGTCGACATCCTCGGCGGTGCCCGAGCCGACCCAGATCACGTCCGCGCAGCGGTGCTGCTCCGCCCGGGGGACACCGAACCACAGATCGGCATCCAGCAGGCCCGCGGATGCACGGAGCCGGGCACCGCACGTCTCCCCGCTCACCCGGCGGACGACCTCGCCGATCAGATGCCCGTAGGTGTTGGTGTGGTAGGCGTGGCGGGCTCCCGGTTCCCACCAGGCGTCGGTGGCCGCCAGTGCGCCGGCCATCCGATCCCAGTCCCACAAGTCACTGTTGGTCAGCGGCTCGCGGATGGCAGGGACCCCGGCACGGTGGCACAGCGCTTGGCGCAGCGTGGCCGTGCCCTTGCCCCCCGCACCGAACTCCGGCCACACGGAGACGATCGGGTCGTCGAGGCCGATGAGGCCGGCGTCGACGAGTTGCAATGCGAGCAGGGCGACCAGTGGCTTCCCGACGGAGTAGACATCCACCAGGGTGTCGGGTTGCCACGGGCGCTGCTGTGCCTCGTCGGCCCAGCCGCCGACCAGGTCGACCACGACACGGCGGTCAATAATCACGCACACGCCGGCTCCGACCTCACCACGCTCGGCGAAGTTGAGGGCGAACTCTTCGCGGACCGCGTCGAACCGGGCGTCGCACGTCCCGCTGATAGGGGCATCCACGACGGAAGTCTCCCACCGGTGGCGAACGATTGTCGGCACGGCCCGGACTGAGCCGATGGCGGGAACGCCGGTCCCCGAATAGGGCTTTCGGTGCTCCCTGACCCGGCGTCAGGGGTCAGGTGCGCCCTTCTCTCATCGGGCAGCGGCTTGGCCTCCATCTTCACCACGTCAACTAATCTTCGTATCAGCGCAACATCTCCAGAGGTGGGCCAGTGGCCTGGATCATCGGGGCTTTCATCCTTTTCGTCGTGGCAGGCCTCTTCCTGGTGATCGTCATTGTTGTCGGCAGGGTCAAACTGCGTCGTGAGGGGGTCTGCAACTCTCATTCAAGACTGGTCGTTTGACGGATGAGGAAAGCGAAGTAGGCAGAATCAGGCGTCCAACCGATCAGCCGCTTCGGTCATACCGGCAGGATGGCCACCGACCCGTCGATGTGGGGCGGGCTCCACTCGACAGCTTGCTCACCGAGGGTGCGGATCGTGCGCTCCGGTGCGGGGTGATCTCGCGGAGTGCGGAAGTCCTCGTTGGTGGCTCTGGGTGTCGTAGGCGTGTTGGGGGCTGGATGCGGTGCGACGGGTCAATCACTCGCCCCAGCCCCGCCAAAACCGTTGAAGGCAACGAGGCGACTTGTGCTGTTGTCGCCACCTTCGTGCGCGACAGCTCTGCATCTCAACTCACTCAACCGCCGACCAGCTGGGCACTTGGCCTTGAGCG
Source organism: Acidimicrobiaceae bacterium (assembly GCA_003152015.1). GTDB lineage: Bacteria > Actinomycetota > Acidimicrobiia > Acidimicrobiales > RAAP-2 > DASZIT01. Next base: position 15,270 of record PLZF01000011.1, on the reverse strand, counting down.
ATCCCTTGTGCATGGGCTGGCAAAGAACGGGCCTATTACCAAGAACAGCGCACTCGGGAAGCAGGCACAGGCGCTGAAATCTGCATTTGATACGAGGAACAGTTCGCCATTCGTGAAGCCACTCGGCGATATTGAACAGACCTGTATCGATCTCGGTTTCCCTGTCACGAAGACGGAGTAGCCCGTACGTGCGGGATGGTGGCCGAGCCTGCCCCCGACGTGGTAGGGGGCAGGCAACGATCCGCGAACGCCGCGACGAGTTTCTCGGCGACGTGGGCTGCACCGGGTACCCGTGACACCCACACCCTGCTCGTATCCGAAGTGCCTTGGTCAACAACGACTCTGACCAGGTCTTTCTTGGTGGGGCTAGGAAGAATCGAACTTCCGACCTCAGCATTATCAGAGAGCCCCGGGGAGTCCCGGCCCGTCCTGTGGAGTCCCGTGTCGTCCTTTTTTCCCTGGTCAAATGGGGTGTCGGGCCGAGGCCATGAAACTGTGTGACACGGGCCGGGACAGCCTGGGACGCAATTGTTGGCCCGGATAATGGTTCCGACGACACTCGCGGAGACGGCACAAGACGGTATCCGATCCACCACACAATCCGCTCTCCTCGCGTGGTTCACACAGCCTGCGGCTCCCTGCACCCCACGGTCGGTTGGCGGAATGTTGGATGGCTTCGACGAATTCCGATTGCGGATCGCCCGGTCGCGAGGGCAGTGACTCCGGGACTATGTGACGTTCACCCGGCGAGCGGTTTCAAGCAGCACCTCAGCAGCTCGGCCGGCTCGCTTACAGTCGTCGGCAGTCGCGGTGGCGTAGCCATAGCCGGCCTTGGTCTTCATGCCGAGCAGGGTGCGCAGATGCTTGGCCGAATCCTTGTCCGCCTTTCCAAGTAGTTCTACGGCTTCGCCGTGGTTCTCACCCTGTGCATGTTCACCGAGACGAGCACAGCAGATGACATCCGACGCGGCAATACCGGCGTGCACGCAGAGGGTCACGTATGCATCGGCGATTTCGCCATCTTCATCAGCAAGACTTTGAACGACCACAGCGGCGTCGAAAAATTGGACGGCCTTCTGCAGACGGCCGAGACGCACTGCTAGCGGACAATGGCGAGTGCGAACCACTTCAGTCCGTTCTCTGCGTCAGTTTCGAGATCAGCCACGCGCGGCTGCCGGCGACGGTGAGACCTTCGGCAAGTACGTCTCGAAGGACGGGCCCAGCGGGGGAGGCGGCAACTTCATGCTCAGAGTATTCAAGAGGTCGCGTATCGTTGCCCGTCCATCTCGAGACGTCGGAGACCAAGGCACCAACCTCTTCGTCCCACGTACCACGAAGTGCGTCGTCTGGACGAACGAGAAGTAGGTCGAGGTCGCTCTCCGCTGTCATCGTTCCACGCGCGGCAGAGCCGAACACGGCGGCGTACAGCGGTGAATGTGCCCAGCTCTCGAGGCGCTCCCCGATCCTGCGCAGCAACGTTCGCTGCAGATTGGCGAGCTCGATGATGGGACCAGCGGCAAGGTGGTCTCGATTCAGCCGGTAGCCATACGCGTTGCCGACGCGTTCGGAAAGCACCACACCCTGCCGGCTCAAGCGAATGAGCACCTTCCGGATACCTGCTTCCGAGTATCCGTCCAGCACCCGGTGCATCTGCCCCGTCGTGAAGGTGGCCTCGTGCTGGGCAATGACAGCGAGGACGTCCCCGTCGAGCGTTGGTGTGATCGTGGCCAGAGGATGGTTCAGTTCCACCGCACCTCCATACCTGTCCTCTTCTCGTGCTCGCTGGCGGGAGCCCGCGAGTATTCAGAACTATAGTCCATGTACACGTACTATAGTAGAGATACCAACACGATGATTGACTACACGGAATCGAGAACATCGGCGTAGACGCTCGCTCCGCCTCAAGCACCTGAAGGTCGGTCATTCCTGGTAGCCCAAACGGGGCACTATTCGAACTCCTCGTCAGGTTCACCCGACCTGGCCGAACTAATTGCGCAGCTATCAAGTCCAGACTTTCAGGACCTTCTTGGGACACTCTTGGACGGTCGCTTGCGCAGTAGTGGCTCGACTCCCGTTGCATGGATCCGGGCATGCCTGGGCTGACCACGAGGACGGCGGACTGATCCGCCGGAACATCGGCATCACCTCAAGTCGCGCCATCGCTGCTTCGACCAGTAGTTGGGGCCCGCCGTCGAACAGTTTGAGCGATTCCGAAAGTGTTCGCGCTGGTCACGGCAGGCGCGAGCGTGCAATCAAAATCGCGGCGGGCCCCTAGCCGAATTAGCTTTCAACTACGAGGACCAGTTGCTCAGGATCAGCACCCACCACCTTGCAAAGGCCATCAAAGTGATCCTGGTCCAGATACCTCATGAACTCGAAAATGGCAGCTATCGCCGGTCCAACCTCTTCGGGATTGATGACTGAGGTCGTATCCGGCGACTCGTCGTGAGAGAAGGCGTTCGTGTACCGCGTGAGCTTCGAGCGGAGTGCATCCGCATCACCTTCATACCCCGCATCCTGAAGCAACTTGGTACTGCTCCGCATCGCGCGGTGGAGATCCCCAGCCCATTCGGGCCGCTTGAATCCGAGAAACGTCTCAAGCATTCGCCGCATAACATTTGGGAACAGGAGTTGGGCATCAAGTCGATCGTCTAGAGATCCATCTCGATCCAGCCTTGCTTTTGCCTCCACTATCGCCATAAAGGAGTGATGGTACGTAGATCGCACTTTCTTCCTGGCGCTTGCAGTGGGTGGCCACGCTGTCAGGATCGGTCGTCGCCTAGTCGTTCCGCTGATTGTCTCGTGCCGACATCTCATTTCGTACGTTTCCGACGGGAGACTTCGCCTGAGGTGCTCGGGGAGCATCTCGAGCTGGAGGTCCCACTGGCGAAACAGTTCGAAATTGTGAGTCAACAGGAATAGCTGTTCGACATGTTCCTTCACAAGGCACTCGGACCATATGTAAGTCGAGACGCCCATGAAGATGTTCTGATCGAGGCTCGACACGGGATCGTCGATTATCACAATCGACTTCCCCCCACTTGGATCGCGCCTGGCCACTACCTCCATGAAGTGGACCAATGAAATCGCAGTACGTTCGCCTTCACTCAGATCAACCGCTGGCTCACCGTTACGCAAGGCCCGGTAACGCGGACCTGCCGCCTCAAACTTCAGGTCACTATGGCCCAGGAGGCGCGCCACCTCTTGATTTAGCACCGTCGCAGACGGATTCGGATCACCCTCGACCGTTTCCAATGATGCGATCTGCTTGCGAGCATCAGCCAGTGCCAGCACGGCGCTTTCCAATTTTGTCTTAGCGTCGGCTTGATCCTTCAAGAACTGATCTGCGCTTGCACCCCCGGCGTCCAGGTGATGCATCTCTATGCGGCTGGCAGCCGCTTGAACCATGGCGTCGTGTGCTCGTGACCGCTCATTGTGCTTAACGATGGCTTCGTTGAGATGGGTGGCATCAGCAACTTTGGGCTCGCTCACTGTCGTGTCTGTTGGCACCTGGAGCACGTTCCCTTGCTTGCCGGCAAGCCGCTCCTCGATCTCCTCGGCCCACGAGCGCAGCTCGCTCATCTGATCTCGGTAGAGACCATCCGCCACCTCGAAGACATGACGCAGATCCGGATACACATCGGACTTCGACGGAACTTCCGTCAGCGAGCGGTCAAACTTCGCTCTCAGTCGCTTCAGATCCTCAATCAGGCTTCCGATCTTGGATTCGACCTTTGCAACTTCACCGGAGAAGTGCTGATCAATTTCTGTCTTGCGGCTTGCCGTGAGCGCAGAGCCACAAAAGATGCACTCCTCGACGCCATCATGAAGATGACGACCCTGCTGGACCCACGAAGTAGCCCCAGGATGGCGGCCAAGGGTGTCCAGGATGATCGTTGAGGGACTGGCACCCAAGAGCTCCGCAGCCTCCGAAGCCAATCCTTCACGTACTTTGGACTCAGACTCCAGAGCCGTAAGTTCTCCCTGGCGACCCGCAGCGATCAGTTGTCTTTCGTCAGACAGTTTCTCCGGCGACAAAGTCTTCCGCTCAGTTTTGGTCTCATTGAGTCGTCGCTCGACGATGGCAGTGGAGTAGTGACTCCGAGACTGAAATCTGCCTCCCAGTTTGGTCAGGTCGTCAACGACTGCTCTTGAGATTGTGGCCAACGACGCCTGGTAGTTCTTCTCTGCGTCTTTGAGTGCCTCCTCGCACCTATCTCGATCAGCGATCAGGCCCTTCAGGCTCCCCTGGAGCCCTGCAAGTCTCTTGTCGGCATCTACGGAACGCTCTCCAATGGTGAGGATCGCGTCCATTTCCGGCTCGGCTCCAGAGAAGTTCTGGCTGCGCTCAACGAACTCGTCGCTGAATACATGGATCCGGTTGAAAATTCCATCCGCGTGCCCGTTCGTTGACCGGCGCCCCTGCCCGTCATCCAGACTCAGTGAGACGTTCGACTGTCTTGCCACATCCTGTGTAGCGCGATCGAATGCTCGCGCCATCGACGTCTTGCCGCTCCCGTTGGACCCGAATATGACATTGATCCTCCCGAACTCTGGGAGCGAGCTGTCAGGCTTAAAGTCATCAAAGAGTCCCGAAGCATGGATCCAATCGATTCGCCTAATCATGAACTGATGAGTGCCCATCTGCCTGCTGGCATGCCAAGCGACGAATCTTTGCGCCAGGCACACGAACCGTCACGCAAACACCTCTCGGATCGATGAAGGCACGATCTCGTCGAGTACCCGACCAGAGTCAGCCAAAAGCCCGTTCAATCGCCGCCGATCCTCAAGGATCAAGTCCAACTGCACTCGGACCTTGCACTGATCAGACAGTGAGAGAGCTGAAGGGAACGGGATTGCCATCACTGTTCCTTGGCCGATCTTCTTCATCGTCGGGCTCGTCCCCTTCGCGTGGGTTGTGATGAACTCCCTCGCAATGGGACCTTGAAGCCAATGCCATACAAAGCGAGTGTCAGCGCGTGCCGGGTCCAGCGGAATCTTCATGACGAGATCGGGATAGATGCACGGAGACGGCATGCCGGTGTAGATCGAGGCATGCCCTACCAGTTCTGGCGTGTTACTACGCGTGATGAGGAGATCGCCCTCGGCGAGCCAGTAGTGGGCATCGGGATTGGTGGGTTCCGATGTTCGCTTGATCGCCTTGGGGTCATAGTTGAACCCGGTTACAGCGCTGAGCGTGAGAACCGGTGTCCCTCCAACACTGTTGTCGCATCGAACCGACCAACCATTCCTCGGCTTGCCGATCAGAAGGTCGTTGAGCGTGCCCAAATCGCCAACTCGCGAGGCCGTCGAGTTCACGAAGGCCTGAAGCACCGACGTGGTGGCTGCCGTTGATCTAGCACGGGCCTTTAGCATCGCTAGAGTCAGCTCTTCGACGTGATCAAGGTGATCCGCAATTCGTCTTTGCTCAGCAATCGACTCGGGCAAGGGAATCGTGAGATCAAGGAACTTTGGAGGATTCAGGGTGAACTTGGAGAGTGCGGCGGATCCAGTCGACATGTCCCGGGCCTGATCCCAAAGCCCCGGATACCGGAAGTACCAGCGGAGGTAGTTCTCATCGACGCGATCCCGGCCAAGTGCGTAGGTCGGGAACTTGTCAGAAACGTACATTCCATCGAATCGCTCAGGAACGACCCCGAACGTTCCCTTCCAGGCGAACAGCTTGTTGTAGATGACATCTCCGGCCCTAACCCCAAAATGTGTCTTCTTGCGAATCTGATTGGCCAGCTTGTGCTCACGATGGAAGGGACCGCCCCCATAGAGACGCATGCCGAGCAAATCCGCGTCTTGATCGTCAGCGAGCGTGTAGGGGCGCTTGTTTGAAGTGAGGAATTCGCCAAACGGAGTCGGAATCATGTCGATGAGCCTCATGCGTCCAGGTCAGACCGGAGCTTTTCAAGCATCGCTTGGATCTCCGCTTCTTTCTCTAGCGCTTCTACGATCAGCTCAGCAGGAGGTCTCGTCGCTAGTACGGCTCCCGCGCTTGGATTCCGCTGGTCCAGATTGCACTGGATCACCTTGCCATTCTGATACTCAAGGATCTCTTCAATGGGGACGTACCATGCTTGGGGCCCGCTCTCCCGTTCGGATCGCGGATCGAACCAATCGATCACGTCCTTGAAGTCCTCGAACACAAGGGGCTTCGTCTTCGTGAAGTTCTTGCGGCCCTCTGGCAGGGGGAGTTCGTAGTACCAGACGCCTTCCGTCGGGCCCGACCTATCAAAGAACAGAATGTTGGTAGGAATGGGCGTGTATGGCGAGAAGACTCCATTGGGAAGTCGCACGATGGTGTGGAGGTTGAAGTTGGTGACCAACTCCTCTTTGATGCGCGCGGCCACTCCGTCAGCGAATAGAAGTCCGTTCGGGACCACCACCGCAGCTCTTCCGGGCTCCGCACCTCTTACCGGTCGGCGTACCTTTCTCATGATGAGCTGGAGGAAGAGAAGTGCGGTCTCAGAGGTTTGCATGTCGGCGGGGAAGTTGTTCTTCACCGCATGCTCTTCTTCTCCGCCAAAAGGTGGATTGGTCAGGATTAGGTCGACACGTTCGCTGTCGCCAATCTCCGTAATCTTCGACGTCAGGGAATTCCCATACTTGAGGCTTGGATACTCCAGCCCGTGAAGCAACAGATTCATCTGGACGAGCATGTAAGGCATCGGCTTTGCCTCTTGGCCAAACAAGGTCGATGTTTGGAGAATTCCTCTCTCTTCCACGGTGGTGCACAGTGGCTCAAGATGCTGGAAGGTCTCCACCAAGAATCCGCCCGTCCCACAGGCAGGATCGAGGATGGTCTCCCCCAACTTCGGATCAGCGAGCTTGACCATGAACTGGACTACTGGTCGTGGGGTGTAGAACTCACCGGAATCGCCGGCGGCATCTCGCATCTCACGCAGCATCGATTCGTAGATGTGACTCAGGGTGTGGATCTCGTCGGACGAATCGAAATGCACGTCGTCGAGTTTTACGAGGACGTCTCGCAGCAAATATCCGGACTCCATGCGATTCGATACACCTCGGAAGACATTTGCAACGACCTCTTGTCTGCCCTCCCCCGAATCTGATTGGAGTTCTCTCAGATAGGCCAGCAACCCTCTACCTCGCTCGCCACCCGGCAAGACGGCTTCATCTTGATTGATGAATGACAGGAGTTCCGGTCCAGTAATGCTCGACGCTGATCCTGCCCAATCCCTCCAACGGTAGGGAGATTCGATCAGGGGGTTAAATTTCTTGCCAGCAAGTTCGGCCTCCTCTTCGGCGATTCGCTCCGAATCGTCAAGGAACTTCAGGAACATGAGCCAGGTGAGCATCGGCAGTCGATCGAGATCGCCATTCAACCCCTTGTCCTTCCGCATGATGTCCCGCGCCGACTTGAGTGTCGTCGCCAGTCGTTGGGACGTTGATAGGACAGGCTGGATCTTCTTCGCTGGTGTCATTGCCTACTCCTATGCTGCATACAACTGCTCCTGTAGCAGCCCTACCGCTCGCCTGAGGGCTTCAACTCCACCGAAGAGCTTGGCAATCTCATGCACATTCCCGTGGCCGGAAATCGGTGCCAGCTTGAGGACATCTGGCATCTTGAATTGCGCAAGGCCGTAAGATGCGTACTTCTCCAGCAGTTCTTCGAGAATGGCGCGAGCTTCGGGCCCGTACGTGTCGAACAGGTCGATCCGGTCTTTCAGGAGGCGATCCGCCCTCTCTCGTCGGGTTCGCAAAGGAGCGTTGAAGGCAAGGTGACACAACAGGTCAAAGGGGTCTGCCTCGGGCTGCTCGGAGATCTCGGCCAGCATGTCGAAATCGACACCTCGCTCCTCTAGTTGACTGATGATCTCGGCGCGCCGGTCAGCATCCGCCCAGTCTGACCGCATGGATGCAGCACTAGAAAAGAGAGATCTGACGCTCTCCGCCGTGTAGTCGTTGTACTCGACCACCCTGAGCTGCTTGCCTTCTGCATCTAGCTCGTAAACCAGTTGGTGAGCAATCTCGACATTGCCCCCATCGAAGTAGAACTTCTGCCGAGGATGCTCATCGTCATCAATCCGGTTTTCGACAGGATCGCCCACTTCGTACTCTGGGTCGCCTGCATCCACACGAAGTACCTCGACCCTGGTCTCTTCTCCGTCGTCATCGACGTGAATCTCGTCAAGTGAGATTGGGTCGCCGTCGAAGTCAGGGTCTGCGAACATCCGGGTAGCTGAACCCGTGTAGTCGAGAATGCTGAAGGAGTACTTGCCGTAGTCGTCTCGTACGCGAGTACCACGTCCGATGATCTGTTTGAACTCAGACATCGTTCCGACGACGCGAGCTAGCACGATGTTCTTCACCATCGGAGCATCGACTCCCGTTGTCAGCATCTGCGAAGTGGTCAAGATCGTGGGCGTCGTGGTTTCCACGTCTTGAAAGTCACTGAGATGTCCTCGACCGATCGCCCCTTCGTCGGCAGTCACCCTGCAGATGTAGTTTGGAGCGCCACTCACGATGTCAGAATTCAGGTTGTTCAATTCGCGTCGCATCTCGTCGGCGTGTTCCTGACCTACGCAAAAGACAATGGTCTTGGCGTACCTGTCTGTCGCTCGCAAGTAGTCCGTCAGATGCCTGGCGATGGTTTGGGTGCGGGCTCGAAGTGCGACAAGTCGTTCAAAATCCTTAGTCTGATACTCCTCATCCGGAATTTCGCGCCCATATCGGTCAAGCTCCCCCTTGCTGGGTCGCCAGCCAGTCGCATCGGCACTTGTGATGACTCTGTGCACTCGATAGGGAGCCAGGAATCCATCTTCTATGCCCTGACGCAGCGAGTAGCTGTACAAGGGATTCCCGAAGTACTCGTACGTGTCACGGTTGTCGCCTCTGAGCGGCGTGGCTGTCATGCCGATCTGGGCTGCTTGGCTGAAGTATCGGAGGATCTCGCGCCAAGTGCTGTCCTTGCGTGCTGATCCGCGGTGGCATTCGTCGATGATGATGAGGTCGAAGAAGTCCGGGGCATACTCTCGGTAGAGTCCGGGTCGCGCCTCATCCTCAGCAATTGCCTGATAGATAGCGAAGTACATCTCTCGACTCCTCGGAGCTCTTCCCATCTCAATCTTGATGGCGGCATCACCAAATGGTTGAAAGTCCTTGTTCATCGGATCGTCCACAAGGATGTTCCGATCTGCGAGGTAGAGGATTCGAGGACGCCTGTAGTCACCCGTTCGGTTCCACCGCGAGTTCCAGAGCTTCCAGCAAATCTGGAAGGCAGTTGCCGTCTTGCCGGTACCAGTGGCCATCGTGAGAAGTACTCGAGGGTCGCCGTTAACGATTGCTTCCACGGTGCGATTGATAGCGATGTCCTGGTAGTAGCGCGGAGTCTTGCTCGCCGAAAGGTTGTACGGCTCTAGAAGCGCTTCGCTTGAGAATGCCTCAATACCCTTCGACGACGAATAACGGGAGAACAGGTCTTGGGGGCTCGGGTACTCAGTGAGAATTGTTTCCAAGCCGGTGAGGTAGTCAAACTCGACGATCTCCTTGCCGTTAGTGGCGTACGCAAAGCTCAGCCCCAGAATCTCCGCGTACTCCTTCGCCTGTTGCAAGCCATCGCCAGCAGTCTTGTACTCCGCCTTGGCCTCGACAACAGCGAGGGGAAAGTCACGCTTGTACCGAAGCAGGTAGTCCGCTCGCTTCTGCTTGCCTCGTTTGGAGCCCTTTCGCGTCGGGATTATGCGCCCGTCCGTGAAAGTCCGCTGCTCAGTGAAGGAATGTGGGTCGTCGTCCCAGCCAGCCTTGAACAGCAAGGGAAGAACTTCCTTGCGACATGTGTCTGCTTCGTTCATAGAGCAACCCCTGACAACTGATCGATGTACCTCTTGCGCAAGACCGATAGTGGTACTCGATCGTCACCTTCTTCCAGCGCCCAGAACTCCCAGCCATTTACGGTGGTAAGAAAGTCTCTCCGCAGCACCGGGCTTCTTCCCCACCACAGGGCCAATCCGCCCAAGATGACTATGTAGCCGATGTCTACGGCCACAACCCAACCAGGTACTTGCTGCTGTTCTTTCCTCTGCAGCTCCATTTGCTGCTCTGCTTCGTCAGGCACTGACGCACCTCGATTCGGACTTCACCATTTCGGCAACCAATCCGCTAGACGTTGCACGTATCGATGGAGGCTATCCGACGAGAACGGGGACACCCCCTACACAGAGCAGTCATACAACTCCACATTTCTGAGCAATCCTTCTAATTTGGTTGGGGTTCCACAGCCCGCCAGAGCGAGGCTTTAGGCCCGCCCTAGACAGCTCTGATGCAATCAGACAGTACGACATACCACGCTCTCGCCCGCATGACAGACCCTTGGATTGCTGTTCGGTTAGCCAAGTTGGACCGGCGGCCATCGCTCCACTGGCGTCGGCCGCCAAGGTGATCTCGATAGGTTCACCAGACACGGCGGAACCCTTCGGGTGGATGGAAATCCTCAAGGATCTCTTGGCCGCGCGCACCGCTGCGCGTCAGATCAAGCGCTGCAATCACGGGATGGACCACTGGCCACTCATCGTTGGACAGTCCACGCCCAGCCGCGTCGTAGCGATGTGTCACTGCGTACCGCACCGAAGCGACGGTGATGGTGGCACCACGGCTGCCATTGGCCTGCGCCTCGCCGTAGAGCTGCTTCGCGATCCGCAGGGTTCGGTCGTCGGGCACGTAGAAGTCTGGAGGCGCGTCGCCCTGCAGCGGGAGCGGGGCACCCCAGACCCCGGCCGCCAGGTCTCCTCGTAGCGCCCAACCCGGCGTGACGTCGACATCGTCGAATCCGAGACCGAGCTGCGATGTGCGACTTGCGTCTCCGGGATGCGGTGCTTCAATTAGAGCAACGGTGCGTTCCCTGACGCTCCATCGGCCAGCAAGAGCCCAGAACAATTCAGTCCCTGCCGGCTCCGTCGACGATTCCTTAACAAGGGCTTCGGCCCGGAGCTCGGCGAGCGCAGTCGAGGCCGAGCTCACCGCCACTCCTGTCTCCTTCGCAATGCCCCGCACGGTCATCGGCCCCGTTGCCGCGAGGAGGCACACGGCGACCGATTGTCCGGTCCCCGTGTCCAGTGGGCTGCGCCGCGGCACCTCGACCAAAGGATCGATGCGGGTGTCGACGCGCACCCGGTCGAGCCACAGTCGGATGTGGCCGCGCCGGTCCAAGTAGCCCCAGCCTGACTGTTCGAGGATCTCCTTGTCCATGGACGAGAGCCGGTCGGCCACCAGAACATGGTGCGCCGGTTCGTCGCAATGGCGCGTGACGAGCTGGCGGATGCCGGCCGGAGAGGGAGACCTCTTCACCTCGATGAATAGCGGTCGTTCCTCGCCGTCGAGCTGAATGACCAGGTCGGCCATGCCGTCGGGGTCTTGCCGCGAAGAGATCACGGGGAGTTCGAGGTGAGCCAGGACATCCAGGAGATCGTCTGCACCCTCGCTATCGGCGGTCTGAGACATACAGCTAGGATACTTCAAATGTACTGACGTTCGATAATTCTGAACATCGGTACATTCCCAATCGAACGTGCCTCAGAGCAAGAACCCTCCGCTCACCACGTCGCGGCTTTTCGCTGCCGAAGACGACTCACATGCCGAATCCATAGTCACGGTCATGATCGATGCCATGGCTGTCATCGCGGGACCGGGCGTGTTCAATGGCGGGAGCCGGCGCCGGACGGGGGTTCAGCTCCCCTTCGACGGTCCAGCGTTCATGGTCGTTCTCGCGCTCGACCTCCCTGAGCTTCGTCTCCAATCCAGCCAGCTGGGCAGGCGCCTTGGGGTGCTCGTCCATCCACCGCTCCCGGTCGGATACCTCATGGGTGATGCCCCCAACCTGCTGGGTGGCTCGATCGAGGGCCCCGGTCAGCTTCCGCTCTTCGGCGCGGAGCAGCTTCTCCAACCTCTCTTCTGCGGCCTGCACCCGTTCGATGTCGGCCTGGGCGTGGCGGCGGCCGTCACGGCGGATGCTCCTTGGCCGGTCCTTGTTCTTCGCTGCCAGTTTGTTCTGGAAGGCGTGATGCCTGGCAAAGGCCAGTTCGCCGGCGGCTCGGCTCAGCTCTCCGCGTGAGCGCCAGCCGCGTTCCTTTTTCAGCGAGGCCAGTTCCCGTTCGGCACTCTTCAGCTCGTACCCGGCCTGGCGGGCCAAGTTGCTGATGTCCTTGGGGATGGCGGCAGCCAGGGCGTCTCGTTCCGCCTGGAGGGCCTGCTGCCTCAAGGACTCGATCTCTGCGGATGGCGTTATGGGAGCGTCGGAGTGGACCGAACCGGTATCGATGGCCCACTTCCAGCGTCGTTCGGTCTCCCAGTTGCGGCACAGGTCCTCCCGGGCCTGGTCGAGATCGTCAGCAGCCAGGTAGACGTGGGTCTGCTCCTTGGCTCTGCTCATGGCCACGTAGGCCAGCTCCCTCCCTCCCCCGTCTTCGTAGACGTGGGCGATGTCGTGGGTGGCCCCCTGGCTCCGGTGGACGGTGGTGGCGTAGCCGTGGGCCAGCTTGGACTGTTCGATTGCCTCTTGTTCGAACCAGTACCTCTTGCCGTCCTCCATCTCGATGGCGAGACGCTGTGCGTCCAGGTCGACAGCAGTGACGACCCCTCGTTCGGAGGTGACCACCTGGCCCTCCGCTGCTGGTGCCAGGGTGACGATCCGGTCGCCGATGGCGTACGTGGCTCCCCCCGGGGCCACCAGTTCGGGCCCGGAGAGTCGTCCAACGGCAGCCATTCTCTCCCTGGCCAGGCGGTTGAGCTCAGCCACGTTGGCTCGCCTCCAGGCGAACATGGCGGCGTCCTTGCCGGCCAGGATGTCTCTGGCCCACTGGTCGACCAGCGTGTCGAGCGCCTCGTCCCGGGTCCGCTCGGTGATCACGCGGTCGTTGGTCAGGTAGAACTCCAAAGCCCGATTGACGTTGCCGGAGCGGAGTTCGGCCAGCGCCACCCGTTCTGCCTCGTTGCGCTGGCGGACGTTCTGGTCAAGGGTGTGGACAATCCCACCGTGGCGTTCGACCAGGGCTCCCATGGCCCCACCGACTGACACAGCACCGAGTTGGCGATCGTCGCCCACCATCACCACCTTCGATCCGGCCAGGCGGGCCTGGTCGAGCAGGAAGGCGATGTCTCGGTCGGAGGCCATCCCTGCCTCGTCGAGGACCAGGACATGGCCGTCGGTCAGCCGCATCCTGTCGTGTTCGAGCCTCCACCGCAGGGAGGCCAGGGTCCGGGAATCGGAAAGTCCGGCCTCCCGACCGAGTGTCCGTGCCGCCTGGCCGGAGGTCGAGGTGCCCACCACGGTGAAGCCACCAGATTCGAAGGCGTCCCGGACGGCGGCCATGACCGTCGTCTTGCCCGATCCGGCCACACCTTCGACCAGTTCCACCTCCCGGCCCGACGTGGCGATCCCCAGCACCGCCGCCTGCTGGCCGGGGGTCAATGGAGACCCCAGGACAGCGCTTTGGCGGCTCACCGCACCAGCGGCCACCTCGGGGGACACCCTGGCGGCTTCCCGGTTCTCCACGCCTCGTTCCACCGCCTGCTCGATGGCCAGTTCGGTGGCGATGACATGCGCCGTCGAGAAGGGCTGTTCGGAAGCTCTCGGCACGCCGACCAGAGGAATGGCATCGGGATCACGGAGGATACGAGTACACGCCTTGTCCAGCTCGATGGCCGGGAGGCCGAAGACTGATGGCGCGGCGGCCACGATGACATCCCGCTTGGAGAACACCTTGCGGTCCGAAAGGATCCCTCTCGGTCCCAGCACGTCCTTGGCCAACGCAGCTAGCGCTCGATTCCCGAGGATCTCTGACCGAGAGTGCAGGCGCTGGTAGGCGAGGCCGGCGCGCTCGACATCAGCGACCAACTGCTCGGGTGGGAAGCCGGCCTTGGTCAGCTCAGCCCGCCACTTGGGCAGCAGCTCCTCGACCGGAGTGTGGCGCTTGGTCTTCCGACTTTCCCGGGCCGCTACTTGGCGGGCTTGGTAGGAGTCGAAGCCCTTCTCGGCTACGGCCTCGCTGATCTCGGCGGAGCGCTTGGAGTGGACGGCGAGTGCGGCGTCGGGGATGCCACAGATCTTCCAGTGCCCGAGCTTGCCCGAGGGTCCGGGATCGGCCTCGATGCCGTAACCGAGTTCCACTGCTTTGGAAGCAGAGACCACCCGGCCGACCATGGTGGCGGCGTGGAGGTGCTCCCGCCAGAGGGTGGTGTCAGGCGCTTTGGTGCCTCTCTTGGCGTCCAGCATCTCGATGACGTTGGCGATGAGCACGTGGTCGTGGGGGCCGGGATCCCCGGCCCTGGTGGTGGCGTGGCGGGCATGGGCGTAGACCAGCCCGGTCGTGGCGGTGGGCACCGCGGCCACGCCACGCCTCCCGCCGCGTTCCTTGGTCAGGTCGTCCAAATAGCTCAGCGTGGCGTCCCGTTCGGCGTCCATGATGGCGTGCATGTCCTCGGCCCGACCGAGCACGCCCAGTTCGGCTACCGACTTGTGGGCGGCGATGACCAACTCCATGCCCGGGCGCCTGGCGTTGACCAGCCGTTCGCCGGTCTTTGGGTGACACGCTCCGCCCGGTCCGTAGAGGGCGTCGTAGGAGGGGTTGTCGACCGGACCGACCAGACCGAGGGACGCAGCTCCTGATCCTCCCCAGAGCAGCGGGGTCTCACCTCTCGAGGCGTAGTACTCAAGGGCGGCACCGGGGAAGTCGTCGCCGCGGTCGATGATGGTCTCGCGGTGGTAGGCGACAGAGTCTGCTCCCATCATCCGCATCCAGGCCACGCCGACTCCCTCTCACCGGCAAGGGACACCCCTTGCAATCGTGTTCAAGGTATTCAGAGGGTGTGACGGGGTCGTCGGCGCGGACTACGGATCGGACTCGGACAGAGCCAGGGGTAGGCGCCAGCGTGGAGTCAGGGAGGCGAACAGGGTCCGGGCGGTCGTCGTTCAGGGAAGTGCACGTAGGTGCTGATCCAGGAGGGCTCGATCGCTCAGTGGGGAAGGTCCGAACGTGCACGGACTCGGCGCCCCAGTCGCCTCTCGAAATGATGAGTAATCGAGGCTGTGGTCCCTTCCATCATCGCGATATGGGGGCGGCGATGACCGCGAGGCGAAGTCTGCCCAGCATTTGACCCAATTCTGTCTTTCAGTGTCGCAACCCGATGGACGACGTCTCAGGCACTTTTCATCGCACCGACCTTGAGCTGGGGAAATGGGACGTACAGCGACCGGACAGGACCCTGGGCGACATCACGGCAGGCGCTCTTGATCCGCCTTGGTTC
>PLZF01000058.1 GCA_003152015.1 Acidimicrobiaceae bacterium | reverse complement strand
CAAGTTAGGGCCGTGGGATATCTAGGAGCGCGGGTCAGAACCCAATTCAGCCAGCCGAAGCCACTGATTTGAAGGTCATATTTGTCCACCTCTGGCGTTTCAGCGGCCCTCCGGCGATTCTGTGGGGAGGATGTATCGAGCCCCGAGTCCGCGAGTTGGTTCTGACCCACGCTCCTAATGGGGCGTCTCATTATGTTGCCCGGCCCCACTCAAACGGCCTGATGGTCGATGCAGCGTTTTGTACGCGAGCATGTCCCCAACTGGTTATACGGGTGACGCCCGCGACGGGGTGTGGTGCCGGTGCTGACTCTTGTGAGCAGCGATCGGCAATCCGACACGCGGCAACTCGAGATGACGACGGGGTGATCCGCTCACACCAGCATTACTGCGGGCTCGTTTCCAACAGATATACCCCGACCCAGTCCGCATCTACATAACGCCAAATGCCTGCTTTGATGTCCGCCGCGGGGTGAGAGTCCGGTTTCCGAGGTCCACCGGCACCATTTCGGGCCCTCACCGCGAGATGCCCAGGCCTGATCAGTGGATTGAGGCTACCGTACCGAGTTCGCCAGCACTGTGGCGCCGATCGCGTACCAACCAAGCCCGGCAAGGCCAGTGCAGAGCGCGTAGATGAAGCCGAGCCATGCGCGGCGAATCGCCGGCTGTGCCGCATAGTCACGGATGATGGCCGTCATGCCGATAGCGCCGTGCAAGAGGGCCGCACTGAGCATGGCCCCGTCCCAGGTGATCCACAAGGCACTGCTCCAGCGCCGCGCGACGAAGCCCGCCCCTGTCTGGGACACGTCGGTGAGGAGGTGGACAAAGAGCAGGTGCCCGAGCACGAGGACCGACAAGAGCAATCCGGTGCCACGCATGGCGACCCAGATTGCCGTCGAGGCCGTCCGCGACGTACTGGACGACACGCCATCAGGGGACTGGCCTGGCGCTGCGAGTGGAACGTCCGTCACAGGACCGGAGCCAAGATGACGGCGCTGGCGACGATGCCAGCGACGAGGGTGATCACGACGACGGGGACCAGTGACAGCCGTGCGATACGCGCGCTGAGGCTCCAGCCGTCGATTGCGAGGATGCGGAGGCCGTTCAGCGTATGGAACAACACGGCGAAGATGAGGCCGCATTCGAGCACGCGAAGCTCGGGCGTGCTGTAGAGACGATGGACACGGTCATAGAGGCGAGTCGAGAACGCGAACAGGCTGACATCGACGATGTGGAGGAGCAAGAAACCGAGGACGCCGACTCCCGAGACGCGGTGCAGGTAGAACGCCCAGCGTGCACCGGATGCTCCGGCACTCGGTCGCAGCTCTAGGGCTTGGAGGGTGTTCCGGACGCCGAAGCCGCCGACCGGCCCACCAGCCCGGCGGAGGCCGCTTAGCACGACAAGGAAGCTGAACGCGCCGAGTGCCACCACCAGGACGGAGAGCGCGCTCAGGAAGAGCAGGTCGGGAATACTCACGTGGTGCTGCCTCCTTCGTCAGCGCGTCCCGAATGCCCCGGTGACTCCGTCTGGTCAGGCATGCGTGTATCCACTGCGTTCGCCGGATGGTCTTCGATCCCAGTGGGAGCGAGGCGCGACAAGTCAACCGGCACCGTGTGGATCTCCGGGCGCCCATCAGCGTCCGCTTTGATCCGGATACTGCGCAGCCAACGCCTGTCGTCCCGATCAGGGAAGTCGGCACGGAAGTGCGCCCCCCGGGACTCCTCGCGGACGAGGGCCGAGGCGACCAGGCAGCGAGCGGCAACGACCTGGTTCTCAAGATCGAGAGCTTCTTGCCAGGTCGGGTTCATCTCCGGCGGACCTGGTGCCCGGGTCCGTGCGGTGCGTGCGGACAGATCATCGAGCGCGTCGAGCGCGGCGGAGAGGTTGGCGCGATTACGGACCACTCCTGCTTGCTGCCACATCAAGTCCTTCAGCTCCCTGGTGAGGGCCATCGGGTGCTCTCCGGCGTCGGTGCCCAAGGGGCGGAACGCACGGGCGAAGGACTGCTGGGCGGCTCCAGGCGACGGACGGCCACGAGCGCGCTCGGTGACGAGGCGGGCTGCCGTGTCGCCGGCTCGTGCGCCGAAGACCGTCGACTCGGCGACGCCGTTCCCCCCGAGCCGGTTCGCCCCATGGACGCCACCGGAGTCCTCGCCCGCGACAAGCAAGCCAGGGAGGGAGGTGTGGCAGTCGACGTCGATGACGACGCCGCCCATCTGGAAGTGCGCGACGGGCGACACTTCGACCGGGCCGAGGGAGAGATCCTGGCCGAGGCGGCGGGTCCGATCAACCATCCCCGGGAAACGCCTGCGTATCTCGTCGGCACTGAGCACCGACGAGATGTCGATGAACACACCGCCGTCGGGCGTGCCACGGCCTTCGACGATCTCGAGATAGCTGCCCCGGGAGACCACGTCGCGCGTGGAGCGTTCCATGCGTTCCGGGTCATAGCGCGTCATGAAGCGCTCGCCAAGTGCGTTGAGCAACAGCGCGCCCGATCCTCGCAGGCCCTCTTCGAGAAGTGCACCGGTGAGCCGCGACTCGCCGACCAGCAGCCCGGTCGGGTGGAATTGCAGCATCTCCATGTCGCGCAACTCGAGTCCTGCTCGATAGCACATGGCGATGCCGTCCCCGGTTTTCTCGCGTGCGGGGGTGGCGAGGCGGTACATCGTGGCGGCGCCGCCGGTGGCCATCACGACCACTCGAGCTGCGATAAGGATCGGCTGGCCGGAGCGGATGTCGAGCGCGCTCAGCCCTGCGACGCCGTTGTCGTCGATAACGAGGTCAAGCGCGCGTACATCCTCGAGCTCGCGAACGCCGATCCGGAACATCTGGTCGCGCAGGCGACCCATGATCTCGAGCCCGGTCAGATCTCCGCGATGGACGGTCCGGTCGAAGGTCTGGCCGGCAAAGGCCTTCTGGTGGATAGCGCCGTCGGGTGCCCGATCGAAGAAACAGCCCACCCGGGTTTCGAGTTCGTTGACGACCTTCGGGGCGTCGTTGACCAGGGTCCACGCTAGTTCCTGGTCGTTCAGCCAGTAGCCGCCAGCCAGCGTGTCGGCGAAGTGGTCTTCGATCGAGTCACGCGGGTTGAGAACCGCGTTGAAACCGCCCTGGACCATGCGGGTGCAGCCTGACTTGCCCACGATGCCCTTGCTGACGAGCGTCACGTCGCACGCCGGTGAGTGCTCGGCTATGTGGAGGGCGCACATCAGGCCGGCCCCGCCGGTCCCGATGATTGCCACATCTGTCTCGATCAGCTCGGGATCAGGCAAATCGCTCATGGCGTCGGGATCCCCTGGATGCCCGTCAGGCGCCAGCGGCGGAGTTGCCGGATCGCTCCGAAGGGGTCCAAGTCCTTCGGACAGCACGAAGTGCAACCGCCGATGTAATGACAGCGGTCCACGCCGTCGAGGTTCCCGATCCTGGCAAGTCGCTCCGAGCGCGAGGCGTCGCGACTATCCGCAATGAGAACCATCGCGCGGTTGAGCGCAGCAGGGCCGAGGAAGTCACGGCCATCTTCTGACACCGAGCACGCGGAATAGCAGATGCCGCAGGTGATGCAGTCGAGCGCCGGGTCGATCACCTGGCGCTCGGGCGAGTCCGGGCGAACCCGTGCCGGGGCGGTGGCACCCGGGTGCGGAACGAGGTAGGGAGTGACAGCCGCCCAGCGGGCGAAGAACGGTGCCACGTCGACGACGAGGTCCCTGAGGACTGGAAGCCCGGCGAGCGGTGCCAGGTGCACCTCCCTCAGGTGGTCGGGCACCGCGGTCTGGCAGGCGAGGCCAGCCGTGCCGTCCATCCGGAGCGCGCACGTACCGCACATAGCGACCCGGCACGAATAACGGAAGGCAAGGGAAGGGTCATGGTCGCGTTGGATGGCGACCAGGAGGTCGAGGACTTTCATCCGCGGTTGGCGTCGTATCACGAAACGGTCCTCGTTGCTGGTGGCCGATCGGCGGACCAGCACGGTGACGGTCTCGGTGGGGCCCGCGTTGTGCCCGGCATGCCCCACCGATGCCGAGGGTTCCGGTCCGACCGATCGGACACGGAGCCGTGCGTGTCTGGACTTCCCGCCACCGGCCACGGCTCAGAGCCCGAGGATTTGTTCGGCTCGGGCGCGGCGCTCCATGGCCCGCTGGGTTACTGCTTCGTAGGCGGACTGACCCTGGGAGTCCATTGTCACGAAGAGCGGGCCAAAGTCGCGGACACGGAACTTCCACAGGCACTCTGGCTGAAGGTCCTCGAAGTACACCTCTTCGATGGATTGGATCTGCAAAGTCTCGGGGCTGGCCGCCCCACCGACGATCGACAGGTAGACAGCACCGGCAGCGACCAGGGCCTCTCCAGAGGAGTGGCTTAACCCTCCCTTGCCGACGATCGCTCGGGCGCCGAGGGTTTCAACGCATCCGCGGGTAAAACGGTCCATTCGCATGGATGTCGTCGTGCCTACCGACACGGGCTCGTAGTGTCCGTCGGCTCGACGACGGGCACTCGGCGCCGTATGGAGCAGGATGGCGCCGGTCAGGTCGACCGGGGGGATAACGCCTTCGTCGAAGATTCGGATCAAGGTCGCATCACGGAGACCCCAGATCACCCCGTCGACGCTCACGACCTCACCCACACGCAGGGCGCGGGCGGTGGCGTCGTCGAGTGGCCCGGTGAGATGGTTCGCCACCGGCTCGTCCTCAGTAGCCATACTCGACCCTGCCGCTAGCATGGACGCGAGCCCGGGCCCGTTCGCCGCGCCAGCACTGGATGTTGACGGCGACCGGGTTCATCGAGATGTGGGTGTACGCGTACTCGATGTGGACCGCGAATGCGGTGGTGGATCCCCCGAGGCCCTGTGGGCCGATCTCCGTGGCGTTCAGCGCCTCCGCGAGGCGCTGCTCGAGATCGGCGATGTCGGGGTCGGGGTGCGGCTCACCAACGGGTCGCGCGATCGCCCGCTTGGCGAGGGCCATGCATTCGTCGGCGGTGCCTCCGAGACCCACGCCGACGATCGTTGGTGGGCATGGCTTGGCCCCGGCACCGATGACTGACTCGAGGACGAAACGCTTGACCCCGGCGATGCCGTCGGCCGGGGTCAGCATGGCGAGGAAAGACATGTTCTCCGAGCCAGAGCCCTTGGGCACGAGGAGGAGGTCGAGCCAGTCGACGCCATCGAGGAAGTGAACATGGTAGATGGGGACACCCTGGCCGGTGTTCGTCTGGGGGTTCTGCCGGGTGAGAGGGTGGACGATGCTCGATCGGAGGGAATAGCGCTGCGTGGCCCGTTCGATGCCCTGGGCCAGTGCCTGCTCGAGGAGTGCTCCATTGACGGGGAAAGCCGTTCCGATGCCGAGGAAGTAGACCGGAATCCCCGTGTCTTGGCAGACGATGATGCCGGTGCGATCCGAGGTCTCCACGGCGTTAGCCATCACCCGGAGCCGTATCTTCGCGCCACGGTCGCTCTCGTGGGCGTCCGCCCGGCTAATCGCCGATCGGACGTCGGGCGGCAGTACGGTGAGTGCCTGTTTGTAGAGGACCGCCGACACCTCGGCAAGGCCCTCGTAGAGGGCACCGCCAGAGGTGCCGATCTCGGTGACGGCCGTGACATCGGCTGCCATTTTCGGGTGGTGATTTTGATTCAGCGAGTCCATGGCGCAACTCCGTTCGAGAGAGATACCATATAGATCTGACCTCTTACCAGGGGAAGTATGATTGAGGCTATAATGGCACCCGGGAGTTGTCAACCGGACGTCCGGTTGCCTGCACAGGTGCCGATTGTCATGCGCCACGTGGATTGCAGGCAAACGCGTGTCTGCAAGTCCGCCCTAAAGAAGGGAGACAGTGTAGTGGGATCGAACATCGATGGGTCGATGTCTCAGAGTGTCGGCGGGCCAGCCGCGCTCACCGGCAGGCGGGACACGCCGGTGACGGATCTCATGTGGCGACCGGTCAAGCAACCGGGGAACCTGACTCAACGGATCGTCGCCGCGATCGAGGAACTCATCGACAGCGAGCGTCTTAATGCCGGTGACCGCCTGCCGGCCGAGCGCGAGCTAGCAAGTTTACTCGGTGTATCCCGCCCGGCGCTTCGCGAAGGGCTCAAGATCTTGGAGGCTCACGGTCGTCTGGCTGTTCGCCATGGCCAAGGTGTATTCGTCCGCACGACCGGCGAGGACGCCATGCGTGCCAGCCTGCTTCATGTTCGCGCGAACCTCACTGAACTCTTTGCGATGCGCGAGGTACTCGAGGAGCCGGCTGCGGCGTGGGCTGCGGCGGAATCCACCCCTGCGACCATCGCCCGCCTGAGCGAGGCGCTCGTTGCCGAGGATGATGCCCGACGTTCGCCGGTGGACTTCGAGCGCCTCGGGGGCCTCGACGCGGCGTTCCACATGCTGATCGTGGAGATCGCGAATAACCGGTTCTTGCGGCAAACCCTCGGCGTCCTCCAGGAGATCCTCGCGGCGGGGATGGAGACGACACTCACGGTCCCCGGCCGCCTGGAACAGGCACGTTCGGACCACCACATGATCTTCGAGGCGATCGAGCGCGGTGATGCCGGTGCAGCGCGGCGAGCGGTTCGGAACCACATTCGCGGGGCTCGCGACGCGGCGCTCATACGAGTGGAACTCACCGACACTGAGGTGACGGACACTCCCGGGCCGGCGGACGCTCCCGGGTTGGTGGCGGGCGCGTAGTTGACAACCCGGCGTCGCGTCGATACTATAGTGGATAGAGGTCAGACCAGATGGCGTGAAAGTCGCCATTGGTGACGAAAACCCGGAGATGGAGAGCCGATGAGTGAAGGATCGGAGGGGCAGGTGTCTTGCCTGGCCCATCGCGAGGGCGACACGGTGGCAGTCGCCGTCCAGGATGTCGAGCCCGGGAACGCCGAGGTTGCCATCCTGAGCACAGGTGCACGAAGCGAGGTGCAGGTGACCGAGCACATCCCCCTCGGTCACAAACTGGCGTTGACCGACATGGCCAATGGGGCATCCGTGATCGAGTACGGCGAACCCATTGCACTGACTCTCCGGCCCATCGTGGCCGGCGAGATGGTCCATACCCACAACATCAGGAGTACAAAATGGCAGATCACCTGACCGGTTACCGACGGGCCGACGGTCGGGTCGGCATCCGCAACCACGTCATCGCCATCTCCGTCGACGATCTC
Organism: Acidimicrobiaceae bacterium; assembly: GCA_003152015.1. Lineage (GTDB taxonomy): Bacteria > Actinomycetota > Acidimicrobiia > Acidimicrobiales > RAAP-2 > DASZIT01. The sequence continues at coordinate 20,499 of PLZF01000058.1, read as the reverse complement.
TCCAACGCCGCAGTAGAAGGTATCGCCCACCTGGTACCCGGGGTGCTCGCCATCCCGCATGCATACGGCCGGCTGCAGTTCGGGGAGGACCTCGAGCTCACCTTCCGCACCCTGATCGGCACCGGTGCCAACCCCAATGTGGCCGCGGCAGTGGTGGTGGGGATCGAACCGGCATGGACCGACCAGGTGGCCGACGGCATCGCCAAAACAGGTAAGCCCGTCGTCCGGCTCTCCATCGAGCGCCACGGTGATCTCACCACCATCGCCGAAGGTGCCCGCCAGGCCGCTCTCCTCATTCAGGATGCCAGCGAGCTCCATCGGGAACCCGTAGAGCGCCACGAAGTGATGATGTCGATCAAGTGCGGCGAGTCGGACACCACCAGCGGCCTCGGGTCCTGTCCCACCACCTCGCAGGCCGTCGACCGGACCGTGGCCGCCAAGGGCACCGTCCTGTTCGGCGAGACCACCGAGCTCACCGGGGGCGAGCACCTGATCGCCGCCCGTTGCGCCGACGACGAGGTGCGCGCCAAGTTCCAGGCGTTCTTCGACGATTACATGCGAACGATCGAGGCAGCCGGCGTCGACCTGCTCGGATCGCAGCCGACGCAAGGGAACATCCGGGGAGGGCTCACCACCATCGAGGAGAAGGCATTTGGCAACATCGCCAAGACCGGGTCGGTCCCCGTCGTCGACGCGCTGGAGTCGGCCTGTGCGCCCACCCGCCAGGGTCTCAACTTCATGGACACCTCGTCGGCCGCCGCCGAGTGCATCACCCTCATGGCCGCCGCCGGAGCGGTGATCCATCTCTTCCCCACCGGCCAGGGCAACATCATCGGCCACCCCATCGAACCGGTGATCAAACTGACCGCCAATCCGGTGACCGCCGCCACCATGGCGGAGCACGTCGATCTGGACGTCTCGGGTCTCCTCCGCCAGGAGTACAGCCTGGTCGAGGCCGGTGACCGGCTGATGGAAGTCGTCGACAGGACCATCAACGGCCGTCTCACCGCTGCCGAAGCCATTGGCCATCAGGAGTTCGTCATCACCAAGCTCTACCGCAGCGCGTGAAGGAGAGACGCACGAGAGAGGGCGCTATGGTCGTCAATGAAACAACGGCGCTCCCGGGATCTCTGTGGGTGAATTCGTCGAACAGCCGTTCGCCGGCTGCGTGACCTCTCACTGCGTGCACTGCCACATTCGTGCAGACCCGAGGGTCATCCAAGGCCGCCTGGCGGCAGTCTGTCCCCATGATCGCGCCCATGAACATCCAGGTCACGCTGCCGTCAAGGCCACGCCCTTCGGGTGACCTTCGGCCAGCCTTGACAGCAGCTCGGCGGCGTTCCCGTCGGTTCACAGTGAGGCAGCCCGCTGTGTCGCTCGCCAGATCGGAGCGCCCCGCCACCCGCGCACGACCAGGGTTACCCACACAAAACCTTAAAATTAAACGTTGGACCTACCCGTTGACGGATTCCTTCAAGAGGAGTTCGGCGGCCTTGGCATCAACGGTGCGTATCTGATCGAGCAGGGCACGGATGCGACGATCGTTGCCGACCCACTCCTGGTAGAGCTGGGCTTCTCGGTCGGTCAGTCGCTTGGTCACGGTCTTGCCGTTCACCTTTGCAGTCCACTGCCAGTAGGGGCCATGAGGGGCAGGCGGCTCGGCGTTGCATCGGCAGCCCGCTGACGCGCAGCGGGTATAGCGGCGGGTCACGCTCCCCGCGGCAACGATCCCGATCTCCGCGATCTGGGCGGCCAGCTCCCGGTGTCGCCGGTCGTACTCCGCCAGCCGCTCCTCGACGGTCGTCCTTGCCATGTCGCTCCTCCGGTCGACAACAAGCATCCCTCATCGGGAAGCAGACAGTAAGCATCCTGTCTGTATGGGACACGCCAACGATGCCACCGCCGAACTGACCGGCTTTCGCCGTCGCTCCATCAGTGCCTGTCCCCCGTGGAGGGACGCCCTCTTCGAACTCTGCGACGCAGTGCTGTGTTCGCCCGCCCCGGTGGGATCGGTTCCCTCGCTCAGTCTCGAACCGGAGTTTCGCTACGGCCACGGCAGCCTCTACAAGGCCCTGGCCGAGGGTGATGTGGACGACGGCCGACTGCGGGAGCTGCTGGTTGAACGTCGTCCGAAGGATTGGCCCTTGGTGTTCGCGGTGGACGCCTCGACCTGGGCCCGCTGCGATGCCGAGTGCAGTCCCGAGCGGGGCTTCCACTACTCGGCGTCCAAGCACTCGGCCGGTCAGCCCATCGTGGCGGGGTGGTCTTATCAGTGGATCTGTCAGCTGAACTGGGCCCCAAACAGTTGGACTGCTCCCCTTGATGCCTTGCGCATCGCGCCGTCCATGAATGCCGGAACCAGCACCGTCGAACAGGTGAAGCGCCTCGTCGGCCTTCTGCCGAGTGACGGCGACGTTCCTCTGTTTGTCTTCGATGCCGGCTACGACGGCATTGCCCTTGGAGCCGGGCTCAGGGACACCCGGGCGGAGGTGCTGGTGCGGATCGCTTCGGGTCGTGTGTTCCACCCCGACCCCGAGCCGCGTGGTGAGGCCACGGTGGGCCGACCACGACGCCACGGACCACGCTTCATGCTGGCCGACGAAGCGACCTGGACCACCCCGGATGCCGAACTCGCCACCCGCGTCCGCCGCTGCGGGAACGTGAAGGTGAGCGCCTGGCACAACTTGCATCCGAAGTTGCACGGCCGGGGGCGGTGGCGGGACTGTGACGAACCGCCGATCATCAGCGGCAGCGTGATCCGGGTGGAGGTCGAGCACCTGCCCAAGCCGGCCGGACGCATCAAAAAGACGCTGTGGCTGTGGGGGTCTGGCGACGGACTACCCGATCTCGATCTGTGCTGGCGGGCCTACCTCCGCAGGTTCGACATCGAGCAAAACCTTCCGGTTCGTGAAGGGGACATTGGGATGGACGACACCATCGCTGCAGATGCCCGAACAGGCCGACCGTTGGACCTGGCTCGTGATCGCCGCCTACACCCAACTCCGACTCGCTCGAGGCCTCGTCTCCGACCATCGACTGCCCTGGGAACGAAGATGTGACCCGACGAAACTGACCCCAGCGCGAGTCCGAAGGGGGTTTCGGCGACTGCGTGCAGCCCTCGGTACTCCCGCCCATCCACCGAAATCCATCACGCCCGGGCCGGGACGCCCAAAAGGCACCCGAAAGCCGCCCAGAACCCGGTTTCCGGCGGTCAAGAAGGCTGCTTGACCAGGGTCCAACGTTTAATTGCAAGGAACCGCCCGTAGCCGGCGACCTGAGCATCAGTCAGAAAGTCCAAAGGCATGCCCGGGCCGTAGATGACCTCTCGAAGATCAGTCCGAGCAATCACCAAACTGATAGCAGATGCCCTACGAGCCATCGAAGATCATCGTTAGCGCCAACGGCTGTACGACTATTCCTCGAACCCCGAGACGACACTCACGGTCCCCGGCCGCCTGGGACAGGCACGTTCGGACCACCGCATGATCTTCGAGGCGATCGAGCGCGGTGATGCCGGTGCAGCGCGGCGAGCGGTTCGGAACCACATTCGCGGGGCTCGCGACGCGGCGCTCATACGAGTGGAACTCACCGACACTGAGGTGACGGACACTCCCGGGCCGGCGGACGCTCCCGGGTTGGTGGCGGGCGCGTAGTTGACAACCCGGCGTCGCGTCGATACTATAGTGGATAGAGGTCAGACCAGATGGCGTGAAAGTCGCCACTGATGACGTAAAGGGGGGATGGTGGCGTCGAGAGTGGCCCGGATCAAGAAAGGGGGAGCGCCCGTGGGAGATACGACAGGAGCCGACGCCCCGGGCGACCCGTCCATCGAGGGGACTGGGCCCGACTTGTTGTTGTCTGCTAACGGTCCTCAACCTCAACGCGATCTCCCCGCAAGGGCAGCCAGCAACTCGTTGCCGGATTCCGATTCCACGCTGCTCAGCTTGGAGCACGTCCGCATTTCTTACCGACTGCGCCGGAGTGTCGTGGAGGCCGTTGGCGATGCCACCTTTCAGATGGATCGCCACGAGCGGCTCATGCTCATCGGGCCATCGGGTTGCGGTAAGTCGACCCTGTTGAAGGCCGTGGCCGGTTTCATCGAGCCGGAGGGGGGGACGATTCGCTTTGACGGCCGTTCCGACCTGACTCCCGGTCCGGACCGTGCGGTCGTGTTCCAGGAATTCGACCAGCTCTTCCCGTGGCGCACGGTCATTGAGAACGTCGCGTACCCACTGCGGGTTACCGGTCACGAGCGGGCCGAGGCCCGTCAGCGGGCGGAGTTCTTCCTCGAGATGACCGGTCTCGCTGCCGCCGCCGACCGTCACCCCCACGAGCTTTCCGGGGGCATGAAGCAGCGGGTCGCCATCGCGAGGGCGCTCGCGCTCGAGCCGGCCATGCTCTTGATGGACGAACCCTTCGGCAGCCTCGACGCCATCACTCGCGTTCGCCTGCAGGGCGAATTGAAGCGCATCGCAGATCGCACCCGGGTCGCGATCTTCTTCGTGACCCATAGCATCCTCGAGGCACTAACCCTAGGCGACCGGATCGTCGTTCTCGGATCCCCACCCTCGCATGTGCGCACTGTGGTGGACGTGCGCGAGCTCGGGGGACCGACGGACCCCCGGTATATCGAGGTGCAGCAGCACCTCCATGAACAACTGGGCGCAACAGACAAGGACTTGAGTGGTGTCGAACTCTGACGCGACGCTAGCCAACGACAAGGTGTCTGGTGCCGACGAGACAGGTGGCGACCGTCGGCTCTGGTGGCGTCCGCCGCCTACCGTACGGACTCCGGGTTCTCACCACCCTTTGAGTTGGTCGAAGTTGCCCACCTTGGTACGCCGCTTGATCGTGTTTGCGGTGCTGGTGGCATTCTGGCAGATGTATATGTCGGTGAAGCACCCCAACCCCCTGCTCTTCTCAGGCCCGGCGGCCGCGGCGACGGCTTTCGTCGACGGTTGGCGCAATGGGCAGATCGCGAGTGCTACGGCAACTACGCTCGAAGTCCTCCTCATCGGCATGGCGATCGGCCTTGCTCTAGGTCTCGTCTTCACCATCCTCGCTACCGTGTCCACGGTCGGAAAAGACTTCGTCATGTTGATGACAGCGATGCTGAACCCGCTCCCGTCAATCGCGATCCTGCCGCTCGCCATCATCTGGTTCGGGTTGAACAACAACGCCATGATCTTTGTCATAGCAAACGCCGTCGCGTGGCCCATGGCAATCAACATGAGCACGGGGTTCACGACGGTGAACCCGACGTTGCTGATGGCGGCGCGCAACCTCGGGCTTCGCCGATGGCGGATGATCAAAGACGTGCTTCTGCCAGCAGGCCTGCCGTTCATAATGAGCGGTGTCAAGGTGAGTTGGGCCTTTGGCTGGCGAACGGTCATCGCAGCCGAACTCATCTTCGGCACCGCCGGGGGTTCGGGCGGGCTCGGGTACTACATAAACACGAGTCAGTACTTCCTCAAGGTCCCGGATGTCTTCGCTGGCCTCATCACGATCGCGATCATCGGCATCGCAGTGGAGATGTTGCTCAATCTCTTCGAGCGGCGGACCGTGGTCCGTTGGGGCATGCAGCGTGCGTGACAGGCCCGTGCCGCAATTAGTTGGGCGGTTATGGGGGTGGTGGGTGGGGGTCGATGCTGTAGTTCCACTCGGGGTAGGCAATCCACTGGGAAGGGATCAACATAATGACAACAACATATAAGCGGCGTTGTATAGTGCGATCACCGAGGGGCTGGCGACCGTTGTTCGGCACAGCTGTTGGGCTGATGTCGCTGTCACTCATCGCAGCGGCCTGCGGGTCGAGCAGTGCGGCGCCGTCGTCCGCGAAGAGCACCACGTCGGGTCTGCACGGCAGTCTGGTGATCGCGACACAACCGGATCTCGGTTACTCCGCGCTCAACATCATCGACCAGGAAGGCTGGCTGACCAAGGCCATGCCCGGGGTCAAGGTCACGTGGGACACCGTTAATTCGGGTTCCACGGTGGAGACCGGTATGATCTCGGGCAACATCGACGTCGGTGCGGGGGGCGTGGCACCTTTCCTCCTCGGGTCGGCCAAGGGTGTGGGTTGGAAGCTCTTCTCCTCCCTCGGGGACGAGAATTTGGAACTCGTGGTGAAGCCGCAGATCACGTCGTTTAAATCGATCACGTCTTCGGACCGGATCGCCGTGGTCGCTCCGACCTCGATCCAAGCGATCATCATGAAGAAGGCGGCGCAGAAGTACCTCAGCAATCCGAACGCTCTCGACGCGAACCTGACGATTCTCTCCCACCCCGTCGCCTATCAGGCTTTTAAGTCGGGGACCATACAGGGGGCGCTTGATGCCCCGCCGTTTCAGCAGGAAGAGGTCGCGGCCGGAGGTCACGTGCTGGTGGATAGCTACTCCTTGTTCGGGCCGTCGACCTTCAATGCCGCGTGGGTCATGCCGAGCTACTACAACAGCCACACGCAGATCATGAAGGTCTTGTTCGCGCAGATCCAGCGCGCAATGGCGTTGTTGAACGACCACCCGGACCAGGCGGCAAGTATCATTTCTGCTTACAACCAGGGTTCGCTGTCGGTGTCGGCCGCCACCGCGGCCATCACCAGCTCCACCGTACGCTGGACGGTGACGCCGCAAGGGTACCTTGTGTATGGGAGCTTTATGAAGTCGATCGGGCTCATCTCTACGTCTCCGACTTCGGTACGTCAGATCGAGTTGCCGACGCTTTACGGGACCAACGGGAATTGACACCCGAGAAGCACACGATCCTCTTCGCTCGCTGGATGTCGCTGCCTCCGAGTTCTCCGTGAACCCGGAGGCAGCGGTCGTCGCGATTGTCATCGAGACACTCGGAGCAACGGTGCAGGGGGTTTTCGGCTTCGGGATCAACCTCGTCGCGGCTCCGCTCCTGGTGCTGGTGGACCCGCGCTTCGCGCCGGCGCCGGTGGTGCTCGCCAGCCTGGTCGGGGGCGCACTCGTCACCCTGCGAGAACACGGATCGATCGATCGTTTCTCGGTCGCGTGGGCACTCGGTGGCCGGCTCCCAGGCACCGCTCTGGGGGCGCTCGTGGTGCTGGCAGCAGCGGGCGCGCGGCTTCGGCCAGTGGTGGGCTTGGTGGTGCTGGCGGCGGTTGCTCTGAGCCTTGCTGGCGGCCATCGTGTCCGTCGGAACCGGCGGACCCTGCTCGGCGTGGGGGTGGTTTCGGGAGTGATGAATATGGTTGCGGGCCTCGGCGGCGCCCCCTTTGGTCTGGTCTGCCAGGACCTGCCCGGCCCGGTGCTCCGGCCCACCGTTGCTCTTTACGTCTTGATCGGCGGCGTGCTCTCCAGCGCGGCCCTGGCGGCCGTCGGACAGGTCGGCACCGAGAGCCTGAGCCTAACCGCTCTCCTCGTACCGGGGGTGTTCGCCGGCTTCGGCCTGTCGGGGCTCCTCGTCCCGCTGGCTGACCGCAAGGCGGTAGCTCGCCCTGGAATTCTCGCGATCGCGGCTGCGGGTGCCGTCGCGGTCATCGTACGCGGACCCTGGTGAGGTGAAGGGCATCAACATCTCGTTCGAGTCGCTCGATTTGGACTGGGTCAAGTCCCAGCAAGCGGTGTACAAGGTCGTGAGGTGCAAGGACCCTCGCGTCAACCTGTTGTTCTGACTCTACGTGACGAAGTCGGTGGCGGGCCTCCTGTTGTTGGTGTACATGGTCAGCCAGCCGCTGTGTCGATGGCTGGTCTCGGGTCGGCGTCGTACGGTTCGTCCTGGCCTGGCGCCTTGGGCGACTCCACGCTCACGTCGCGCTTGGCGATGGCCCACTCGTCGGTCTGTTCGGCCATGATGGCACCGACCAAGCGGATGACGGCCGGCGATTGGGGAAGATGCCGACCACGTCGGTTCGCCGGCGGATCACCTTGTTGGGCTGCTCCTGTGGGTTGTTGGAGCGGATCTTGGGCCAGTGCTCGCTGGGGAACGCGGTGATGCTCAGCACGTCGTCGGCGGCGTCGAGGAGGTAAGTCGCCACGTCGGTGAAGCCCGCCTCTGTGAGCTTGTCGGTGACATCGCCCAGCTGGGTCCAGTTGGAGTCCCGATCGGGTTGCTCAAAGATAGACCTCACCAGGGTGGCGATCATGGGCCAGTTGGTCTTGGGCACCCGTGAGGCCAAATTCGCCATGAAGTGAGTTCAACATCTCTGCCAGGACGCCTCGGCGAACACCGCTGCGATGGCCGCCTTGATGCCCCCATGGGCATCGGAGATGACGAGTTCGACTCCAGCCATTCCCCGGGCTGCCAGCGAGCGCAGGAAGGCCGTCCAGGCAGCGGTGTCCTCGGTGGTCACGATGTCGAACCCGACGATCTCCCGCCTGCCCACGGCGATGACGGCAGAGACGTCCGCCCGCCCTCTCTGACCCTGGGTGACGACATCGATCCACAGGTAGCGATAGGGACCCTGGTGCAACGGCCGCTTTTCGACCTCGGTGACCTTGCTGTCGAGCTCTGCGGCCATGCGGGACACCTCGGGCTTAGAGATCCCCTCGATCCCCATGGACCCCAAAATAACCCGGAAGTTCCCTTCGGTGGTTTCAAACAAAGCGGCGCCGGACGAGAGGGCGGCATCCAAGGTCTCGAAGAGTTCGTCGAATGGCAGACAATCTCGCTGGCCGCCGGTGGACGGCACGAACACAGAGAATGCCGGGGGATCACCGGGCTGATTCGGAGCTGGCCTTACCGATGAGGGAGGCGCCACTTCCCGGCGGCGTGCCTGGCGTCGACGCCTCCGAGGACCAGGCCGAGGTCCTCGGCCAGCATGGTGGCCACCTGGTCCTGGGCCTCGTGGGTCAGCCCGGCGATGTGCGGGCTGAGGATGACCCGTTCGCAGGTGTCCAGACGACCGGGGCTGGGCGGTTCGGCCATCCTCACGTCGAGACCGGCACCGGCCAGATGGCCGCGGTCGAGGGCGTCGGCCAGGGCTTCTTCGTCCACCAGCTCCCCCCTTGAGACGTTGATCAAGTGGGACCCGGGTCGCATGGCCTCGAGGAAGCTGGTGTCGACAATGCCTGCCGTCTCAGGGGTGAGAGGAAGATGGAGTGATACCACGTCGGCCCGATCGAGCAGCTCGTCGAGCCCCACCACTCGCTCACCCACGCTCGGCGGCAGCGAATCGGCCGGAAGGTATGGGTCGAAGCCGATCACATGCATGCCGATCGCCGACGCCACGGAGGCGACAGCGGCCCCGGTGGCACCGAGTCCGACCACTCCCCAGGTGCGTCCGGCCAGCTCCATTCCGAGCCGGCGATCCCACTCGCCGGAGCGAACCCGGCGGTCGTTGCCAGGGATGTCACGTGCCAATCCCAATGCCAGGGCCAACGCGTGCTCGGCGACGCTCCGAGCGTTCGCCCCGAATGCGGCGACCACCACAATGCCGAGTTCGTCGGCGGCGACCACGTCGATGTTGTCCAACCCGACGCCGGCCCGGGCCACGATCTCGAGCCGGCTGCCGGATTCCAATAACACCCGGTCGACGGGGGTGCGGTTCCGGACTACCAGGCCCCTCGCTGACGACACCAACTGGCGCATTTGATCCGGACTCTGCCAGGCATCGGGCCGGCGGAGGACCGAATATCCTTCACCCAATTGTTCCAATGCGTCTCCCCAGACGTCTTCTGTCACGATGATGTCCGGATCGGGGTCAGCTGTGGGGGGAGACAGGGCGGGCTCGGAGGCCTCGGGCACGGGAAATGGTCCTCCTCGGAAATTGATGGCCGGTGGTCGTGCAATGAAGCCACGCGGCGAGACCTCTAGTGGTCAGACCACTGGTATCGTGCCATGGGGCCCCGGAACTGTCAACGTCAAGAGGAGCTGTCGTGGAAACCACTGTGGGTGAGGCCAAGGAGTTGACGGGCAGCCTGCTGCAACTGGCGGGGATGCCGGCCGAGCATGCGGCGCGGACCGCCTGGGCCCTAGTGGTCTCCGAGGTATGGGGTCGGGGGTCGCACGGCCTGCTTCGATTGCCGTTCTACCTGGGCCGGTTCGAAGCCGGTGGAGCCGATCCCCGGGCCGAACTGCGGCTGGTTTCGGACAGTGGCGCCGCGGTGGTCTACGACGGTGGGAGCGGGCTCGGGCATTGGCAACTGTGGGAGGCAGCCACCCTGGCCACCGAGCGCGCCGGCCAGTTCGGGATCGCGGCGGTATCGGTGGGGAATTCCGGTCACTGCGGGGCGTTGGGACTCTACGTGCTGCCGATGGTCGAGGCCGGGATGATTGGGCTCGCGTTCTCCAATGGACCTGCGGTGATGCCCCCTTGGGGCGGGAGCGCTCCGGTGGTGTCCACCAGCCCTCTGGCGGCGGGTATCCCGACCATCCCGAGGCCCTCGATCGTCGATCTCGCCACCAGCAGCGTGGCCAGGGGGAAGATCGCCGAAGCCGCGGCGGCGGGCCGGAGCCTCCCCGAAGGCTGGGCCCTCGACGAGGGCGGTCAGCCGACGACGGATCCGGCCGCGGCACTCTCCGGCATGCTCGCACCGATGGGCGGCGCCAAGGGATTCGCCCTCGCATTCATGGTGGAAGCGCTCACGGGTGCGATGGTGGGCCCGAACCTGGCCGGTGACGTCGCCGATCCACTTTCTACCGCAGGTGCGCCTCACCCCCAGCGGATCGGGCACCTGGTCCTCGCACTCGATCTCGGGCGATTCAGCGTCGACGGCAACCAGAAACGACGGTTCGCCGACCTGGCGACCAGAGTGACCGCGGCTGGTGGGCGACTGCCCGGGAGCGGCCGGATGCTTCCGGGCGAGATCGACGACGACGATACGCTCACCGTCTCCGAACAGGTGGCGGGCGACCTGGCCAGACTGGCGGCCGAACAGGGGATCGGGCTGCCTTCGGGTTGGTAACCGGGGCCCCGTCGAGGTAGCGGCGCGCCCCCGAGGCGCTGTTGAGGTCGGGAGCGCGTGGAGGGCGGTGAGGTCGTCACGCAACCGGGGGGTGGTATCGGCCGCGGCCGGGCTGATCGGTGACGCCGGCTCCTGGACGGATCGCCAGGCCGCATTCAGTTGGTGGGGCCGCGGGGTGAAGGCAGCCGATAGTCCCGGCAGGGACTGATGGCTCCCGTCCCAGGTGGGCGCGACGATCGAGTTGAACAGCTCGTTGTAGCGGGTGGCCAGGCGCTCGGCTCTGGCCGGGTCCTCCCACACCCAGGTGGCGAAGCGGTCGGACAGGGCCTGTTACTTTTCCCGCGCGAGCATCGTGGCCTCTGCGTTCAGCACTCTCCCCCCGACGCCATCGGAGTCGTAGACGGCGTGCTGGGCCTGGTTGAGACACTTGTTGAGCGGGGCCACCGCATCGGCTCGATCCGTCTCCCACTTCGAGGGCATGGTGAGCCCCTGTTTCTGCCAGGTGGGAACACTCACCGGCCAGGTCGCGGTCACCTCCACGTGCTCGGCGGCCACCTGGGAGGCGCCGAGCACGTCTCGGACGAAGGCGGCCACGTCGATATTCTCGATCCAGGTGACCCCCCGGGTCGGGCGTCGATCTCTGTGGGCAAAAGGTCGTCGGGGATGACCGCTCGGAGTGCTGCAACATTGGCGGCGAGCCGGGGGTCATCGAGGACAACCAGCTCTGCGTCGTTGAGCTTTTCGCGCACGTTGCCCGACAGGTAGCGGGGGGCAGGGACGAGGTCCCCGCTACCTGGGTCCTCGAAGACCAGGGTGCCAAGCGCAGCACGAGCCTCGGTGGTCTCGATCCCGAGGAGGGCGGCCGCCCGGTCCAGCGTGACCACCCCGGTCTGGTCGAGGCAGATGGTGACCGCCTCTCCGGCGTTGTCGGCGTGGCCCCGCACCTCTCTTGGGCCGACCACCCGCTCGGAGAAGATGGCCGCCTTTTTCGCGGTCTGGGTGTCGGAGTCGAAGACCTCGAGGGCGAGGAGGGAGGGGAAGTCCGGGTCGGCCCGCCGGTGTCTGCGTCGATGCGTCCTGTCTCGTAGGTGGCGAAGCGGCTGATCACACCCTAACGGTCTACGTAGTCGTCGTAGCGGCGATTCAAGCCCTCCTGAGCGATCCGGAACACCCCGTCGTCGGCGCTTCCGGCCGTGGCTGTGACCATTGGCTGGCGGTGGGCCTTTACCATTGCTGCGGTCGTGGCCATAGGGACCAGTCTGTTGGTGCTGGTTTCTCGGAGTTCGTTGGCTGATCGTCGCCGTCATCGCCTGGCCAACCCGATCCCACCGGTTGCCCTGGCGCCGCTGGTCGTCCTGGCGACCGGATTCGGCCTTGGCCTCTTCGGCGCCAGTGGTCTCACCGCATTCCTCGTGACTTCGGCTGTCACGATGGGTTTTGCCAAGGGCACACCAGGCCTCATCGCTTCTCTGGCCGCGGCCGCCGCCGTAGGGGCCCGCATCGCCAGCGGTATTCGAGCTGACCGACGTGGGAGTGCCCATTTCCCGGTGGTCGCCGCTATGCTCGCCACCGGTGCGCTCGGCTATGGGTTGCTGGCGCTGAGTTCGGAAACCGATATCCGCTGGCTGTTCGTCGTCGGAGCGGTCGTGGCGCTTGGGCGGGGTGGGGCTGGAACGGCTCGTTCAACTTCGCGGTCGTCCGTACCCATCGGGGCTCCGGCACGTGCGACCGGGGTGACCCAGGTTGGAGGGCGCCTCGGCGGGATGCTCGGACCGGTCATCGTCGGGATCGTTGTCGACCATTGGTCGTACGCGGCGGCGTGGCTGCTCGCCGGCGCCACGTCGCTCGTTGGAGCGGGTGCGGTGCTCATCGGCCGCCATCTTCTGATTGCCGCACGTCGGACCGTGGAGGTCGGGGAGTAGCCCGACGGCGGTGACGACGGCCGGCTCCCTACTTTGCGGTCAGATGAGGTGGGTCGGCAGGGAGAGAACCAGGGGGTGTTTGACAGGGGCCGCGGTTCAGTATGGAGCCCTTGCCCTATAGGCGGGCCGACGCTCGGCGTCTTGCCAGCCCCCGGCGAGGAGATAGCATTTTTCCGCGTCGATCTCGATACGCGCCGCGTCCGTCCGCCGCCATCGACATCGGGACCGCTCACCCTGCTCCTTCCGAGGGTGCGCGTCCGTCGGAGAACCGTCAAGCCGTTGTCGTTCGTGGCCGGTGAACAGTCGCGGCGCCAGGGCCAAACTTCGAAAGGGACACAAGATGGGTCCAGAATGCCTCCAGGGTCGGAGAATGGCTGGCCGGACGCCGTAGGGCGCTGAGCGTTCGCCTCAGGCTTCGGCGACTGATCATCACCTGGCGGAGCCGTCCCGCCTCGAGGTCTTCCCCGATGGCCGCAATCGGAAGCACGGCGTATCCGAGGCCGGCCACAGTGGCGGAGCGCACCGCGTCGACCTGGCCGAGCTCGAGCACCTGTCCGCATCGATATGCCGCCCCCAGCAACTCGGAGGCAAGCGCCTCGGTGCCCGAGCCGGTTTCCCGGGCGATGTAGCGATGGCGGCCAAGGTCCTCGACGCGCACTCGGCGTAGGGCTGCGAGGGGATGATTCGATGCCACCACTACTACCAACTCGTCGGGCTCAACCGGCAGCTCCTCCAGACCGTCCGTCGCTCCGGGACCTTCGATGAGTGCACAATCGACCTCGGCGTTTCGCAGCAAGGAGATCGCCTCTTGGGTGTTGACCAACTGGACCGCCACGCTGATGCCTGGATAGTCGTCTCCGAAGCCGGCGAGCCAGGCCGGCATTCGGTAGATGCCGATGGTGTTGCTGGCAGCTATCTTGAGATCACCGGCGATGAGCCCACATCGGGCGGCTGCAGTCTCTTCCACCGCTCGAAATGCCGCGAGGGCTGCGGCCACCACTGGACCCAGAGACTTTCCGTCGGCGCTGAGTTTGATCCCGCGTCCGACCTTTTCGAATAGTGGAATCTGAAGGAGTTGCTCGAGGGTTTCTAGCCGGTGGCTGACTGCGGGTTGGGAGAGGCCCAGCATCTCGGCTGCCCGGGTGACGTGTTCGTGGCGGGCCACGGCGGAGAATGCCCGAAGCTGGTCAATCGTCATGGCCGAGTGTCGTTCATTCATATCTTCGATGATACTCATGCAACCGATTCCTTGGACTTGGGCGCGTTGGCTCCGTAGTTTGTGAGGCGTGGGCGTATCGGTTGGGCAAATTGGCACTGGGGTTTCGGACGCCGTCCGCATCCAGCGCTGGGTCAAGGTTCTCGATCAGACCCGCTGCATCGGGTGCCATGCCTGCACCACCGCGTGTAAGAGCGAGAACGAGGTGCCCATCGGGGTGACGAGGACGTATGTGAAGTCGGTGGACGTCGGCCTCTTCCCGCAGGTGCGCCGGGCCTTTCAGGTCACCCGCTGCAACCAGTGTGAAGACGCCCCCTGTGTGGCGGCGTGCCCGACCCAGGCCATGTACCGACGTCCCGACGGCATCGTCGACTTCGACAAGTCGATCTGCATCGGGTGCAAGGCCTGCATGGCTGCCTGTCCCTACGATGCCATTTTCATCAACCCGGATGACCATTCGGCAGAAAAATGCAACTTCTGCGCTCATCGTCTCGATATCGGTTTGGAGCCTGCGTGCGTCACGGTGTGCCCAACCGAGGCGATCCTGGTCGGAGACCTCAACGACCCGAACTCCAAGGTCGCCAACATCGTCCAACGTGAGGCGGTGTCGGTCCGTCGACCCGAAAAAGAGACTCGCCCGGGTCTTTTCTACAAGGGCGCCCATCAGGCCACCCTCGACCCCTTGGCCGCCCGCCGTCCTGACGGCGGCCTCTATGCCTGGGCGACCCAGGGCGACGCCGCAGACCCCCAACACGTTGCGTCCGGCCACCCCGGACGACGCAACTCGAGCGCGGCCGCCCTGCTCTCCTATGACGTGCCCCACCTGGCGCCGTGGGGTTGGCGGGTCAGCCTGTACACCTGGACCAAGGGGTTGGCGGCGGGGGGAATCCTAGTCCCGCTGATCCTGGCGCTCAGTGGTCATCTGCGGTGGAACGACCCGGTCACCCGGTGGGTGGCTCCCCTGATGGCGTTGTTCTTTTTGGCCATCACGGGGGTGCTCTTGATATGGGACCTGAAGCACCCCATGCGGTTCTATCTGATCTTCACCAGGCACCACTGGAAGAGTTGGCTGGTGAAAGGCTCGTTCATCATCGGCGCTTACGGTGGACTGGTCACGCTGTACCTGCTCGGCTCGGTCATCGGCTCGGTCGGTCTTCGACAGGTTGCCGCCGTGGGTGTCCTACCGTTGGCGTTGGCGACCGCCTGTTACACCGCGTTCCTCTTTGCCCAGGCCAAAGCCCGGGACCTGTGGCAGAGCCCGATGCTGTTGCCCCACCTGGCCGCTCAAACAGTCGTCCTCGGTTCGGCGGCGATCCTGCCGTTCGCATGGTGGCTCTCGCCCCATCACTCGCTGGTCGGGGTGGAGGTGTTGCTTGCCGCCGGGGCAGCCGCCCATCTCATCTTCGTTGCGGGGGAGATCACCATCACCCACCCGACGGCTCATGCCCATCTGGCCGCCGAAGAGATGACCCGAGGGCGGTTCGCCAAGTTCTTTTGGCCCGGGGTCGTCCTGGTGGCAGTGGTGGTATTGGCCCCATGGATCGGGGTGGTTGCCTCGCCGTTCGCACTGGTCGGCCTGCTGGCCCACGAACACGCCTATGTCCAAGCCGGCCAGTCTGTTCCGCTCGCCTAGGAGGAATTTGTGGACCACAACGATGCAGAACCCGACCTCGATGCCCTCGGACACAGGGTGTCGGTCGACCGGGCCAGCACCGAGGCCAGGGGCGAGACCTTCTACCCGGGTGCGAGTAAGTACCTGCTCGCCGCCTTTCCTCCCAAGGAGCGCTGGGACGACTGGGTAGAGCTCGACTCCCGAGCCTGGCCGAAGCGGGTAGAGAAGCACGCGATGCTGGTGCCGACCACCTGTTTCAACTGTGAATCGGCCTGCGGGCTGCTCGCCTATGTCGACCGTGACACCCTCCAGGTGCGGAAGTTCGAAGGCAACCCCGAACATCCCGGGTCCCGGGGTCGGAACTGTGCCAAGGGGCCTGCCACCATCAACCAGATCACCGATCCGGATCGAATCCTCTATCCGTTGCGGCGGGCGGGTGCCAGGGGGGAGGGGAAGTGGGAACGGGTCAGCTGGGATGAGGCACTGGACGCCATCGGGTCGAGGATCCGAAAAGCCATCATCGAAGACCGGCAGAACGAGATCATGATCCACATCGGTCGTCCCGGAGAGGACGGCTACACCGAGCGGGTGCTGGCCAGCTGGGGAGTCGACGGGCATAACTCCCACACCAACGTCTGCTCCAGCGCCGGCCGGGCCGGCTTCCAGTTCTGGACCGGCGTCGACCGGCCGAGCCCGGACCACGCCAACGCCAAGGTCATCTATCTGATCAGTTCCCACCTCGAGACGGGCCACTACTTCAACCCGCACGCCCAACGGATCACCGAGGCCCGGGAGAAGGGAGCCAAGGTCATCGTCCTCGATACCCGGCTCTCCAACACTGCCACCCATGCCGATTACTGGTTGGCGACCCAACCCGGCAGCGAGGCGGCCGTCAACCTGGCCATCGCCCGCCACATCATCGAGACCCGGCGCTACGACGCCGAGTTCATCCGGCGCTGGTTCAACTGGGAGGAGTACCTGGCCGAGTGTCGCCCAGACCTCCCGGGCACCTTCGAAGCCTTCGAAGAGGTCCTGGCCCACCTTTACGCCGAGTTCACCTTCGAGTTCGCCGCCGCCGAGTCGGGGATCGACGCTTCTGTCCTGGCCGAGGTGGCCGAGGTGGTGGCCGGAGCCGGCACCAGGTTCTCGTGCCACAGCTGGCGATCGGCGGCCGCCTCCAATCTCGGGGGTTGGCAGGTGTCGCGCACGGTGTTCTTCCTCGCTGCGCTGCTCGGTGCCGTCGCCACCGAGGGCGGCACGTTTCCGAACGCCTACAACAAGTTCGTCCCGAAACCGATCCACACCCCGCCCCAACCCGGGGTGTGGCAGGAGCTGTCGTGGCCGCTCGAGTTCCCCCTCGCCAACAACGAGCTGTCCTTTCTGCTGCCCCACTTCCTCGCCGACGGGCGGGGCCGGCTCGACACCTACTTCACCCGGGTGTACAACCCGGTGTGGACCAACCCTGACGGCCTGTCGTGGATGGAGGCGCTCACCGACGAGGACAAGGTCGGCTGCTCGGTCGCGCTGACCCCCATCTGGAGCGAGTCCGCCTACTTTGCTGACTACGTCCTCCCCATGGGCCACGCCTCGGAGCGCCACGACACCCACTCCTACGAACAGTACGACGGGCAGTGGATCGGCTTCCGCCAGCCGGTGCTGCGGGCAGCCCGGGAACGTCTGGGCGAGACGATCACCGACAGCCGCCAGGTCAACCCCGGAGAGGTGTGGGAGGAGAACGAGTTCTGGATCGACCTGAGTTGGAGGATCGATCCTGACGGCTCCCTCGGGATCCGGAAGTACCACGAGTCGAAGGCGCATCCCGGAGAGAAGCTGAGCGTCGACGAGTACTACGGATGGATGTTCGAGCACTCGGTGCCCGGCCTTCCCGCCCGAGCCGCCGCCGAGGGTCTGACCCCGCTGGCGTGGATGCGCCGCTATGGCGCTTTCGAGATCACCCGTGGCCAAGGCGCGGTGTTCGACCAGCCCGTTCCCGACGAGGAGCTCCTCGATGTCAACATCGCCGACCACGGAAGGGTCTACACCGCGGCTCCCAAGCCGGACAGCACCAACATCGTGCCCATGGGCGCGCCAGCTCCCGACGATGCCGGCCGACGCGCGGTCGGGGTGCTGATCGACGGGGTGGTGCACCGCGGCTTCCCGACACCCTCGGGACGCCTCGAGTTCTGGTCGTCGACGCTGGCCCGGTGGGGCTGGCCCGAGCATGCGCTGCCCGGCTACATCCGCAGCCACGTCCACCCCTCGGCGCTCGCCCCCGACCAGATGGTCCTGCTTTCCACCTTCCGCCTGCCGACCCAGATCCACACCCGTTCCGCCAACTCCAAGTGGCTGGACGAGCTCGCCCACACCAACCCGGTGTGGGTTCACCCCTCCGACGCGGTCCGTCTCGGCGTCGACCGGACCGGCGACCTGGTCCGGGTCGAGACCGAGATCGGCTTCTTCGTGGCCAAGGCGTGGATCACCGAGGGCATCCGCCCCGGTGTCGTGGCCTGCAGCCACCACATGGGACGCTGGAAGTTGAAGGGACAGAGCGAAGGCATCGGGGGGATGATGGCCACCGTCGACCTCGAGCGGGACAGCTCCGGGTGGTCCATGCACAAGCGGGAGAGCGTCAAGCCCTACCAGTCCGCCGATCCCGACACCGCCCGGATCTGGTGGAGTGACACCGGGGTCCACCAGAACCTCACCTTCCCGGTCCAACCCGACCCGATCTCGGGCATGCACTGTTGGCACCAGGCGGTCCGGGTCCGTCCCGCCCTTGCCGGCGATGCCCAGGGGGACATCGCGGTGGACACCGTCAAGGCTCGCGAGGTCTATCAACGTTGGATGGCCCAGACCCGGCCGGCCGGGAGTGTGTCACCCGATGGCAGCCGGCGTCCGGCGTGGCTTCTGCGCCCCCTCAAGCCGGCCGCGGCGGCCTTCGCTATCCCCGACGTCGGCCCGTGAGCCTTTCTGCGGCCGTCTCCCGGAGCGACGAGCGGGTCACGGATCCGGGTCGGTGGGAGTTGTTCCGGGCGGTCGGCTCCGTGACAATGGTCGCGCCGCCGGCTGGTGATCGCATCGCGGCCAGTCTCGGTCTCCGACCGTTCAGCGCGTCGGAGCACACCGACCTCTTCGTACTCTCCCTCCCCCCCTACGCGGGGATCCACCTCGGTCCCGAAGGCAAGCTCGGCGGCGAAGGAGCCGACCGGGTCGCCGGGCTGTGGCGGGCCCTCGGACTCGATCCTCCCTCCGATGCCGATCACCTCGGGTCCCTACTTGTTCTCTACGCCGAGTTAGGCGAAGCCGCCGACCACTCCAAGTCCGACCGGAGCCGACAGCGGCTCGACCACGTCAGAGCGGCGTTGCTCTGGGAGCACCTGTGGCCGTGGGTGCCCGGCTACCTTGACGCGGCTGCGGAAGAGGAAGGTGCTGCCGAGTCATGGGTGCATCTCTCACGCCGTGTACTGCGGCGCGAAACCCTGCTCACCCCGGGTGCCAGCACGCTCCCCCTGGCATTGCGGGCCGCACCAAAGGCCCTCGCCGCGGACATCGACTACGAGGATCTGCTTGACACGCTCACAGCCCCCGTGCGCACCGGTTTCGTGCTCACCTACCGGGATCTCATCGTTGCAGCCCGAAGCTTGGGTCTCGGTCTGCGACGCGGTGAACGCCGCTTCGCGCTCAAAGCGTTGCTCGAACAGGACCCTTCAGCCACCCTTACCTGGTTGAGCAACCACGCCCGCCGATGGGCAGCTCGTCATCGATGTCGACCGACGGTGCTTGCGGATCCATCCCCGTGGTGGGAGGAACGTGCGCTCCACACCTCCGAGGTCTTAAAAATCCTGGCCCGACGGGCCGAGGAAGTGATGCCGACGTGAGCCCCGATCCCGTGACATCCCAACCGGTTCCCGAAGACCGCATGAGTCGGGACTCCTGGCTGCAGTCGTTCTCTGATCTACTCGGTGTGGATCCGCCGAGTCCTGATGAAGTCGAGGCGCTCCTCACCATTGCCGGGAAGGCTGCCCATGAGAGCGAGCGAACTGCTGCGCCGATCACCTGCTACCTGGTCGGACGCAGTGGCGTCGACCCGCGAACGGTGCTTGCCAGTCTGGAGACTCCTCCTGGATGATCCGTAGCGACAGGGTTTTTGCTACGGTCGCCGTCGTGCTTTCCTATCGGATCGGTCATGCCGCCAGGCTGGCCGGTGTCAGTGTCGACACCATGAGGCGCCTGGTGGACGCCGGGCGAGTTGCGAGTGACCTATCCGACGGTGGCCATCGCATGGTCGACGGGGCCGATCTGGCTCGATGGCACTGTTGCATTGAGCGCGAACTTGCCTGGAACCGTTGGGTTCGTGCCTCGGCCGTGAGTGAACGAGGCTGTTGGGGTGAAGCGTCGCCGTCTCATCCGATCCATCCAGCCCCCCGTTTCGGGATTCGCAGGGTTCCGGTTCCCGCCCGAGGTCATCCTGATCGCCGTGCGCTGGTACCTACGTTACGGATTGTCCTACCGGGATCTGGAAGCTGCTCGCTGAACGCGGTATCGAGGTTGACCACGTGACCCTGTTCCGGTGGGTTCAGCGGTTCACACCCTTGCTCATCGACGCGGCTCGGCCGTGCCGCCACATCGTGGGTGGTCACTGGTTTGTCGATGAGACCTACGTGAAGGTCTCCGGGTCCTGGCGGTACGTCTATCGGGTCGTTGACCAATACGGGCGGGTCATCGACGTGTTCGTGTCCAGGAAGCGTGATCTGAGAGCTGCTACAGCATTCTTCGCCGATGCGATCCGCTCTCACGGTGAGCCGGCTGAGATCACCACTGACCGGGCCCACGCCTTGGTCCGCGTGGTCACGGACCTCCTGCCGGCCGCACTGCACG
>PLZF01000045.1 GCA_003152015.1 Acidimicrobiaceae bacterium | reverse complement strand
GGTGAGGACCAGGTCGGTGGCGGTGGTCCCGGCCGGCTGGCGTCCGGTGAGGCGGAATCCCACCACCGGCGGGAGGAGCATGGAGAGAGGTTGGCCGAGCACGGCCGCCTCCGCTTCAATGCCGCCGACCCCCCAGCCCAACACGCCGAGCCCGTTGACCATGGTGNNTCGAGATTGACCTGGTGGCAGATGCCGGCACCGGGCGGGACAACCCGGAATCCGTCAAAGGCCTGTTGGGCCCAGCGCAGCAGTTGATACCTCTCGATGTTGCGCTGATACTCGATGTCGACGTTCTGGTCGTACGAGTCGGAGGTGCCCGAGACCTCGGCGATCACCGAGTGATCGATGACCAGTTCGACAGGGACGAGTGGATTCACCTTGGCCGGATCTCCCCCCAACTCGGCGAGGGCGTCCCGCATGGCCGCCAAATCGACCACCCCGGGGACGCCGGTGAAATCCTGCATGAGGACCCGTTCGGGGGTGAGGGCGATCTCGACGGCGTCACTTCCCCCCACGCCGTGGCGCTCGGGGTCGCGACCCCAGTCGGCCACCGCTTCGATGTCGTCGAGGCTGACGGCGAGACCGTCCTCGTGCCGGAGTAGGTTCTCGAGGACGACTTTGATCGAATAGGGGAGCCGGGCCACGTCGTGCCGGTCGGCCAGGGCATTGATCCGGAAGATCTCATACGTCTTGTCGCCCACTGTCAGGTCGGCCCGGGCGCCGAAGCTGTTGGGGGCGGACGCTGAGGAAGGGAATGGTGCCATGGACCCATTCTGCCCACTCCCGGACACCCGGCGCCATGGCAGGTTTCGACGTCCTCCCCTCAGGTATTTCTCATGTCATCCGATTACGTTCGGGTGCGGTACCGCCAGACGGCCAATGGGGGCAGCACGATCAGGAGCCCTACCGTCCATGCCACCGCCTGGAATACCCAGTGAGAGGTGGGCCCCCCGAGCATCAGGGACCGACATGCCGTCACCACCACGCTCACCGGTTGATAGGTGGCGAAGCCGCGCAACCAACTGGGCATGGCCGCAAGGGGGACAAAGGCGGAGGAGGCAAACGTCAACGGGAACAGGAGCGGAAACGACATGACTTGTGCCGTCTCGCTGTTGGGGGCGGAGAGACCTATCAGGGCAAAACCCCACGACAGGGCATAGGCGAACAACAGGATGAGTCCGATCCCGGCCAGATAGGGAAGGACCCCGGTGGTCGGGCGGTACCCAACCAGGAATCCGACACCGGTCATGACGATGACCACCATCACGTTCCGGCAGAGGTCCGCGGTTGTACGCCCGGCCAGCACTGCCGAGCGCGCCATGGGCAGGGCGCGGAACCGCTCGATGAGCCCCTTTTGGAGATCTTCGGCCAGACCGATACTTGTCTGTATGGCGCCGAACGCCACTGTCTGCACGAAGATCCCCGGCATCAGGTAGTTCACATAGTTGATCCCATGCCCCGGATGGATCGCCCCGCCGAAGACATAGCGGAACAGCAGTACGAACATGATCGGCTGCACGGTGGCGAAGAACAGTGCCTCGGGAATTCGGGTAATGGCGATCAAGTTCCGCTTGGTGACTGTCAGCGTGTCCGAGATCGCCCATCGGACGCGGGCGCCGACCCCGGTAGCCAACGGAGCGCCGGTGACTGTCGGGATGGAGATGGTGGTGGTCATCGGTTGCCTCCAACGGGGATGGGTGTCGATTCGGGTTGACCGGCGCGATCGCGGGTGCCGCCCGAGCCCTTTGCTTCCGATCCGTCCTCTCCGTCTCCGCCTTCGGTGCGGTGCCCGGTCAGAGCCAGAAACGCGTCATCGAGGCTGGGCTCCCGCAGGGTGAAGGTGGTGGGAGTGATGCCCGCCTGGTCGAGCGATCGAAGGGCCTCCATGGCGTCCACCGGACCCTTGTCGACGGTGACATCCACCACCCGACCGTTGACGTTCGGGTGGTGGGGGCCGATGGCATTCAAGAGCGAAGCCGTGCGGGCGACGTCGTCGTTATCGTGCAATCCCACCTCGAGGACGGTGGCACCCAGGTCGGACTTGAGTTTGGCCGGGGTGCCTTCGGCGATGACCCGCCCATGATCAAGCACGGACAGGGTGTTGGCCAAACGGTCGGCTTCCTCGAGGTACTGGGTGGTGAGGAGCACCGTGGTGCCCTCTCCCACCAGACTCTCGATGACTTCCCACATGTCGTTCCGGCTCTGGGGGTCCAGACCGGTGGTGGGCTCATCGAGGAAGAGCACCGTTGGTCGGGCTACCAGGGCTGCGGCCAGGTCGAGACGCCGGCGCATGCCACCCGAGTACGTCTTGAGGGCCCGGTTGCCGGAGTCGGCCAGATCGAACTGGTCGAGCAGTTCTTTGGCCCGGCCGGCCACGTACGACTTCGGAAGGTGGTTGAGCCGACCCACCATGGCCAGGTTCTCCCGGCCGGTCAGGTTCTCATCGACGGCGGCGTACTGACCGGCCAGACCGATCAGACTGCGGACCAGGTCGGCCTGCTTCGCCACGTCGTGGCCGAGGACAAGTGCGGAGCCGCTGTCGGCTTTGAGAATGGTGGTCAATATCCGCACGGCTGTCGTCTTGCCCGACCCATTGGGACCGAGCAGACCGAAGACGGTTCCCTCCTCGACGTTGAAACTCACCCCGTCGAGGGCGCGGACCTCCTGCTTGCCGGAGAACGTCTTCTTCACATCGGTGACTTCGATTGCGTATGGCATCGGCGGCGATCCCGTCTTCGAGTGCGCGAACGGAGTCAGCTAACTCCCTTTACTTTTGTATATCTTAAGGTTTATATTATTAGTGTGTCAACCAAGTTGGACCAGCCCGAGTTCGAGGCACAGATAGCCGGTAAGCCAGGCTCGGCAACAGGTTCGGGGCACCCAGACCTGGTCGAAGCGATGCGGGCCTACCAGACGGCCGTCGATATCTTCGATGAGGCTGTTGCCGACAAGCTCGGGCTCAACCGAACCGATTTCCGGTGCATCGAGATTCTCGACCGGCACCAGCCGATGACCGCCGGATCGCTGGCCCACGCGTCCCGGCTCTCGACGGGGACAATCACCTTCGTGATCGACCGGTTGGAGGCTGCCGGGTTCGTGCGTCGCCTGAAGGATGAGGACGATCGACGCCGGGTACTGGTGGAAATGGTCCCGGCTGCGCAACTGAAGGTCCATGCGTGCCACCTCCCGATGATCGAGGATGCCCGGACGGCGCTGGCCGAATTCGCCGCTGACGAGCTCGCGGTGGTCTGCAAATTCCTCCGAATCAGCACAGTTGTGTTCCAAAGAAACGTTCCCACCTGACTGGACCGGGTACTACGGTCGGAATGCGCGACCGGGCTGGATGACCGGGCGATACCACGACCCGGATGCCCGGGACCTGGACACCCAGCCGGAGGCCGCCTGCCAGGCGCCTCCCGCGGTTAGCCATTAGCCTCGGCGTATGCACGAAGGCGATATCGCACCGGACTTCGAACTGCCCGACGAAAACGGAACTCCCAGGCGGCTCAGCGATCTGGTAGCTGATGGCCCGGTCGTCCTGTTCTTCTATCCGGCGGCGATGACGCCAGGCTGTACGGCGGAAAGCTGCCATTTCCGAGATATGAAAGCGGAGTTCGACGCGGTGGGTGCCCAACGGATCGGCATCAGCGCCGACGCGGTGGAGAAGCAGAAGCGATTTTCGGACAAGCACTCTTTCGACTTTCCTCTGCTTTCCGACCCTGATGGCGCCGTAGCAACCCAGTACGGGGTCAGGCGCCGCTTTACAGCCCTTTCACCCACCAAACGGGCGACGTTCGTGATCGGAAGCGATCTCAAAATAGTGGCCGTCATCCAAAGCGAAGTGCGGATGAACGTGCATGCGGACCGAGCGCTGGAGGCGGTGGCGAAGCTCCCCGCCCATTGAATCTTTGACGGCGACGCCATTGTCGGCAGTTAGTTGGCCCGGATGGTGCAGAACTTTCGATCCTTGGCGAGGTCCTCGCTGCGACGGACCGCCGTCATTATGGCCGGAGTACTGGCCATTGAGGTGGAGTTCATCTTTTCCTATGTAGGTGGGTTGAGCCATCCCTACCCACACGGGGTGCCGGTTGGCGTGGTGGGGTCGGCCTCGACCCAGCACGCTCTGATCGCCACCATTCAAAGGCAAGGCTCGCAGTTCAGCCCGGCGTCGGACCCTGACTCGGCCAGTGCCCTGCGGGCTATGGCCGACCACACCATTGATGCCTTTGTCGTCGTGAACGGGTCGAAGGTCGACATTGTGGTGTCGGGTTCACCCAGTCCGGTTGTGGCAACGGTGGTCGAACGCGCCATTGATCCCGTCGAGAAATAGTTGAGCGTCACCTTCAACGTGGTCCATGTGCTGCCGTTTCCTGCCAATGACCCTGAGGGACTCGGACCGTTCTAACTTGTTGTGGGGGGTGGGTCGTAGGCGGCTACCTGGTCGCCAGTGTGCTCGGATTGGCTCGCGGTACTGATCTGGATCTGCGGCAGACGCTTCTCCGCAGCGCGGCGCTTGCAGTGTTTTCCGTGGCCTCGGGAGTATTCGGGGCTCTCCTGGGCAGGCCAGCTCTTCACCTGTTCGGGGGCAACCGTTTGGACCTCATGGGTATCGGGACACTCGTGGTCTCGGCGGTGTCCATGGCCGCCACCGCATTTCAGGCGGTGATTGGCGAGTTGGGTAGCTCCCTGGCGGTGGTCCTCTTCGTGGTGATCGGAAACCCATCATCAGGCGGGCCGTATCCGGCTGAGTTCTTGAGCGGGATCCGGCGCGAGGTGGGGCGGTACATCCCCACCGGGGCTGGGCTCGAGGCGGTTCGCACTATCGCCTACTTCGGCAGTCACACCTCGGCTCTTCGCTGGTGACGTTGGGGCTGCCCTATGGCATGGTCGAGAACCTGCCCGGGCTGATGCTCCATCGAGCGACGGTCCCCGGTGCTAACTGCCTCCGATGGGACACTGTCGGCATGCACCTGTGGCCCGAATGTCGGGGTACATCGACGTGAGCCCGAATCCGATCAATGACCGCCTCGAACGCATGGCGCAGTCTATCGCCGAGCGTGTGGCCCATTTGGTGATCGACTCGATCGACCTCAATGCGATTCTGGAGCGGATCGACGTCGATGGCTTGGTATCACGGGTCGACGCCGACGCACTTGTCGACCGGGTGGACGTCGAGAAGATCGTGGAAAGAGTCGACGTGGAGAAACTCCTCGAGAGGGTGGATGTCAACGCACTGGTTGAACGGGTCGACGTCCGTCGGATCGTCGACCAGCTCGACATCGAATCACTTGTAGCACAGACCGAATTGGGTTCGATCATCGCTAGGTCGACGTCCGGTGTGGCCTCGGAGGTCCTCGACGTGATCAGAGCTCAAAGTGTGGGCCTCGACGATTTCTTCGCCCGATGGACCAATCGGGTTCTGCGACGGACAGCGGAAGCGTTGCCTCTCGGCCCTCGAACATTGGTGCCCGTGGCTCCGCCGTCAGGCACGGCTCCACCGGTGGACACCCGGACCGGAAACGGTCAGTGATGGTTGCCGCCCCGCCCATTGGACTCAACGAAGGGAGACAAGGTCATTATGCCGGAGCGGTCAGCCGACTCGCCGCCTTTGCCGCTGACGTGGGGGCTTCGTGGGGCCTGTACACGCTCGGGCTCGGCGCCGTCTCCCTGACTGTGGAGTTGGCGACGGGAAGGACTTTTTCTGTTGACCGGCACCAGATTGCGACGTTGGTCGTGCTGGTGGCCTGGGAGTTCGTCTACTTCGCCTATCAATGGGCGCTCAATGGGAAGACCATCGGCATGGCGATGTTGGGGATTCAGGTGGTGAAAGCCGACGGAACCTCATTGACATCGCGAGAAGCGACACTTCGCACGCTGGCATTGCCGTTGAGCATCGTGGTGTTCGGTCTGGGATTCATCGGCATTTTGGTCCAACGGGAGCGTCGGGCCCTCCACGACCTGTTGGCGGGCACCGCGGTGATCTATTCGTGGGACGCCCGAGCCGCCCGCCTCCGTTGGCTGGCCCGACAAGGTCCCGAGGTCAGCAGCCGCCCGTAGGAGGTCTCGGCTTGGCGGGCTCGGGCTGTCGACACACTGGAACGCCGGGACATTTCTCATTTCCATCGGAAATGGACGAACACTCTTCCGAAGTTGTGCGAGTCCTTCTCCACCCGGTCATACAGCGCCTTGATCTCTTTTTGATCCAGGAACCGCAGCACCCGCTTCTTCAATTGACCGCTTCCCTTGCCTGGGATGATCTCGACCAGCGGCGCCTTCTTCTCCACTGCCTCGTCGATGATGGATCGGAGGGCCCGATCGATATCTTCACCTCGGTTGTAGATGTCGTGTAGGTCCAGCTTCAATTTCACCCCGCCCGGTCTACACGCACGCGTGCTGATCGTGGCTCACCGGCAACGCCCCGGCTGTGTCCTTGGAGTGTGGCAGGGTGGTCGTGTTATGCCACGGCTGATTCCCCGAGAACGCATCGAGGTGTCCCCTGGTGCGGTCCACCTACCGGGTTGGCTCGATCTCGATGCCCAACGGCAACTGGTCATCAGTTGCAGGGAGTGGATTACCCAAGCCGGCGGGATGCATGCACCACGGATGCCCACCGGAGGAGTGATGTCGGTGGAAATGGCCTGTCTCGGCTGGCACTGGTTCCCGTACGGTTACAGCCTGACAGTGGATGACGGTGACGGAAGGAAGGTGGCGCCATTCCCGGACAAGCTGGGGGAGATCGGACGACGGGCGGTTGCCGATGCCTACAGGGATCCTGACGCCGGAAGCGCCTACCGACCCGACGTTGCACTTATCAACTGGTATGACGCTGATGCTCGGATGGGGATGCACGCCGACCGGGACGAGCGGAGTACGGCGCCGGTTGTCTCGCTCAGCCTGGGGGAGACGTGTGTCTTCCGCTTTGGCAATATCTCCACCCGCAACCGGCCGTGGATCGACGTCGAGCTCGAGTCGGGAGATCTATTCGTCTTTGGTGGCCGTTCTCGGCTTGCCTATCACGGGGTGCCAAAACTGCTGCACGGTACCGGGGACCCAGCCATCGGGATCTCGGGCGGTCGTTACAACCTCACAATTCGTCAAACCGGGTTGGCGGTGCCTGGGTAACCGTGTCTGGATCCAATGTGGTCACACCGACACCGGTCTCGGGCCGACACTCATTCGCCGGTCCGCCCGCCCTGTGCCTCTCGATAGCTCACGCGACAAGCGTCACGCAGCATCGCCCGGGTGCCGGATCGAGACGAGCCGTGGAGTCGGGCAGGCCTGCCGCTTCGACCACGCCTTTGATGAGTTCGTGGTTCATCCCACACACCAACTCTCGGTGCTCTTGGGCCAGGGTATGGAAGGGGCAGTTGGCGAGAGTCATCGTCCCATCCATCACCTGTGGTTCGTAACCATGCTCCGAGAGGAGTTGGGCAACCTGTTGAATCGGTGGCGACGACCGCTCTTCTGACCGGTCGACTTGGCCGCCGATCGTACGCCCCTCTTCCCGGGCCGCGGCGCCGAGAGCATCGGCGACTGAAATCGAACCATCTGATGCGTCTTCGACCGCCCGAGCCAGGAGCCGGGCAGCCAGGTCGTAGTGACGCTCGGGGACGCTGAGACTGATTTCACCGGCGGCACGGCGGTACAACTTGGCCGGTCGGCCCGCCCCAGGCCCGCTGCGCCCCGGGGGGCGCCGGTATTCCACCTCAAGTAGCCCGAGGTCCGCCAGCTTGTCGAGGTGGAATGCCGCCACCGACCTAGCCACGTCCAGCGCCGCGGCTGCTCCGTCCCGGCTTACCGGGGCGTCCTGCCCGGCCACATAGCGGTAGAGGCGACGACGCAACGGCTCATTCAGGGAGGCAAGAGCGGCAAGGCTGCCATCTTTGATGTCCACGATTCTATTCTAAAACATATTTGTGTTGACGCAACCACCCGAGTGGTCTATAGTCAAGAAATATAAGCTTTAGAAAGGATACCCTCATGGCTACAGCCACTGCACCAGAGCGATCGGAGAGTGCACACTCGGCTCTTCCATTGTTGCCTGCTGATCGATCCCACCGGCTCAACGACCCCGCGTACCAGGCCTACCTGATCCTGCGGGTGGCCTTTGTGACGGCGCCGATCCTGTTCGGTGTGGACAAGTTCTTCAACTGGATGACCTTCTGGCCCAAGTACCTGTGGGTAGGCTTTCCCAACTTCTTGAGCGTGAGCCCTCAAAACTTCATGTACGGGGTGGGTGTCGTCGAGATTGTCGCCGGGCTTGGTGTCCTGCTCCTGCCGCGCCTGGCCCCTTATGTGGTGGCCGGCTGGCTGGGCGGGATCATCACCGACTCCATCATCAAGAGCATCGCGGTGGGTGGTCATACCCAGGTCTTCTGGGACATAGCCCTCCGGGACTTCGGTTTGCTGCTCGCTGCCTTGGCCCTCGCCCGGCTGGCGGCGGTGTTCGCCCCCGAGCGGATCTTCCACTCCCGGCGCGGCTGATTCGGGCTGATACCTCGCCAGGGATCACTTCTGACCCCACGCCACCCGGCAAACGGGCCGCAGCTCCTTGGGGGCAGCGCGGTGAGCGCACCGAGGGTCTGGTGAGGGGTGGCACTGGCGGGGTAATTGGCCAAATCCGGCCAGCAACGGATCCCCTGTGAACTACGTCTCAACGGAAGCGAAAAGAACAAGGAGAATGTACATGTCACAAACCAGCGGTGCTGAGCAGGACCTGGTTCCTGCTGGACTGGCGATGGAGAGTGGGGTCGGCGCCATCCCCGCATCCGCGGGCAGGACAAAACGGCGCCCGGCGCGGTTCGACCGCCGGCGCCGGCTCGCCACCGTGGAAGTCTCCGAAGGAGACATGGACCTTGCGCGAGCCACGAGGGCGGTGGCCGAATTGCTCGACGCTCTCGGTGTGGACAGGAACAGTGAAAGCGTGGTGGATACGCCGCAGCGTGTGGCCCGGGCGTATGCCGAACTCCTCACGCCGGAGCCATTCGAGGCCACCACTTTCCCCAACGACGAGGGCTACGACGAACTGGTGGTAGCTCGGTCCATCCCGTTCTCGTCATTGTGCGAGCACCATCTCCTTCCCTTCACCGGAGTAGCCCACGTGGGGTATCTGCCGGGGGACCGCCTGCTCGGGCTGTCCAAATTGGCCCGGGTGGTGGGCCACTTCTCGCGCCGGCTACAGATCCAGGAACGTCTCACTACCCAGGTAGCCGACTGGCTCGCGGCCGAGCTTCGCCCGAAGGGCGTGGGTGTGGTCCTCGAGGCCGAGCACGCCTGCATGTCTCTGCGTGGGGTGCGTGCCACCGGCGCCCGGACCATGACCTCGGCCCTGGCCGGCTTGGTACGCGACGACGAGCGGACCCGAGCCGAGTTCTTCGCCCTGGTGGGATGCCGTTCATGAACCGGGATACCCGTGCGGGGCGCACGAGGACCGACACGGTGAGTTCGAAATGCGGGCCGTGGCTGGAGCCAGCTACGGAGCCGGAGCCAACCGGCGGACACCGCCATGTCAACACATTCATGACCGTGGATCGGTACGGCTCGGGTTGAAAAGGAGAAATCATGCCAACCAATCAGACATTCGTGATCGTGGGTGCAAGCCTGGCCGGGGCCAAGGCGGCCGAGACTCTGCGTGACGAGGGGTTCGGCGGTCGGGTCGTACTGATTGGTGAAGAGGATGCCCGACCCTATGAGCGCCCCCCGTTGTCGAAGGGCTACTTGCGCGGCGAGAAGGGGTTCGACGCTGTCGCCGTTCACTCCGCCGACTTCTACGACGCCCACGACATCGACCTGCGCACCTCGACTTCGGTCACCGCGCTGGAGGTGGGGTCATCCGAGGTGACCCTGGATTCGGGTGAGCGTCTCGGCTATGACCGGTTGTTGCTGGCCACCGGAGCCACCCCTCGTCGGTTGTCGATCCCCGGAGCCGAGCTGGCCGGGGTGCACTACCTGCGCTCGTTGGTCGACGCCGACGAGCTCCGTCAGGCCATCACGGCCGAAAGCCGGGTAGTGGTCATCGGGGCGGGATGGATCGGCGCAGAGGCGGCCGCTTCGGCCCGTCGGTTGGGTGCCGAGGTTGCCATGGTGGAGCTGGCCTCGGTGCCGCTCGAACGGGTCCTCGGTCCGCTAGTGGGAGCGATCTACCGCGACCTGCACATCGAGCACGGCGTCCAACTGCACCTGGGGGTCGGCGTCGATTCCCTCCGGGGGACAGGATCGGTGGAAGAGGTTTGCCTCAGCGACGGGTCTCTTTTGCCCGCCGACGTGGTGGTGGTGGGTATCGGCGTGATCCCACGCGTCGAGCTCGCTCAGGCCGCTGGCCTCGAACTGGATAACGGGATCGTGGTGGATGAGCATCTGGCCGCCAGCGCGCCGGGTGTCTTTGCCGCCGGCGACGTGGCCAATGCCTTCCATCCTCGCTACGGCACCCGGGTTCGCCTCGAGCACTGGTCGGCGGCCCTCAACCAGGGTCCGGTGGCGGCCAAGAACATGCTCGGGGACCCCACCGCTTACGACCGGTTGCCGTACTTCTTCTCCGACCAGTACGACCTCGGAATGGAGTACCGCGGGTGGGCCCCGATTTGGGATCAGGTCGTTTTCCGAGGGGACCCGGCCACTCGGGAATTCATTGCCTTCTGGATCCGGGACGGCCGGGTGCGGGCCGCCATGAACGCCAATATCTGGGATGCCGGTGAGCCGATCGAAGCCCTGCTGCTTTCCGGCCTTCCCATCGACCTTGTCCGGTTGGCTGACCCCGACGAGAGCCTCGCCGCCCTGGCCGTACCGGCCAAGGACTGAGGACCTCACCGGGCACCTGTCGTTGGGAGCCTCCCCTTCAAGCGGACTTGTTATTCTAGTAGCTGCTAGAGTTACCGCGGTGCGACGAGGACGTGACGGAACCGCTCGGGGAGGACCCATCGATGCCTTTTGACACCGATCAGTGCAGGTACAGGCCCGATACCGAGGAGGTGCGGGCGCGGCTGTGGATGCTGCTCGGGAACCCTGATGCTGACGATCCGCTGGCGACGACGAAGACATTTACCGAACTCGGTGTTGATGCCGATGGCCTGTGGGACATGTGGGCGGCGGTCTGCGAGGAATTCGGCGAGCATTCGCTCGGACCGGAGATCGATCCCGGTGTGCTCAACCCTGGCATGACAGTGCTCATGGGTGCAGCGTTTATGGTTCGCGTGGTTGCACCAGGGGAGTGATGGGACTGACCCGAATATGTGAAAGTTCCCAACGGCATGCCGGTCCGGCGTGGCACCCGGCAGTACTCGAAGGCACGGGGCCAGTGGTCATCGGTCCCGAAATCGCTCGATCGAAGGGAGAGACAGCATGCTGGCGATGAGCACACCGTTGGTCGCCGTGGAGCTGCTCGCTGCGTGCATCTGGGTGGGCAGCCTGATATGCCTGGCGCTCGTCGCCAATGTAGCCCGCAAGGTCCTTGGCGGTCCCTCGCAGGTGACGTTCTTTCGGGCGGTCGGACGCCGGTATGGGATGGTGGGGACAGGATCCTTGCTGGTGGCCATCGGAGCCGGCCTGGCCCTGGCGTGGCCCCCGGCGTCGTGGTCGTCCACCATCGATGCGGCAGTCGCTTTGGCTGGCGTCTTGGTGCTCGCCACCGCGGTGGGAATGATCCAGGCGCGTCAGATGACGACCCTGCGTCGCCAAGCGATGGGGGCTCCCGACGATCAGATCGTGGCGGGTGCGGTTCGTCGGGGGCGGCTGGTAGCCGGGGCACTGCGGGGTCTGATGGCGTTGGTGACGCTGGCGATCGTCGTCCTGGCCGCACAGGCGATCTCGCACTGATCGAAGGAAGTTGCCTTAGCCGGGTCCGCCGGCGTCGATGGGGAGACGACACAGATCGAGAGTGCAGGCAGAGTCGGCCGCCTCACTGTCCACGTTCTTCCTCAGGCGACCCGTGCGACCGCCGCATCGGCTTCCCGAAGGCGACCCGCCATGGCGCTGAGCATCTTTCGCACCACAGACGGAGCGACTTCGAGAAGCCGTCCGAACTCGCTCCGGTCGAAGTCCAATAGTTGCATGGGGGTTTCGGCGACTACGGAGGCACTACGGGCGCCTCCGTCAATGAGTGACAGCTCGCCAAAGAAGTCCCCGGGCCCGAACGAGGCGAGCTCGTGGCCTTGAACTTGGCAGCTCGCCCGACCCGATAGCACCACGAACCACTCGGCCCCGGGTCGACCGGCCTCTGTGACCTTTCGCCCAGACTCGATAGGGACCGGCGTTCCGAGTGTGGCCACTGCCTTGAGCTGACGATTCGTGCAGTTGGAGAACAGGGGCACTTTCCGCAGACCGCCTATTACATTCCTCGGTATTCGCGTCCTCATGGCCGACTCCTCTCCCAACCTTCTGGGTTGGATTCCTCATCTTCTGACCATTCATTATTCTAGTAAACCTAGAGATTTGTCATACGCCACCCGGCGGTGGCCGATCACGCAGGAAGAGCAACAACCGACCGAGAGGAAGCCGAGGTCATTGCGTAGTGCGCACCCGGGATAGCTCGGCCAACCGCTTCAACAACCAAGCCTCAGTAGCTTCGCCCAACTCGGTGATCACCTCGGCCGCGCCGCGCTCCTGATGCAACGACCCCACTGCCTGGCCGGCGTAGATGAAGGCGGCGTCATAGTCGCCGTCGGTTTTGGCCGCGGCGAGGAGCGCGGCCGCGGCTTCGTCGACTGCCAGCTCGGCTTCCCGATGCTCCCAGGTGTCAGAGAACCGGTTCCGTAGGGCCCGTCCGGCGAAGCCCTCGGGCCAGGGAATGCCCTGGGCGATGTCGAAGACCCGGGTAAGGACGGTGTCGGTTTCGGTGGCAGCCAGCACCACGGCCCGGGCCTCGGGCCTGCTGGCTGCTTCCGGGGAAGCCAGCAAACAGGTACCGACCCACGCCCCTGCCGCCCCCGCGGCCAGAACTGCGGCAACCCCTCGCGGCGTAGCGATGCCGCCGGCGGCGAGAACAGGTAGGTCGAACCCGTCGAGCAGAAGTTGGAGAAGTGGAAGCGTGCCTACCTTTCCCGTGTGGCCGCCGGCCTCGGTTCCCTGAGCCACGACGTAATCAACCCCGGCTTCAGCTGCAGCAGTAGCGCTGGGCAGGTCCTGCACCTGGGCCACCACGACGATTCCGGCATCTCGGAGAGGTTGGACATAGGCGGCGGTTGAACCGAAGGAGACTGACACCAGGGCTGGTTTTGCTGCGATGGCCATCTCGAGCAGCTCGGGACGTCGCTCTAGAGCCCACGCCATGAGCCCGATCCCGAACGGCAACCGACCTTGGTCGCTGGCCACCACCGCCTCCCGCCCGATCAGGTCGATCCCATCGGTGCTTCCGACCCCGATCATGCCGAGGCCTCCACCCTCGGTCACGGCGCGGGCCAGACGCCCGTGTGCGACCCCGGCCATGGGCGCTCCCACGATGGGGAAGCGAATGCCCAGTTGCTCGGTCAACTCGGTATGAAGCACCGGCGATCTCCCCGTCGAGTGGATCTCATCCCACCCGAGCGTGCTCGGGGGTCATCGTCGGGTCAGTCTGCACGATCAGGCGACAACCGGCCCGACGCGCGTCCTTGGTCACCAGCCGCTCCACCACCAAACCCCCGACACCCTCAGCCAGCCCCTCAGCCAGCCCGAGGTGCAGTTGGCAGACGATGGTCGGGTCGGAGCCGGCGACGTCAGCGAACGGGCAGCGCTCGAGCACGAAGTCGACCCGGCGGCCTCGCTCGACCCGGTGCGGGCGAAAGCCTCGACGGGCCATCTCCCCTTCCAAGAGATCGAGTTGATCACCGGTGCCGACCAACTCCGCCCCACGCCGAAGCCCATCCTGGCGGCCTACCTGGCGGGGTTCCTGCTTGTGGCGGATAGCTTCGCTCAAGAGGTTTGCCAGCCAGGCGTAGGCGCCCGGGGTGCCCCATCGGCCTGCCGCTTCAGGGTGCAGGCGATACAGCAATCGAGGGCGGCCGGGACGGTGGCGGTCCTCGACATCTTCAATCACCAAATGGGTCTCTTTCAGCACAGCCAGGTGTTGGCGAACAGCGTTGTGATTGAGTTGTACGTACTCGGTGAGTTCGGCTACCCCTACCGGTTCTGCCGCGTCCACGATGTAGCGGAACAGCCGATGGCGCGTCGGATCGCCGAGAGCCCGAGCCTCGCGCTGCACCTCGTCATCCATAGCCAGATACCTCCCCCAATCGATGTTCTAGTCTATACCGGAATAACGAGAGCCCGGCACTCGGCGTGTGTACGGTCAGGAGCAGCCGCTGACGGAGGAGGCCACGAACGGTGAGTGAGTACCAGTACTACGAGTTCCTTGCCGTTGACCAACCCCTCGACGCCCGCCAGCTGAAGGAGATGCGGGCGCTGTCCACGCGTGCGCGCATCACCCCGACGAGCTTCGTCAACACCTATCACTGGGGGGACTTCAAGGAGGATCCTCGGGCGCTGATGGCCCGGTACTTCGACGCGTTCTTGTACCTTGCCAACGGGGGACGCGCCGGCTCATGATCCGGCTGCCGTCGTCGTTGCTGGGCCTGCAGACAGCGCGCCGCTACTGCGCGAGCGAATCCGCCTGCGCTTGGGCTGCCAAGGACAAGGTGATCGTCGAGCTGAATACCGAAGAGGCGGAGGGCTACTGGGAACAGGACGGCAAGGCGTCGCTCACCTCGATCGTCCCGGTCCGCTCCGAGCTCGCCACGGATGACCGGCGCCCGGTGAGGCACCGGGGGTAGGTGACCCCGGGCTCTGGGGGAAGGACCTTCTCGACCACGATGTCGTGCTCCCAGCCGTCGCCGAAGTCGTACTCGTAGCGCAGGCGGGCGCCGAGCGGCGCCACCTTGTCCAGACGGCGCGGTCCTCGTCCTTCTGCCGCCCACCCCAGGGGTCCTCGCCCCACTCCTCGACGCCTGCCCACATCCTCGCGGAGCAGCTCGCGGACGCGCTCCAGGGCGAACTACGGGCGCTGTTCGACAAGCTCCAGCTCGACGTCGCCTACCAGCCGGCCGAGCACGCCATTGACGTCACACTCACCCTCTATGATCCCGAGCAGAACGACGGCACCGCCGCCGCACGTGAAAGTGCGGAGGACTGGTCGGTGCCCCCGGCAGGAATTGAACCTGCGCACATGGCTTCGGAGGCCAATGCTCTATCCGCTGAGCTACGAGGGCAACGGGCGGGGCTGGTACCAGGCCGGATGGCCCATGCAACCGCACCACCGAACCACCAACTGTAGTCGGCTGTCGCAGTTCGCACCCCGAAGTCTCCGGTCCTTGTCTTCCAAGGACGTATCCTCCCTACAACATGCCCATTCGTGACCAGCTCGCCGCATCCATCAGCCGCGCCCTTGCCAAGGTGGCCGCCGACGCTGGCTTGGACGTTGCCGTCGATCCCAGCGACGTCTTTCTGGAACGACCTGCCCGGCGCGAGCACGGGGATTGGTCCACCAACGTCGTCTTGGTGAAGGCCAAGCAGGCGGGGGGCAATCCTCGAAAACTGGCCGAGTCCCTGGTGGCGGAGCTCACCGCCAACCCTCCGCCCCACACCGTCGCCATCGAGATCGCCGGTCCGGGATTCATCAATTTTCGTCTCGATAGCGGGTGGCTGCACGAGGCCCTTGTCGACGTGGTGCAGGAGGGCGAAGACGGCTACGCCTGCCCCGATGTCGGCCACGGCGAGCGGGTCCTGGTGGAGTTCGTTTCCGCCAACCCGACCGGGCCGATCCACGTGGGCAACGGGTGGTGGGCGAGTTACGGGGATGCATTGTCCCGGGTGCTGACCCGAGCCGGCTACGAGGTGAGCCGCGAGTACTACGTCAACGACACCGGCGGGCAGATCCGCAAGCTGGGCGAGAGCCTTCTGGCCCGCCACCATGGAACCGCTATCCCCGAAGACGGTTATCAGGGCGAGTACCTCACAGAGTTGGCTGCGGTCTACGACGGTCCCGACGATGTCACTGATTCCGGTCGGTGGGCGGCAGACCGCATCCTCGACATGATCAAGGCCACCTTGACCTCGGTGGGCATCGTCTTTGACCAGTGGTACAGCCAGGCCTCCATCGAAGAGAGTGGCGCGGTGGACGAGACGATCGCATTGCTGGCCGACAAGGGCCTGGTGTTTGAAGAGGATGGGGCCACCTGGTTCCGGACCACCGAGCTCGGGGACAACCGCGATCGAGTGCTGCGGAAGTCGAACGGCGACGCCACCTATCTGGCCGGCGACATCGCCTATCACCGCGACAAGTTCTTGATCCGGAGTTTCGACCGGGTCATCGACGTATTTGGTGCAGATCATCACGGGCAGGTGGCCGGCCTCATGGCCGGGGTCGAAGCCCTCGGAGTGCCCAAGGGGCGCCTCGAGGTGAAGCTCGGGCAGATGGTGTCGCTGGTGGACGGGGACGAGGCGGTCAAGATGGGCAAGCGGGCGGGGACCGCCATCTCCCTCGACTCCCTGGTAGCCGACATCGGTGCGGACGCCACACGAATATTGAGCCTGATGACCACTCTCGATCAGGCCACCACGTTCGACCTGGCCGCCGCCCGCGAGGAATCGATGGAGAACCCGGTGTTCTACGTGCAGATGGCCAATGCCCGGATCGGAGGTGTCGCCCGGAAGGCGGCCGAGCGGGGGGTGGAGCGGGTTCCTCTCGGTGACGCCGACCTCTCTCTCCTCACCCACCAACGGGAGCTCGAGCTCATCCGGTGCCTGGAAGAGCTTCCCGAAGTGGTGGCCTTCGCCGCGACCGAAAGGGCGCCGACCAAGGTGACCACCTGGGTCCGTCGTCTCGCCGGATGTTTTCACGGCTTCTACCACGACTGCCCGATTTTGGCCGGGGATGTGGATCCATCGGTGACCCAGGCCCGCCTGTGGTTGGTGGAAGGTACCCGGGTCGGGTTGGCTATCGGGCTGGGCCTGCTCGGGGTGTCCGCACCGGAGGTGATGTAGCCATGGGCCCCTCTGACCCCGTTTCCCGCAGGCTGCTCTCGAGTACCGCAGCTGTCGATGGTGATGGCCGGCTGAGTATCGGCGGGGTCGACCTGGTGGAGCTGGCCGAAGAGCACGGAACGCCGCTGTACGTCTATGACGAGGAACATCTTCGGATTCACTGTCGTGAAGCGGTGGAGGCATGGGGTGACGGCGTGGCGTACGCCACCAAGGCGTTCCTCTGTGTCGCCATGGCCCGCCTGGCGTTCGAAGAGGGAATGTGCCTCGACGTCTCCACCGGCGGCGAGCTCTACGTGGCCCTGACGGCCGGAGTCCCGGCTCATCGGTTGGTACTCCACGGCAATAACAAGTCGGATGCCGAACTGGCCAGCGCCCTGGCTGTCGGTATCGGGCGGATCGTGGTGGATTCCTTTGATGAGATCGATCGGATCGAGAGGCTGGTGACTGAAGGGTCCGGCCCAGGAGTCGAAGACTCCGGTCCGGTCCGACCGAAAGTGCTCGCCCGTATCACTCCCGGGGTCGAGGTCCATACCCACGAATTCGTCCGAACCGGCCAGGATGACTCCAAGTTCGGCTTCGGGCTGGCGTCGGGAGCGGCGGACCAAGCCGTGGAGCGCTTGCAAGCTCTCCACGATGCGGGAATCGTCGAGTTTGTCGGCATCCACGCCCATCTCGGCAGCCAGGTATTCGCCCTTGCCCCGTTCGTCCAGGCCATCGAAGTATTGGCTGATTTCTTTGCCACCCTCGAGCTTCCGGAGCTGGTGGTGGGTGGAGGCCTGGGTGTCGCCTATGTCAACGGCGAAGAGGCGCCTCCCATGGCACAGTGGGCCTCACGGGTACGGGCCGCATGTCTGCATGCCGGGATCCCCGAATCGGTGAGGGTCTCGGCCGAGCCCGGACGCTCCATCGTGGCTTCCGCCGGTATCACGCTCTACCGGGTCGGCACGGTCAAGAACGTCCCGGGATACCGCACCTACGTGTCGGTGGACGGCGGGATGAGCGACAATCCTCGCCCGGTCCTCTATGGGAGCGGGTACGAGGCCTTTCTCCCTCGTTCGGTGGGCGCCGAGCGGCCCATGCCCATCCGCCTGGTAGGTAAGCACTGCGAGACCGGCGATATGGTGGTTGCAGAGGGGTTCGTACCTGCCGACCTCAGGGTGGGTGACATCGTGGCCACCCCAGTGACCGGTGCCTACGGGTACTCGATGGCCTCCAACTACAACAAGGTAACGAGGCCGGCGGTGATCTTCGTTTCCGGGGGCGTGGCTCGCACAGTTGTCCGTCGCGAGACGTTCGACGACCTGGTCCGGCTCGACCTCTGACCGGCAATCTGTCCCCGGGCCAGGCGGTAGCGTGACCGGATGACCTCGGCCCGCTCGTCAGCACCAGTGGTGCGCATTGCCATTCTGGGCAGTGGCGCAGTCGGGGCCGCCCTGATAGCGCTCTTGCGTTCCCGCTCCGACGATCTGGCCGTGCAGAGTGGTGCCCGCCTCGAGATCGCCGGCATTGCGGTGGCCGACCTCTCGCGGGCTCGGCCGGACCATGTTCCCGGCGACCTGCTCACCGACGACGCCGCGTCGTTGGTCGCCGACCCGTCGATCGATGTCGTCGTGGAGTTGATAGGCGGGATGGAGCCCGCCGGCAGCCTGATCCGCTCGGCCCTGGAATCCGGAAAACCCGTGGTGACCGCCAACAAGGCGCTGCTGGCATCGGCCGAAGGCATTGCCCTACGCAACCTCGCCCATGAGCGCGGGGTCGACCTCCTCTACGAGGCGGCGGTCGCCGGGGCAATCCCTCTTGTGCGGGTGTTGCGCGAGTCGTTGACCGGGGAGCGGATCCAGCGAGTGATGGGGATCGTCAACGGGACCACTAACTTCATCCTGACCAAAATGACTGACAACGGAACCGAGTACGCCGACGTCCTGGCGGAAGCCCAGGATCTGGGTCTGGCCGAACGTGATCCCACCGCCGACGTGGAGGGCCACGATGCCGCGGCCAAGACCGCCATTTTGGCCGGCGTCGCCCTGGGGTTTGACGTGGTGACCGCCGACGTGTCGTGTGAAGGGATCACCGGCATCGGGTCGATGGATATCGAGTTCGCGGATCGATTCGGCTACGTCGTCAAACTGCTGGCCGTAGTGGAACGGATCGGGGAGGACGAGATCTCGGCGCGGGTTCATCCGGCCATGGTCCCCAAGTCCCACCCGCTGGCCGGGGTACGCGACGCCTTCAACGCTGTATTCATCGAAGGTGAGTCGGCCGGGGAGCTGATGCTCTACGGCCAAGGAGCCGGTGGCTTGCCCACCGCCAGCGCCGTGGTCGGAGATCTGATCGACGCCACTCGCAACTTGTTGGGTAAGACCACCGCTCCGGTACCGGAGCGGCAGCCCGGGCGCTTTCACCCGGTGGCCGAGCTTCGTTCGGCCTACTACCTCACCATCGACGTGGAAGATCGTCCGGGCGTGCTGGGCATCGTCAGCACGGTGTTTGGGGACCACAACGTCTCCATCCGATCCATGGAACAGGAGGATCTCGTTGACGTGGCCCGGCTGATCTTTCTGACCCATGCATCCCGGGAGGGTGATATGAACGAGACGATCGCGGCTCTGGCCGCCATCGACGCGGTGAAGCGGG
This sequence comes from Acidimicrobiaceae bacterium, assembly GCA_003152015.1. Taxonomy (GTDB): domain Bacteria; phylum Actinomycetota; class Acidimicrobiia; order Acidimicrobiales; family RAAP-2; genus DASZIT01. The sequence goes on along the minus strand of PLZF01000045.1, from coordinate 3,049 downwards.
TGGGCAGCGCCATGAGAGTCTTCGGAGAAGACGAAGGATGAGTGACCGACCTGCCAAGGCCTGGCGTGGAGTGATCGAGGAGTACCGCGAATTCCTGCCTGTATCCGAGGCCACTCCCGTGGTCACGCTGCTCGAAGGCGGCACTCCTCTGCTTCCGGCACCCAGATTGTCGGCCCGGGTGGGAGCGAGGGTGTTCTTGAAAGTCGAAGGAGCCAATCCCACCGGTTCGTTCAAGGATCGGGGGATGACCGTCGCTATTTCCAAAGCGGCAGAAGAGGGCGCCAAAGCAGTCGTCTGCGCTTCGACCGGCAATACGTCGGCATCAGCGGCTGCGTTCGCTGCCCGAGCCGGCCTGACCTGTGCGGTGCTCATCCCTGAAGGGCACATTGCCTTGGGGAAATTGGCTCAGGCGCTCATTCATGGCGCTCGGGTGTTGCAGGTCCGCGGCAATTTCGACCAGTCGTTGGCCATCGTCCGTGAGCTCGGAGAGCGGGCCCCGGTGACGGTGGTCAACTCTGTCAACCCGTACCGGATCGAAGGACAGAAATCGGGGGCCTTCGAAATCGTGGACGAGCTCGGGGATGCTCCCGATGTCCACTGCATCCCAGTGGGGAACGCCGGGAACATCACCGCGTACTGGAAGGGCTATCTCGAGTTCAGAGAAGCCGGGCGATCTACCCGGTTACCGAGGATGTTGGGGTTTCAGGCGACAGGCGCTGCGCCGATCGTCGAAGGGCACCCGATCGAGTTCCCCGAGACGGTGGCGACGGCCATTCGGATCGGCAACCCCGCCAGCTGGTACGGGGCGACATCGGCGGCGAGCGAATCCGGCGGCGGCATTGCCGCGGTGACCGACGAAGAGATTCTCGACGCGTACCGGTTCCTGGCCACCGAAGAGTCGGTCTTTTGCGAACCGGCGTCCGCGGCATCAGTGGCCGGTCTGATCAAGACGGGACTCCCCGACGGCGTAGGTGCCGGTGGCACGGTGGTGTGCGTGTTGACCGGCCACGGCCTGAAGGATCCCGACATCGCGATCAGTCAGATCTCTGTGCCTACTGTGATCGACGCTGACCTGGGCGCCGTGCTTGCTGAGCTCTCGTTGTAGAGGCTGCCACTTGGGGGTTGTTGCTGTTCGGCGTTTGGGCAGGTAAGCTATGTTCACCTTCGCTTCCAGATGTACCCGTTCGGGTACCTGGGCGGGATCTCCTGAATCGCATCTCTGGGTGTGACCAGACCGCATACGGCGTAGGTGGGGGTTGTAGATGGGCGTGTCGCCCGGCGTACTCAGCTCCCCGCCCCTGATTCCCTGGAAGATGGCTTTGATCCATCTTCCCTACGAGGACATTCGAAACGAGGAGGCCGATGACTGTGGAACAGCAGCTCGAGCGCTCGGTGTTGGAAGGCAAAGAACGCGATGAGCTTCATGCCATCGCGCAGGCGCTGTCTGTAAAGACCACCACCCGGACCAAAAAAGCAGACATGATCGACGGCATCCTGAAGGCCACCGGCGTCACGGTGGGTGCCGCCGTCACACCAAGTGCCGGAGCCACCAATGGAGACGGCAGTTCTTCGGGCCGGTCGACCAACGGGTCGACGAATGGCTCGTCCGACCGATCGACCTCGGACAGGTCTGACCCGGCGGGGGATGAAGGTGCAACAGGATCACCGACCAGACGAGGCGCAGGGCGACGCCCGGCAGCCACTCTCTCCTTCGGCCCGGACGATGATGCTAAATCGGCGGAGGTCGATGTGGCTAACGACGGCGAGTCCGGTCAACCGTCGGGCGAGGTCTCGGTGGCGGCCGGAGATGACGGATCGACAGCCAGGTCCACAGATGAAGGCCGCCAAAACCGCCAGAACCAGAGTGGTCAGAATAATCAGAACGCTTCCGGTGGCCAGGGTGGACAAGGCAACCGTCAGGCTAACCAGGGAAACCAGGGCAGCCGCCAGAACAACCAGGGCGGGCAGGGCAATCGCCAGGGCAACCAGGGCAACCGTCAGGCTAACCAGGGCAACCAGGGCAACCGTCAGGCTAACCAGGACAACCGCCAAGGCGGGAGCAACGACGACGCCGGCAATCGGCGTAACAATCGCCGCCGCCGTGGCCGCGACCGTCCAGGTGAGGGCGGCGAGCGCGACCTCCAAGGGGCAGGTGGCAATCAAGAGCAGCCATACCAGGGCGAGCTCATCCCGGTGCGCGGCCTGCTCGACCTCCGCGACGAAGGCTACGGATTCCTCCGGTGCGACGGGTACCTCCCTTCCGTCAAGGACGTGTATGTATCCATCAGCCAGGCGCGGCGTTTTGCCCTTCGCAAAGGCGACTATCTCGAGGGTGCGTGCCGCCCGGCCGGAAACACCGAGAAGTTCCCTGCGCTGTTGCGTATCGACATGGTCTCCGGGCTCGATCCTGAAGAGGCCCGCAACCGCACCCGGTTTGAGGACCTGACCCCCCTCTTCCCTGATGAGCGTCTCAACCTCGAGGCGCCGGGCGATAAGGAGAACATGACGACGCGGATCGTCGATCTGCTTTCGCCAATCGGCAAGGGTCAGCGGGGACTGATCGTCTCGCCTCCGAAGGCCGGCAAGACGACGGTGATGAAGCACATCGCCCAATCCATCGAAGCCAACAACCCCGACGTGCACCTCATGGTCCTTCTGGTGGACGAGCGCCCCGAAGAGGTCACCGACATGCGTCGTTCGGTCAAGGGCGAAGTGGTTGCCTCCACCTTCGATCGTCCGTCCGACGAGCACACCGCGGTGGCTGAACTGGCCATCGAGAGGGCGAAGCGGCTGGTGGAAGTGGGCAGGGACGTCGTGATCATTCTCGACGGCATCACCCGATTGGCCCGGGCCTACAACCTGGCCCAGCCCGCGACCGGCCGGATCATGTCCGGTGGCGTCGACTCGGGTGCCCTGTACCCACCCAAGAAGTTCTTCGGGGCGGCCCGCAACATCGAAGAGGGCGGGTCTCTCACCATCTTGGCCACCGCCTTGGTGGAGACCGGCTCCAAAATGGACGAGGTCATTTTCGAGGAATTCAAGGGCACCG
>PLZF01000013.1 GCA_003152015.1 Acidimicrobiaceae bacterium | reverse complement strand
CTGGGTGGAGAAGATGTTGCAACTGGCCCACCGCACTTCTGCTCCGAGCGCAGTCAGCGTCTCGATGAGTACCGCGGTCTGGACGGTCATGTGGAGCGAACCGGTAATACGGGCACCCTTCAGGGGCTGCCCGGTGGCATGTTCCGAGCGCATAGCCATCAGGCCGGGCATCTCGTGTTCGGCGAGCACTATCTCTTTGCGGCCGAAGTCGGCGAGCGCCAGGTCGGCAACCTTAAAGTCGAGTTGATGTTGCTCGGTGGTCATGCAGGCTCCTTGGTGTGCTCAGCCGGGAAATGGCCGGGTTTGTCGGTTGCATTCATTGATTGTCATTGTTCGCCGTGACGACCATAGGGCCGGCCTTCGGGGAACTGTTGGGTACGTTGGGACCTTTCCCGGGTCAGAAGCCATCTCTGGCCATCAGATTTACCCTTGGATCAAGGGGAGTCGCCCCGGACAGCAGCCCCATAACGCTACCGCACGGCGCCGGTTGCCGTGTCCCTGTGCCCGGTGGAATGCCCCGATCCCGCTGGCCAGGGCGTGAACTCTTCATCGATCGAAACAGCAATTATGGCCCGACGTGAATTAGCCCACCCCATTGACTAGAATGTCACTCAGGCACCGATTCCATCCCGCCACGGATTCGGTGTCGAGCGCACCACCGATAGAGTCCCGCCACTCGTGTGTGGTGCGCCGCCGGCAGAACTTTGGTTCTTCCGGCGCGCCCGCAGACAATTTGGCTAATTGTACTCTTGGGCGACGTGCTCGATCCACCAATTCGGAGCGGCGTTCATCAACGTTTGCAGGTCCCAGTAGTCCCACCATCGGATGATGTCACCGTGATGGAACTCGTGGACGGAGACAAACGGCAACGTCACGGACTCACCGGTATGCCAATGCCACGTCTCGGAGTGTTCGGTGACCACGATGTCGCCCTCGGCAATCATGAGCCGGAGGTCGTGCTCGTACATGGATAAAGGTTCGAGTCCCAGCCGGAGTCGGGCCACGATCTGAAGCGGCCCTTTGGCGACGTCGTCGGGAGGTGAGGGGACGTCGGTGTACTCGCTGTCCGGCGTAAAGAATTGGCCGATCCGCTCCCAATCCCGCTCATAGAGCGTATTCCAGAAGGTGCGGACCACCTCTTTGTTCTCTGTGGCAGTCATCGCATCTCCTCGAGGTTTGTGATCTTCGACCGTAGGCCAATCCCGAGTGCCACGGTCCCGGACTGATGGTGAGGGTCTGCCTGATGGTCCCGGTCGACTATGCGGACCTACAATTGCATCCGACCATGTCCGAGCCTGCCTGGAAGCCAACCTCCCACGATTCGCGGTCGGCACGTCTCCATCGACAGCAACAACACCGCCAGCGGCGTACTCAGGTCTTTCGTCGCCGGCTGGTTGCCTCATCGATAGTTCTGGTGCTGATCGTCGTGGGTGTCTGGTTGGTGGTCGGTAACGGGGGCTCGGGACAGTCGACCGCCGCACGCCGTGGCTTGCCCGACGCCCATTCGACGCCGGGTGCCCCGCCACCGACCACCACGACCACCACGGCGCCGCCGCCGACCACCACGACAACCAGCCCCGGCACATTGCCCCAAACCGGGACTTTTCCTACCACCACCAGCCAGCTGTTCACCGCCAATATGGCGGCGCTGTGGAACGGAATCATCACCAACAGTGTGCAAGTGGCGATTCCCGCGTTCTTCCCCGAGTCCGCCTATGTGCAGTTGAAAACCGTACCGAGTGCCCGGGACGACTTCACCGAGCGTCTGGTAGCTGACTACGGACTCGATATCGGGGCGGCGCACGCTCTGCTCGGACCAAATGCGGCCTCGGCGCAGCTCGTGGGCGTGGACGTGGATTCCGCCTATGGCCACTGGATCAATTCTGGTGTGTGTTACAACGACGTGGGTTATTTCGAAGTGCCCAATTCCCGGGTGGTCTACACAGTCAACGGCCAGACCCATTCCTTTGGGATTGCCTCGATGATCTCGTGGCGGGGTGAGTGGTATGTGGTGCATCTCGGTGCCATCCTGCGTTCGGGCAGCGGCGGCGAGGTCGACGATCCCGAAGCCGGTCCCGGAAATCCGACATATTCCCCAACTTGCTGATCTGCTTACGACGGATATCCGTCTTGGGACTCAGCTGGTGGTCAGCACGGTGACAAAGTCACGGGTCCAACCGACTTGGAATTGATCGACCGGGCGGACCTGCATCGTGAATCCGACCGACGACGGCGACCTTCAGGATTGCCCGGTCGGTAACCCACTCTCGCTCGGTTCTTTGTCGGCCCGTTTCCACGCCATCACTGGCTAAGGCAGAATACCAACCGTCGGAATGCACGACCTTGTGCGCACAAGTGGTCCGGCCGTCGCTTGTCCAACCGCAGAAGACAAGAGGGCCGGTACCCGTTTCCGAGCACCGACCCTGACCTGCATCTTCGAGTGGAGGCGAAGGGACTCGAACCCTCGAACCTCCTGACTGCCAGTCAGGCGCTCTACCAGCTGAGCTACGCCCCCGAAGGCGTGCCACATTATCAGCACTCCACCGGACGCCGCCCGAACCGGTCAGGAACCGGCCTGGGACGGGCACCAAGCCCCGTGGTCTCCCAGAGGGCACCTTGGCGCGTTGGGCGCCCTATTCGGTGCGTCGGGCGCATACGGGGTGACGAGAGGCCCGGCGGAAACCGATGCTGCCCCGTGGCAACCGATGCTGCCCCGTGGCAACCGATGCTGCCCCGGACGCCATCTGTATGGCTTTCCGCAGTCATTGTGTGGCTTTGGAAACTGGGGAGCTCAGCGGGATGTCGAATGTTGCTGATGTGGGGGTGTCAGCAAGTAAGTGTTCCCAGTGAGGAGGCCACGATCCGACGGATGTCCGATTCCCGAGGGCCAGTCAGCTCTCTTTCGGGGTCCAGGTATGGACCCCGATACGATCGTCGCCTATGGCACGGGCCTACGACGTCGTCGATATCGAAATGAAGTGGCAGCGGCGTTGGGCCGACGAAGGCACCTACGAAGTGGATGCCGACGATCCACGCCCTCCCTGGTACGTGCTCACCATGTATCCCTATCCTTCAGGCCCGGCCCACATGGGCCATGTGCGGAACTACACCTTTGGGGATCTGCTCGTCCGCCACCGGACCATGCTCGGGTACGCCGTCCTGTCTCCGTTCGGCTTCGATTCGTTCGGACTGCCAGCGGAAAATGCCGCTATCAAGACGGGCACCCACCCCCGGATCTTCACCGATGCCCGGATCGTCGAACTGAAAGAGTCGATCACCTCCCTCGGGGCTGTCTACGACTGGCGGCGCGAGATCCATAGCCACGACCCCGAGTACATCAAGTGGAATCAGGTCATTTTTCAGAAGTTGCTGGCCGATGACCTGGCCTACCGGGCGAATGCCCCGGTCAACTGGTGCCCGGGCTGTCAAACGGTGTTGGCCAACGAACAGGTACTGGCCGACGGCACCTGTGAACGTTCGGGTGACCTGGTCATCAAGCGCGATCTGGAGCAGTGGTTCTTCCGGATCACCAAGTACGCCGACGAGTTGTTGGCTGGCCTCGACGATCTCGACTGGCCCGATCGGGTCAAGACCATGCAGCGCAATTGGATCGGCCGGTCGGAAGGGGCCGAGTATGACCTGGTCGTCGAGGGACGGGACGGATCCGACGGGCGTCCGGCACTGGCCCTCACCGTATTCACCACCCGTCCGGACACGTCATATGGCATGACGTATGCGGTCGTCGCCCCCGAGCACCCTCTGGTCGATGAGCTCACCACACCCGAACACAGGACTGAGATCGAAGAGCTGCGGACCCGGGCCGCGGCCAGCACCGATATCGAGCGGATGTCCGAAAGTGATGCGGGCGGCCTGGCCAAACGGGGAGCCTTCACCGGCTCCAACGTGATCAACCCCTTCACCGGACAGCCGGTCCCCGTCTACGTGGCCGACTATGTGCTGATGGGATACGGCACCGGCGCCATCATGGCCGTCCCCGCCGAGGACACCCGGGACTGGGATTTCGCCCACGCCTACGGGCTTCCGTTCGTCCGTACCGTTCAACCACCCGACGGGTGGGATGAGAGCGGGGGTCCCGATGGTGGACCCGGGGGTGCCTATACCGGTCCTGGTGAAAAGATCAACAGTGAGTGGCTCAACGGGCTTGATATCCCGACGGCCAAGGCGCGGGCCACCGAATGGCTCGAGTCGAAGGGAATCGGCCGGGCCAAGGTCAACTTCCGCTTACGCGACTGGCTGGTCTCCCGGCAACGCTTCTGGGGTTGCCCCATCCCCATCGTCTACTGCCCCGACCATGGGATTGTGGCCGTGCCCGAGGACCAGCTTCCGGTGCTCGCCCCCGATGATGTCGAATTCCTCCCTACCGGTGAGTCACCACTCGCCACCAGCGACGAGTTCCGACTCACCACCTGCCCGATCTGCGGGGGGCCTGCGACCCGTGAGACCGACACCATGGACACCNNTTCGTGGACTCGTCGTGGTACTTCTTGCGGTTCACCGACCCGTGGACACCTGACAAGCCGTTCGATCCCGAGATCGCCCGTCACTGGATGCCGGTGCGCCAGTACATCGGGGGGATAGAGCACGCCATTCTCCATCTGCTCTATGCCCGCTTCTATACCAAGGCGTTGGTTGATGTCGGCCTGGCCCCCGAAGGGTTGCGCGAGCCCTTTGCCCGACTGTTCACCCAGGGGATGATCCGGCTGGACGGAAAGAAGATGTCCAAGTCCAAGGGAAACATGATTGCCCCATCCACCTACTTCACTACGGTCGGTGCCGACGCGCTCCGTCTGTTTCATCTCTTTGTCGGGCCTCCGGCTGACGATGTGGATTGGACATCGCAGACCGACAGCGTCATCGATGGCTGCGGACGCTACCTCGACCGTGTCTGGAGGCTGGCGGTGCCCTCCGATGACGTGATTCCGGAGCGGCGGAGCGGCGAGGTGACGGCTGAAGACCTGAGCATCCGACAGGCCACCCACCGACTGATCGACCGGGTGAGCCGCGATTATGAGCGCTGGTCGTACAACACCGCAGTGGCCGCCTGCATGGAATTCGTCAATACCGTACAGCCCTACGCCCGAGGTGGCGGGCACGCCGACGTGGTGGCGGATGCGGTGGACACACTGTTGTTGTTATTGGCCCCGATGACTCCACATCTCGCCGCTGAGGCTTGGGAACGCCGGCACGGGGATCACATCCATGAGCGCCAGTGGCCGGTGTCGGACCCGACGCTGGCGGTTGAAGAGACGGTGACCTTGGTCGTGCAAGTGAACGGCAAGGTCCGCGACCGCATTGAGGTGGATCCCGCCATCGGGGAAGTGGAAGCAGAGCAGTTGGCGCTGGCTTCATCCAAAGTGGTCGAGGATTTGGCTGGTGCCGCACCCCGGCGGGTGATCTCTCGACCTCCCAGGCTCGTCAATATCGTCGTCTGATCAACCGAGGTCTTCGCCCGCCCGCTTGATTCCTTCCGCCTCGCGGCGAATTGGAACGAGTCTCAGTTCTCAATTCGCCGCGAGGCGGAATTAGTTGGGGCCCGATCAGGACGCAGATGTCGGCAGCCGCCAGCGGGCAGAATCTCCCTTGTGACAGTGGAACGATGTAATGAGTCCGGGTTCGATGCGGAGGATTGGAGCGATGCCAGCACAATCACCGCGAGAGAGGGACTGCCCGCTCGGTGGACTGAAGCCGTCGCAGGTTTGACGACTGATGAGCTGCAACGACGACCCATATCCCAAATGTGGTCGATCGCCGAGTATGCAGACCACGTGCGCGGGGTCCTCTTTGGAATGCGGTTCCTTCTCGACACCGCCGTCACGCAGCCCGGGTCCGATCTTGGGAACGCCCCGTCATCACAGTTCGACCCTGAACCTCCCTTCATCGAGGTTGACCTGGCGTTGGCTGGCATTGCTCGCGAGGCGACTGCTCTACGGGAACGCCTCTCCGCACTACCTCCCGATGGGTGGATCTCCCAGGTGGTGTCGGATGGGAACTACATCGATGCGCATTGGATCGTTCGGCACGCGGTCCACGACGCGACTCATCACCTTCTCGACGTCGAGCGAATTGTTGCAGCTCTTTGATCGGCAAGACGCTCCCACTTGCCGGGACGGTTCTTCGGACTGACCGAACTGAGGCGGGCAACGCTGCCTCGGTAGACATCTGAGAAAAGACGCGATCCCATGAGATCCGGCCGAATTCCCCGGCGCACCCAAGCCAAGAGGCCAGAATTTATGCCTTGAAGCCGGCCAACACCTCGGCCCACCGTTCGGGATCGAGGTGGTACGGGGCATAGAAGCTGAAACGGTCGACCACGTCGCCGAAGCGAGCCAGGATCTTCTTGGGGATCTCATCGAGCTCACCGACCACCGCGAAGGTGTTGAGCACGTCATCGTCAATCAACTCGGCCATCTCATCCCACTCGCCGCGCTTGGAGAGGACGTTCAATGCTGGCTGCAGTTCGCCCCAGCCGTGAAGCTCGAGGACTGGGCGATAGGCGGGGGTGGACCCATAGAAAGCGAGCTGGGTCTTGACGGCTTTGATGGCCGCGCTTAACTCCTGTTCATTGGTCCCGGTCACCACCATGCCCGGATAGGAGATCTGCACGTCGGACCGGGTCTTCCCGTTTCGAGCCAGGCCACGCTCGAGAGCCGGAATCGAGACCTCTCGGAGATACCGCTCGGTGGTAAAGCCGTGGGCCAACAATCCATCGGCCACCTCACCGGCCACCTCGGTCATCCTTTCGCCGACCGCAGCCAAAAAGATCTTCGGGTTCCCATACGGATTGGGCCCCGGGTCGAACATCGGGGTCATCAACGTATGTCGATAGAACTCCCCGCGAAAGGCAAGGCGGCTCCCGTCGGACCAGCTGGCCCAGATCGCCCGTATGGCCAAGATCAACTCACGCATCCGCGGCGCCGGGTGCGACCACGGCATCGAGAACCGCTTCTCGATGTGNNCGCTCTTGACGAGACCGCGCTGCAGTGCCGGCATCGTCGTCTCCCGCATGAACTTTTCGGTCGAGAACGGGTGGATCATGAAACCGTCGGCGACCTCGCCCGCTGCCTCGGTCATACGCGGACCGACACCGCCCAAGAAGATGCGGGGCAGCCCGAACGGGTTGGGTCCCGGATCGAAGAACGGTGTCATCAACGTATGCGTGTAGAACTCGCCCCGGAAGTCGAGCTTGGTGCCTTCGTGCCAGCGCGCCCAGATGGCTCGGATCGCGAGCACCATTTCCCGCATGCGTTCGGCCGGCTTCGACCATTCCATCGAGAACCGCTTCTCGATGTGCGGCTTGATTTGGGATCCCAATCCCAAGAGGAAACGACCCTGAGACAGGGTCTGGAGATCGTTGGCCATCACAGCCAGGTTCATGGGATTGCGGGCGAAAGCCACGGCGATGCCCGTCCCGAGCTTGATGCGTTCGGTGTGCTCGGCGGCCAGCACCAGTGGGAGGAATGGGTCGTGTCCCGTCTCCGGCACCCAAAAACCGTCATACCCGACGAGTTCGGCCTGCTTGGCCGCCTCGATGACTCCACTCGGGTCAAACCCGATACCTCCATCGATTTCCATCCGGACACGGTAGCGCCACTGCCCACTCATGACGATGCTGAGAGTTCGTGACATCGCCGTGACATCGCCGTGACTACACCATGCCGACAGTGATGACACTCGATGCATCGGTTGATGCTGCTCGGCAGTAGTTGCACCAATCGGCGCGATGACCCACAATCCTCAGGTGATCGACGAACCGGGTGACGGGCGCCAACGCCACGAGGTCGCGGGTCCGGGTCCGATCCCCGAACTCGACGTGGCCGGGACAGCTCCCGTACCTTCGGCGGGTCCCCAACCGAAAGGCCCCCAATCGACAGATCACCAACCGCCGGTCACTGACGATGATCGCCAACTGTACGGTCGTCTCCTCGACAGTGCCATGGAGAGCGGGCTCCTGGGCGCCTACGACTACGAGACCAGGCTGAGCGACCTTGCCGATGCGTCGACCATCGACGAGATGAAGAAGATCGTCACCGAGCTCCCGATGTTCTCGGCATCGGCGCCAACTGCGAAACCCAGAAAGTCATCGCTCTTCTCGACATCGCCGGGTTCTCCGAGATCGCAAACTACACCTGGGTCCGAGTACTCGCGGATCCCCGGGGTGGCCACCAAGGGTCGGTCCAACCCGTGGACAAAGCTGATCATTTTGCTCGTGGTGGTGGTCGTGATGTTTGTGGCACTGTCGATCTACGCCGAACACCTGGTCCACAATCGGCACAACAGTTCGTCCGCAGTCGCCACATGGACCGCCTCGGCCGCGTTGCCGGTGCTGGCCAGCGGGATTACGAACCTTCGCCTTTGAGGAACTGTTCGAGCTCGGCGGCGATCTCGTCGCCACTGGGTACGTCATCCCCCAACCCGAAGGGGTCCCCCCCTTCGGAATCCATGGATGTTTCGAGGCGCTGGACCATGGCTGCGTGCTCGGTATTGCCCGAGATGAGCTCATCGACCTGATGTCGTGAGACCTCGCCGGCCGCCCGCAGCGAAGATGTGTCGAAGACGATGCCGGTAATGGCGCACATGCCCTCGATCAACGCCGCACTGGCTTCGGGGAACGGCATGGCCGACACGTAGTGGGGTACTCGGGCCCACAGCCCGATGGTCGGTATCCCGGCTTTCCCGAGTGCCACTTCGAGCGCGGCCTGCACTCCGGCGGGGACCTCGAGGGTCCCTTGTACAAAGCCGACCCGACCGGCCAGTTCCGACGACTGGGGTGGCACGGTGGACGCCAGGCGCACCGGGCGGGTGTGGGGAGTCGGAGCCGGGAAGGCCCCCAGGCCGACGACAGTGCGCACGCCCAGCCGCTGCACCAAATCGACCACGCCATCGATGAATGATCGCCATCCGAAGTCGGGCTCTGGCCCGGTGAGGTAGAGAATGTCCGCTCCGACCCGGTCCTTTCCGGCCAGAATCCGGATGGTGGGCCAGCTGAGCTCGGTGGTGATGCCGTCAACGATGCGGGCGATCGGGCGCCGGGCCCGTTGATCGATGAGAGCTTCGGTGTTGAACGAGGCGACCCTCATGGTCGGGGTGGCACTGAGCATTTCGGTGATGGCCCCCGAGGATCCGAGACCGGCATCCACCCAGCCGTCCAACGCCACGATGAGCACCGGTCGATTCACCCGCTCACCCGGGGGCTCACCCCACACGGGGTCGATTTGGTAGAGCTCTGAATTCTGATGGTCGGTCATAGTGACTCCACTTCGAGGAGTGCCCGCTCGCCCAGCTTCCCCACGTGGGATGCAAACTGGTCGACACCCGACCGGTCCCCGGCTGCCGCACCTCCGGCATAGCGGGCATATACCCCCTGAAGAATACAGGCGAGCTTCCACAGCCCGAATGCCTTGTAGTACGAGACCCCGGAAACGTCCAGGCCGGAGGCGGTGGCGTACCTGTCCAATAGTTCGTCGCGGGTGGCGAACCCGGGCAAACTGGTCGGAGCCACTCCCAACAGGGCGACCTCCCCGTCCCCGGCTTCGGCCCAATAGACCATCAACAGGCCGAGATCGGCCAGCGGGTCCCCCAACGTGCAGATCTCCCAGTCGAGAATGGCCACCACGTTCCCGTCGTCGTCGAGCACCGTGTTGTCGAGCCGGTAGTCGCCGTGGACAATGGCGATGCTCTGCTGCTCGGGAATCTGTTTGGCCAACAATTCATGAACCCGGTCGATGACCGCGGGCCCGGGTTCGCCGTCCACTGTCGATTGGGCGAACTGTCCATGCCAGCGCTTGAGCTGGCGGGCGATGTAACCCTCGCGGCGCCCGAACTCACCCAAGCCCACCGCGTCCACATCCACGGAGTGGAGCTTGGCCAAGGTGTCGATGAGCGAAAGGCTGGCGCGTGCACGGCTGGCTTCGCTGAGCCCGGCCGCCGCCGTCTCATCGCGCACAATGTGCCCTTCCACGAACGACATGAGGTAGAAGGGCGCACCATTCACCGAGTCGTCGACGCACAGGCCGAGCGTGCGCGGAACCGGGACGTCGGTCTGGCCGAGGGCGCTGATGACCGTGTGCTCTCGTTTCATATCGTGGGCAGTCGGGAGCACGTGACTCACCGGCGGCCGTCGCAACGCCATCGAGCGATTGGCGCCGTCGACCACCCGGTAGGTGAGGTTGGATCGTCCGCCGGCGATGAGTTCGAAGGAGAACGGCGGTGTGGCGCCCGGCACATTCGATGCGATCCAGGCGGACACGGCGGGGGTGTCGATTCCCTCCGCGGCGTCCGCGTTGACTGTGTCCGGTGGCGCTGCGCTCATAACACGACGCTACCCGCGGGACGGACTTCCCTCGATCCGACTGGTTCAAGGTATCGTCGAGGCAATGATCGATGTGACCGATGCCACTTTCGACCAGGAGGTCCTCCTTCGTTCTGCGGAGGTTCCCGTAGTGGTGGACCTGTGGGCTCCCTGGTGTGGCCCCTGTACGACATTGGGCCCGATCATCGAACGGGTGGTGGACGCCACCGAGGGTGCCGTGGCCCTGGTGAAGGTCAATGTGGACGAGAATCCGTCCATCTCGGCCAGCTTCCAGGTCCAGTCGATCCCGGCTGTGTTCGCTCTGAAGGACGGGATTGTGGTGAGCAGCTTTATCGGCGCCCAATCCGAGGAGGCGGTGACCGAGTTCGTTGCCGGGTTGGTCTCCCTGCCCAACGAAGTGGACCTGCTCGTGGCCCACGGTAGTGAAACCGGTTCTGAGGAGTCACTTCGACAGGCGCTCGAGCTCCAGCCCGATCATGCTGATGCCATCACCACCCTGGCCGGGTTGCTCACCGCCAGGGGTGCCACCGACGAGGCGATCGCCCTGCTCGGCCGGATACCGGAGACTCCCGAGACTCGCCGCTTGCTGGCGGAGGCCCGCCTGGCATCCCAGCAGGTGGAGGTTTCCGGTGAGGGGGTCGATGATCTCCTTGCCGGGTTGCTCGACCGGGTCAAGGATGACGCCGATGCCCGGCAGGAGTTTCTCGATCTCTTGGAGACGCTCGGTCCTGAAGACCCCCGGACCGCTGGTTACCGCAAGGCATTGGCCGCCCGCCTGTTCTGAAGCTGATCGAGGGCCCGCGCGGAAGGTAGCGTCACGTTCGTGCACGCCGCGACCCTCACCTTGGGCGACCAGAAATTCGACATCAGCAGCCGGGCACTGGTGATGGGGATCCTCAACCGCACCCCCGACTCGTTCTTCGACAAGGGAGCCACCTTCGCTTTGGACGATCTGGTGCGGCGGGCGGCGGCACTGGTGGAGGACGGTGCCGACCTGCTCGATATCGGTGGGGTCAAGGCGGGCCCGGGCCCCGAAGTTACCGAAGCCGAGGAACTCGACAGGGTGATTCCTGCCATCGAGGCGATTCATTCCCGATTCGACATCCCCCTTTCGGTCGATACCTGGAGAGCCTCCGTGGCCAAAGAGGCCTATGCCGCCGGAGCCATCGTGGGCAACGACATCAGTGGTTTCGCTGACGCCGAGTATCTGACGGTGGCCGCTGCGGCCGGCGCCACGGTGGTGGCCACCCATATCCGCCTTGCCCCCCGAGTCCCCGACCCGGAGCCGGTCTACGACGACGTGGTGAATGCGGTGCGGACGTTCGTACTCGAACGGGCGGACCGGGCCATCGAAAGCGGTTTGACCCCCGATCGGATCGTGTTGGATGCGGGACTCGACCTGGGCAAGACGGCTCAGCAATCGCTCACCCTGCTGCGTGCGTCGGGTCAATTGGCATCTCTCGGTTACCCGCTGCTGCTTTCGGCATCCAACAAGACGTTCCTCGGGGTGACGCTGGGCCTCGAGATCGGGGATCGTCGGCAAGCGTCTATCGCCGCCACTGCGTTGGGGGTGACACTCGGCTGCCGCATCGTCCGGGTCCACGATGTGGCCGGCAATCGGAGGGCGTGCGACGCATTGGAAGCCATCCTCCGCATCGGGCGGGAAGGCCGGTGAACGCCGTGACCACTGAAGTCCGTGCCGTGTACCTGGTGAAGGGGGATGACGCCTCCCTGGTGGCTCAGGAAGCCCATGGGTTGGTGGAGAGCCTGGTGAACGGAGGCGATCCGACACTGATGGTCGAGGAATTCGGCGGGCCATCCACCGACGATCTGGATATCGGAGCCGTGATCGATGCCTGCACCACGCCGCCATTTCTGGTGGAACGGCGGGTGGTGGTCCTCCGTGATGCCGGGCAGTTGTCGGCGGCCGACGCCAAGCGACTGGTGACGTATCTCGATGATCCGCTACCAACCACTGCTCTGGTGCTGATGGTTGGTGGCGGGACCGTTCCCCAGGTACTGACCAAACGGGTGGGGGCACTCGGCGACGTGGTGGACACCGCGGTGGGAAGGGGCAAAGCCAGGACCCAGTGGTTGGCTACTCATCTCAAAGGTGCGCCGGTCAGGCTCGACGGGCCGGCCTCCGCCCGCCTGGCCGAGCATCTCGGTGGGGATATGGGTCGCCTGGCCGGGTTGCTCGGATCCCTCGCCTCTGCCTACGGCCAGGGCTCTACGGTGTCGCTCCATGACCTCGAACCGTTTTTGGGGGAGGCAGGATCGGTCGCACCGTGGGACCTGACCGATGCGCTGGATGCCGGCGACACGGCCAAGGCGCTCGGTGTGCTCCATCGCATTCTCGGTGCATCGGGGTCACACCCATTGGTGGTGATGAGCACGCTCCATCGTCATTTCCGCCAGATGTTGCGACTCGACGGCTCGGGTATCACCTCTCCCGAAGAGGCGGCGAGCGCGCTGGGGCTCCAGAGCCCGTTCCCGGCCAAGAAGGCGCTGGCCCAGAGTCGACGCCTGGGTACGCCCGGCATTGCCCGGGCGGTGCAGTTGTTGGCCGATGCCGACCTCGATCTTCGGGGCTCGACCGGCTTGCCGGGTGAATTGGTACTCGAGGTGTTGGTGGCCCGATTGAGTCGGTTGGTGCGCCCGTCCAGAGGGTGACGGGTCTGGGTTGTTATCGAAAGTCCCGTGACGGGGGGACCGGGCCCAGCTCGATGGGATCGATCCGCTCCGCTATCAGGTTGGTCGCCCCCTCGGATCGTTCGAGGCGACCCCGCACGAGAAGGCCGCGGGACGACCGGGCGACAGACTTCCAGCGGATCCACGCGCCGCGGGAGCACACCACGTTGACCATCCCGGTTTCGTCCTCGAGGTTCAGAAAGACCGCACCATGCGCACTCTCGGGCTGCTGTCGATGGGTCACCACGCCTCCGACGGTGATCCGATTGCCGGCCGGGGTTGCGTCCAACTTGTCGGTCCGGACCACACCCAGGTCGTCGAGTCGGGGCCGGAGCAGGTCCATGGCGGTGGTGTCCGGGGCCATGCCCAGTGACCACAGGTCGTCGGCCACGCCCTCCCAGGGGGTGGGAGCGGGGAGAGGCGGCGGCTCCGACCCGGTGGTCACCCCCGGAAGCCGGTCAAAGGTGGCTTGAGCCGCGGCTCCCGCTGTCCATACCAGCGATCGCCGGTTCCTCCCGCGGGCTGTCTGCTTTTCTCCGGGGTCGCCGTTTTCGCCGCCGCCCGTGCTGCCGTCCGCGTCGGTGGACAGGCTGTCGAGTGCTCCGGCGGTGGCCAGCGTCTCCAACTGGGCTCGGGTGACGCCGGCCCGGCGCACCAGGTCCTCCATCCCTGACCAGGGGCGGCCCTCCGCTATCCTCCCTGCCGCCTCGTCCCCGATGCCACGTACCGACGACAACCCGAGCCGGACGGCGGGAGTGTCCCGATCAGCCTCGGCACCTTCCTCGATCCAGGCACCGGCCCGGCTGGCATTCACGTCAGGACGGCGGATCCCCACTCCATGCCGCTTGGCATCGGCGATCAGACTCTGGGGAGACCAGAACCCCATGGGCTGGGCATTCAGCAGCCCGGCGGTGAAGGCAGCCGGGTAGTGCACCTTGCACCAGGCGGTGGAGTACACCAGGTGGGCAAATGCCACCGAGTGGCTCTCGGGAAAGCCGAAGTTGGCAAAGGCTGCCAGCGCGGCGTAGACCTGTTCAGCCACGTCCACCCCTACGTTTTTGGCGGCCATGCCGGCGAAGAGGCGGCCGCGGAGACGCTCCATCCGCTCACCCGATCGTTTGGCGCTCATGGCCTGGCGCAGTTCGTCGGCTTCTGTGGGGGAAAAACCGGCCACGTCGATGGCGATCTGCATCAACTGTTCCTGAAAGAGCGGGACGCCGAGAGTCCGCTCCAGCGATGGCTGCAGTAGCGGATGCAGATACGAGACGGGCTCGGTCCCATTCCGCCGCCGGATGTAGGGATGAACGGCATTGCCCTGGATCGGTCCGGGGCGGATGAGGGCGACTTCGATGGCCAGGTCGTAGAAGCATCGGGGTTGCACGCGGGGGAGTGTGCCCATCTGGGCCCGGGACTCCACTTGGAACACCCCGACGGTGTCGGCCCGGCACAACAGGTCGTAGACCTCGACCTCCTGGTCGAGGCGGGCCAGATCGATCTCGATGCCGTGGTACTCCCGCACCAGATCGACCATGTGATGGAGGGCGGTCAGCATGCCCAGACCGAGGAGGTCGAACTTGACAAGACCGGCCGCCGCGCAGTCGTCCTTGTCCCACTGGAGCACGCTGCGGCCCGGCATCCGGCCCCATTCCACCGGGCAGATCTCGACCACCGGGCGATCGCAGATCACCATGCCTCCCGAGTGGATACCCAGATGCCGGGGGAAATCGAGTATCTCGGTGGCCAGATCCCGTACCAGTGGAGGGAGATCGTCACGGTCACCGATGGGCTCACCCCGCTGCACCGACTTGGCCCACCCGTCCACCTCCTCCATTGGATGCCCCAGGGCCTTACCTATGTCGCGGATGGCGGACTTTGACCGGTAGGTGATGACGTTGGCGACCTGAGCGGCGTGTAGCCGGCCGTACCGTTCGTAGACGTACTGGATGGCCTCTTCCCGGCGGCCCGACTCGATGTCGACGTCGATGTCCGGCGGTCCGTCGCGGGCAGGCGAGAGAAAACGCTCGAACAACAACCCGAGTGAGACGGCATCGACGTTGGTGATGCCGAGGGCGTAACAGACGGCGGACGTGGCCGCCGAGCCCCGACCCTGGTAGAAGATGTCCCGCCGGCGGCAGAACATCACGATGTCCCATACGGTGAGGAAGTAGCCCGCAAACCCGAGGGCACCGATGACGTCGAGTTCATGGTCGAGCTGTTTCCATGCCCCCGGCACCCGCTCGGCATCCCGCGGGCCGTACCGGTCGGTGGCTCCTTGTCGGACCAACTCCATCAACCAGGTCTGTTCGGTATGGCCGGCCGGTACCGGAAAGTCGGGTAGCCGTGGTGCCACCAGGCGCAGATCGAAGGCACACTCTGCGGCGATCTCCGCCGCCCGTTCCACCGCCCCGGGCCAGCGGGCGAATCGCCATTTCTGCTCTGCGTCACCGCGTAGGCAGGCGCTCGGTGAAGGGGGGAGCCAGCCCTCGATGTTCTCGAGAGATTGCCGGGCCCGTACGGCAGCCAGCGCGGTGGCCAGGGGGAAACGAGCGGGGACGGCGTAATGGACATTGTTGGTAGCCACCGGCGTGACCCCTCGCTCGGTGGCCAGCAGGGCCAGGGTGTCGTTGCGGGTGGTGTCGATGGGATCACCGTGGTCCCACAGCTCCACGGCAATGCGGTCACGGCCAAACCGGTCGATCAGTTGGTCGAGGACCCGGGCCGCTGCGGCCGGACCGCCGGTGGTGAGGGCGGCGGCGAGCGCTCCCTTTCGACAGCCGGTGAGGATCTGCCAATGACCGTCATGACGGTTGGCCAGGTTATCGAGGGTGATGATGGGCTTTCCTTTTTCACCTCCCGCCAGGTGTGCTTCGGCGATGCCGCGACTGAGGCGGGCGTAGCCTCCGGGGTTCCGGGCCAGCACCACCAGATGGGTGCCGTCGGGATCGGGAACACCTGTGCGAGGCGGGGCTGGGGTTCCCGCACTGGTGAGGGTGAGCTCGGCTCCGAACACGGTGGGGAGGCCGAAGGCGCGGGCTGCCTCGGCGAACCGGACGGCACCGTAGAGACCGTCATGATCGGTGAGGGCAAGCGCGGACAGCCCGAGCCGGACGGCTTCAGCGGCCAGCTCCTCGGGATGGCTCGCACCGTCGAGAAAAGAAAAGTTGGAGTGGGTGTGCAACTCAGCGTAGGTCATCGTTCTCGGCGACGTCTGTTCATTCGTAGGTGGCTTCCACCCACCACCGGCCCCGTTCGGCCAGAAGGAGGCGGGCATGGGCATTGGCATCGGTCACCACCTGCATGCGGGCACTGCGCCGGCGAGAGCGGGACCACCACCGTTCATCCGTCGGCCACGGCCCGGCCCAGGCCGTCACCGTTGTCCATGGACATCGCTCAACCGACAGGCGGCTCGGGATAGCGGTGAGGAGGCCCCGGCCCGAGACGGTCACCGGTGCCCCGGCCACATCGATGAGTTCGGCCGGGAGAGGGACGGTATGGATGGAGGCCGGCGCCGGAGGTGGGATTCGGCCCGGCCATGGAGCGTGGATGGTAGTGGTGTCGGGTGTCTCGTGGGCATTCCATGTGACGAACCGGGCTTGTTCGCCCGGGTTGCGCCCGCCCTGGAGCCGGACGGTGACCACGCTGTCGGGACCGAGTAGATGCTGCACTGCAGTCAGGGCCCGGGCGGCGCGGGCATCGGTGTCACTCACCCCTCCCCAGAACCCGGATTGACCGGCCGCCGCCGGAACCCCATTGCGTAGTTGATCGACACGACGTCCGGTAGTCGAAAGGCGTAGCCCACCCGGTTCGGCCAACTCACCGCTTTGCCCACTGGCCACCATGTGGCAGACCACGCCGTCGGCCCCGAAGCGACCGAGCACGTGGGACTCCGGGAGGGAGGCGAAGTCTCCCAGCGTGCGGATTCCCAGCCGCTCCAGTAACTCGGCCAGCTCGGGGTTCCCGAGTACACCCATGGGGAAAGGGGCGAGGAACTCGCGGGTTCCGCCTGCGGGGACAACGAGGCCACCCCGGGCGGCCAGGACCGAAGCGAACAGTCCGTCGGCCATACCCACCTCGACCGGGGTGATGCCGCTGGTTACGTCGGCGATCAACCCGACGAGCGCCTCCTCACCTCCGAAGTAGCGCGCCGGCCCGCGGGCCGGGAGCGAACAGATACCAGGTCGGACCGCGGTGATCCACGGGCAGTAGGTCTCCACGGCACCGATCACCCGGATGAACGACCGGAGCACGGCTCCTCCCTCATCCTCCTCGAGGAGTTCAGGACAGCGAACGACGAGCAGACGATCCATGTCAGCGCGGCCGACCTGATGCTGTGGAGATGGCGGCAGTGCTCTCGGCATCCATGATGCCTCCGGTGCTGGCAGTACCCTCGATCGACCCGGTGGGTGACGGCAACCACAGGTGCTGTTGGACAGGTCGTGCTGCCGAACGACGACCGGTGGCTGTCACTGTCATCCGGCGGCGGCGGAGGTATCCCTCGCCGCTTCCGATGCCGTCCCAGTGGATGGCGTCGATGGTGAGACGCATATCGGGGCACTCGGGCCATCCGGCCCGACCCGGCACCACGATGAGGATGGCTCGGCGTTCTTTTGCTCGGGCGATCAGCCGCCGGGCCATGGCCGGCCGCGGGGGGAACGGCGGGCAGAGCACCACAAGGTCCGTCCCGTCGATCATGGCCGCGGTGGCTTCGACCCACGCCGGGCCCGGCCGAGGTACCAGGGCGAACCGGACGAGATCGACCCCGAGGCCGTGGGAGGCGACGGCGCCCACATCGGGGAGTCCGATGGCCGCACACCACGACCCAGCTTTTGAGGCTTGGGCCAGGAGGGCGAGGGCCAGTGTGATCTCGCCACTGACAGTTCCTCCACCGGTAGTCCCATCCCTCCCGACGGTGCCCGTACCGGTGACGACGATGGTGCTGCCCCGCCGCAGGCTCCGGTCGGGGAAGAGGTCGGCGAGAGGTGCGGCCACTGGCAACAGACGGGTCTGGCTCGACGAAGTGGGTCGTGTGCGCTCGGCCAATATGACCAGGGATTCTCTACTCTTTTCCCTGGTCAAAGCGCTGCCAACCCGCGGGTCAGCCAAAGATACGAACATATGTTCGTAGAGTACTCCGTCTCTGGCGGGAGCGCCCAGGGGCCTTCATGAGAAATCCCGGGTGTGCACCACTTGGAACAATTTGCTGGATACGATGTGACCACCAGAGAGAGGAGGTGGTCCAACTGAGCAATCAACGTTTTGGGATCCTGGAGGTGACTGGCCGCTAAGGCGGCCTGCTGTACCGCCTGGCGAAATCCAGCCAGACACCCACTGGGCGACTTAGCCGGGCCAAGATCCCACCCGGCGCCGTAGGGGACCCAGTGCCTTACTCAGTAATGTTGTAGCTACAGGGCGTCCTCCGGGCGCCCTGTAGCGCGTTCCGGGAGACGTATCCGCGGCCGCCAAGTCCGGCGTGGCCGCCACTCACGACGGTCGGTCCTCGCCATTTGATTCTCTCCATGTTTGAGCGAATGAGAATTTCCATTCGCTCAAACATGGAACTTTCAAAGGTGCCAGAGGTCGGGATTGATGCCCCCTCATGGCATCTACAGGACCGACTGCACGCACGCAATCGAGCCCCGTGGACCAGCACAGATGGCGCGGTAGCGTCCATGACGTGGTCGATGCAGCCTCAACTTCGGACTCGCTCCCTATCGAAGCGCTCCAGGCTGGGCTGTCTCGGGTCGTGACATTGCGGGCTGATCTCGAGGATGAACTCGAAGCAATCGGGGAGTCGACGGCGTTGGTGCCGGACGACGAGCATGACGCGGAAGGCTCGACCGTCGGCTACGAGCGAGCACGGGTGAGCGCTCTTCTGGTTTTCACCCATCAGGAAATCGAAAACCTGATGGCGGCGCTGAAACGTGTAACCGGCGAGACCTACGGACGGTGCGACCGGTGCGGCATGAATATCGGGATAGAGCGCCTTGTCGCCCTGCCCACCGCAACAAGGTGCGTTTCCTGTGCTGTTCGACAAGGACGGGGCAAACTACCCGGTACGAGAGACGGGGCGAGGACCTACAAACTCATTGAGCCGAGTGCCACTCGGACTCAGACGCCGTCCCACAGGCCGACCGGCGCCTCGCCCACCCGGTAATGACCGGGCGCTCGCTCGCCCGAGGCCGCCTTCTCGATCCGCTTCTGCATCCCGGGGGTGAGTACGCCGGCGGTGATCATCTCGACGAACGAGGCAGTGGCGTTGCCGACATCGAAGAAGTCGCGTTGCCAGCCCCACTGAAAGTTCCCGGCGTACTGGAACCAGCTGCCACCCAAACCGGCGATTTCGTAGTGGCTCCCATCCGGTCGGGTGGCGTCGGCGATCTGCTTCCAGAGACCGAGCACCTCGCCCTGCACGTCGTCGATGAGGACCCGCTGATAGGGATAGGTCCATCCGCCGAGCCCCTCCATCTCCAAGCCCACTGCGTATTCGCGGATCTCGTCTCGGCCGACGGCCATGAACTCGTCGTTCGGTCCAACGTTCCACCCGTAGGTGGCGTCTTGGGTATAGAGATCGGCCAACGGCAGCCAGTCGAGTGATTCTTCGCAGCGGCGATTGGTATCCATCCAACGCTGCACCATCTCTTCGAGTTCGGCACGTGGGTACGACGGCATGGATTCAGTCCTCCTCGACAATTCTTAGAGCGGTAGTGGGACAGAAGCGGACGGCCGCTTCCACTTCAGCCCGGCGGTTCTCTCCGGGGGAACCTTCGAGAATGGTGACCTTATGGTTTTTGGCCAGTTCGAAGACGCCGGGCGCCTCGGATTCACAGACCCCGTGGCCCTGACAGAGTTCGAGGTCGACAGCCACTCTCACAATGCGGCGCCTGGGGAGGAGCCGGTGGTCGGCCGAGCAGATTTGCGGCGGTAGCGCACGACGCACGGCTGCTGCATCTGCACCACCATCTTCGAGTGGTCGTTTCGGTAGGTATCAGGTGCCTGCGCCAATTCGAACTCCCAGTCCAACAACAGCACCGAGAAGATGGCTTTCAGCTGCATCATGGCGAAGGCCGCACCGACGCATCGGTGGCGGCCGGCGCCAAAGGGAATCCACGTCCAGGGATTGGCTCGGTCCTCGACCCGAGGGTCGAGATACCGATCAGGCACGAAGGAGTCGGCATCGGGGAAGTCCTCGGGGATCCGGTTGGAGACCGAGGGGCTGGCTCCCACCATCTGGCCGGCTTTGATGGCGTATCCGTCGCACTCGAGGTCCTCTTTGGCCACCCGCAACAACAGAATGAGCGGCGGGTGCAAACG
This sequence comes from Acidimicrobiaceae bacterium, assembly GCA_003152015.1. GTDB lineage: Bacteria > Actinomycetota > Acidimicrobiia > Acidimicrobiales > RAAP-2 > DASZIT01. The sequence goes on along the minus strand of PLZF01000013.1, from coordinate 57,035 downwards.
CAGCGCTTCTTTGATGGCCGACTCCATGTGGGGCATCTCCCGCAGCGCCTGGTAGCTGACCTCGGCACCCTCGGCGTAAAGCTCGCCGAGTTCGTCGATGACCGAGGCCATGATGTCGGGATGGCGGAGTAGTTCGATCAACGTCCAGGCGGCCGTCCCCGAGGTGGTGTGGTGCCCGGCGAACATCATGGAGATGAACATGCCGGTCACTTCGTTGGCGAGGAACCGGGGCGTGCCGTCTTCGTTGGTGATGGACATGAGCACGTCGAGGAGGTCGCGATCGTCCTCGGCGGTAGCTGTCCCTGACCCATCAGCTGTCCCGGGCCCATCAGAGCCAGTGCTGGCCGCCCGGCGTTCCATGATTCCCTGCACCAGTTCGACCAAGCCCACTCTGGCCGCGTCGCGCCGTCGGAAGCTCTCGATCGGGGCGTAGGGGTCGACGTAGGCGATGGCGTCGGTTCCCTGTTCGAGGTCGTGGTACAGCTGGGCAAAGCGCTTGTCGAGCTCGCGCCGGAACCGCTTGCCGACCAGACAAGCTGACGAGGTGTAGATGGTCAGTTCGGCGAGCCAGTCGAGGAGGTCGATCTCCCCCTCGTCGTCCCACCCGGCCACCATCTGTTCCACTTCGTCGGAGATGGTGGCGGCGTGACCCCGCATGAATTTGTCGCGCAGCGCCTGATTGTGGAGCATCTCGCGACGACGCTCCGGGGAGGCGTCGAAGACCACGCCTTCGCCGAAGATCGGGGTCATGAACGGGTATGCCTCGGCCTGGTCGAGTTGTTCCTCGGGGGCCCGGAAGAAGAATTCGTTGGCACTGGCACCGGTCATCAGCACAACGTCCCGGTCAGCCAGCTCGAAGATGCCAATGTCGCCGCACTCGGACCGGACCCGGTTCATCAGGGCGATCGGGTCGCGGCGGAGCTCCTCGAGGTGCCCGGTGTCCCCTTCGCCACCCGAGACTCGCGGCGGCTCGCGCCGATCCGTGGCGATGGTCATTGTCCTACCTCCCGAATCGGTGCTTCCGGTTGCAGTTCGATGGTGGTGGCATGGGTGCCGCGTGGCAAGGTCACCGCGGCCACGATGGCCAGGGCCACACCCTTGGGCCGCATGAAGTTGGAGTGACGAGCGAACCCCCACGCCGCCCACTCTTCGATCACCTCGGCAGTCACCTCGGGGTCCCAGTCCATCCCCATGCCGGTCAAGGTGGGGCCTGGACGCACGATGGTGGCCCGGACGCCCGTCCCTTCGAACTCCATCTGCAGTGAGCGAACGTAGCCTTCGAGACCCCATTTGGAGGTGACGTAGGCGGCCATCGACGGTCGCGGCGAGACAGCCACATCAGAGGTGACGAAGACGATGTCACCCCGGGTGCGCTCGGTCATTGCCGGAGCCATGGCCAGGACCAACCGGTGTGTGCCGGCCAGATTGACACTGAGAACGTCTTCGAACGATTCGGCATCGGTGTCGAGCACGCTGCCGGCCCGGTTCTGTGCCGCGTTGGAGACCAGGATCTCCACATTCCCGAGGGTATCGGTGGCAGCCGCGGCAAAACGCTTGATGGAGTCTCCGTCGGCCAGGTCCAGATGGATGGCGAACGCGTCACCTCCATTGGAGCGGATCTCAGCCGCAGTGTCCTCGCACTGTGCTACCCGGCGGGCACCGAGGACCACTGGGTGACCGAGAGCAGCGAGGGCGACAGCGGTTGCTTGTCCGATGCCCGATGATGCCCCGGTCACCACTGCGGGTCGGAGTTCGGGATGGGGTTCAAAGCGAGACATCAGCGGATCGTGACCTTGGTCGGGAGGGTGGCGAAGCCTCGCACATTGATGGAGTGGACTCGCGCCATTCCACTCGGATCCACCTCGTAGCTCGCCACTCTCTTTACCAGTTCACCGAGCCCAATGCGCGCCTCCAGGCGAGCCAAGGGTGCGCCCATGCAAAAGTGACGCCCATTTCCGAAGCTGATCAGTTTGGTGGTGTCCCGATCGAGGTCATAGCGCTCCGGATCGGGAAAGACCGACTCGTCGCGGTTGCCGGATCCAATCAACAACAGCACCTTGGCTCCTTCGGGGATGGCGGTGTCGTGTAGCTCAAGAGGCATCCGGGTGACACGCAGAAGCATCTGGCTGGAGGTATCGAACCGCAGGGTCTCCTCGATCCAGTCGACCACGCGAGCGGGGTCATCGAATGGTTTGGTGCCTTGGTCAGGGTTGTGCCATCCCCAGTACCAGGCGTTGCCCAAGAGTTTGGTGGTCGTCTCGTTGCCGGCCACCACCATGAGAAAGAGGAAAGCGATGATCTCCTCATCGGTGAGTTTGTCTCCGTCAATTTCCGCGTCGAGCAATGCCGAGGCCAGGTCGTCCCGACGGACGGAACGGCGCTCGTTCACCATGTCCTGGTAGTAGCCGACCAGAGTGAGCGCCGCATCCATGCCCGCCCGGGGTACGTCGAACAGTCCGTCCTCGCGGTGGACGACCAGATCAGCCAACCGACGGACTTCGGCCCGGTCGACCGGAGGCACACCGACCAATTCGGAGATCACATCCATCGGGAGTTTGCCGGCGAAGTCGGCGATGAAATCGAATTCACCCATATCGAGGGCAGGCTCGAGGTGCTCGATGGCAATTTCGCGGATCCGGTCTTCCATCTGCGCCACCTTGGAGGGGGTGAAGCCTTTGCCCACCAGAGAACGCATCCGGGTATGTCGGGGCGGGTCAAGTGCCAGGAACGACATCACTTTGTGGGCGTCCGGTCCGAAAGCACTGGGATCGAGAGAGACGCCAAAGGAATTGGAGAAGGCGTCTACGTTGCGGAACGCGGCCAGCACGTCTTCGTGCCGGGACAGCGCCCAAAAGTCGAACTCGTCGTTCCGGTACACCGGCGCCTCCGCGCGCAGCCGGGCGTAGATCGGATAGGGGTCCTCATGGATCTCGTAGGCATAAGGGCTATAGACCAGCGGCTCACGAGAGGTGGTTGTCGTCATGCGGACGTGCTCCGCTCACCGGCCATCATCAATCGTGCGGCTTCGCCGACAAACGTGGGCACCTCGGAGTAGGTCATGTGTCCCATGCCTGCCATCAGGAGTGCTCCCGAATAGGTGGTTTCCAGAACTCGCACAACTGTCGGATCGATCTCGGAGCCCAGCGCGGCCACAAACCGCTGATGGATCACGGCACCGATCCGATCCCGTAAATGTTTTACGTCAGGAGTGGCGCTGAGGAGCGCGGTGGTGCAGGCACCAACCAGAGCGGGGCTCTCTGTCGTCAGGAGCGCCATCATCTGGACGGTCTCCACCAATCGCTCAACTGTCGGCGCGTCGCCGGAAGCGTCGACCGGGGGAAGCGCATTCATGCGACGCCACAGGAGCTCGGCCAGCAGATGGTCCTTGGAACTGAAGTAGTTGTAGGCAGTGGCCGGAGCCACACCGGCCCGCCGCGCCACATTTCGGACGGTCAGGCCTGGGTAGCCCTCTTCGTCAACCTCTTTGGCGGTGGCGTCAACTAATTGCTGGACGACTTCGGCCTGGCGTTGGGTCAGGCGCCGTCGGGTGGCTTCGAGGACCGGAGCGTCGATCATGGAGAGTGGGTGTGTCCCGGATTGTGTGGCGTTCCATCGCGCATGGGTGGGAATTCGAAGGAGGCCGCAGTGGTCATCCGGGTGATTTTGGTGATGTCGGCCTCGGGGAGCGTCTCATTGTCATCGTCGATGATCAGCTCCCACCGGCAATGGGGAGACCGGCCGCTCGGCACCCTTGGAGGTCGGTGAACGTGCCGGATGTGCGCCTTGGGGTTGATGGCTTGGGCGGTGACATCGAATGTCCCGTCTTCGATGTGATGACACATGCTGGTCACCATCTTGTCGCCAAATGGTTCGACATCCATCAGGGCTCCGCAGTAGGCGAGTTCGAAGAAGCCATGCTTCTCGTCGACCACCTCGTAGCGCACATCGAGATAGTGATGAGGGAAACCGGGGTCGAGTTGGAGCACCTTGAAGATGGCCTCCACGTCATTGCCCTCGACGCCCATGATCTTGCGAAGGCGCTCCCCGTACACGGGACTCGCCCCGCGCCACTCTTCGATGGCGAGGCGCTCCATCTCCTGCACCCCGTGCGACATGCTGATCGCCGCGCACATGGAGCGATCGAGGATGTGGACGGCCTGGGCGTACTCGCGGACCAGGCGGACCAACGCCTCTCTCGACAGGTCTTCGTACTGGAAATCGGCGATGAACTTGCCGGAGTAGTCGTCGAGGCCGACACTGTGGGGGACGGCAACCGGGTCGGTATCTGAAGGTTGATCGACATTGCGAGAAGTCATGTGTCCACACTATAGTCCAGACACGTGTCCAAATCGAGTGGCACTCGGAGCCGCGAAGAATCGATGGGGGTGTTCTGGTGCCGATAGGCGAGGGTACGGAACCGGTCATGGTCCCGGTTGTCGGGGTGATCGGGCTCGGTGACATCGGGGACGGGGTGGCAACCAGCGTGCTGGCCGCCGGCCTCCCTCTGGTGGTCTGCGATGTACGGGATGAAGCCACCGAGAAGTACCGCGGCCGGGCCGTACTAGCCGGTTCGCCGGCCGAACTGGCCCAGCGCTCAGATGTGGTGGTGGTGGCGGTGGTCAATGACGCCCAGGTTCACGCCGTGCTGTCCGGGCCCGAGGGAGCCCTGGCCTCCGCGGGGCCGATGACCACCGTCCTTATCGTGAGCACCATCTCTGCAAGTTGCGTCGAGGCCATCGGGGTCGAGTCGGCTGAGGCCGGTGTGGCGGTGGTGGACTGCGGGGTCAGCGGCGGACCCAGCGCAGCGGCCAGCGGGGACCTGGTGTGCATGGTGGGGGGCGACCCCGCCACCATCGATGACGTTCGCCCGGTGCTCGACGCCATCAGCTCCCTGGTCGTCCGCATGGGTCCCTTTGGTGCCGGGCTCACCGCCAAGTTGGCCCGCAATCTGGTCCAGTACGGATCTTGGCTGGCCGCGTACGAAGGCCAACTTCTGGCCGAGGCCGCGGGCATCGATCTCGGCAAGCTGGCCCAGGTGATCAAGGCCAGCGACGCCCGTATCGGAGGAGCGTCAACGCTGATGTTCCGGTCCACGGTGGCCCCGTTCACCGAAAGCGACAATGAAGGACTGGTGTCGGCCATGCGATCGGCGGCGGCCCTCGCCCACAAGGACCTTCGGGCCGCCCTCGAGGTGGCGGGGACCCTCGGAGTCACACTGCCCATGGCGACCCTTACCGAAGATCGTTGTGATGACATCTTCGGAGTGGGAACGGGACAAGAGGCCCTGTGAGCGCCACCAACCCTGTCGCCACCAACCCTGTCGCCATCGTCGGCGAAGAGCGCCTGTTGATCGACGGTCAGTTGCGGCCGGCGCGATCGGGCAAGGTCTTCGAGACCATCAATCCGGCCACCGAGGAGGTCCTCGGGGTAGTGGCCGATGCCGACGACGTGGATCTCGATGCCGCGATCGGATCGGCGCGACGTGCCTTTGACGAAACAGACTGGTCCACCAACCTGGCTCGACGGGTGGCGGGGCTCCGCCAACTGCAGGCTGCCTTCCTCAAGCATGCCGATGAGATTCGGGCCATGACGGTGGCGGAAACGGGCACTCCGGTGTCATTGACCCATTCCGCACAACTCGACGACCCCGTCGCCTCGTTGGGGTGGATAGCTGACCTGGCCGAGAGCTATCAGTGGGAGACCGACCTGGGCAACGCCGCTCCGCTCGGCATCCTCTCCCATCGCTGGGTCCGGCGAGAGGCCACCGGCGTGGTCGGTGCCATCACTCCGTGGAACGTGCCCCACCAGATCACACTGGCCAAGTTGGGCCCCGCACTGGCGGCTGGCAACACGGTGGTATTGAAGCCGGCTCCCGACACACCTTGGTGTGCCACCGTGCTTGGGCGACTCATCGCCGAGGAGACCGACATCCCTGCCGGTGTGGTCAACATCGTGACGTCATCCGACCATCGCATCGGCGCACAGTTGACGGTGGACGGGAGGGTGGACCAGGTGAGTTTCACCGGATCCACCGCCACCGGCAAGCAGGTGATGGCGTCGGCGGCAGAGACCCTCAAGAAGGTATTCCTCGAGCTGGGAGGAAAGTCGGCCTTCGTGATCCTCGACGAGGCAGACCTGCGTGGCGCATGTGCAGTGGCGGCGTTCACCGTGTGCACGCACGCCGGACAGGGGTGTGCGATCACCACCCGGCTGCTGGTTCCCCGACAACAGTTCGACGAAGCGGTGAGTGCGACGGCGGCGGTGATGGGGAAGCTTCCCGCCGGTGATCCCACCGAGCCGGGCACCATTTGCGGGCCGGTGGTGAATGCCCGCCAGCGCCAGCGGGTGGAAGGGTACATTCGGCTGGCGACAGAGGAAGGGGGATCCATTGTCACCGGCGGTGGACGTCCCCCCGGGCTCGAGAAGGGCTTCTTCATCGAACCGACCCTGATCGTCGGAGTCGACAATGCGGCCCAGGTGAGCTCGGAGGAGATCTTCGGCCCGGTGCTGGTGGTCATCCCCCACGACGGAGACGATGATGCAGTGAGGCTGGCCAATGCTTCGCCCTACGGATTGTCGGGCTCGGTGTGGGCGAGCGATCGGGACCGGGCGGTGGGGGTGGCCAATCGGATACGCACGGGGACCATCGGCGTGAACGGAGGGCTCTGGTACAGCCCGGACGTTCCCTTCGGTGGCTACAAGCAGTCGGGAATCGGCCGGGAGGCCGGGATCGCCGGATTCGAGGAGTATCTCGAGACGAAGTCGATCGCCGAACCGGCCTGAATGAGAGTGAGAACAACAAGATGAGTGATCAACCCAACGACCCCGGGTCGTCCCGCAGCAAGGGCATCGCGAAAATGCAGGAGGTCTACGGGTTCTCCGTCGACCCGGCAGCCATCCCCGGACCGTATGTCGCCTTCACTGTAGACCACCTGTTCGGTGAGGTCTGGACCCGTTCCCAGCTCGACATCAGAGATCGGAGGTTGATGACCATCGGCGTGCTGGCGGCACTGGGCCAGTCGCAGTTGGTGGAAATCCAGTTTCAATCTGCCTTGGATCGCGAGGAGTTGACCGAGGAGCAGGTGCGCGAGACGGTCGTGCATCTCGCCCATTACATCGGTTGGCCATTGTCGACAGGAGTGAATGAAGTTGCCGAGCGGGTCATCGCCAAACGTCACCGGACGGAGTCATCATGAGCAAAGAGACCACCCCAGCAACGACCCCGATGGTGCGGTTCGATTTCAGCGACAAAGTGGCGATCGTCACCGGTTCGGCCGGGGGAATCGGCCAGGCCTATGCGGAGGCGTTGGCGAATGCCGGTGCCGCGGTGATCGTGGCCGACATCGACGAGGACAATGCGGCCGTCGTGGCGGAGGGCATCCGCTCGACGGGCGGTAAGGCCGAAGCAGTACGGGTCGATGTGGCCGACCCGGCATCGGCCGTCGCCATGGCGGAGGCCGCCGTGAGCCGATTCGGAGGCATCGATTACCTGGTGAACAACGCCGCCATTTTCGGCGGCATGCAGCTCGACCTGCTGCTCACCGTGGACTGGGACTACCTCACCCGGTTCTTGTCGGTGAACATGATGGGCGCACTCAACTGCGTACGGGCGTGTTACCCGGCGATGAAGGCCCGGGGTGGAGGCGCCATCGTCAATCAGTCCTCGACGGCTGCCTACATGTACGCCGGCTTCTACGGCCTGGCCAAGGCCGGCGTGAATTCGATCACCCAGCAGTTGGCCCACGAGCTCGGGGGTCAGCACATTCGCACCAACGCCATCGCTCCCGGGCCCATCGATACCGAGGCGTCCCGCACCGTGGTGCCTGATGCCTTCATGAAACCGATTTTGGCGTCACTGGCCCTCAAGAGACAGGGAGAGACGTCCGATCTGGTGGGGATGTGCCTCTTTCTGTTGTCGGACGAGGCATCGTGGATTACCGGCCACGTCTTCAATGTCGACGGCGGCCAGGTGGTCCGTCCGTGATGCAGTGGCCAGGTTGTCCGCCCATGAGCCACGAGCCGTGACCGCACACCGCGTCGATGTCGAGGATGGTGAAGGGGTCAGGCTGATCGCCTTCGACCGACCCGAGGTCCGCAACGCCTTTGACGTCGCCATGTATCAGGCGGTCACCACCGCGTTGGTGGAAGCCTCGTCGAACGACTCGGTCAATGCGGTTGTTCTCACCGGGCGGGGAAAGGCGTTCACTTCGGGCCAGGATCTCCGCGAGATGGCGGCTATCGCCACCGGCACCGCGGGACCGGGAGTCGGGAAGGGTTTCCAGGAGCTCCTCGACTCCCTGCAGTCGTTCGAGAAGCCGCTGTTGGCCGCCGTTCACGGCGTCGGGGTAGGGCTGGGCTTCACCATGTTGGCTCACGTCGATGTGGTGCTGGTGGACGAAACCGCCCGACTGCGCTGTCCGTTCGCGGAGATGGGTGTGCCCCCCGAGGCGGCCAGCAGCTTCTTGCTCCCGGCTCGAATGGGATGGCAGCGGGCGGCGTCGGTGCTCCTGATGTCGGAATGGATCGACGCCCGACAGGCTGTCGACTCCGGCATCGCGCTGCGAGTGGTCCCCGAAGGCAGGGTGCTCGAGGAAACGATGGCACTGGCGCGACGGATAGCGGCCTTCCCTCCGCATGGCGTCCGGGAGATCAAGCGGTTGATGATGGAGGATCTTCGTCCCGCCATCGCCGCCGCCCGTCAACGGGAGGAATCTGCCTTCGCCGCACTGTTCACCGATCCCGCTACCAACCCGGGATTGGGTTTGATCTCTGGGCTGAGGGACTGACCTCACCGTGCGCCTCGGGATCACCGCCTTTCTGACCGACCAGGCCATGGTCCCCGCTGACCTGGCGCGCGCCGTCGAGGACCGGGGGTTTGACTCGTTGTATCTGCCCGAACACACCCATCTTCCGGTGCGGGCAGATACGCCACCGGCCCTGGTGGAGGGGGTCCATGCCGAGGACTACCGGCGCAGTCTCGATCCGTTTGTGGCCCTGTCGATGGCGGCCGCGGTGACCACGAGGATCAACCTGGGTACCGGCGTGGTCCTGGCTGCCCAGCACGATCCCATCGTGTTGGCAAAGTTGCTCGCCACCCTCGACCATCTGAGCGGGGGCCGGGTGATATTCGGGCTCGGTTTCGGTTGGAATCGCGAAGAGGCAAGCGATCATGGCGTCAAGTTCTCCGAGAGACGAGAGATCGCTCGTGAGCACGTCCTGTGCATGCAGGCGTTGTGGTCCGAGGAGCAGGCCCAGTTCCACGGCACCTACGTATCCCTCGATCCGTGTTGGAGTTGGCCCAAACCGATCCAGCAACCGCGGGTGATGACCTTGGTGGGCGGAGGCCCGTACCCCGGGGTCTTCGCGGCCATCGCCGAGTACGCCGATGGCTGGATGCCGATCGGAGGGGCCGGGTTGACCTCGGCGCTGCCCGAACTCCGGAGGGCGTACGAAGCACGGGACCGTGACCCGGCATCGATCCGGGTGGTTCCATTCGGGACGGTGCCCAGCGATGAGAAGTTGGCCCACTATGAAGGATTGGGCGTTTACGAGGTGGTGCTACGGGTTCCCTCCGGCCCAGCCGATGACATGCTCAAGGTGCTCGATGTTCACGCCGACTATGTGGGGCGGTTTGGTCGATGACGGCATCCACTTCATCTGACGAATCAGTGTCGATCCCGATCGGCCCATCGAGTGACAGTGGGCGCCAGGCCTTGGCCACTGCGGTTCGGCGCCTGATGGCGGCCACGGTGAGCTCGGTGGCCTCGTCCGAACTCTTGGCCGATGCCACCGCCACACTGTCGGCAGTTGCTGACCAACTCGAACGCTATCTGCCGGAGTCGGACGGGGTGGGTGCCAGTCGGTATGCCGCCGACAATGCTGGAGGCGATGCGACCAGCAACTTGGCTGACGTCATGCCCTTCGACGTCGTGATTGGTCCGTGCAACCCAGTGGCGCTCCCACTGGTGATCGAGTTCGATCCGCCCAAAGCCATCGGGCACGCGACGTTCACCTCTCCGTATGAGGGCGCGCCCGGATGTGTCCACGGTGCGGTGTTGGCGGGTGCATTCGACCTCGTCTTGACCGCGGCCAACGTGATAGCCGGAGCGGCCGGGCCAACCGTCACGCTGACTATTCGGTACCTGCAACCCACCGTGATCAACCGCCCGGCCCGCTTCGAAGGGTGGGTCACCTCGATCGAGGGTCGACGTATCCACAGTCGGGGCCAACTGATCCAAGGAGGAGTGGTCACGGTCGAGGCCGTGGGGGAGTTCGCCACCATGGACCGCTCCCGCATTGCATCCATGCATCGTCGTGGTGGTGGTGGCAGTTAAATTTTCATAGAGTCGTCCAGCGGTTACTTCCGGGGGGATGAGACGTCATTGTCTTCCCGGTCGGGCCATAGAAGCGGAGAATCCACATGAGGTTCAGGACTGGAATTGCGACAACATCAGGTCGGGGACCGCGGGTCACGGTGATATTGGTTGTCGGAGTGTTGGCGACAACCCTGGTAGCGTGCTCGTCCACGTCCACACAGGGACCGTCGAGTTCGTCCACCAAGTCGGCCATCCCGCCCGCGGCATTCCGCAGTACGACAGGTCTCACCCTCACCACCGTGCGCATCGGCAATGTCTCCACCCTGACCCTTGGGCTGTTCAAAGGGTCACAGGTCGGAGTAAAGGCCTATGCCGATTACATCAACTCCTTAGGAGGTGTGAACGGGCGAAAGATCGTCGTTGACGGAGCCGACGACGGATATAACAACGGGGCCAACAACAAGGCGCTCACCCAGCAGGACATGACGACCGACTTTGCCATGGTCGGCAGCTTCTCGCTCAATGACGCGTTTGGGGGGACGGTATTGGCGGCCGATCCATCCGTGCCCAACGTGTCGATCGCCCTTGACAACGCGACCAACAACCTCCCCAATAGCTTCAGCCCGGGGGGGGCATCAACAGGCTGGCAACTCGGGCCCTTGGTGTACTTCCAGAAGAAATACCCCAATGACGTCCTCCATGCCGGAGCGTTAATTGCCAATCAAGCGTCGGCCATCACCAAGTGGAACGGTGAAAAGGCGGCGATGCAGCACCTCGGCTACCACGTCGCCTACGACCCGACCTTCGACATCACCCAGACCGATTTCACCCGGAACGTCATTGCCATGAGAAACGCCGGAGTGAAGATCCTCTTTGTTGAACAGATGCCCGAAAATTACGCTTCAGCCGTATTCAAGGCCCTGGCTCAACAGAACTTCCACCCGGTAGTGGTGCTGGGTGCGTCCACCTACAGCCAGGCGTTGGTGGCAGCGTCGGGGGGAGCGTCGGCAACCGACGGCTCGTATCTGGAGCAAAATACTTCCCTCTACCTCGGAGAAGACACAGCTTCCATTCCGGCCGTCAAGCAGTTCCTGTCGTGGGTGCAGACCACGTCGCCGGGCTTCAAGCCGGATCTGTTCACCCTGTACGGCTGGATCTCCGCCGAACTGTTCGTGCAGGCCCTGAGGGTCGCCGGCCCGAATCCGAGCCGGGGCCTGCTATTGCAGGCGCTTCGGTCGATCAAGACCTTCACCGGCGGCAACCTGATAGCCCCTGCCAACCCGGCGGGCAAGGTACCGGCCACTTGTTACATCATCGCCCAGATCAAAAGTGGGCAGTTCACCCGGGTGGATGACACCGCGTTGAGCAGCCCGAACGGCGGCTATCGCTGTGATCAGCCCTACTTCTACCCTCCGGGGACCAAGCCCTGAGGGTCACCGTTCCGGGTCTTTCACGTATTCCACTCACTGAGCACTGCTCGTCGGTTCGGGATGCCTGAGTGGTTCGTCGTCCTCCAGGCGAGCGCCAACTCCTTTGGGCGGCCAAGGACAAGTGGCCGCCGTGCATCTCCGGGAGAATAGGCTCGCAGCGAGCTCATGTGTGGACGTATTGCTTTGTACACGACCCCGGAGAGATTGTCCCGGATCTTCGACGCTGAATTGGCGCTCGGCATTGATCCTGACGGCCGGCCCAGCTACAACATCCCTCCCACCCGTAGCATCCTCGGGATCGTGGCCCGCCCCACCGGTGCCAACACCGAACACCCCGATGTTGAGGATGCCGAGCTACCCGCCACCAAACGGACGATCGACCTCTTCCGTTGGGGTCTGATTCCGTCGTGGGCCAAGGATGCGTCCATGGGCAATCGTTTATTCAATGCCCGCAGTGAAACGGTGGCCACCAAACCGTCGTTCCGATCCGCCTTTGCCTCCCGACGACTGGCGGTGCCTGCCGATGGGTTCTACGAATGGGGGCAAGGCGAAGGGAAACAGCGCCAACCCCACTACTTCCAACGAGCCGACGGCGACCCCCTGGCGTTGGCCGGACTGTGGGAGCGATGGCGACTCCCCGGGCAAGATGCCATTGGGAGAGAGGGGATCGAGCACGAAGAGGATGGGAACCGGGCGCAGTTTCTCTATACCTGCACCATTGTCACCACCAGCGCGGGCCCCGACATGGACGGTATCCACCCTCGGATGCCAGTGGTTCTCGAGACCGTGGCGCTCGATGGGTGGTTGGACCCGGCCAATCACGACCGAGATGAACTCGAAGGCTTGCTCCAACCGTCACCATCCAACACTCTGAACCACCATCCGGTGGATACACGGGTGGGCAACGCTCGCAACGACGGCCCGGAACTGGTGGAGGCGCGCCCTCCAAAAGCAACCGCCTGAATCACTTGGAAGGCGGGGACTCCAACCAAGCGGCCGGGATTCTGACGGAATCACATACGAATTTGCCAACACCCATTGATTCCCGGTGGGGCAGGAAGAACGTGGGCACATTGAGCACCCACCTCCTACATCGGAACGGAGATCCCCATGGTTGAGCGCACGTCGCATCTCCCCGGGACTCCTTCCTGGATGGACCTCGCAAGTCCCGACGCCGGAGCATCCGCGGCGTTCTACGGCGCCCTTCTACGGCAGTCTGGGGAGCACCCACCTCGATCGACCCATCGTTGGAGCGGTACCCACGTCCCAGCTGAAGGGTGCGATGTGGCTCGGGCCGGAAGGCCCGATGAATCAGGCGTCGGTGGTTGCCTGAGCCGCGGCCCGCTTCATCAGACGGGACTTGCGGTTGGCTGCCTGGTTCTTATGGATGACGCCCTTGGCCGCGGCCTTGTCGATCCGCTTGATGGCCAGACGCAGCGCTTCCACGGTGTTTTCCGCCCCTTCGTCGACAGCGTTGATGGCTTTTTTGGTACGGGTACGGAGCTCGGAGCGGACGGCCTTGTTGCGGGCCTGACGCTTCACTGTCTGTCGGTTGCGCTTGATTTGGCTACGGATGTTTGCCACAACTGGTCCTTTGGTCCTTATCGTCCTCGGTGTATCGGATCGGCGGCAGTTGGGAGCACCACCGACCGGTTGGAGATCTGCTCCCGGGCACCCGATGGATGCCCACTGGAGACATACCAGGGTAGCAGCCTGCCAGCGGTGAGAGCCATCCCCTCACCTTGGGTACGCTGGCTACCCCGTGCTTCCTGTCGACCGCATCCGAAACTTCTCCATTATCAGCCATGTCGACCACGGCAAGTCGACGTTGTCCGACCGGATTCTCGAGCTGACCGGGGCTGTCGACCCTCGCCTGATGCGCGAGCAGTACCTCGACACGATGGACATCGAGCGCGAGCGCGGGATCACCATCAAGGCCCAGAACGTCCGGGTGCACTGGAACGACTACACCCTCCACCTCATCGATACCCCTGGCCATGTCGACTTCGGTTACGAGGTGAGCCGATCGTTGGCGGCCTGTGAGGGCGCGGTGCTGCTGGTGGATGCCTCTCAGGGTATTCAGGCCCAGACCCTGGCCAACTGTTACCAGGCGCTCGAACACGATCTCGAAATCGTGGCTGTTCTCAACAAAATTGACCTTCCGGCCGCCGACCCCCAGCGATGTGCCACCGAGATCGAGAACGTCCTGGGGATCGAGGCGTCGAGCATCCTCCACATTTCAGCCAAGACAGGAGAGGGCGTTCCCGCTCTCCTCGATGCCATCGTGGAGCGCATCCCGGCACCGACGGGGGATCCCGGAGCGCCGTTGCAGGCATTGATCTTCGACTCGGCGTACGACCAGTACCGGGGTGTGGTCAGCTCCATCCGGGTCATGCAGGGCACCCTCCACTCCACGGCGAGACTCCGGTTTATCCATGCCGCCTCCAATCACGAGATCGAAGAGATCGGGGTGAGGACGCCGGTGACCGTCCCCGTCGTCGACCTTGGCCCCGGCGAAGTCGGGTACCTCATTGCCGGTATCAAAAATGTGGGCGGGGCTCGATCAGGGGAGACGGTGACCACTGCTGCCCATCCGGCCACCAATGCCCTGGCTGGATACCGGGATCCCAATCCCATGGTGTTCTGCGGGCTCTTCCCCATTGACGGGGACGAGCTTCCCGACCTGCGCGATGCATTGGAAAAGCTCCGGCTCAACGACGCCAGCTTCACCTATGAGCCCGAGTCGTCCCGAGCCCTCGGGTTCGGTTTCCGGTGTGGCTTTCTGGGGCTGCTGCACATGGAGATCGTTCGTGAGCGCCTCGAGCGTGAGTTCAATCTGTCCCTCATCGCCACTGCTCCTTCCGTGGCCTACGAGGCCTATTTGGCCGACGGGACCAAGGTGGAGGTGGACAACCCCAGCGAGCTGCCCGATCCCACCCGGCTCGACCACGTCGATGAGCCGATGCTACGGGCCACGATCCTCACGCCCGCCGAGTACACCGGCACCGTGATGGAGTTGTGTCAGGGGAAACGGGCGGACATGAATCGGATGGAGTTCCTTTCGCCCGAACGGGTCGAGTTCGTCTACACCATTCCGTTGGCCGAGGTGGTGGTGAACTTCTTCGATCAGTTGAAGAGCCGGACCAAGGGGTATGCCAGCCTCGATTACGAGCCCCAGGGATATGCCACCGCCGATCTGGTCAAGGTCGACGTGCTGATCAACCACGTCCCGGTGGATGCCTTTTCCACCATCGTTCATCGGTCCCAGGCCGACATCTACGGCCGGCGGATGACTGAAAAGTTGCGGGAGTTGATTCCGCGCCAGATGTTCGACGTTCCTATCCAGGCGGCCATCGGAGGGCGGGTCCTGGCCCGGGAGACGGTCAAGGCCCGTCGCAAGGACGTTCTGGCCAAGTGCTACGGCGGCGATATCACCCGAAAGAGGAAACTCCTCGAGAAGCAAAAAGAGGGGAAGAAGAAGATGAAGAACATCGGAAGGGTCGAGGTTCCCCAAGAGGCATTTGTCTCCGCGCTGCGGCTCGACGACTGACAGATGGTTCTACTCCGGTGGAGTTTCTTTCTTCTTTCCGTCGGTGAGCCAGGGGCGAATGACCGCCACGGTGTTGGACGGATCGTCCGGGTCGAAGCTCAGATCGATCGGCCCCTGGGGCCCGTCGGGTTGGCCCGAGGCCTTGATAACGAAAGCCGGTTGCTTCTTCGGTAACTCCAGGGCGTCTTGCAGGCCGAGGGCAATGCCGGTCATCATCACCCCGGCGGTCGACCGCCTTACCCGGTCGAAGCGGGTGGGTGGGGCTTCGTCCACCGGCTCGCCGATTCCTGTCTCATCCCCGTCGGGGTGAACACCGTCGTCGGCGATGACGTCGAGGCCATCCTCGGTCTGTATCTCCTCGTCGCCGAACCGGTCGCCCACGGATACCACGGTACCGCCGCTCGTTGAGATTTCGACGACGATGCCCCGACCAGCCTGATTTGCCCTCGGCCGAACCACCAACTCCCGCCATGCCTTAGGATCAGGCTCATGCTCGACCGCTTTCACCCACCGGTCGAGGAGTACCTTGAGGCGATCTTCTCCTTGGAAGAGGAGGGTATCCCGGTCATTCAGGCGCGCCTCGCCGAACGGCTCGACAAAGCCGCACCGTCTGTGTCGGAAATGCTCGACAGGCTGGAGGCCGACGGGCTCATTCTCCGCAGTGCCCGTCAGATCTCCATGACCGCCAAAGGTGGCGCCCTGGCCCAGGGAGTGGTGCGCAAGCATCGGCTGGCCGAACGGCTGCTGGTGGACATCATCGGTCTGGACTGGGAGAAGGCCCATCTCGAGGCCGGACGGTGGGAACACGTGATCTCGGATGAGGTCGAGCAACGTCTGGTTGTTCTGCTGGGTAATCCGACCACCTGTCCGCACGGCAATCCGATCCCGGGTGTGGAGCCCACCGGGCCCGAGCAGCATCGATTGGCCGATTCACGGCCCGGCGACCGTGTGCGTCTCGAACGGATCACCGAGAGCATCGAGCACGACTCCGCCTCACTGTCGTATCTCGGCGAACACGGGTTGATGCCAGGGGCCATGGCCACCATTCAGGCCAAGGCGCCCGACGGTACGTTGACGCTGGTGGTAGGTGACTCGATGGTTGCTCTGGGTCCGGCCATGACCCATCAGCTGTTCGTTGCTGCGGTCTGACCTGGCATTCTGCCTTTCGGGGTGGCCATCGGCGGCATTGGGGCGTACCCGGGAATGGATCAGCCTGAAGGTGCTCGCCCGAGCTGGGTCAGCACTCAGTAGAATGGAGTGCCAACGGGCCGACAGCCCGATGCCAACGGCGCCCGACCGTTGGTGGTACTCGGACGAGGCAACCAACCACCCATGCAGACCAGCGACAACAGCCGACACGAGGGGGCCGGTCCCGACCCCTTGGCGCTGGATGTCCGGAAATCGGCCATTCTCAACGCGGTGGTCACCGAATACATCGGCTCGGCCCAGCCTGTCGGGTCCCAGCACGTGATGGACGCCCCGGGCGTCAGCGTTTCCTCGGCCACCATTCGGGCGGATATGGCGGCTCTGGAACGGGACGGTTACCTGGCGCAGCCCCATACCAGCGCAGGTCGGATTCCCACGGATAAGGGGTACCGCTTCTTCGTCGACCATCTGGGTGGTCCGGGAGCGCTTGATCCGGTGGGACGCCAGCAGGTGCGCCAGTTCTTCGATCACGCCCATGGCGAAATCGAGATGATGCTCGAGAAGACATCCGGCCTCTTGGCCGACCTCACCGACTGCACCGCGATGGTGGTGGGTCCCTCTCACGAGTTGGCCACGTTGCGCTCGGTGCAGCTGGTCGGACTCGGGCCGCGTTTGGCCCTACTGGTGGTGGTGCTGGCCGATGGTGCAGTACAGAAGCAGTCGATCGATCTGGCCGAGGATGTCGATGAGGGCCGACTGGCCGACGCCGCCCGCTACCTGGCCGCACACTCCTTGGGCCGGGCGTTGTCCCAGATCGATGCGACCCTCGTGACCACCGGTGATCCGGCCACCGACGCGGTGGTATCCGTCGGTGTCGACGCCCTCCGCCACCTCGGTTCGGCGGAGGCTGGCGACCAGCTGTTCGTCGGCGGGTCGTCCCACATGGCGGCGGCCTTCGACGCGGTGGATACCGTGCGCTCCGTGTTGACCATCCTCGAACAGCAATTGGTGGTGGTCACGCTCCTTCGTGACGTCCTCGACAGGGGTCTGTCGGTGGCGATCGGCACCGAACACGGGGTAGAGCCCCTGGCCTCATGTGCCGTCGTGGTCATGCCGGTGTCGGTGGACGGTGTGGTAACCGGCACCATCGGGCTGCTCGGCCCCACCCGGATGAACTATCCCCAGGCGCTGGCGGCGGCCCAGGTGGTCGGCAACCGCTTGGGTCAACGACTGAGCGAGTCGCGACGATGACCGACGCTGACCTGTACGAGCTCCTCGGGGTGGGGCGTGGCGCCACCGATGAGGAACTGAAGCGTGCGTATCGGCAAAAGGCGCGTGAGTTCCATCCCGATGCAAACCACGGCGATGACGTGACCGAGGAGCGCTTCAAAGAGGTCAGCCTGGCCTACGAGGTGCTCCGTGACCCCGAGCGGCGCGCCCGGTATGACCGATTCGGGTCTGCCGGCGTATTCGGGCAGGCGGCAGGGGGAGGTGGCTTCGGCGGAGGTCAGGCTGATCCCTTCGGAGGAGGCCTCGGTGACCTCTTCGATTCCTTCTTCAACGGGATGGGCGGAGCGACCAACGGCGGCCGTGGTCGTCGTACCGGCCCCATGCCCGGACCCGATGCCGAGATTGTCCTCCGCCTGACCTTTAGGGAAGCGGTATTCGGCATTCACCGCGACGTGCCGGTCAAGGCGCCGGTCCACTGCGATGCGTGCGAGGGGAGCGGTGCTCGCCCGGGAACGTCACCCATCCGATGTCCTGATTGCCAGGGTGCCGGAGAGCTCAGACGGGTTCGCCAGTCAATTCTGGGGCAGGTGATGACCGCGGTCCCCTGCTCTCGATGCCAGGGAACTGGCCAGGCGATCGCCACCCCGTGTGAGGACTGTGGGGGAGACGGCCGTCGCGACGAGGAGCGGACGCTCGAAGTGGACATTCCCTCCGGTGTCGACGACGGGACCACCCTTCGACTCTCCGGTCACGGTCCGGCCGGGTTCCGGGGTGGCCCCAACGGCGCACTGTTCGTCCATCTGTCGGTCGAAGCCGATCCGGTCTTCGAGCGCTCAGGGGTCGACGTCCACGCTTCGGTGCAGGTGGCGATGACCCAAGCCGCTTTGGGGACGGTGATCGAATTCGACACACTGGATGACCGACAGAACCTCACCATTGCGTCCGGAACGCAAACCGGGGCCGTCATCCAACTCAAAGGCCTCGGGATTCCGCGGCTTCGAGGGCGCGGGCGCGGTGACCTCTTCGTGCATGTGGTCGTGGAGACGCCGACCGAGCTCGACGACGATCAACGTGGGTTGCTGGCGTCCCTGGCCGCGGCCCGGGACGAGCCTGTCGGAGTTCCCCCTCAGGGCGAGGGGATCTTCTCCAAGCTGCGCTCGGCCCTCAGCTGACCATGCCCGACTCCCAGGTCGGCGGTCCGCTCGGATCGACGGTCAAGGCTCCCGATCCGGTGCTGGTGGCCGCGGCGGCCATGGTGTTCGTGCCCGACCTCGGGGCCCCTGTCCTTGACGCCGAGAGTGCCCGTCACCTGCTTGACGTCCTCCGGTTGCGGGCCGGCCAGTCGGTGGTGGCCTCGGACGGGATGGGGTCATGGGTGCCATGTCGAGTGACGTCGGCTGCCGCCAAAGGAGATGCACGCCGCCGGGACCTCTCTTCCGTTCTCGAACTTGACGGCGCCGTGACCGTAACGGCGTCCGTCCGGCCCTATCTGACAGTGGCCTTCGCCCCTGTCAAGGGCGATCGTCCCGAGTGGGTAGTGCAGAAACTCACCGAGCTGGGAGTCGACCGCATTGTGCCCATCATCACCAACCGGTCGGTGGTGCACTGGGACGGCGAGCGGGCGGAGCGCTCGGTGGAGCGCCTTCGGCGGGTGGCCCGGGAGGCGTCCTCCCAGAGCCGTCGGACCCTTCTACCCGAGATCGGGTCCATCTCGTCACTGAGTGCGCTGGCCGTGCTGACCGGCGGCACCCCGTCACTTGCCCACCCGGGGGGACCCCCGCCGTCCCTCCATCACCCGGTCATCGCCATTGGGCCGGAGGGCGGCTGGGACCAGGAAGAACTGGCTGGTGACGTATCGACGGTGGGGCTGGGACCGACTGTCCTACGGGCGGAAACTGCTGCGGTTGCCGCCGCAACCCTCTTGTGTGCCCTACGTTCAGCGTTGATTGCTCCCCTTGCATAACCACGCTCCGTGGGCAAAACTGAGGCAGAAGCCACAGGACAGGCTGCACAGCAGCCTTGTCGGCGCAGGCGTGTTTGGTCGATCGAGTCGAGGCCAGTAGGGGTGAATTTGTTAGTGGTTGAGAAGCATGTCGATATGGTCGATGACGACGAACAAGAAGAGTCGGCCCGCGTCGCCTACGCCCGGGCAGTGGGGGCCCGGCTCCGGGCTATGCGCAAACAGATGCATCTGTCCCTCCAGGCGGTGGAAGCGACGTCTGGCCAGGAGTTCAAGGCGTCGGTGCTCGGCGCTTACGAGCGAGGGGAGCGGGCGATCTCGGTGCCCCGGTTGCAACGCCTGGCCAAGCTTTATGACGTCCCTGTCGATCAGCTCCTCCCACTGGACGGCGACACGTCCACCCGTTGGGGGCCGAGTGGGAACTCGCCGGAGACAGCTCCACCCAGTGCTCGCCGGGTCCTCACCAGTGCTTCTGGGAGCGGGAAGGTCACCATCGACCTGGCCAAGTTGCATTCGGTGAGCGGACCCGAACGTGATCTTCTCCGACGGTTCCTCTCGATGATTCAGGTCCACCGTCAGGACTTCAACGGTCGGATGATCACGATCCGGGCGGAAGACCTGCGGGCGATCGCCTGCCTGTTCGGTGTGACTCCGGAGGTCATGGGCGGAAGACTCGGGGAGCTCGGACTCCTTGTCCCCGCCTGAACCCGGACGTGGGCGAAGTCGGTCACCCGTCGTGGTCGGGTATAACTGAAAGACCATGACAGATCCGATCACCTGGTTAAGTACCAAAGAAGCATCAGAACGCCTCGGAATTACACTGAGGAGCCTCTATCGCTTCATCGACGAGGGAGACCTTGTCGCCTACAAGTTCGGACGGGTGATCCGCCTTCAGGAGGCTGACGTGGTGCACTTCATCGAAGAGAGCCGGATTTCGCCCGGAAGCCTCGAACATCTGTATCCCGAGTTGAAGGGGAGCCCCAGGTCCCGGGGAACCTCGGACAGCGGCCCAGCCGCTTCTGCGGGATGATGTCGATGACCGACTGTCTTTTCTGCAGAATCGTGGCCGGTGACGTCCCCGCTGACATCGTCCGATCTGATGAGCGAACCGTGGCGTTTCGGGATATGAATCCGGCGGCACCGGTTCACGTCCTGGTGGTTCCGAAACGGCACATCACCGATGTCTCCACGGTGACGGCTGACGACGCCGCCGATGTGACAGCGCTCCTCCTTGCCGGTCAGGCGGTCGCCAATGCCGAGGGCATCGGCGGACAGGACCGTGGCTATCGGCTTGTCTTCAACGTTGGTCCCGACGCGCTCAACTCAGTGCCCCACCTGCATCTCCATGTGCTCGGTGGCCGCACCTTCGACTGGCCCCCGGGCTGAGTGGGTAAGGGCCCACACTCCCCGGCCGCTGGTAGGGTCGGGACCAGAGTGCACGTGGAATCTTCCCCGGTCAAAATCCTCGTTCCCGGCAACCATCTGATGGCGGGCCTGTTGGGTCAACAGGATGAGTTTCTGCGCCTGGTCGAAGACGAGAATCCGGGGGCGCACATCTCGGTTCGGGGGAATGAGATCACCATCGGGGGTGACGACGCCGAGCGCATCGGTCGCCTCTTCGAGGAGATGATCATCATGCTCGAAGCCGGCCAAACCCTCGATTCGGCCCAAGTGAGACGAACCATCGACATGATGCACGATGATGTCCGACCCTCGGAGGTTCTGACCGCGGAACTGCTCAGGTCATCCCGCGGCCGGGCGGTTCGACCCAAGACGGCGGGTCAGAAACAGTACGCCGACGCCATTTCCTCCAACGTCGTCACCTTTGGGATTGGACCGGCCGGAACCGGCAAGTCCTACCTGGCCGTGGCGTTGGCCGTGCAGGCGCTTCAGGCTCACCAGGTGAGCAAGATCATCCTTACCCGTCCCGCCGTCGAAGCCGGCGAGCGCCTCGGGTTTCTGCCCGGTGACCTGATGGCCAAGGTCGATCCCTACCTGCGTCCGCTCTATGACGCCCTCCATGACCTGCTCGAGCCAGAAGGGTCGCAGCGTCTCCTCGACCGCGGCACCATCGAGGTGGCACCGTTGGCCTTCATGCGGGGGCGCACGTTGAACTCGAGTTTCATCATCCTCGACGAGGCCCAGAACACCTCACCCGAGCAGATGAAGATGTTCCTTACCCGCATCGGCTTCGGCTCCAAAGCGGTGATCACCGGCGACGTCACCCAGATCGACATTCCCGGAGGACGATCAGGATTGGTCGGACTGGAACCGGTGCTGTCCGGCGTGAAGGACCTGGCGTTCGTCCACCTGACCCAGCGGGATGTGGTCCGCCACCGCGTTGTGGCTGACATCGTTGCCGCCTACGAGCGCGAGTCGGGGTCGCCGGCCCCTGCCGCGAGCCCGACCGCAGGTGCGCTTCATGAGCGTTGATATTTACGCCGCCGACGAACAAGCGGACCAACCGGTAGCCGTCGATCGCTGGTCGGAGTTGGCCCGGGCGGCACTGATGGCCGAAGGGATCACCAGCGATACCGAAGTTTCCCTGCTGTTCGTGGACGAGCAGTCCATCGCCGCGCTCAACGAGCGCTTTCTGGGTAAGTCCGGTCCCACCGATGTACTCTCGTTCCCGATCGAAGACGAGGTGGAACGCAGTGGTCGTTCTCCCGACCAAGGTGGCACCGGCCCCGGATCCATCGAGACCGACAGCGACCGTTTTCTCTTACTCGGCGACGTGGTGATCTGTCCTGCGGTGGCGGCCCGCAACGCGGTGGAACATGGTGCGAGCTTCGAGGACGAACTGGCGCTGTTGGTGGTGCACGGAATCCTCCATCTCCTGGGGATGGATCACGAGGTCGAAGCCGAAGCCGAGCGAATGGAGCAACGCGAACAACAGCTCCTGGCCCAGTACTACCGCGTGACGTCATGACGCCTGGTCCAATTTCGCTGTTGGCCGCCCAAGGCTTCTCACCCATTGACGGGGTGGTGTTGTTGGTCGTGGTGGTTCTGCTGGCGGCCTCCGCGCTGCTGGCCCTGGCCGAGACCAGCCTGGTCAGGATGAGCCGGGCCAAGGCCGCGGCTCTGGTTGACGAGGGTCGCCGCGGGGCGAAGGTACTCGAGCGGCTGACTGATAATCCTCAGGGTTTTCTCAATCCGGTGCTCCTGCTGGTGCTCATCTGCCAGTTGGTGGTGGCGACCCTGGTGGGAATCCTGGCTTCGGGTTGGTTCGGCGCCTGGGGCGTAGCGGCGGCCATGGTCTTCGAGATTGTCGTCATCTTCGTGCTGGGTGAGGCGGTGCCGAAGAACTGGGCCGTCCACCACCCTGAGAGGGCCGCGCTCTTCAGCGCCCCCCTGGTCTCGGCCTTGGTGGGGTTCTGGCCTGTCCGCGTCGCATCGGGAGCATTGATCGGATTGGCCAACTTGCTCATCGGCGAAGGCAGTCTGGGCCACGGCTCGGATGTGACGGAGTCAGAGCTGTTGGCCATGGCCGATGTGGCCCTCGAGGACGACGTCATCGAGACGGAGGAGCGCGAGCTCATCCACTCGATCATCGAGTTTGGCGACACGGTGGTTCGCGAGGTCATGGTCCCCCGCCCGGACATGGTCACCGTGGAGGCCGATGAAAGCGCAGAGAGCGTCCTGGTGGAGGCGTTGGCAGTGGGGTTCAGCCGGCTTCCGGTTCTCGAAAAAGGTGTCGATGATGTGGTGGGAATCGTCTACACCAAGGATCTGATCAGGACCGTGCGTTCCGGCCATGAGGCAGATTTGGTGGGGTTGCATGTTCGAACTCCCCACTTTGTCCCCGAGACAAAACGGGTGGCGGCCCTTATGCGGGAGATGCAGGCGAACAAGTTTCATTTGGCCGTGGTGGTCAATGAGTATGGCGGAACCGCCGGACTGGTCACCCTGGAGGATCTGATCGAGGAGTTGGTTGGCGAAATCGTCGACGAGTTCGATGTGGAGGAGCCACCGGTGGAGTATCTCCCGGGGGGTGGGGCGACAGTCAGTGGTCGCATGGTGGTGACCGAGGCCAACGAATTGTTCGATGCCAATTTGCCTACGGGGGCGTGGGACACGATGGGCGGCCTCCTCTTCGATCTCCTCGGCCACGTCCCCGAACAAGGAGAGTCGGTCGAGGTGGCCAGGATGCGCTTGGTGGCTGACCGGGTGAAGGGACGGCGCATTGAGCGGGTCCGGATCGTTCCGCTGGTTCCACAAACCGCGGAGGGGGAGTGACGGTTCAGTTCCGTTCCGGTTTCGCCGCGGTGGTCGGCCGTCCCAATGTAGGGAAGTCGACCCTGATCAACCGAATCGTCGGGACCAAGGTGACCATCACCTCGCCCCGCCCCAATACCACCCGATCCCAGGTGCGGGGAGTGCTCAACCGTCCCGGCGCCCAAGTGGTGTTTGTCGACACGCCCGGACTTCACAAGCCCCGCACCGCCCTGGGTGAACGCATGAACGATTCGGCGTCATCGTCGATGGATGACGTGGATGTCGTCATCGCCATGGTCGAAGCCACCGGCGCCATAGGGCCCGGGGACAGGATGGTGCTCACCCAGGCGAGCCGGCGGGTTCGTTCGCTGGCGCGCACGGCCGCCATGGAACGTGAGCTCGGGGTCCCCGGTGGCGATGTCCAGGGCCAGCCCACCCTGCTGGTAGTGGTGAACAAGATCGACCGGGTGGACGGCAACGGCGTGCTCACCCACCTCACCGCTGTCTCCGAGGTCATCAATTCGCTCGCCGAGCAACACGGTTCTTCTCCGGTTCCGGTGGAGTACTTTCCCATCTCCGCAGCTGTTGGTGACGGCGTGGATGCTCTGGTCGATGCTGTCCTGGCGCGGATGCCCGAGGGCCCTCGTTACTACCCCGAGGGAATGGTCACTGATGTGGCCGAGGCATTTTGGGTAGCTGACTTGGTCCGCGAGCAGCTGTTGCTTCGGGTGGAGGACGAACTTCCCCACAGCATCGCCTGCCGGGTGACCGAATGGGAGTGGCCGCGGGTGCGTTGCGAAATTCTGGTCGAGCGGGATTCCCAAAAGGGAATCGTGATCGGCAAGGGTGGCTCCACCCTGAAAGAGGTGGGCATGGCGGTGCGGGAACAGATGCCGCCGGGCGCCTTTGTGGAGCTGTTCGTGCGGGTGGAGAAGCGATGGCAACACCGTGAAGACGCGCTCGACCGCCTGGGTTTCTGAGTCCGATCCCTACGGTGGGAACACAAGTCCGGCGCCGCACATCAACGGTTGTCCGAAATGACAACGGGAGGCCGTACCGACCATGGCAGATACTCGGAACGCCGCAACCAGGCTGCAGGACGGGTCGTTGGCCGGAACGTGGGTTCTGGCCACCGAACAGACAACTGTGGCGTTCCGGTCGTCGAGCCTGTGGGGACTCATCAAGGCAAGAGGTCGTTTCACCCAAGTGCACGGTGAAGGAACGCTCGACGGTGGCGGTGCGCTCGCAGGACGCATGGTCATCGACGTCGCCTCGGTCGACACCGACAATGCGAAGCGGGACAAGCACCTCCGTTCGACCGACTTCTTCGATGCCACCACCAATTGCCACATCACCTTTATCGCTACTGATGTATCGGCGGGAAACGACGGTCGGCTGCATTTCAACGGTGAGTTGACGATCGCCGGCCAGTCCCACCCGTTTTCGTGTGAGGCCACCATCAGCGACGTCGACGAAACCGGTTTCACCCTGACGGCTTCGGTGGAGATCGACCGTTCACAGTGGGGCATCCATTGGAAGAAGATGGGCATGACCAACATGCAGACCGGGGTCGACGTCGAAGCTCGCTTTTCACGAGCGTGACGTCGGCGACCGCCTATGGGTCAGCCAACGTCGCCTTGAGGAAGGCTTCGACCTCGTCCCGGTCGAGCGAGCGTTTCATCGGGGGGACCCGGGCCAAGAGTGCGCCTCGATAGCTGGCGGTGGCCAGCCGGCTGTCGAGGACCGCCACCACCCCGCGGTCTTCGGCCGAACGGATCAATCGGCCGGCCCCCTGGGCCAGCAAGGTCCCGGCGCGGGGCAGGTCGACGGCGCCGAACGCAGCCGAGCCGGCCCGGTCCCGTCGGGCCTGGAGCACCGGATCGTCGGGACGGGGAAACGGGATCCGGTCGATGGTGACCAGGCTGAGGGTCCGTCCCGGTACATCTACCCCTTGCCAGAACCCGAGGGTGGCGAATAAGCAGGAGGACTCCTCGGACCGGAAGGCCTCGATCAGGGCGGGTTTGGGCAGGTCGGACTGGGCCCAGACTCGGAACGGAAGGCGGTCTCTCAGTATTTCGACGGCCGCATGCATGGCCCGCCAACTGGTGAACAGGGCCAACGTGCGACCGCCGGCCGCGGTGATGAGGGCCTCGAGCTCGGTATGGATAGCGGGCTCGGACTCGGGCCGCCTCCGGTCGGGGATGGACTTGGCCACGTACAGCATGGCGTGTTCCCGATAGTCGAAAGGGCTTCCCACGTCGAGTTGGTCGGTGGTGTCTTCGGGGAGACCCAAACGTTTCACCAGACCGATGGGCACCGTCGCCGATGTCAGGACGCCGGTGACCTCACTCCAAAGTCGCTCGGTGAGCAGGGGCCCGACGTCGATGGGGGAGACCCGCAGACTGGGTGATCGGGAACCACCGTCCACCCAGGCCACCTCATCGTCGGTGAGCGAAGTCAACTTGGTCAGGTCATCGGACAGGTGTCCAGCGGCTAAAAGCAGGCGGTCGCGTCGGGACCTCTCACCTGTCGACTCGTTGTCCGACCCGTCCCGTTCCGCCTGGCGGAGCAGGCTGACCAGGCGTCCGACCCGACCGGTGGCCAAGGTGATCACTTCGCTGAGGCTGGGCCCACTGTCTTCGGTTTGGGCCGCATCGGCACCGCCATCGGCACCGCCGCGATCATCATCACCGTTGTCACTCTCGACTCCGACGATCACGCCGCGAGGAATTCGGGTGCCGGCCAGGGGGAGGAGGACCCGTTGGAAGTGCTCAGCCACCTCGGCCACCAGATCGAGGGTGTTGTCAGATCCCGACGACCTGGCCTGCACCACCCCGCGAGCGCCAGTGGCCAAGGCCCGGAATCGCCCGGGGCCGATCTCCACCCCGAGACTGTCGGTCATGACCTCTTCAACTTCGTGGGCTTCATCGAAGACCACAATGTCGTGGGGCGGGAGCACGGCACCGCCACTGGCCAGGTGGGCTCCGTACAGGTGGGTGTTGACCACCACCACGTCGGCCGCCGCCGCCCGGCTCCGGGCATCTTCGGCGAAGCACTCCCGGCCCGACGGGCAACGGAATGCTCCCGGGCATTCGCGGGCGGTTGTCGACACCATGGCCCACGCCCGGAAGTGGGGCTCGAAGTCAAGCTCGGCCCGGTCCCCGGTGGCGGTGTCCTCCGCCCACCGCAGTAAGCGCCGTACCTGGTCGCCGAGTCGTCCGGGTTCAGCAATCCCCTCCTCTCTGGTCGGGGTCAAGGTGTCGTCGGCGTCGGGAGGATCGATGGCCCCGGTGCTGAGGTTGAGTTGCTCACCGTGGCCCCCGACCTCGGAGGCGCGCTGGCGGCACAGATAGTTGCTCCGACCCTTGAGGACAGCGAAGGTGAGTTCCGCACCGACAGCTGCCGCCACCATGGGCAGGTCCTTGCCGGCCAACTGGTCCTGAAGCGCCTTGGTGGCGGTGGCCACCACCACCTTCTCGCCGGACAGGGCGGCCGGGACCAGATAGGCCAGGGACTTACCCGTTCCCGTTCCCGCCTGCACCACCAAATGACGTCGGGAACCGAGTGCCCGGCCCACCGCGCCGGCCATCTCTGCCTGACCTTCCCGTGCCTCGCCGCCCCCGGGAAGCGAGGCGGCCACCAGGGCAAGTGTCGCCCTCACCACATCGACCATTCCGCGACCCTACTTGGGGGCTTTTCGAGCCGGTTTGGACCCGCTCACATGAAACTGGGTTGAACTGCTCACAACCACTCGATGGAGAGAATGGTGGCGACCACCAGGCCGACCACGACGATGACCCAGCGCAACACGGTGGCCGGTAGCCGGCGACCGATATGGGCACCCACCTGGCCTCCGATGATCGACCCCGAGGCGATGAGGCCGACCACCGGCCACGACAGGGGCGAAAAGATGATGAACAGGATGCTGGCCACCCCATTGACCAGCATGGCCAGGACATTTTTGGTGGCGTTCAGCCGCTGCAGGTCGTCATGGACGAAGATGGCAAGGAGGGCGACGAGGATGACGCCCTGTGCCGCTCCGAAGTAACCACCGTAGACACCGGTCAAGAACACACCGATGAACAGACTCGGCCCGCCGTGGATCTTCCGGTCGCCCCGCTGTTCGAGGATGTGGGCCAAACGGGGCTGTAGCGCCATCAATACGCAGGCCACAAAGATAAGGAACGGAACGGCGGACCGGAACACGTTGCCGGGTAGCCCGAGGAGGAGCACCGCGCCGGCCGCTCCCCCCAACAGCGACGCCGTCCCGAGCCGGATCACCCTCGATCGCTGGCCGTCCAACTCACGTCGGTAGGCGAAGGCGCCGCTCACGGCTCCGGGGACCAATCCCACGTTGTTGGAAACATTGGCCAACAACGGGGGGTACCCGAGAGCCAGCAGGGTGGGAAACGTGATGAGCGATCCCGATCCCACGATCACATTGATCGTGCCGGCCGCTAACCCGGCCGCGAAGATTGCCAGTGCGGCCCATGGGGACATGCAGAGGGTCTAGTGCGCCAAGGAGCGATGCTCAAGACGGGGAACCCTTCGTCGGGCGTGCCGGCGGGCACAGATGGGGCAGTAGACGGGATAGGTTCGCAGGGTGGAACAGGAGGTCTTCGGCGCCGATGGCGCCCAAATCAACCAGTCAACCCTGTTGGTGGCATCTGATGTCGCCGACGGTCCGATCCCTGTTCACGTGGCCTGTGTGATGGATGGGAACGGTCGCTGGGCCAGTCGTCGGGGACTACCGCGCACCGAGGGCCACGCCGCCGGGGAGGCAGCGCTGCTCGATGCGGTGGAAGGAGTGCTCGATCTGGGGATCCCGTGGATCACCATGTACGCCTTCTCTACGGAGAACTGGCGACGCCCGGCGGACGAGGTCCGGTACCTCATGGGGTTCAACGAGAGTCTGCTGGTGCGCCGACGGGATGAATTGAACGACAAAGGTGTGCGTATCCGATTCGCCGGCCGGAGGGACTGGCGGGTGCCCAAGCGGGTGCTGAAGCGCATGGACGAGTCGGTAGAGCTCACCGCCGGCAACCGACGGTCGACGTTGACCATGGCATTCAACTACGGCGGCCGGGCAGAGATTGTCGACGCGGTGCGCTCGTTGGTGGCCGATGGGGTCCCGGCGGCCAAGGTGGACGAGAAGGCCATCCGGTCTCGCCTGTACTACCCCGATCAACCCGACCCCGACCTGATGATCCGCACCTCGGGCGAACACCGGATCTCCAATTTCCTGCTGTGGCAGTTGGCCTACAGCGAACTGGTGTTCACCGGGGTGCTCTGGCCCGACTTTCGGCGCCACCACCTCTTCGAGGCGATTCAGGAGTTCCAGCGGCGCCAGCGGCGCTACGGCGGAGTGACATGAGGATGGGTCCCCGGTGGTCCGCCGTAGAGGTCCGAACACCGGGTGAGCCCGATGATGCCGGCGGAGTATGGATCGGCGTCGGGATCGCCGGTGGGGTGGTCCTGTATATCGGGGCGCTCATCATGTTGGTTGCCGGATTCAACGCCATCCTGCCGTTCGTCATCGTCCCCCCGGTGCTGGTTGCCCTCATCGGCGCCAACAGCCTGCTCGGGGGCCCTCGCCGGCCGCGGCCTCCTGCCCGACCGATCCGACCCACTGATCGAGGCATTGTCCCTTCCGCCTCGGGGGGCCCGGAGGTGAATGGACGTTCCGGAGAGGCGTCGGGCACCAACGGGCTTTCTCACCCGAACGGCGGGGACTCCGCCAGCTCGGGATGACCCTCTTCCGCGACCAGGGTGTGGTGCTTCGCACCATTCGGATCGGGGAGGCGGATCGGATTGTCACCCTGATGACCGAACAGAACGGGAAAGTGCGGGCTGTGGCCAAGGGCGTGCGACGTACCGGATCCAAGTTCGGGTCGCGTCTTGAACCCTTCAGCCATGTGGCTCTCCTCGGTTGGCAAGGTCGCGGGGACCTCGACATCGTGAACCAGGCCGAAGTCATCGACACCTTCCGACCGGTGCGTGAGGACCTCGACCGGATGGCGTCAGCCATGTCGATACTCGAAGTGGTGGACCAGGTCGGCCAGGAACGCCACGCCAACCCACGCCTCTATTCCATGTTGGTGGGAGCTCTCTCGGCGCTGGCCGAACGAGATTCGGTCATGGTGACACCGGCTTTCTTCCTCAAGGTCCTTGCCCTCGAGGGCACCGAGCCGGTGCTCGATGCCTGCGCGTCTTGCGGCGAGGAGGATATCGAGAAGCTGGTGGCGTTCGATCTGGTGGAGGGGGGGGTCCTGTGCAGAAATTGCCGGCGAGGACGCTCCCTGACGGGAGAGGGCCTGGCCCTGCTCAAGCGCATCCTCGGCGGCGGGCTGGCCGGCGTCCTGGCCGAGCCCCGCTCACCGACGACCGATGAAGTCGGTGCGTTGGCTACGGAGGCGATGGAGGTCCATCTCGATCGCCGGCTCCGGTCGGTACGGGCGGGACCGGTGTCGTGAGGGCGGAATCGTGACGCCGGATACGACGACCCCGTTCGGCATCTACGTCCACATCCCGTTTTGTCGGGCCCGCTGCGACTACTGCGCATTCGCCACCTATACCGACAGGGACCACCTGATGGAGTCGTATGCCGCCGCCTGCGTCACCGAGGTGGAGCGGGCCGTCGAGTCCGAGGGCATACCCCAGGCCACATCGGTGTTCTTCGGGGGCGGGACCCCCTCGCGCCTCGCCGCCGACCTGCTGGTCTCGATCCTTGACGCCATCCCACGGGCGCCTGGCGCCGAGGTCACGGTGGAGTGCAACCCCGAGGACGCCGAGGCTGCACGGTTTGCCACCTATCGGGCCGCGGGTGTCACCCGGATCTCGCTCGGAGTGCAGTCGACAGTTCCCCACGTGCTGGTCGGACTGGGGCGGCGACATGGCCACGACGCGGTGGTCGCCGCGGCCGGGACGGTAGCCGCGGCCGGATTCGTGTCATGGGGCATGGACCTGATCATGGGTGGGGCCGGGGAAACCGATGCCGACTGGGAACAGAGCCTGAGGGACGTGATGGGGTTTGCCTCCGCCCCACCCCACATCAGCGCCTACTCATTGACGGTGGAGCCCGGCACCCCGCTGGCGGCCCAGCCCGACCGCCATCCCGACGATGACGTGCAGGCCCACCGATACGAGATGACCGAGGAGATTCTCTCCACCGCCGGGTACAACTGGGAGGAGATCTCCAACTGGTCGCTCCCGGGACACGAGTGCCGCCACAACCGGCTGTATTGGCACCAGGGGGAGTACCGGGGCATCGGATCAGCGGCCCACTCCCATCGGGACGGTCGCCGGTGGTGGAACGTACGTACGCCCGATCGGTTCGTGAAGGAGATCGAGCAGGGTCGGATTGCCACCGCCGGTGACGAGGTGCTCAGCCCCGAGCAGGTGCGGTTCGAAGCCCTGGCCTTGGGCTTGCGTACCCGTGACGGAGTGCCCGAAGCATCGCTGCCGGAAGATCCCGACCTCGAGGGCCTGGTGGACCGGAGAGACGGTCGCGCCGTGCTCACCGTAAGGGGTCGGTTGCTCGCCAACGCGGTGAGCACCCGGCTGGTCCCCGAAGTGTCGGCCTAACCGGCTCCCCCGAACCTCACCCACCAACACCGATGGGTTAGTTGCAGACGGACACCAGTGTGTACCCGGCCGCCTGGATGCCGGTAATGATGGCGGGAAGGGCGGCCACCGTCTGGGATCGATCACCCCCACCGTCATGGATGCCGATGATCGCCCCGGGATGCAGGGCGGAGAGTACCCGGTTGACGATCACACCGGCTCCCGGCCGCAGGTAGTCCGAGGGGTCCACATCCCAGAGAAGTTCTCCCAGCCCACGCTGGGACAGTTGGGCAAGGACCGAACCGTTGGTGACGCCGCCCGGCGGACGGAGGCATTTGACCGGCTGCCCGGTCACCGATGTGATCAGATTTGTGGTGGCGTCGACTTCGCCGGGGAATCCGGCCGGGCTCAACCTGGTCAGGTCGGGGTGGTCCCAGGTGTGGTTGGTCAGGGTCATCCCGTCGGATACCTCCAGCTTGAGCAGGTCGGGACGGGCGGCACCCAGGGAGCCCACGATCTGGAACGTGGCCGGCACGTGATACTGGGTCAGTATCTGCAGAATCTGGGGTGTGTAGACAGGCGAGGGGCCATCGTCAAAAGTCAACGCCGCAACTTTGTCGCCCCTCGGATACACCCCTCCGGGGATGTTCGCCAAGTTGTAGATCACCAGCCCGGCCAGCGAAGGTCCGCCGATCGGAGGCGGTGGCGGGGCCGGCAGTAGCCAATAGCCCTGACCGCCGGGGGTGGCGGCGATGGCCACAATCGGATCGGCCAGAGGTTGTCCACCGATCGATCCCAGAAAAGGAGCGTTCCCGAACGTGAAGATCCCACCGTCGGAGGCCACCAGCCAGTAGCCGTTCCCGCTGGGGGTGGTGGCCATTCCGACGGCCGGGGCCTGAAGCGGGGTACCGGCCATCGACCCCAGGAACGGCGCATCGCCGTAGGCGAAGATGCCCCCGTCGGAGGCCACCAGCCAGTAGCCGTTCCCACTGGGGGTGGAGGCGATACCCACCACCGGTCGGTTCAGCCGATTGGGCCCCGGTCGACCCGTGGAACCCGGCGTCGCCGAATGCGAAGATGCCCCCGTCGGAGGCCACCAGCCAGTAGCCGTTCCCGCTGGGGGTGGCAGCCATGCCCACCACCGGCGCGGCCAGGGTCGTACCCGCCACCGATCCGTAGAACCCGGCGTCGCCGAAGGTCACCGGTTGACCTGCCGCCACGTTGGGAGGCGGGCCGGCGGCCGCCGCGGGGCCGGACGGCTGTGGCGCCAAGCCGACCACAGTCGCCATGGTCAACCCGACCAGCAACGACCCGACGAGTCTTGCAATCCGCTTTGCGTTCCTCACGTCTGCACCCTAACTTTTCCCGATGCCGGGCGTGAGATGCGACGACGGGCGTCCCCACGCCAGGCAGTCGGCAGGGAACCGCCGTCACCACTCCGGGATGGGGCGGATATTGGCTGGCCAGAGGGTGAGCCGTCACCGGGCGACCCGGTACCATGTCTCTCTATGCCTGACGAGGAAGTCACCACCGGCGCGCCCGAAACAGAGTCTGACGAGCCCAACGGAACGGGCAGCGGCTCCGACCTGATGGAGAAGGTGGTCGGTCTGTGCAAGCGGCGCGGGTTCATCTTCCAGTCGGCCGAGATCTACGGCGGTTTCCGCTCCACCTACGATTACGGGCCGCTGGGGGTCAACCTGCTGCGCAACGTGAAGAATGCCTGGTGGGAAGCCATGGTGCAGCGTCGTGACGACGTGGTTGGCCTTGACGCCGCCGTTCTGTCACCGCCGGCCGTGTGGCAGGCCTCGGGTCACCTGTCCAACTTCACCGATCCGTTGGTGGACTGTCGCAAGTGCCACCAGCGCTGGCGCCAGGACAAAATCGACGGGGTCTGCCCCAACTGTGGCTCCACCGGGTTCACCGAGGCCCGGGCATTCAACCTGATGTTCAAGACCCACGCCGGCCCGCTCGAGGACGAGGGTGCGGTGGCGTACCTCCGCCCGGAAACCGCGCAGGGGATGTTCACCAACTTCGTCAATGTCCTCCAGACCACACGGAAGAAGCCTCCCTTCGGGATCGCCCAGGTCGGAAAGTCGTTCCGGAACGAGATCACCCCTCAGAACTTCGTCTTTCGGACCCGCGAGTTCGAGCAGATGGAGATGGAGTACTTCGTGCCTCCGGCCGACGCCCAACATTGGTTCGAGTACTGGTTGGCCGAACGTTTCAACTGGTATCTGGGACTTGGCATCCCCGAGGACAAGATCCGACTGCGTCACCACGATGCTGACGAGCTCTCCCACTATTCGGCGGGAACCGCCGATGTGGAGTTCCTCTTCCCCTGGGGTTGGGACGAGCTCGAGGGCATCGCCAACCGCACCGACTTCGACCTGTCGGCTCACGCCGCCGCCTCGGGCGAGAAGCTCGACTATTTCGATCCCACCACCAACGAGCGGTATACCCCGTACGTGATCGAGCCGGCGGCCGGGGCCACCCGGACCATGATGGCGTTTCTGCTGGCCGCCTTCGACGAGGACGAGGTGGGCGGGGAGGCCCGGACGGTGCTCCGACTCCATCCCAAGCTCGCCCCCTATCAGGTGGCAGTGTTGCCTCTCTCGAAAAAGGACATCCTCGAGCCGCTGGCCCGCCAGGTTCTTCATTCGCTGCAGCCCCACTTCATGTGTGATTACGACGTCACCCAGGGAATCGGGAAGCGATACCGCCGCCAGGACGAAGTCGGAACCCCGTGGTGTGTCACGGTGGATTTCGACTCCCTCGAAGATGGCGGCGTGACCGTAAGGGACCGGGACACCACCGCCCAGGTCCGGGTCCCCATCGACGGACTGGTGGCAGAATTGCAACGTCGGGTTTCAGCCGCCTGACCGTTCCTTTGACGCCTGACCTTCCCGTTGACGTTCGCGCTGTCCAATCGGCGCGGTTTCGGGCCCAACGGGAGAGGCGGGTAGGCTGAAAACCCTGCACCTGCCCAACCAGGCAACCCCAAACCACCACCCAGGAGACCTTTTCCGATGCCGTTCGTCTACGACTTCGACCACAAGCACCGCAAGCCCCCGAAGGAGATGAAGGATCTCCTCGGAGGCAAGGGCGCCAACCTGGCCGAGATGACGTCGGTACTCGAACTACCCGTCCCCCCGGGTTTCACAATCTCCACCGACGCTTGTCGCGCCTATATGGATGGCGGTTGGCCCGACGGGCTGACCGCCGAAGTGGGCAAGGCCCGCACCCGTCTCGAAAAGACGATGGGAAAGCGGATCGGCGACCCTTCCGACCCTCTCCTGGTCTCGGTTCGCTCGGGGGCCAAGTTCTCCATGCCCGGGATGATGGACACCGTTCTAAACCTGGGCCTCAACGACCAATCAGTGGAGGGGCTGGCCAAGCAGACCGATGACGAGCGCTTCGCCTACGACTCGTATCGCCGATTTGTGGCCATGTACGGGCGCATCGTGTTGGGCATCCCCGGCGAGGAGTTCGACAACCTCTTAGAGGCGGCCAAGGAGTTGGCCGGCACCACCTCAGATGCCGGGGTCCCTACCGAACTCCTCCGATACCTGGTGGATGCCTATCAGCAGATCGTGGAACGCCATACCGGGAAACCCTTCCCCCAAGACCCGGATGATCAGCTCCGCGGCGCCATCGAAGCCGTCTTCAGTTCGTGGAACGCGCCTCGGGCCATCGCCTACCGGAACCGTGAGCGCATCGCTCACGACCTGGGAACCGCTGTCAATGTGCAGGCCATGGTGTTCGGGAACCGGGACGACGCTTCGGGTACCGGAGTCGGCTTCACTCGGGACCCGGCCACCGGAACCCGGGGCGAGTACGGCGACTTCCTCATCAACGCGCAGGGTGAGGACGTGGTGGCCGGTATCCGCAACACAGAGCCGCTCTCGGCCCTGAAGGATCAGTTTCCCACCATCCACAAGGAGTTACTCTCCATTTTCGCGCGGCTGGAGGCTCACTACCGCGACATGTGTGACACCGAGTTCACCATCGAGCAGGGCAAGCTGTGGATGCTGCAGACCCGGGTTGGCAAGCGCACCGGCAGCGCCGCTCTCCGCATCGCTGTCGACATGGTGGGCGAGCGGACCATCAAACTGTCCAAATCCGAGGCGGTGGGACGAGTGACAGGGGACCACCTCGACCAGGTGCTCCACCCGCAATTCTCCGGCTCGGGATACACGGTTCTCACCAAGGGCCTCGCCGCCTCGCCGGGCGCCGCGGTCGGACGGGTCTATCTCACCGCCGACGATGCACAGGCCGCTGCCGAGCGCGGCGAGCAGGTGGTGCTGGTCCGAAGCGAAACCTCTCCCGAAGATGTGCACGGCATGCTGGCCGCCGAAGGAATTCTCACCGCCCGCGGGGGTCTGGTCAGCCATGCCGCGGTGGTGGCCCGGGGTTGGGGCAAACCGGCAGTGGTGGGGGCCGAGGCGTTGCGCATCACCGAAGCGTCTTTCACGGTGGGCGACACCGTGGTCAATGAAGGCGATTGGATCTCGATCGACGGCACCAACGGCACGGTTGTACTCGGCCAGGTGCCACTGTCCCAGGGCGAGATGCCTGCCGAGTTCGAAACCATCTTGGGCTGGGCCGACGAGATCCGGGCCGGCCTCCTTGGGGTGCGGGCCAACGCCGACAACGGGCCCGATGCCACTAACGCTCGTAATCACGGTGCCGAGGGCATCGGCTTGTGCCGCACCGAGCACATGTTTCTGGGTGAGGACCGACTGCCCATCGTGAGGCGCATGATCCTGGCCTCGACCCCGGAGGAAGAGGAGTCCGCTCTCGAGCAACTGCGTGTGGCGCAGAAAGCCGACTTCGAGGAGATCCTCGAAGCCATGGATGGGCTGCCGGTCACCATCCGGTTGCTCGATCCGCCGCTCCACGAGTTCCTCCCTGGCACCCAGGAGCTGGCCGTCAAAGAAGCCACCGTCGGGCTCACCCCCGAGGAGGCCCGCCTCTATGAGGCGGCCAAGGCCTGGCACGAGTTCAATCCGATGCTCGGCACCCGCGGGGTGCGACTCGGGGTGATCAAACCCGGCCTCTACGCCATGCAGGTTCGGGCCCTGATGGAGGCCGCCCTCGCCCGGGTGGCCGTGGGTGGCCAGCCGATCGTGGAGATCATGATTCCGCTTACCGTGAGCCGGGAAGAGCTGGCCCTGGCCCGGTCGTGGGTCGAAGACGCGGTGGCCAAGACACTGGCGGACTCGGCGACGGGGGAATCCACCCCCGCGAAGAAGGGTGCCAAGGGAGCAGCCAAGGGCATCAAGGGCGCGGCAAAAAGCAGTGCCATCCCCGAGACCCTGCATGTGTTGATCGGCACGATGATCGAGACACCCCGGGCTGCGCTGTTGGCTGCGGAAATCGCCGAAGAAGCCGACTTCTTCTCGTTTGGGACCAACGATCTCACCCAGATGACCTTCGGTTTCAGCCGAGACGACGTCGAAGGCCGGATGATGTCCGAGTATCTCGGGCTCGGGCTCCTCAAGCGGAACCCGTTTGAAGTGGTCGACCCCGATGGTGTGGGCGAACTGGTCAGGTTGGGCGTGGAGCGGGGTCGCTCCACCCGTCCCGGGCTGAAGATCGGCGTGTGTGGAGAGCACGGGGGAGATCCCGCGTCAATTGCCACCTTCGCCCAGGCCGGGCTCGACTATGTCAGCTGCTCGCCCTTCCGGGTGCCGATCGCGCGCCTGGCCTGCGCCCAAGCCGTATTGGCCGGGTTGATGCCGGCGAAGTCGAGCGGCAGCCCCAAGACCAAGAAGTAGCGCTGAACAGCCGCTCTCCGACGCGGTACCGTCGAGACCTATGGGCATACCCGATGAGGACGTCGCCCGGGTCCGGGCGGCCACGGACATCGTCGCCCTGATTGGGGAACACGCCGCCCTCAAGCGGCAGGGACGGCGGTGGGTCGGTCTGTGCCCATTCCACGGAGAGAAGACACCGTCGTTCAGCGTCAACTCCGAAGAGGGCTTCTACTACTGCTTCGGGTGCCAGGCCAAGGGCGATGCCATCAGTTTCGTCCGGGCCATGGAGCATCTCGATTTTGTCGATGCCGTCCGGCGCCTGGCCGACAAGTCCGGGATCGTTATCCACGAAGACGCCAATGTGGGCCGGGAGAGCCAGCGCCGCAAGGTATTCATCGACGCCATGGAACAGGCGACCGAGTGGTACCACCAACGACTCCTCACCGGGGCCGATGCCGGACAAGCCCGGGACTACCTGCGTTCGAGGGGCTACGACGGCGACGTGGTGCGCCGGTTTCGCATGGGGTGGGCACCGGACGACTGGGATGCGTTGTGTAGGGGGTTGAAGCTCAGCGAAGATCTGGCCATCGGATCCGGTCTCGGCTTTGTCAACCGCCGGGGACGCCTTCAGGATGCCTTCCGGGCCCGGATCCTGTTCCCCATCTGTGATCCTTCGGGCCACCCGGTGGCCTTCGGAGGCCGGATCCTCCCGGGTAGCAGCGACCCGGCCAAGTACAAGAACTCCTCGGAAAGCCTCATCTATTCCAAGCGAAAAATTCTTTACGCGCTGAACTGGGCCAAGAGTGACATCATCAAGTCCGGCGAGGTGGTGGTGTGCGAGGGATACACCGACGTCATCGGGAGTTTCGTGGCGGGGATCGAACGGGCGGTGGCCACCTGCGGCACCGCATTGGGCGATGACCATTTCCGTCTTCTGCGCAACTTTGCCAAGCGGGTGGTGTTGGCCTTCGATGCCGACGGTGCCGGCCAATCGGCCGCCGGCCGGTTCTATGAGTGGGAACGTCGCCATGAAGTCGATGTGGTGGTGGCCAACTTCCCCCCGGGTACCGACCCTGCCGACCTGGCCCGCTCCGAACCTGAGGCCTTCCGGGCGGCGGTGGCGGGGGCCAAACCGTTTCTGCAGTTCCGGGTGGAGCGGGTCTTGGACGCGGCGGATCTCTCCACTCCCGAGGGGCGGGCCAAAGCCGCCGACGCGACCCTGACGGCGGTGGCCGAACATCCCGACGATCTGGTTCGCGATCAGTACGTGATGCAGGTGGCGGAAAGGTGCCGCCTGCAGACCGCCCCCCTGCGGGAACGGCTGGAACGTCTACGTCAGGAAAGCCCGAAGCCCGAGGTGGTCAAGCGTGGGTCCCGCCGCCAACCCGGTGGCCCGACGGGTCCGCCCCATCCACCCGGACATCCGAAGGCACCGGACGGAGAACCGTGGATCCGTGACGCCGAGGACCAGGGTTGGGATGCGGACGGTTTTGCCGATGCTGGTAGTTGGCCGGCTGAAGGCGTCCCGGCGGGCAATGGAGGGAGAGATGGGACCAAGGGTGATCGTCGCGGAGGATCCGCCGGGGATGGCTCCTTCCGTCCGGGCCTCGAAGCGCTCCGGTTGGCCATCCATCGGCCCGAGGAAGTGGCCCACCGGCTGGAAGCCGCCTTGTTCAGCGACAGCTTGCAGCGGGCGGCATTTCAGGTCCTGATGACCACGGACGACCTCCATCAGGCCATAGACGCCTCACCGGCGGTTGTACGGGCCCTGCTGGTGAGACTCACCGTCGAAGAGCCGGTGGGGGAGGTGGACGAGGTGGTGTCGCAGTTGGTGCGGGATGCGGCCCGACGACAATTAACCCTGGTCACAAGGGAGGCTCGGACGTCACCGACAGCCGCGGCGGAGGCAGCGGCGGCCAGCGTGTGGGTCCAGGAGCTCGATGACCCGGCTGCCGCCGCGTCGGCGACCGCCCGATTGGTAGCCTGGCTTGTAGTGAAGGACGAGGACGGCATCTCTCAGGTGGAACTTGACGACTGATGAGGCGATTCAATTGGTGACGGGTCCGCCCGAAGAGCTTCCGGTTGCGAGGTTCGATGGGCTCATCCAGCTGGGTCGGTCGCGAGGATTTCTGACCCAGGATGATGTGATGACCGTGCTCAAATCGGTAGAGCTGAGCGCTGATTTGATCACCGACGTGGTCACCCGCATCAGGTCCGAAGGCATCGAGTTCACCTATGACACTGGCGAAATGACCATCGTGCCGTTAGCTCCGGTGGCTCGGACTGACGAGGACCCGGTTGTCCTCGATGGCCCGATCAAAGCCCTGATGAGCGATCCGGATCCGGTGGCGTCGTCACCGGCGGGTGGCCGGGTCGAATCCGGGGAACAGGCGGTTGCCGAGAGTGCCACAGGGGGTGGCTCACGATCCAAGGTGACCGGAGCGGTGCGCAAGGCAGCGATCGCCAAGAAGGCCCGCCCGGACCGACGGCCCCCTCCCGGTGAGCAGTACAACGGCGGCGACCGGTTCGGGAGTGCGGCCGCGGACCCGGTCCATATGTACCTCAAAGAGATCGGAAAGGTAAAGCTCCTCGACGCTGCTCTGGAAGTGGAGTTGGCCGAACGGATACTGGCCGGAGCCGATGCCGCCGAGCGTCTGGTCGCGGTCGGCCCGGTCGGCCCGGTCGGCCCGGTGAAAGAGCGGTCTGACGACCGCATGCTGGTCCGGCGAGGACAACAGGCCAAGGAGGCATTGATCGAGGCCAACCTCCGGTTGGTTGTCTCCATCGCCAAGCGGTACCGGAATCGCGGTCTCGCCTTCCTCGACCTCATCCAAGAGGGAAACCTCGGCCTGATGCGGGCGGTAGAGAAGTTCGACCACACCAAAGGCTTCAAGTTCTCGACGTACGCCACGTGGTGGATCCGGCAGGCCATCACCCGGGCGATTGCCGATCAGGCCCGCACCATCCGAATCCCTGTCCACATGGTGGAGACCATCAACAAGGTGGTGTGGGCCCAGCGCCAACTGTTGCAGGATTTGGGACGGGAGCCAACTGCCGAGGAGGTGGCCAGCCGGGTCGACTTCACCATCGAGCGAGTCCGGGAGATTCAGCGCATCAACCAGGACACCGTGTCGTTGGAGCAACCAATGGGGGACGAGGACGATTTCAGTCTGTCCGATCTCATCGAGGATCGCGGGGCCGTCGTCCCTGACGACGCCGCCGCGAGGATCATGCTCGACGAGGCGGTCCGCGAGGCGCTCGGGCAGTTGAACTCTCGCGAACAGGATGTGGTCCGTCTCCGATTCGGTCTCGACGACGGAAAGATCCGGACCCTCGAGGAAGTGGGTAAGGCGTTCGGGGTCACCCGTGAACGGATCAGGCAGATCGAAGCCAAAACCCTGGCAAAATTGCGACGTCCCGACTCAGCCCAGCTACTTCGCGACTACCTCGACGAAGCCTGAACCACGTTTTCGGTGAGGCGTCAGTGCCGCGTTCGGGGGGTGGGTACCCGATGGCCATTGATGGCTGAGGCCAGGTCGTTGGCCATGCTGCTGGCGATGGCGTCGGCGGCGTCGTCGCCGTCGCGCCACCCGAGGCGAGAGCTGACCGCGTCCCTGGCCCGCTCGACACTCAGACTGGCTGCCGCCTTGGCTTTTTCGGTGACGACGCCGATCGACCCCGCGACCGGTGCGGACCGCCTGACCTTCCCGGACACTTTGACGATCTGGTCGTATCGTTCTCGTCCAGCCTTGGTTCCGAGGATATATCCGAGTCCAAAGGCGACGGCAGTGCCGATCCGAAACTTCATCCGACCATTGTGGCCCGGTTGGGGGCGAGTTTGCATCTTTGGCACGGTGGGATAGATCTGCCCTGGGTGCAGAAGATGCCAAGACGGGCGAAGGGTGGGACGATCACAGGCTAATGTCCTCTGGCACACCGTTCCGGGAATCTGGCGCGGCTGAGGCTTTCCGGGGTAGCTCAATCGGCAGAGCGAGCGGCTGTTAACCGCTAGGTTGAGAGTTCGAGTCTCTCCCCCGGAGCTTTGTCCAGTGTTTCCTGGTGGAGCCGAACCAGCTCGGTCCTGGCCAGGGATACCGGCGACGGGTGACCGGCGGACCCAAGGGGGTAGGTGGTGGACCCACCACTGCAAAAACGGACCCTTCGGCGCCATGATCCTGGCCGGGTCGATTGGCGTCGCCGCACCATCGTTGTCCTGGCGACCGTGCTCGTGGTGGTGGCGATCTCGATTGGGATCGCCCTGGCCACGTCGCCGGACCTGGTGAAGGGTGCTCATGTGGCGACGACGGCACCGGCCACCCGTTCGCCGGGCGCCACAGCAGCGTCTACTCCTCAACCGCCGTTCGGTGTACAGGATGAGACGATCGCCCTCTCCGACCCAAGTCGGGAGACCTCGGAGCGCGGAGATGCCCCGGCTCAGTCCGGTCGGGTATTGACCACCGTGATCCGCCGCCCCGAAGGCGCGGTCGGCCCTCTCCCGTTGGTGGTCTTTGCCCACGGGTGGAATTCTGACCCCCACGTCTACGAGTCGCTTCTCGATACTTGGGCGGCGGCGGGCTACCTGGTCGCCGCACCCACGTTTCCTGATTCGGCCGACACGCTGCCGGGGACTCCCGTCACCGACTTCCCCAATGAGGCGCGGGACCTGTCCTTCCTCATCACTGCGATGCTGAATGGAGCGGCCGGGAAGGTGGATCCGGCACGGATAGCGGTGGCCGGCCACTCGGACGGGGGCACCGACGTCGCCATGCTGGCGCTCAACCCGGCCTTTGCCGATCACCGTATACGGGCGTATGTGTCATTATCGAGCCAGATCCCCGGCGGGGTGGATGGACCCTGGAGCGCACCCACCCCGGGGGCGCTGATGGTGGCGGTGGGGACCAACGACGAATATGGCCTGTATCCCGACGCGTACCAGGTGTATCAGTCGGCCGACATGGCGAAGGTGTTCGTGTCGACAGCCGGGGGTGACCACCTCGACACGTTTGTAGGCACCACCGCTTCTGCGATCGCGATGCGGGCGGAAACTGTCAAGTTTCTCGATGATGCGCTTGGTCGCCGCGGAGCTACCTCCCTACAGTTGGTGGGGAGCCTTAGCCCGACGGGCGACCCGGCTCTGGTGGTGAACAGCCCCCCTCCTGGAGCATGACCGCGCGTTTATTGCGGTAGCTGTGCTCGTAAGCCCACCATGAGCGCATTTGCTACACGGCAGCGGGTGAGGATCGGGCCGCCGGTTCGAATGTGCAACGACTTCCCGGGTGGCGGCCGGGTTGCTTTCCGCCGTGTACGTTTTCCGGGGTCGGGGCAGTAGCTCAGTGGTCAGAGCAGGGGACTCATAATCCCTCGGTCGCAGGTTCGATCCCTGCCTGCCCCACCAGTTCTGAGAGAACTCTTCTCAGGAGCCTTACGCGACCTTTTCGTCTCCCGGTCGCTGGGGGGTTCAACGACCCGGCTTGGGACTCGGGGCCTTGCACTACCCCAACCGCCTGCAGTACCCGCACCAACCCTGGTGTTCACACGTCGATGTGCGGGACGCTGGGCCGGTTGGATTCCCTACAACCAAGATCACCGGGCTCTATGACCTCGGGCCGTTGAATCAATTATTGCGGAGCGATGGACAACCCCAGGTGTCGACGTCATGACCGTCGTAGCCGTTTCTGCACCCGCGGTGTCACTGGAGGGTGTGTCGAAACGGCACGGCGTGGGTAACGCGAGTGCTGCGGCGTTACAGGACATTTGCCTCAACAACGCGGCCGGCGAGCTCGGATACATCGTCGGCGCTTCGGGTTGTGGAAAGACGACGCTTCTCAATTTGCTTGCCGGGCTGGACACGCCTTCGGCGGGGACTTTGCAGGTTTCAACCGGTTCGGCCGAAGACCAGCCAATCTTCGCCGGCTTTGCCCGCAAATTTCCCATGAACTCTCGAGTGGGACGCGTCAGCGGGTGGCACTGGCTCGGGCACTTGCCCAGAATGCACAACTGCTCTTGATGGACGAACCATTCGACGCGCTGGATGCAATCTCCCGCGACCTCCTCCACGATGACTCGAGCGACTTTGGTTAGAGCGTGGCGTTACCGTGATGTTCGTAACTCACAATGTGCGTGAAGCGGCGCGACTCGGTGACCGGATTGTGTTGCTGACCAGCAGACCAGTCCGAGTGGCGGCCGTCTGCCCCATCGACCAGCCCCGTCCCCGTCGTATCTCCTCTGCCGAAGTCACCGATCTGGCCGCCATGGTCACTGACGAACTCCGATCCGAGATGCGCCGCCATGCTCGCCAGCCTCGCCCGTCCGGATCCCGACACACCTCCCGGCACGCTCGATGACGACTGGGCCGGGCTCGACGCGCTCGAGATACCTCTGGCCATCGGAACTGTTAGCCGGCTCTAGCGTGTGTGGGACGCGACGTGGCCCAAGCTGAGCGCCATCGCCATCGCCATTGGCCTTGGCGCGGTGTTGGGCACCGCCATCTCCCGGGTACCGGTTCTGCGGGCTGCCATCGGATCACTCATCACCGGCATGCAGGCCATGCCATCGGTTCTCTGGTTCCCGTTAGCGGTGATGGTATTCGGCCTCTCGTCGAAGGCGGTAGTTCTCATGATCGTATCGGGATCTGCGCCGGCAATCGTCAACGGATTCATCTCCGGCATCGATCAGGTGCCTCCGCGGCTTACCCGTGCCCGGCGAATTCTCGGAGCCCGGGGGTTCGCCCTGCAATGTCATGTCGTGTTGCCGGCTGCGCTCCCCGTCGTGCTCAGGAGCCTCAAG
The DNA here is from genome assembly GCA_003152015.1 of Acidimicrobiaceae bacterium. Classification (GTDB taxonomy): domain Bacteria; phylum Actinomycetota; class Acidimicrobiia; order Acidimicrobiales; family RAAP-2; genus DASZIT01. The sequence goes on along the minus strand of PLZF01000013.1, from coordinate 13,083 downwards.
CAGGGTTGGGCCTTTGCCTGGCATGCGCTGATGGCGGGCGAGTTCTCATTCAGGTGGCAGGTCAGGTCGGGTTGGGTGGACGGACCGAGAACGCCCACACTGAGGGTTACTTTGCGGTGGTCGCGGCGCTGGTGATCGTGATCATCAGCGCCGGCATTGTCGTCAACACCGGTTTCAACAGGATCGACCTGGCGGTGCGACGTCGATACGGACTGATCGACGCCAGCGGCCGCTGAGCTCTACATGATCAGCGCTCACTTGTTGAAGGCTTGGGATCAGCCTGCCTGACGGCAGGGGTGATCTGCTACCACTAGCGTCTGGCGGATGGCACCCTTTCACCGTCTTCCGTTTACCATTGTCGCCATCCTGGTGGTTGGCCTGGCGGCATCAGGGTGTTCTTCCTTTTCGTCGTCACCGACACCGTCATCCAGTACCCCGGCGCCAGGGCGCATTGCCATTGAGGGTCCGATGACGGGACCTCAGTCGGCTACTGGCGCGGACATGTATCGCGGCGCTCAACTTGCGGCAAACCAGATTAACGCAGCCGGCGGGGTCGACGGGGTGAAGTTGCAGCTGGTGCGGGCCGACGATGCGGCGCTTCCGGGTACCGGGGTCACTGTGGCCAAGCACATGGTGCAACAAGGCGTGTTCGGCGTGGTGGGACCGTTCAACTCTGGAGTCGGAGTGGACAATCTCTCCATCTACCGCTCGGCCGGCACGGGGATCGTGCGTCTCACCAGTGCCCACCAGACCCAGGGTTTTGGAGTTACCACCCAGCCGATGGACGTCCAGGTGGCACCGGTGGAAGCAAAAGAGCTCACTGATCAACTCCATGCCACCCGGGTAGCCATCATCTACGACACCTCTGCCTATACGGCCAGCATCGCCACCCAGCTCGAGGGACTGTTGACGGTGGCCGGGCACGCCCCGATCACGGTTGCGCCGGTACATGAGAGCCAGACGAACTTCGACACTGTCCTGGCCACGATCAAGGAGGCACATCCCGACGTGCTGTATATCGCCGCCTACGGCACAGTGGCGGGCCAGATAGCCAAACAGGCAGCCCAACTCGGTGTGGGAGCCAGGTGTTTCGTGGACCTGGCTGCGCAGGGTCCCGACTTTGTCGCCGCCGCCACCGGCCCGGTGGCTCAAACATGCCTGAACAGCGGGGTGCCCTCCGCTCAGCAATTTACGGGGGCGACGGCCTACGTGTCCCAGTACCAGGCCGCTTTCCATGCCGCCCCAGGTACCTGGGGCACCTTTACCTATGACTCGGTGGAGCTGTTGGCGAAAGCGGTGACGGCGGCCGGCGGTTGGAAGCAAACTGCCACTCGCGCCGCGCTCTCCCATACTGTCAATATGACTGGCATCACGGGGGAGATCACCATCGATCCGGGCACCGGGAACCGGGTCGACGCCCCGGTGGTGGTGCTCGGAATCGAACCCGCTGGCAATTACGTCATCGATCCGGCGTGGGCCCAGGCCACTGGCTTCCCACTTCCCGCCAGCTCCGGTCAGTAAACCTGGTTCGATCTCGACCCGCTCCATCACCCATCGACCAACCGACGTACCATCCAGCCACGCCGTTGCCACAATCAGACAGGAGTCCGATGAATATCGAGGAGTTTTACAGTGCCGACGAGCGGCGCCGACAGTCAGCCGAGATCGAGCTGGGGACGAACTGGTATGACGCCACCGGAAACCGGTACGAGCTGAGTTGGGTGGAGGACACCGGCGAGTTGTACGCCATGCTCGAGATGGTTCCCGAGGCCGGTTCCTATACGCCGTTCGGGGATGTCGAAGTGGAGAACCTCTCGGTTGACGAAGTGGTCGTCACCATTGTCGGCTACGTCGCCACTCACGACGAGATGGAGAGGGTCCTTTCCGGGTGGCAGGCCGAAATGGCCAAACCGGCCGGGATCACCTGGGTGGCAGATCGCCTCCGTGAGCACGGCGTGCCCGGAACGGCACCAACCTCGGCGGCCTGACTCGGTTGGTGTACCGCCATACCGCCATACCGCCGTACGTCACCGACCCCCGGGCGGTTCAGCTGCCAGGAGCGGGCAGATCGAGCATGGTGGCCAGTAATTGGGTGGCCAAGTTGTTGGTTTCGAAGTCCGAATCGATCGGCAGGATATCCGAGTCCTTCAACAGGGCACCCAGCCGAGCCAAAATGAGGGCGAACCGGAAGCCGGCGAAGACTTCGTAGTACTCAATGTTCTCCATGTCGCGTCCCAGCAGCTTCGCGTAGCGGGTAATGGTGGCTTCCCGGCTCGGAAACCCCGCGGGTCGATCCAGGTTGATGGTCTCGGTGAACTGGCGGTCGAAGTAGAGCCACCACCCGAGATCCATCTCCGGTTGACCCAAGCAGGTCATCTCCCAATCGAGCACGGCCACACAACTGAAGTTGTCGAAGATCATGTTGCCGATGCGGCTGTCTCCCCACAGCAGCGCCATCGGGGCATCTTCGGTGGGGCGGTTGGCCTCCAACCACTCGAGGGTGGCCGACGCCACTGGGATTGGTCGTCCTTCGGAGGCCCACGCATAGAAGCCCCGGTAGTACGACAGCTGTTGGTCGAGCCCGGTCGAGCCCCGCCGGGGGTTGTCGAGGAATCCGAGCCCGAGGGCCTGCCAATCGGTGGCATGCACCTTGGCCATGGCGTCCAACCCACTCCACCACAGTCGTTCCTGCTCGGCAGGCGTTGCCTCCATTAACCATCCACCCGACGCATAGGGCGGATTGTCCGTCGGCACCTCCCCGTCGATGCACTCCATGACCGCGAATGGTGCTCCGAGGAGTGAGGTGTCCTCTTCGATGCCCAGTACCGATGGCATGGGAACATCGGTCTGCTCAGCCACGGTGCGCATCACCCGGCACTGTCCAACGAAGTCAGGGTCGAGAAAGACCGTATAACCGGTCGGGGCCACCCGTGCCACCAGGCGATGGTCGGTAGCTGCCACTCCCGGTTCATCCCAGGTGGCGTCGAACAGGATGGTCTCGCTCGAGAATCCATTGGTTGGTGGCGACTCGAGATTGCTGACCTGAACATTGGCGATCCCGGCGGCATGGGCTTCCACCCATGCCGCCAAGGTGGCACCGGTCTCGGCTGGGTCACGGTGGGTGGTCTCAGGCATGCGGAAAGTATGGCCTGTCCGAAAGGGGAGCGTTCGCTCCAACCCCGGCACCGCCGACGGCGGCACACGCCAACGGTCGTCAGCGGGAACATCGGCCGGATTCAAACTCCAACCACCTCCACCACGTCTTCGAGGCCTTCGAAATCACCGACCCGGCGGGTATAGAGGCGACATCCGTTCGACAGCGCGGTGGCGGCAATGAGGAGACCCATCGCCCGGGTTGGGGACGAACCATCCCGCGACCTCACGAGCATGGCAATCCGTCCGTAGGCGGTAGCCACGCCGGCGTCTACCGGGAGGGGGTCATAGAGAGCCGCCAGTTTGGTCAGTCGACGAAGGCGCGTGGCCCGATCGGCGTCGTTGGACGCCACCAATACAGCGGTGTGCAGTTCGGCGAAGGTAATAGCCGTGACGAAGAGGTCGTCATCGCCAAGGGTGGGCGCTTCTCCCGAAACGATGACCGATGTATCCAGGATGGCGTTCATTGTGGGAGGACCCGGGGATCGACGACCGTCCGGTCGGCGACCTGATCGAGGTCGTCGAAGAAGGTGGGGTCGGCCTCCCCATCCCAGAGGTCGGCAATCTCCTCGATCCGGTGTGACCGGGATCGCAAGGCGGGAACCAGCCGGGCTGCGAGCCGGCCAGAAACAGTGACGTCGAAGGTCTCTCCCGTCTCCACCTCCCTCACAATTTCGCTGGCGTTCTGTCTGAGTTCACGAAGGCCGATTCTGCGGGACATGGACCTACGATTGCACAACTACTACACATGATCAGTCCCAAAGGGAGAGCACTGCGGCGGGCCGGGCGTTGTAGGGTCCCATGGGTTGGACGGCGGATTCGGATCGGGGGGCAGTGATGGAGGTGGTGGTCGACCTGGGTACGGCGGGAGTCGCCCTCCATCAACCCGACGACATGCAGCGGTTCGCGGTGCGGGCGGTATCCCCTCAAACCGATGATGGCGCCGCCGATGGACAGGCGGCGACAGCCCTCGACTCCCTGGCCGCCGCACTGCGAGAGCACGACATCGGCCGGGTGGATCCCGATGGGACAGTCTTCATCCCCCCTGACACGGTGAGGACCTTGGCGGCGCGAGCTGCGTCGAACGCAGGCGGCCAACTCCCGGCCGAGTGGGAGACCAACTTCGCGTCGATGCTCGAGTTCGCCGCCTCCAAGGGCTGGATTGCCAGCGACGGCGCCATGGCTGCGCATATCGAATGGAGTGATGCCTGATGCGGTTCTCTTACGCCGAGTCGATGATCGACCCCACCATGTATCTGCCGCTGGCCCGAGCCGTCGAAGACGCCGGCTACGACGCCATGGTGGTGCCGGACAGCATCTGCTACCCGAAGGTGTCCGATTCGACCTATCCGTTCTCGCCCGATCACACACGCGAGTTCTTGGAGGACAAACCGTTTATCGAACCGTTCTCGCTGATCCCGGCGATGGGGGCGGTGACCGAGCGGATCCGGTTCATCACCTTTGTACTGAAGCTCCCCATGCGCCACCCCTTGCTGGTGGCCAAGCAGGCCACCTCGGTGGCAGTGATGACCCAGAATCGATTGTCGCTGGGGGTGGGCACCAGCCCATGGCCGGAGGACTATCAGTTGTGTGGTGTGCCCTGGGAGGGACGCGGGCGCCGTATGGACGAGGCCGTCGCCATCGTGCGCGGCCTGTCAGCCGGTGGCTACTTCGAGTTCCACGGCGAGGCGTACGACCTGCCATCGGTGAAGATCTCCCCGACTCCGAGCGAGCCCATACCGATACTGGTGGGTGGCCACGTTCCCGCCGCACTGCGACGGGCGGCTCGAGCTGATGGATGGTTACACGGTGGGGGCGACCCGGCCGATCTGCCCGGGCTGCTCGAAAAGCTGGGTCGGATCCGCCAAGAGGAGGGCACCTCCGATCGACCCTTCGAGGTGCACGTGATCTCGATGGACGCCTTCTCTGTCGACGGAGTCCGTCGTCTCGAAGAGCAAGGGGTCACCGATGTGATCGTCGGCTTCCGGTGGCCGTACTCGGTCGGGCCCGACACCGAGACCCTGCGGACAAAGCTGGACAATCTTCGCCGATTTGCCGACCAGATGATCAGAAAGGTGGACCGATGACTACCGCCCGGGATCTGGGAAAAGCATCCATGGCGGCGGTGGAGGTTCACGATCGAGTGGGGTGGCTCGCCCTCTTCGCCGAGGACGCCGTCGTCCAGGATCCCATCGGCCCGTCGGTGTTCGACCCCGAGGGGAAGGGCCACCGTGGCCCCGAGGCCATCGCCGCCTTCTACGACAATGTGATTGCCGCCAATGAATCGATCAAGTTCAGCATTCGCCAGTCGTTTCTCTGTGGCGACGAAGTTGCCAATGTCGGGGTGATCCGGATCACCTTCGCCGGTGGCTCCGCGGTGGAGGTGGATGGGGTCTACACCTACCGCTGCTCGCCCAATGGAAAGATTGCCGCACTGCGGGCCTATTGGGAGGCCGACGCCGTCCGCTCGGTCACCTAGCGCCTCAGTCTCGAAGCCGGTCTCCGGGCTAGCTGGTGAACCCGTACTGCTGGTGGGGTCCCATCACCGCGCATTCGAACATCCCGTAGCCGACCTGCCCCTGGTAGGTGAACTTGGCCGCGTACTCGGTCAGGCCCCAGTCCATGTACGACGCGTCGGTGGCGGGGATCTGTTGTCCCTGGATCACCAGGTCGCTCTGGTACATTCCGTGTTTCCAATCAGGCTCGAGCCCATATCCCGTCCCCAGTAACAGGGGGAACGCCAGCAACGTCTCGACCTCGACTTCTGCCGTCTTCTTCCCTCGGGCGCCGAAGTAGGAAAGGGTGGCGCCGATGACCTTGCGGGTGCCGGGCTCAAAGCGGAGATCGTGCTCGGGGCGCCCCAGCCACTCGGGTTCCCGACCTGAGCCCACCGGGAAGGCTCGATGGGCGTCGCTCATGACGCGTTCTCCGTCCGGTCGTTCCTGGATGATGGTGACCAGCGCGTGATCCTCGAATCGGACCGGGGCATAGATCCAAAAGAACCCACCGGCGGTGTCGGTCACCCGAATTCCGGGGTGCTCCGACTCTCCTACCGGCCGTATTCCCCACGAGCGGTCACGCGATCCCCACCAGCGGTCGGGGGTGAGGGTGATCTCGCGGTCGCCGACCTTCAACACCCCGGTCCACGAGCCGGTTTGCGCGAATCGGGTGGAGTCGAACGTCACCCGGCTGAACTGACGATCGAAGTGGCGTGACTCGAGGAGCGCTTCGGAGAAACCCTCGTAGACAGCATCGAGTTCGATGCCATGCTCATTGGGCTCCACCACCACCCGTACCCGCTTCAGTCCCTCTTGGACCTCCACCCGGATCGGCCCCACCGAGGCGTCCATCCGGTCGCTTCCCAGGGTCCTCGACGAGCGGATCACCCGGTGGTCGTCCCCCCACAGCACCGAAACAAAGGCGTCGGCCACGCTGAGGTTCGGGTAGTGACCGACGCCGATGACCGCAAACAGCTCCTCGTCGGTGCCGTGGACGTCGCCGGTCCCGTGGATATTGAAGTAATAGCGATCGTAGAAGTTCCGGTCCGATGTCTGCACGAAGCGCATCGGCTCGGAAATCTGGTGCACCGGGTAGTCGTCAAGGGGAGAGAGCACAATCGGGAGCGTACTGGCCTCTGCGAAGCCGAGTTGGATCGGCCCGCACTCCCGGTTGTCCCTGCCGGTCCCCTCCTGGCTACGATCGGGACACCGGAGTAGAACCGGTTCCATCGAGGGAGGGTCCATGAAGTCGTACGATCGTCTGTTCATCGGGGGGGAATGGGTCGAACCGTCCTCGTCATCCACGTTCGACGTGGTGTCGCCCTCCAACGAGGAGCTGGTGGGCCGGGTTCCCGAGGCGCAGAAGGCCGATATCGACCGGGCGGTATCGGCTGCACGTGAAGCCTTCGACCACGGCCCCTGGCCGCACATGACCCCCGCTGAGCGTGCTGTGGTCCTGACCAAGGCGGCGGATGCCATCCGCAACGACATGCAAGGTATCGCCGAGCTGATCTCCAACGAGATGGGCTCGCCGGTGGCATGGGGCACCTTGGCCCAGGTGTTTGCCCCGACCATGATCATGGATTACTACGCCGGGCTTGGGTCCACCTTCGCCTTCGACACGGTGAAGGACGGACTTCTCGGTCCGGTGATGGTGACCAAGGAGCCGGTCGGTGTGGTGGCGGCCATCACCCCGTGGAACGTGCCGCTGTTTCTGGCCGCGGCCAAACTGTCCCCGGCGTTGCTGGCTGGTTGCGCCGTGGTATTCAAACCGGCACCCGAGACCCCCCTCGACGCCAACGTGTTGGCCGAGATTCTGGCCGAGGCCGGGCTGCCCAAGGGCGTCCTGAGTGTGGTGCCGGCCGGTCGGGAAGTCGGTGAGTACCTGGTGAATCATCCTGGGGTGGACAAGGTGTCCTTTACCGGCTCCTCGGTTGCCGGACGCAAGATCGGCGCAGCCTGCGGGGCCAACCTCAAGCGGGTCAGCCTCGAACTCGGTGGGAAATCGGCCGCCATCCTGCTGGACGACGTGGACCTCGATGTCACGCTGCCCCTCATGATGCCCAATGCCATTATGAACAATGGCGAAGCCTGCATCTCCCTCACCCGTATCCTCGCACCTCGCGACCGATATGCAGAGGTGAGTGAAGCGCTGGTCGAGCAGGTCCGAGCCATGAAGGTGGGGGACGCCCTCGATCCCACCACCGAGGTCGGACCGCTGGTCGCCGAACGCCAGCGCGAGCGGGTGGAGAGCTACATCCGCATCGGACAGGAAGAGGGAGCGAAGATCGCCGTCGGAGGCGGTCGCCCCGAGGGATTCGACAAGGGATGGTTCGTTGAGCCAACCGTCTTTGTCGATGTCGACAACTCCATGCGCATCGCCCAGGAGGAGATCTTCGGTCCGGTCCTGTCGGTCATCCCCTATGACGACGAGGCTGACGCCGTGCGGATCGCCAACGACTCCGACTACGGCCTGTGCGGAGCGGTCTATAGCCGCGACAATGACCGTGGTCTCGGTGTGGCCCGACAGGTTCGCACCGGAACCTACATGGTGAACTCCAACATCCCCATCGACTTCTCGTCCCCCTTCGGTGGTTACAAGGCGTCAGGGGTGGGTCGTGAGTTCGGTGAGGACGGCCTCGAGTTGTTCCTCGAGAAGAAGACCATCACCCTCCCGGCGGGCTATTACCCGACAGTCTGATCGGGACGGAATCGGCGGTACCGATGGTGGGGGGAACCGAGCCGGGGACGCATCGTGAAGGCGTGCTCGTATGTGGCGCCATGGTGATCCTCACATGAACGAACCGGCTCGCACCACGGTCCCGGGTCCCATATCGCCGTGGCCGATGTGGTCATCGCCTTCGCCTGCCCGGTCGATGCGGTCGACCTGGCCCAGTGCTGTTCGGCACCGCGGCCGCCCCCCTGGTGACCTCGTTTTTCTCCCAGCGCTACGGGGCAACCTGCGAACTGCATTTTTGATAGTGCTCCCGGTGGCCTATGTGGGATCCGCCTTGCTGATCGCGGCCCGGAAGCACCTGGAGGCGGACACCCAGCGTCTGTTCGAGGTGGTGGTGGAGGCGGCGACCCGCCAGCAGGTCGAGTCCCAACCGTCGCCGGAATGAGCCGCTCCCCGCTCTACTGGTACGTCTGCGAAACTGTGGCGGTCAACCCGCCGGCCTTGACCAGACCGGTTCTCGATCGAGTCCGGAGGCGTCTGCCCAGATGAGTCCTGCTGCCTACGCGGCTGGCAACAAGCCACCCAAGGATGCGGTGACCTCCACCGTGGCCCGTGGTCGAACCATCACCTTCGGATTCATTCCCGCCCTCGACGGACTGCGGGCCCTGGCTGTCCTCGGGGTGATGATGTATCACGGGGGGGTCCCTTTTCTCGGGGGTGGGTTCCTCAGCATCGACGTATTCTTCGTCCTTTCGGGATTTCTGATCACTTCTCTGTTGGTCGGGGAGTGGCGGAAAAAGCTGACGATCCAGCTCGGGAAGTTCTGGGCCCGCCGGGCCCGACGTCTGCTGCCGGCCCTGTTCGTGATGTTGATCGGGGTGGCCATCTACGCCAAGGTCTTTGCTCCCCCGGGAGAGTTCGCCAATCTCCGCCTCGACTCGCTGTCCACCCTGTTCTATGTGGCGAACTGGCACTTCATATTCGCCGGAACCAACTATTTCAACCTCACTGCTCACCCGTCACCGCTCCAGCACATGTGGTCGCTCTCGATCGAGGAGCAGTTCTACATTGCGTGGCCTCCGGTGGTGCTTGCCATGCTGTATCTGGGCAACAAACTGCGGGCCTCACGCCGGTTGTGGCCGTTGTTCGCCACCGCGGTGGTGGGGGCCATCGGGTCCGCGGTCGACATGGGCCTCCTCTATCACGGGCCGGCATCGGTCATGCGTGTCTATGAAGGTACCGACACCCGTTCCCAGGATCTCCTGGTCGGCGCGGCACTGGCCGTTGGTATGGCCATGTGGGCCCAGTACCGCCAAACCCTCCCCGAGGACATGGGCCCACGTGGTGGGTCGGAAGGATCGCCGGCCCCGATCCACCGGCGTGAGCTCCGCCGCCGGCGAATTGCCGGGTTCACACCGATCGCGGCCTGGGAGATCACGGCTGACCCTTGGCGCACGGCTCTGGGAGTTGTGGGGTGGGTCACCATCGGCGCCTTCGCCTACCTCTGGTCCCATCTTCCGGAACCCACCGCGTTTCTCTACCGGGGGGGTTTCTTTCTGGTGGCGGTGGGGGTGGCCATCGTCATCTTTACCGCGGTGACCAACCAGCTCGGATCGGTGTCCCGAGCGCTCGGCAACTCGGTTTTCCAGTACGTGGGAAAGATCTCCTATGGCACCTATCTATGGCACTTCCCACTGTTCGCGGTGTTATCGGCTTCGAGCCTGCATCTGATCGGTTACCCACTCCTGGTCATCCGGATCGGCGTCACGTTGTTGGTCGCCACCATCTCGTTCTATCTGGTGGAGGAGCCCATCCGTCGGGGCAGGATGCGCTCTCTCACCGAATGGCGGGCATGGTTGATGACATCGGGTGCCGTCCTCGGGGTGGTGGCGGTCACGATGGTGGCCACGCTGCCATCAGCAGCCGACGCCGCCCTAACTGCGATCACCCGGCGGCCGGGGACACAGTACGGCGGGCCTCCGGTAAAACTGGCCATCTTCGGCGATTCGGTGGCATCCCGACTGGCATCGGCGGTGTCGCTCAACAATCTCCAGCAGAGTTACGGCGTCAATCTCGACAATGGAGCCCTCATCGGCTGTGGCGTCGTCCGCAGTACCGAATACATCAGCCACGGGGTCCCGGATCCGATGGACGGACCGTGTAACTCAACCTCTCCCGCATCCCAGCAGTGGCCGGCTGAGTGGGCCGGGGACCTCCAGCGGTTCCAACCCAATGTGGTGGCCGTCTTGGTGGGCCGTTGGGAGATCAACGATCGGCTCATCGACGGTCGCTGGATGCATATCGGCGAGCCGACCTTCGACGCCATCCTCAAACAGTCGTTGGAACAGGCGGTCACCGTCGGTACGTCGACCGGGGCATCGATGATGCTGTTGACGGCTCCGTGCTTCGACTCGGGCGAACAGGGCAATGGCCAACCATGGCCCGAAGACTCGGCCACCCGATTGACGGAGTACAACACCATCCTTCGTCAGGTGGCGGCCGAACATCCTGCCACGGTAGAGGTCGACGATTTTGGAGCACAACTGTGTCCCGGTGGGCGCTTCGCCCTGTCTCTCGATGGGATTCAGATCCGCGACGCCGACGGCATTCACATCGTGCCGACCGCGGCAGCGGGACAGTGGCTCGACGCGCGTTTGTTGCCCGAAGCTGTCCACCTGGGCCGCCTGCAGATGGCGCGCCAGGGACAGCGTTCCTCGGCGTCGTCCTCCACTCGGGCCGGGTGACCGGGCCGGGTGACCGGGCCGGGTGACCGGGTCGGGTCGGGTCGGTTTTCTGCTGAATGCTTCGGGTGATCGGGCCGGGTTGAGTTTCCGCTTATCCGGTTGACGAGTTGCCAGGAACCGTGGCCGGTGGCGGGACGGTGGCTGGCGGCGGAATGGACGAGGGCGGGGGTGGCTGGAACGGATTGGATTGATTGGCCACGACACACTGGTCGGTCAGCGCGGAGATCAAGTCGGGCTCGGGGACCAGGCTGCTCTCCGACACCGTGGTCATCAGGGCTTGCCATTGGGCGTCCTTCCCGGCGGCCCGGGCGGCGAGTGGGAGGGCATCCCGGAGCTGGATATACGCCTGTTGCGTGAGCTCTGCCGAGCGGGTGCTGTCCGATTCCGATGACGCCTGTTTGTAGAGGGTGATCGATCGATCGATATGGACACACGCGGATCGCGCCAGTGATACGCCGCTGCTAGTGCATGCCGCTAGGCCGATCCCGCCCCCAATGATGATGACGAGCCCGGTGGCCCAGCGGGGAAGAGCCCGACCGATTCGACGGATGCTCACTCCAACCAGCCGCCGGCTGAGTCGAGGAGGTAGCGGCTGACGGCCAGGCACCTGTCGAAGACATCGCACATCATCTCTTCACCAGCCAAGACCCGGGTCAACGAGACAGGGGAGCGGGCCACGATGGTGAGCCGGCGCTCGGCGGCATCGGTGGCCGAGGCGTAGGAATCAATAGCGGACACTTCGAGTGGGAGTTCGATCCCGCCTATCCCGGCCAGGTCGATGGCCAGGCGCAGAAGATCAGGACCATTGGGGAGGGGTGGGAGGGCCCAGGTAAAGGTCAGCGGAAAGTGGAACTCATCGGGAGGATCCTCGTCCTCAGCGAGCCCGAATACGGCATCCTCGAACGAGAGCAGGGTGCGGGGGTCGACCTCAAGGGCGAGGTGAAGGTCGAGAGGGCCTCCGCAGCCATCCTCGGGGTGGAGCTCGACTTCCCAGACTTGGCGAAGGGAGTAAGTCTCAACGAAATGGCGCTCGTCGTGAACATGGAAACCATGGTCAACGGAGTGATCCTTGAGGTCGGCCACGTATCCGGCTACATCGATAACTGCCACAGGACCGCCAGCCTACCGGTCCTGGTTCGCCTCCAGTAGCGTCGGGTTGTGAACGATGAAACGCTCCTGGCCGTACTCCATGACGCCGCCACTGCGGTAGCTGAGGCGTTGGCCGGGTTGGGAGACTGGGGTCTGGCCGGAACCAGAGACGGCCAGTACCGGTCGGATCTGGCCGCCGATGCCGCCGCGATAGCCGTTCTCGAAAAGGCCGGCCTGGGAGTGATGTCCGAAGAGTCGGGCCGGCATGGGGGTGATCGCGATGTCGTGGTCGTGCTGGATCCGGTGGATGGCTCCACCAACGCGTCGCGTGGGATCCCCTGGTATGCGACAAGTCTGTGCGCAGTGGATGGCGATGGGATTCGGGCGGCGGTGGTGGTGAACCAGGCGTCGGGTGTGCGCTTCGAAGCCTCCCGGGGCGGCGGAGCTCGGCGCGATGGAGATCCCATTCAACCCTCGGGGTGCAGGTCGCTGGGGGAGGCGATCATCGGGTTTTCTGGGTACCCGCCCACCTATTTCGGCTGGTCCCAGTACCGGGGCTTGGGGGCGGCCGCGCTTGATCTCTGTGCGGTGGCCGAGGGGGTCCTCGACGGTTACGCGGTCGTCGGGGGTTCTTCGCTCGGAAGTTGGGACTACCTGGGTGGCATGTTGGTGTGTGTCGAGGCGGGTGCCGTCGTCCGAGAATCGCAGGACCGGGAGTTGGTCACGCTGTCCTATGTCGATCGGCGTACTCCGCTGGCCGCAGCCACACCCGAGCTGTTGATGGAATTGGGTAATGCTTCGGCGGGTAGCGTTGTGCCTTCGGGCGTTTAGCTCAGTTGGTTAGAGCAGCTGCCTTACAAGCAGCAGGCCGTGGGTTCGAGTCCCTCAGCGCCCACCCTGTGATGTCGCGAGACATCGTGGA
>PLZF01000009.1:130-2908 GCA_003152015.1 Acidimicrobiaceae bacterium | reverse complement strand
ATCTCGCTCATCTGGCTGCCTCTCAGGTGCTCGGTGTTCTGCCCTCGGAGTCCAGGGAGTTGCGACCTCCTGGCACCGCATGGTTGGCCCGTCAACCCACCAACGACGTTCGACGGGATGGTTGACCTCAGGGGTGGAAGCTAGCTCACATTTGAACTCCTGGACCAGCTCAAGCGGCATCATGACAGCCGGATAGCGGGTTCTCGACACTCGGGTCCCGAGGGCACTGAACGACGGCTACACGAGCTTCAGCCGCGCCGTGAGGGGCTACTCATCGGAATGTTCCGCAAGCCGAACGGTATCCGGCAGAGCCAAGCCCATCCTTCAGATCAACGTCCTGGCGCCCGGAGGGGATAGTCAACCGGACACCCCGAATCCTGTGTCCCGTCCGCGGAGTCACTGAGGGACTCCCGGGAACCTTTTCCCATCAGGGGGAACTTGAGTGGCCGTCTACGGGGAGTTCTGCGTGGCCGCCGTCAGGCAAAGCCGCAGACCGTGGTTGACTGGTTCCCGTGAACGGTCCCGCCGAGCCGCTCCGCTCCGGTCCGAAAGTCACGTTGTATTGGCGACCGGGCTGCGTGTTCTGCCTGCGGCTGCGCCTTGTCTTGTGGTGGCATCATCTCTCAGCCCACAAGGTCAACATCTGGGCGGACCCCGACGCAGCGGCCTTCGTCCGGTCGGTGGCTGACGGCAACGAGACGGTCCCAACCGTTGTAGTGGACGGGTACCCCATCGTCAACCCAGTCCCCAGCCAAGTGGTAGCCGCCCTTCGGGCCGGATAGGGCATCGGCGAGCGGTCAAGCCCAGACGTTCCGATGGACCATCGTGGACCGCATGGTCCCGCTCATCCCGCCGGACACCGAGATGCTGGGCGGTCTGGAACTCGGTGGAATCCCCCTGTCGACGGTGCTCAGTAGTCGGACAAGCCTGCCGACACTGTTCATCCGCAAGAGAGCCAAGGAGTACGGGACCCGCCGCCTGGCTGAGGGTGGCAACTCGACCGGTCGAGTAGTCGTCCTTGTCGAGGATGTCATCACCACCGGTGGCGCAGTACGCGAGGCAGCCGAGGCTCTGCGGGCGCTTGGAGCGACCGTCACCCATGTCGTTTGCGCCATTGACCGATCGATCCCCGGCAGCGAGCCGTTGCTCCAAGATGGAATCACCATCAAGTCGGTGCTGACGAAAGCACTTCTCGACGGTGCTCGATCGTGACTTCCCGGATGATGAGTCGATAGCCGGGTCCCGAAAGCGAAACGACTCCACTGCGTCGGTTCCACATCGCCGTCCATGGGAAGGAGAGTCGGTCAGACCGACAGATTTGCCTCTATGGTGGACTCGTCCGGCCGAGCACACCCGACGTGCCTGATTCGTTCTGCGCTACGGCCAGGATGGCGACAGTCGTCGTGTTGGCGCGTTATTCGCCGCCCGAGCGGGGGTGGCTGGTGGCACCCCACCAGATCGCATCTTTGCCCCTGAAACGGGAGTCTGCGGGGGTCGGGCGGAGGCTACGAGGCCGGATCTAGGATCCAAGTGGTCGGTCCGATACCCACTCGTTCGGAATTTTCCGGGCGAGGTCGTAAGCAACGTACCTCGGTGTGTGATCAGCAATTGCACGCGCGACCTCAGCGCGCGTGGGTGCGATACCCAGGGACAGCGGGTATTCAACTTGCGGCAACGCATCAATATCGATGAGCCGGAGCTGCAGTCCCAACGTTCCATGGTCGGCGCGCTCGAGGACCCAGTCTTCAGATCTGACCGGTTCGCGACCTCCCAATGTCGGGTCGTCTGTCACCTGAGTAGCCAAGCACTGCTGGGTAAACGGTGCGCGAACTTCGGGTAATCAACTTGTGTCGAGCCACTGGTTCCGGGCGCCGAGCGGGATGGCCGACAAGCCGGCACCGATCCGATCTCGAAAGAGCGACATACTGCCTGGCGTCGGCGGATCAGCCGGACGTCCCGTACGCGGAACGTGCTGCGGGTCAAAATCCAGCCGGTCCGAGCAGCACTGGCTGATCACCGTATGCCGATCCCCTTGCAGGAGGCCAGGCTGAGGCTGACTGGCCCGGCCATGCGAGCCGCGAGAACCGTCGATCTGGACGCTCGGCCCCAAAAGCTGTTTCGCGGGACGCACCCTGATGGGACAATCTGGCGCGCTCACGTAATCGACGCGACGAAGGCTACGCCGAGCTATGTCAAATCATTCACAACCGGGCGGATGCCAGACTCAATGCCACTGCCACCGCCTCACACGGATCCTCCATCGGCACGATCCCCGTGTCCACTTCACCGTCGGGCCGGGTGAGGGACCAGGTGCCGACGCCGATTACAGGAGTACCAGAGCGAAGGGCCAGGGCGATCTCGGAAAGGGTGCCGTATTCTCCGTCGACAGCAATCACGACCGCGGCGGAGCCAACAACGAGAGAGTTGCGCGCCTCGCCGAGGCCGGTGGCGATGACCACGTCGACCCACGGGTTCGCGGCTGAGGGGTCCCTGCCTGGCAGGATGCCCACCGTTAGCCCGCCTGCCGACTTGGCACCCCGGCAGGCGGAGGCCATGACCCCTCCGAGGCCACCGCAGACGATGATCGCTCCGGCGGATGCGAGGGCGGCGCCGACNNGGAGCCGTTGCCTCGGACCCACCGATGATTGCGATCTGGGTCGTCATAGTCAACCCAGCATACGCGGCCGTTCCTGTCGGCCATCGGGTCCGGCCAACCCCAGTTCGGTGAAACAGCCGGAGCAACACCGCGCCGGAACCGGCGCTCCGGGCCAGCTCGGT
>PLZF01000009.1:0-123 GCA_003152015.1 Acidimicrobiaceae bacterium | reverse complement strand
GCTCGCACCCTGACCCACTGCTCGGGGCGGGCCCATTATGCGTGCGTAACAAAGCCGAAACTGAGCAAATCTGAACAGACCGAGTCGGACGTTTAACGAGTGTCTCTATTGGAGTGCACCGGA
>PLZF01000014.1 GCA_003152015.1 Acidimicrobiaceae bacterium | reverse complement strand
GCGGCGGAGTGACGGGAGGCGGAGGACCTGTCACGGGCGTCTGCTCGGTCTGAGCCGGAAGGTCGATAGGCACCGGGGTGGTCGGCTGACCCGATGCCGGTGGAGCGAAAGGTGATCCGTCCGGCATCTCTCTGGCTGTTGGTGTTTCGCCTTCGGCATCGGAGTGTTCCATTCGCCGGCTCCTGTTCGCTTGTGCCCGTCACTGGACATTGCTTCGTTTTTGATTGGTCTTTCGCCAACACTGCGGTGTCATCGTACGGCGATAATCAGCCGACATATCCCCATTTCAGAGGGTTCTTAGCCGCTTCTTAGGCCACGCTTAACCTGTCCGTGCCCGTGGGGGGTGCGCGTCGGCAGTAGCGTGTCGCCCGGTATGGCTCATCGCATAGAGATCGAACTCACCAGCCGGACAGACGAGACCACCTGGACGTGGCGCGCCGTAGGCGCCAAACAACCCCGCGGCACCGTGGACGCCTCCTTGGTTCCTGACGGGACCGGAGCCGGAGCTGTCCTGAGGGCCGAAGTCGAGTCCACGCTCGACGGCACAACTGTGGTGGCCCTGCTCCCGCCCAAGGGAAAAGCAGCGCCCAGGAAGATCGAGACGATCGAAGTGGTCGGCACTCCCACCTCTGGACCCGACGTCAATGTCGTTCTGACCTCCAAGTCAAAGGGCCGTCGCCGTGACGAACGGACCGGTGGCGGTCGTGACGAACGGACCGGTGGCGGTCGTGACGAACGGACCGGTGGCGGTCGTGATGGCGGTCGTGGACCCTCCGATCGCCGACCTCGCGCCGATTCAGCCGAACGAGGGCCCCGCCGAGATGGCGGAGGTCGCACAGGAAGTGAGGACGGTCCCAGCTCCGATAAGCGTCGCGAGCGTCCCGCTCGCCCCGGGGGTCATGAGGGTGGGCATCGCGATGGCCCACGCCGGCCGGCCCAGTCGACGACCTACCGCAACGCTGCCCTCGCCACCCTCAAACCCGAGCAACTCCCCGTGGCCGAGCAGTTGCTGCGGGGGGGCATCCCGGCCGTACGCCAAGCCATTGAGGAGCAGAACGCCCGGGCCCGAGCCGAGTCCCGGACAGAAGTCACACCGGGCCCGCTTCTCACCCTGGCCGAGCAGCTGCTTCCAATCGTGAACCTGGCGGCGTGGAAAGACCGCGCTTCGATGGCACGAACCGAAGGGAAAGATGTTCCCCTTCGGGAGTTACGCTCCATCGTGGCCTCGGCGTCCACCGTCACCCTCGACGAGGAGGGTCGTGAATTTTCGACTGCCCTCCGTGCTGCCCTAGATGTGCGGGTCACGGCGCTTCGGGACGGCTGGGTTGAACGCATCACCATCGCCCTGGACGAGGGACGGGTGGCCGATGGCCTCCGTGTCTCAAATCGTCCTCCCGAACCGGCCACCCGCCTGTCCGCCGAGCTCGCCGTCCGCTTGGCGGACTCTGCCGGTCATGCCATGTCGTCGGATTCCACCCCGGCCGACTGGCTGGCGGTTCTCGAGGTGGTCATCGATTCGCCAGTCCGGCGCAACGTGAAGCCGGCGGGAATCCCCACGGGTGCCGATCAAGCCCTTTTGGTGGCTGCCAATAAGGCATCGGGATACGTGCCTGAACTGGCCAAGCTCCTCGGCCTTCCCATTCCTCCCCCACCCGGGCCTCGTCGTCCGGTCCCGGCCCGAACCACCCCGGCCCGGCGTCGCTCCTAAGAGACCCCCCCTCTTATCCGGATGACGCCCGTCGGTACGGCATCATCACGTGGGTCGTCTCGTCGGAGAGGAAATCGAGGACAATCCGATTGAACAGCGATGGTCGCTCCATCGGCGCGGCATGAGAGAGTCCGGGCAACACTGCCAACTCCCCCTTGGGGAGGGCCCGATACATGGCCGTGGCATGTTCCAACGTCACCAGATCATCATCGGCCACCATCACCAAGGTGGGAACCTTGATCGAAGTCAGTCGATCGGTGAAGTCGAACGGCGCTGACCACAGCGCCCGGACCTTTCCCCAGACCACGGAGAAATGGTCGGGCCCGTCGGGACTCACCGGGTCATACATGGCCCGGAAGTCAGCAATCTCGGGCCCATCGGCCGGTTGGTCGAGTAGAGACCCGATACCACCGGGTTGATAGCCCTCACTGCTCGAGTTCGATCCGAACACCACCACCTTGGAGATCAGATCGGGATAGGTGATGGCCAAGAGAAGGGCGATGATGCCACCGTCGCTCCAGCCGACCACAGAGACCGGTGGCAGTCCCAGGCCGGTCAGGAAGGCCTCCGTGTCATCTGTCATCTGCTCGTAGCTGTACGGCCCGGCACTGTCGGCGGTGTGACCATGCCCGGGTCGCTCGGGGGCGATCACCCGGTATCGGGCCGAGAAGTCGTCGATCTGGCCCATCCACCCCAGGTTGGACGCCATGCCACCGTGCAAGAGCACTAGTGGATCGCCCTCCCCGGCACTGTCGAAATACATCTCGATGCCATTGGCATAGACCGTTCCGTGGTCCACTGGATCGGTTGGCGGCGTCATTCGAACGTGTGGTGCATGGTCAACAGCCGGGCCTTGAACCCGGAGGCTTCGAAGAAGTTCTTCGCTTCCCGATCACCGGGGAGCGCAATCCCGTCGACTCCGAAACAGTTCCGATCCGAAAGCCACCCTACGATGCCATCCAACAACAAACGCCCGAGCCCGACGCCGCGGGCATCTGGTTCCACGTAGCAGGCGTCAAGAAACCCGAGGGGTCTCCCATCGGGCAGGGGTTCGACGTGGCCCATTGCCAGTCCCGTCACCACGCCGTCGAGAGTGCCAATCAACAGCAATCGGTCCGGATCATCGAGCAGCTGACCAAACCGGGCAACATCCGATACCCACCCGGTTGAGCCCTCCGACTGAGCCAGGAGGAGGGAACCACCTCGTCGCGAGGCCAACCCAGAGACAAATTCCTCCGCCAGTTCAAGACATCTCTGAGCGTCGTCGGCCTCTGCAACCCTGACTCCCTCCATGCCATCCCCTCGGCCGAGCCGAACCTCCGCTCGGAGAACCGCAGCTATGCCCGTTCGTCCAGCAGTTGGTCGATTCTGCTGAGAATAGTCCGGCGTCCGCGTGTGCCTGCCTCATAGGCCCGGGCCGCCACCAGCTCCCCGCGGCTCAAGCCGTCCAGGCGCTGGACGACCTGCGATGCGGACAAGGTATCGAAACCGTGGATGGCAAGGGATGACACCGTGGGAACGTGCCCGTTGGTGGACGGACGGGTGACCGCCGCCACCGGGGTCTCAAGGATGGACGACGGAGTGGGAGTCGGAAGAGGCGTCAAAGGAGCGCTCGGGATCGGAGCCTCTTCGGATTCGCCGGCCGCTGGCGAATCCGGCACCGAGTGGAGACTCACCGGGCTCTCGTCGGCTGGGTTGGTACCAGAGCCACGATGCAGGAAGCCGTCACCCCTCCGCTTGAGCTCGTTGCGCCCGGCCTTGACCGCAAACTCACCCATGACTCGAGCCGTCGACACCTGGGTTCCCAACCGTTCGCGACCCAACGCCGCCAACTTGGGGAAATCCTCCAGCGCGGAGAGAACGAACCCTGCCGGTGCATACACGAATACATCGAGGAGACGGTCGTTTAGCGACACGTCATCATTGGCTTCATCGACCATGGCGGCCTCCACTCACACGCAATCGCGGCACAGCATCTTCTTCCGATCCGCAAGCTGATTCGGGTGCTTCACCAAAAAACATGAACGGCAGACGAACTCGTCAGGCTGTTTGGGGAGCACCCGATCGACCCCGTCGGTGCGATCTTCCGGCTCGGGAGCATCTTCGTCCGCTTCGGGCTCCTCGACCACGAGACGCTCTTTGAGGATCACGTCGAGGCTGGCCTCGACGTCCTCGTCATGCTCCTCGTCGTCGTCCTCTTCCTCTTCCTCGCCGGCGGCGGCAGGCTTGGCGACCACCGCCGCACCGGGAACAACCTCTTCCTCGACGGCGTCGGGAGCCAGATCGTCGTCATCGACCGCCAGGACGTCGTCATCGATCAGGTCATCATCGTCCTCGTTCGCCAGCGCATCGAGGTCATTCTCGGCGAGCTCTTCGGGTTCTTCTATCTCATCGACTTCTTGCGGCATATCGGCCCTTCAATGGTGAGTTGGCCGGGAGCATAGACGGTCGCGGACCTACTCGGTGCATGAATCAATGGTGGGTAGGACTACAAAGGACAGCCAGGAGTGGGACGCCGTCTGAGAGCCGGCCAACTACCCAGGCGCGGGGCTACTGCCAGGTCAGGCGGACCAACCCAGGGGTTCTTTGGTACCACTCCCCCGCCACCCTCGGCTCTCGCCTTCGGTTTCGGGAAACCGTTCTCTACTCAAACCCCTGGGCCATCTCCGCCTCTCACACCATCACCCCTCAATCCGGACCGGACAGCAACCGCCATCGAGAACGTCAATTGGAGCGCATGGGATTGAGCGCACGTTACGCCACAGGTCCCCGAGGTCGTCAACCCACAAACCTAGGCTCTGACCAGGTACGACTCCCAAGTTCCCAGGTCAGGGACGTGAAGTAATTTTGTTGGCAGCCTGCCCGGCACGCTTCTCTTCAGCCCGTCGCTCTGATTCCAACCGCTCCAGGTCCTGTCCGCCGTAGTCGACGTAGGACATGGCCTCGGCCAAGAGCCGGTGGCCGGCCTGGTCAGCGATCAGCCGATGCATCTCCTGGGCCACCCAGCGGTAGGAGGGATGGCCCTGCGGACCCGACCGCAGTTCGGTGAGGTGCATGGCCTCGCGGGCGTTCATCTGCATCGAATAGCGGATCCGATAGGCCAACGCCACCGCGTAGGCGGATTCGTGGGGGAATGCCGGCGCCATTGCGGTGTAGAGGTCACGGGATCTCTCCAAGGACGCTGCGTAACGGACAGCCACTCCCGCCTCTTCCACCGTCTCGGGAATGTCGTATCCGAGCGACGGACCCAACGGCTGCCACTCGATGGTCAACATACGGTGGCGCTGCAGATCGCGGAAGGCCCCGTAGTCGCTCACCACATCGAAGCGGTAGTCGGTTCGCTCAAAGGCCCGCCCGGGTCGATGGCGCCGGTTGGTGCGATCCCCCACATACGAACGCAGCAATGACCGGCGGTCCTCGACCCCCAGCAGTCCGACCCGGCGGCGCACCTCTTCTTCCGGTCGGCTGGTGAGTGGCGCACAGATGGCGGCAATCACCTTCTCCTCACCATCGGGATCGAAATCGAGCAGGGTGACCGAAGGTGCGCCCGAGGGCCCCCTGATCGGATCGTCATCGGCCACGCACAGATCGGGAAAGAACGTTTCTACCAGCCCCCCGGTGTCGGTGCGGGTCTTCTCGAGATAGGCCGACCATGCCCCTCCCCGCTCAGCCCGATCCACCCGTTGCAAAAACGACGGAATGACCTTGCGGAGTTCATCGAGCATCATGTCCGCGTACCGGCGGGCTTCGGGGAGTGGATGTGACCGCATCCGTAGCAACAGCATCTCGTAGGACTGCCCGGTGCCGTACACACCCACATTGGACAGCGACCCGGCAGGGAGCAGGCCCCTCAGGGAATCGAGGGCCTTGGCTCTCACTGCCTGTCGGTGGACGAAATCCGAGTCGCCGGCCTGGCGCGGATGCCGCTTGGTCAGCCAGGCCTGGACCTCCACCAGGAGTTCGGCGTAGGTGTCGAACATACGGTCCATGTCACCCACGTAACGGGCGCCCAAGGAAGAGTCGAGCAGGCCCGGGTCCCGGTAGTACCGGTAGTGCCCGGTGGAGAGTCGGTTGTCGTAGCCGATATACCGGGTGGATTGCTCGAGGTAGGCCATCAGCCTCCCCCACTCGAGGACCTTGGTGAGGACATTGGAGGCCTGCTCGCAGGCCAGGTGCACCCCGCCGAGCTGAGCCACCGAATCATCGCCGTACTCGAAAAACACCTTTTCGTAGAGTTGTTCAGCCCGTTCCACTCCTACCGTGGCATCCACCGAGGCATCCCCGGAGATGTCCAACTCGCCCACGAACTCGTCCAGAAACAGCCGGCGCAGGCTCTTGGGGGAGCGCGAATACCGGGCAAACAGTGCGCCTTTTACCACCTCGGGCAGATTGACCAGGGCGAACACCGGTAGGTCGAGGTTGGTGACATACCGGCGGAGAATGTCTTCTTCGTCGGCGCTAAAGGTCTCAACGGCGTAGGGGAACATGCCCCGATCACACTAGGACGGCACCGACCCATCAGGCGCGGACCCCACTGGAACAGGATCATCGGCGGCCACCACTCCGCGGCGAAGGAGGGCCACCGCCAGGTTGGCGGCTTCGGCGGTGCCCGGATCCGGTGCCACCTGGGCCAACTGGCGGACCAGATCGACCAGTTGGCGAATGTTCCTCACAAAGTCTCCCGGAGCCACTTCGTTGTGGCGCAGGACCGACGACAACAGCCCTCCCTGGGCCCAGGCCACCACCGAGCGAGCCAGGCCCGGATCAGGGCGCCTGGTCCTCCTGAGCCCGTGGCGGCGCTCCTCCGCTCTCAGGTCGCCAGCCATGGCCTCAAGGGCGCTCAGACGCTCCGCCACCAGCCGTTGCCGCGGGCCATCCGGGTCCTCTTCGGCCCGCCGAGCCTCGAAGGTGAGCCCAGAGACCACGCCGGCCAGAAGTGCCGGTTCCAAACCATCGAAGATCCCGGCATTCAGCGCTTCCGATACCAGCAGATCGGACTCGTGGTAGATACCGGCCAGGACACTCCCGGCGCCGGTAATCCGCCAACCGTCGATATAGCCCCGCGACTCCAGTACGGCCAGGCGGCGGTCGAGTTGGGCCGGGAGTGACACCGAGTCCGGAGGGGCCTGCCACTGCCCATAAGAGGCGGCCAGCAGGCTGTGCGCCTCCTCTCTGTCCCAGCGCCTGACCAAATTGACCGCCAGGTTGTAGGTGGGATGGAAGGACGAGGTGAGGTCGGGCGGTGGGGCCGAGGCGGTGGCGGCCACCGTGGCGAACGTCGTGGCGTGGGACCAGAGGATGAACGCATGACCGACGGTGTCGATGCCCCGTCGTCCGGCCCGCCCGGTCAGTTGTTGGTACTCCCCCGCCGTCAACGCCGACGTGTCCCTGCCCCGGAACTTGGCGAACCGCTCCACCACCACCGTGCGGGCCGGCATATTGATTCCGAGGGCCAAGGTTTCGGTGGCGAACACCAGTTTGAGCAGGCCCTCCGAGAAGCAGTGTTCCACCGCCCGGCGGAAGGCCGGCACCAGACCGGCGTGGTGAGGCGCGATCCCGGCTTCGAGGGCGGCCGACCACTGTCCATATCCGAGAGTCCGAAGATCATCATCGGACAACCGCTCCACCGCCTCCTCGGTGAGCTCGCGTATGCGTTCTCGCTCTTGGGGGTTTGTCAGTCGGAGACCGTCCTGAAGGCACTGTCGGGTGGCGTCGTCACAGGCGGCCCGGGAAAAAATAAAGGTGATGGCCGGCAGCATGCCCGCGTCAGACAGATACTCGGCAACCTCGGTGCGCCGTGGCGTTCGAAAGCGATGTCGGGCATTGCGATGTCGGCGTTCGTCGAGACGAAGGCCGTCGGGATTGGGCTTTCCTTGGCGGAAGAGGGGGAACACGCTGATTCGGTCACTGCCCCGCTCAGCCACGGCGTAATGATGCTGGAGGGTGACCGGTCGATGGGTTTCGACCACCACGTGGGTGGTTCCTCGCACCGAGGTGAGCCAGGCCCCGAAGTCCTTCGCATTGTTGACGGTGGCCGACAGGCTGATGAAGGACACGTCCGGCGGCGTCAGTATCAGAATTTCTTCCCACACCGACCCGCGATACGGATCTTGGAGGTAGTGCACCTCGTCGAGGACAATGACGGCCAGGTCATCAAGCATCGAAGAGCGGGCGAACAGCATGTTCCGCAGGACTTCCGTGGTCATGACCACGATCGGAGCCTGTGACTGGTAGGACACGTCCCCGGTCAACAGGCCCACCCGGCGGGCTCCGTACCGATCGGCCAATTCCGAGAATTTCTGGTTGGACAGGGCCTTCAGGGGTGTGGTGTAGAACGCCTTGCCCCCGTGGTCCAGCGCCCTGGCCGCGGCGTAGTCGGCGATGATCGTCTTGCCCGATCCGGTGGGAGCCGACACCAGCACCGATTCCCCGCGCTCGATGGCATCCATGGCCTCGTGTTGAAACCCGTCAAGAGGAAATCCGAGACCGGATTCGAAGCGGGCCCGGAGGCCATGCTCATCGGCTCCATCGGCACCCCGAAACCGACCTCCGGCCTGCCCGGAAGTCACCGACGGATGATCTTACCGATGATGATCGACGCCTCGTAGAAGATATACAGGGGAACGGCCAGGGCCATCATCGAAAACGGATCTGAGCTGGGGGTGACCACTCCCGCCACCACCACGATTAGCACAATGGCCCACCGACGCCACGAGGACAGCTGTTTTGGCGTCAACACGCCCGCCACCTCCAACGACACCAGAAGAACCGGAAACTCGAAGGTGAGGCCAAAGACCGTCATCAACAAGACGATCAGGCTCAAATATTTGGTCGGGTCGAGGATCTGGTTGAGGCTCGGGCCCCCGACCGAATCGAGGAACTTGAGGGCATGGGGAAACGTCTCGTAGGCGACCAGGCATCCGAGCGAGAAGAGCACAATCGACGCGGTGATGAACGGCACCGCATACTTCTTCTCTTTCGGATTCAATCCTGGGGTGATGAAGCGCCACAATTCCCATAAGAGGACCGGTGATGCGGCAAAGAGTCCGCCGTAGGCGGAGATCTTCACCCTCAACGACAGGCCATCGAGCGGCCCGGTGATGTAGAAGGCGCAGTGGTGTGGTGCCGTCTGGCAGTACGGCTCCTTCAAGAAGGCGAGAATCGGGTTGTAGACGATGAAGGCCACCGTTGCGGCCACGATGAACGCCAGCGCGCACACCAACACCCGACGTCGGAGCTCCGTCAGGTGCTCCACAAGTGTCATGGATTCGGGCTTGGATGTTGTGTCGTTACGCCGCTTCAGGCTGATAGCCATCGTGTTCGTCCTCGAGCCGCCGGTGATCCGTGATCCGACGTGACTAGTTCATGCCGGGGTCATCAGGGACGACAACGCCGGATACGCGTACCCGGTGGACCACACCTCCGGAATTGGCTGAGGCATCAGCCGGGGTACCGGGTCTCTCCTCTTCCGGCCACACGGTTCCCGAGGGCCGGTTGCTACTCCCCGACGGATGGACAGCGTCTCCCAAAGTATCAACTGAATCGGAACTGTCGCTCACTACGGATGTCGTGCCATTCTCCGACTGGTGGGTATCCGCCAGGGTGCCGAGGAAGGCCAGGGGGGACCGGACCGCCTGGGCGATCTTGTCGGTCGACGGCAGGTCGGGGAACGACCCCCGTACGTCGGTTTCCAGGCGTTCACGGAACTTACGGAAGTCCCCCCAGAGCCCGCCGATCTGCTTGGCCACCTTGGGCAATTTGTCGGGTCCGAGCACGACCAGAGCCACCACGAGAATGATCAACAACTTGGCGGGACTGAGGAACGGCACGTTGTCGAGTGTACCGGCGACCACCACGTTTGAGGCGGCTACCCCTGCCCCCAGCCCGGGAAGTGGCCGGATCAGGCGTCAGAGGCCCTTGAGCCGGCCCACAGGCCACACCACGGCAACGGCTCGGCCCACGATGAGCGACTCCGGAATCGGTCCGAAGAAACGGCTGTCCTCGGAGTCCGTCCGGTTGTCCCCCATCACGTAATAAGAGCCGTCCGGTATCTTCACGGGACCCGGCATATTGAACTGTTGATGAGCATTAGACGCCAGCGGCCCGGTAAAACTCTGGGGCCCTGTCGGGAGCCACGGTACGGAGAGCGGCTTTCCATTGATGTAGACGTTTCCGTTCACCGTCGAGATGGTTTCGCCCGGGAGCCCGACGACCCGCTTTACCAGATCGGCATAGTTCTGCGCCTCGAGCGGTGGCCGTTTGAAGACCACGATGTCCCCCCGGTGCACACCGTGGAAGTCATAGCTCAACTTATTGACGATGATGCGATCACCGACGTGCAGGGTGGGAAGCATCGATCCCGAGGGAATCGAGAAGGTCTGGATCACGAACATCCGCAGAATGAACGTGAACCCGACCACCAGCACCAGGATGATCGCCCACTCGATCAACCAACGCCCGACCGAGCCCGATCTACGCGGTTGGGCACCAGACGTTGTCGTCGATGTGCCGGAAGATTCGGTAGTCACAATCGGTGGACCCTAGTGCACGGTGACCCGTGTGCCTCACAAGCCGGCGATCAGCTTGTCCACCCGGTCATCTTTGGACTTGAACGGGTCTTTCAACAGCACCGTCCGCTGCGCCTGATCGTTGAGCTTTAGGTGAACCCAATCGACCGTGAAGTCCCGTCGGCGTTCCTTCGCCTTGCGCACAAATTCGCCTCGAAGCCGCGCCCGGGTTGTCTGGGGGGGTATGGACATGGCCGCGGCGATATCGGCGTCCTCGCAAATCCGATCGAGTTGATCGTGGCGCTGCAGCCGATAGTAGAGCCCCCGAGTGCGATCCACATCGTGGTACTGCAGATCGAGCAACGACACCGCCGGGCTGTTGAGCGGCAGTTGATGGCGATGGCGGTAGCTATCGATGAGCCGATACTTGGCCACCCAGTCACACTCGCGGTGCAGTGACAGCGGGTCAGACCCCAGGCCCTTGAGGCAGTGCTCCCACATATCGAGGGCCCGGTCCTCCTGGGAGGACAGACCCTGCCGGTCACGGAATTTCAACGCCCGTTGCAGGTACTCGGCTTGCATGTCGAGTGCGCTCATCTCCCGACCATTGGCCAAACGCACGGCATGACGACAGGTGATGTCATGGCTGATCTCACGGATGGCCCTGATCGGATTCTCCAGGGTGAGGTCGGGCAGTACCGTCGCCGGGTCCTCGAGCATCCTGAGCATGATGCTGGTGGTGCCCACCTTCAGAAACGTCGCGTACTCACTCATATTGGAGTCGCCCACGATCACGTGGAGCCTCCGGTACTTTTCGGCATCGGCATGCGGTTCGTCCCGAGTATTGATGATCGGGCGACTCCGGGTGGTGGCCGAGGAAACGCCTTCCCAGATGTGCTCGGCCCGCTGGCTCAGACAGAACACCGCGCCACGGGCAGTTTGGAGAACCTTGCCGGCGCCGGCGTAGATCTGTCGACTGACCAGAAACGGAATGAGCACCTCGGTGTAGTGCGCGAAGTCATCCTTCCGGCTGGTCAGATAGTTCTCGTGGCACCCGTAGGAGTTTCCGGCCGAATCGGTGTTGTTCTTGAACAGGTAGATGTCGCCACGGATGCCCTCTTCTTGTAGACGGGTCTCCGCCCCCTCTACCAACGATGACAGGATCCACTCCCCCGCCTTGTCGTGGACGACCAGCTCGGCGATATCGTCGCACTCGGGAGTGGCGTACTCCGGATGGCTGCCCACGTCGAGATAGAGACGCGCACCATTCTCGAGGAACACGTTGGAGGACCGTCCCCAGCTGACCACCCGTCGGAACAGATAGCGGGCGACTTCATCTGGGCTGAGCCGGCGTTGCCCGCGTAGCGTGCAGGTGACCCCGTATTCGTTCTCCAAGCCGAAGATACGCTTGTCCATGCCCTCACGGTACCGTGCGCTCGCCGGATCCCAACGGACGGTGTCCGACCTGGCGGATACTCCGACTCCGGACTACGTCAGCAGAGTGTCCAGTTCGGTGTCCATCAGGCGATGGAAGGAGCGCCGGCCACTTCCCTCGGTGAGGACCGCCACTTCGAGATCCTTGCCAACCAGCGTCCGTTCGGCTCCGGCCAAGGCTCCCACCGTGGCCTGGAGGGCGGCCGAAAGCGACCAATTCTCCTCCCACCCGGATTCGACTTCTTGGGCGATCGCCTCGGTCTCACCTCCGAGGACCGCGTACCGATCCTCGTCGGTGATGGTTCCCTCATAGGCGATGTGGTAGAGCTGGTTCGGATGCAGCTCGGTGCCCAACTCGGCCACCAGAATCTCGACCTCCAGCGGCTTCATCTCGTGGGTGAAGACCTGACCGAGGTACTGCGCGTACAGGTTGGCCAACGAACGGGCGTCGACGTCCTCACGGCTGTAGGCGTAGCCCTTGGTGTCGGCGTGGCGAACACCCGAGACCCGCAGCTGATCGAACTCGTTGTACTTTCCCACTCCGGCAAAGGCTATGCGGTCGTAGATCTCGCTGACTTTGTGGAGCGACCGCGAGGGGTTCTCCGCCACGATGACGATTCCCTCCGCATAGGTGCTGGCAATGAGCGATCGTCCGCGGGCGATTCCCTTTTGGGCATACTCGGCACGGTCTTTCATGACCTGTTCGGGGGCCACGTAGTACGGCATTGTCATGGTTCGCGACCCTCCACCCGTCGACGTTCGATCAGCGTGGCGAACCGAAGTGCCACTTCCTCTTCGGTGACCGATTCAAAGCCGGCGGCGGTCACAGTGGCCACCAACGGATAAATGCCTCTCACCAGATCAGGACCTCCGGTGGCCGAATCCTCGTCGGCAGCCTCAAAGAGGGCCTGGACCGCCAGTTCGACCGCGTCATCCCGAGCCATTCCCATCCGGTAGCCAAGTTTGATTGTTGTCCGGGCGTCGCGTCCCCCCGATCCGGTGGCATTGTGCTCGGTCTCCTCGTAATGGCCACCGGTGACGTCGTAGGTGAAGATACGGCCGGTACTGCGGGCCAGGTCGTATCCGGCGAAGAGCGGTACCACTCCCAACCCCTGCATGGCCATGGGAAGGTGCTCACGCACCATCTGGCCCAGCTGGTTGGCCTTCCCCTCCAGGCTGAGCACGACCCCTTCCACCTTCTCGTAGTGCTCGAGCTGGGTCTGGAACAGGCGGACCATCTCCACCGCGGGTCCGGCGGCCCCGGCGATGGCCACCGCCGAGAAGCGGTCAGCGGGAAAGACCTTCTCCATGGCACGGTGGGCGATGGCATGACCTTCAGTGGCCCGGCGGTCGCCGGCCATCACAATGCCGTCGGCGAACCGGAGGGCCACCACAGTGGTGCCGTGACGGTATTCGGAGCCTCCGGGCCCTCCAGCACCCATGGGCGCCTGGGGACTGCCGATGTTGGCGGGAGCACGCATCGGGATCTGAAGTCGGCGGATGAGTCCGGCGAAGTCGGGACCGGGATCATCCAATGGGGTAAAGAACGGCAACGTCACCGGATCTACTCGCCGCCCTTCTGTACGTAGTTGCGCACGAACTCCTCGGCATTGTCTTCGAGTACCTCATCGATCTCGTCGAGGAGGTCATCCAGCTCAGCCTTCAGCTTCTCGCCCTTGTCCGACGTGGCGGGCACCTCCTCCACCGATTCTTTGGCGTGGTCGGTACCGGTGCTCTTCTTCTTCAATTCTCGTTCAGCCATCTGCCACTCTCCCTAGCTGCTCAGCCGGTCCAACAACTCCGACGGAGTTGCACTCTGCTGCAATAGTTCGTCCACGTGATCGGCCGTGCCTCGTAGGGGGTCCATCATAGGGACGCGTCGCAAGGGGTCGGTGCCGAGGTCGAAGACCAGCGAATCCCAGTTGGCCGTGACCACTTCCGCCGGCCACTTGGTCAGACACTGCCCCCTGAACCAGGCCCGGGTATTCCGCGGGGGCTCGGTAATGGCGCTGATCACCGATTGCTCATCGATCAACTTTTCAGTGTCGAGTCGGGCGAAGAGCGACCGCTCGGGGCGAAGGTCGTGATACTGCAGATCCATGGCCGCCAACCGATGATCGTCCCACCCACACCCGTGGCGCTCCCGATAGGCCTCGAGGAGGCGCAGCTTGGCCACCCAATCGAGTTGACGGGCCAGGGACATCGGGTCGGTTTCAAGCCCATGGAGCACCATCTCCCATCGGCGGAGGACCTCCTCGCCCACTCCCTCCTCGCCCATGCATTCGAGGCCTCGGTCCTCGGCATACTTTCGGGCCAACGAGAACAGCTCCCACTGGATCTCCAGTGCAGTGGCCGTGGTGCCGTCGGACATCTCCAAGGCGTGGCTGAATGTCCGATCGAGCGATACCTGGTGCATGGCCCGCACCGGGTCAGCCAGGTCGAGATCGCGGTCCCCGGTGATGTCGTCCTCGATCATGGCCAGTACCAGCGACGTGGTGCCCACCTTGAGGAGGGATGCCACCTCGGCCAGGTTGGCGTCACCGACGATGACGTGGAGGCGACGGTAGCGGTGGGGATCGGCGTGCGGTTCATCCCGGGTGTTGATGATGGGTCGCTTGAGGGTTGTCTCGAGCCCGACCCGTTCTTCGAAGAACTCGGCCCGCTGGGTGATCTGGAAGTCGACCTGGCGACCGTCGTGGGTCGGGGTCTCTGATCCCACTTTCCCCGCTCCGGTAAAGATCTGCCGGGCCACGAAATGCGGGGTGATCCCATGGACGATCCGGTCAAAGGGTGTGGCCCGGTCCATCAGATAATTCTCATGGGTCCCGTACGAATTGCCCTTCCCGTCGGAATTGTTCTTGTAGACGATGAAGCGACGGCCGTCGGGGACCGCCGAGTTCGCAGCCACCATTGATCTGATGAGGATCTGCTCGCCGGCCCGGTCGTATCGCACGCATTCCAGGGCATTGGCGCATTCGGGAGTGGAGAACTCCGGATGAGCATGGTCGACATAGAACCGCGCCCCATTGGTGAGCACGGTGTTCAGCAGGTGGGTCTCCACCTCGGGTGGCATCGATCCCTCTCGGGCGTACCCCCGGGCGTCATTCCCCGGGGACTCGTCTTCAAAATCCCAACCGGTCTGTTGCCGGACGATGTCCTGGGCATAGGCGTTGATGAGCACCGATGAGGCAGCAATCGGGTTGGGATCGCCGTTTTCCACATGGATGCCGTACTCGGTCTCGATGCCGCAGACCTTCGGGATGGCCACGCGCCGACCCTATCCTCACTTCAGCCTAAAGATACTGACCGGTGCCCACCCGCTCGATTGACCGGCCACCCTTGGTTCCTCGATCCTCGCTGATGAGCGTGCGGATGTAGACGATTCGCTCGCCCTTCTTTCCGGAGATCTTCGCCCAATCGTCGGGGTTGGTGGTGTTCGGGAGATCCTCGTTCTCCTTGTACTCCTGGCGGATCGACTCGAAGAGGTCGTCCATGCGAATGCCCCGGCCGGTTCCGGCGATGGCCCGCTTGATGGCCAGCTTCTTGGCCCGGCGAACAATGTTCTCGATCATGGCGCCGGAGGAGAAGTCTCGGTAATAGAGGACTTCTTTGTCGCCGTTCTGGTAGGTGACCTCGAGGAATCGATTCTCCTCATCGTCCCGGTACATTTCGGCCACTGTCGCCTCGATCATGGCCTGGGTGGCCTTGGCCGGGTCACCCCCTCCCCGGGTGCGAACCTCCTCGGCGTCGAGCGGGAGATCCGGGGTCAGATACCTGGCGAAGATCTGTGCTGCTGCCACTTCGTTCGGTCGCTCTATGCGAATTTTGACGTCCAGGCGACCAGGGCGAAGGATGGCGGGGTCGATCAGATCCTCACGGTTCGATGCTCCGATGACGATGACATCGCGCAAGGTCTCCACCCCGTCGATCTCCGCCAACAACTGGGGCACGATGGTCGATTCCATGTCCGAGCTGATGCCGGTGCCCCGGGTTCGGAAGAGTGAGTCCATCTCATCGAAGAAGACGATGACCGGGACTCCTTCTTCCGACTTCTCCCGAGCCCGTTGGAAGACCAGGCGAATCTGACGCTCGGTTTCCCCGACGTACTTGTTCAGGAGCTCGGGCCCTTTGATATTCAGGAAATAGCTGCGGGTATTGGTATTGCCGGTCACCTGGGCGACCTTCTTGGCCAACGAATTGGCCACCGCCTTGGCGATCAGCGTCTTCCCACAACCGGGCGGGCCGTAGAGCAGAATCCCCTTGGGTGCCGGCAACTTGTGCTCGGCAAACAGCTCGCGGTGGAGATAGGGAAGCTCGACGGCATCGGTGATCGCCTCGATCTGGGAATCGAGTCCGCCGACATCGGCATAGGTGACGTCGGGCACCTCCTCGAGGACGAGTTCCTCGACTTCAGGACGGGCGAGCTTCTCCACCAACAGACCGGTACGGGACTCCATCAGGATGGTATCCCCGGCGCGGAGTTTCACCCCGATGAGTGCGTCGGAGAGCTCGACCACCCGCTCTTCGTCGGCGCGGCTGTAGATAAGGGCGCGGCGTCCGCCCTCGAGCAATTCTTTCAGCACCACCACTTCACCCGACCCTTCGCCTTGCCGGGCCAGGACCACATTGAGTGATTCGTTGAGGACGACCTCGTTCCCCCGTTGCAGGTCACCGAGCCCGATCTCGGGGTGCAGCGACACCCGCATCTTCCGACCTCCCGAAAATACGTCGACCGACCCGTCGTCATTGGTTCCGAGGAACGTGCCATAGGCCGCCGGAGGTTGGGTGAGCTTCTCCACTTCCTCGCGGAGGTTGGTGATGTGCTCCTTCGCCGTCTGCAGTGTGAACGTCAGCTTCTCGTTCTGGGAGATGGCCTGGGCCAGCTGGCCCTTCGTCTCGAGCAATTTCTCCTCGAGAGTCTGGACCCGAAGTGGGCTCTCCTGGAGGCGGCGCCTGAGCAGGGTGACCTCTTCCTCGGCCTCCTGGGCGCGGAGGCGCAGGGTGGCGAGATCGTCGGTCCCCATCCCATCGCCAGCTCGATGCTGGCCCACTTCGTCGTCGTGATCAGTCGTCGGGATCACCTCGCATGTCTAGACTCCTAATTGGCGACCATACACCGGCACCTGGGCGGATCAAGCGGCACCCGGAAGCCCGGGCCCGCCAGCTGACCGAGTATCAACTTGGGCCAACCGCAGTTCGGGATAGCATGGTCCCCACGGGTTACAGGCCCCCTTGGGGGACCGATGGCGGGCGGTTGGCGCTGTCAACCCGCAGGAACTGCCCTGTCGGTCGTCCGCATGCATGTGGACCGAAACGTACGTAGGAGAGTTGCAACTGATGAAGGTCTGGATCGACCAGGATCTCTGCACCGGAGATGGCCTCTGCGAGGAGATCGCTCCGGCCGTCTTCACTCTGCTGGACGACGGACTTGCCTACGTGAAGGAAGGCGCCGACGTGAAGAACGAGCCGGGTGGCTCGGCCGGTATGGCCGGTGTGCCCGCCGAGCTCGAGGATGCCGTGGTCGAGGCCTCCGAAGAGTGCCCCGGTGAGTGCATCTTCATCGAACAGAGCTGAGTGGTCCGGGGTACCTCACCGAAGAGACCGGGGTACATCACTTGCGCTCAAAACTCCGTGGAGACCAATCCGGGCTCGCTGGGTGACTCGGCATCGCCGGCTGTCTCGTACTTCTTGGCGTTATAAGGGGATCGGTCAGGATCCGGCACCAACAGTCTCGCGGTGGTGAGAAACCCGGTATGTCCCACCATGCGATGGTCAGGTCGCACCGACCGGGTTTCCACGTGCCACGTCCGATAGAGCACCTCGACGGTGGCCGCCATACCGAATGAGGTGTGGGCGAGTGCGTTGCGCAGCTGTGAGGTCTGATTGATGGTGGGGAGATAAGAGCAGAGAATGCCCCCCGGGCGCATGGCCACTTCCGCGTGGGGCAGCACCCTCCACGGTTCCGGAAGATCGAGGACTATCCGGTCGAGGCCCCGTTCGTCGATTCCCTCGTAGATGTCGCGTATCTCAACCCGGTAGGGGGCCTGCTCCCCCACCAGGGCCTCCACGTTTGTCCGGGCCCGGTCGGCAAAGTCTTCGCGCAACTCGTAACCGACCACATCGGCGCCGGCCCGCAATAGGGCCATTGACAACGCCCCGGACCCCACGCCCGCCTCGAGAACGCTCACACCCGGGGCAATATCCGCCAAAACCATGATGGCGGCCAGGTCCTTGGGGTAGATCACCTGGGCGCCACGAGGCATTTTCAGTACAACATCGGCCAAGGTCGGCCGGACCACCAAGAAGCGCCGCCCGGTGCTGCCCACAACGGTGGACCCCTCGAACGCACCGATCAGGTGATCGTGGGCGATGATGCCCATGTGGGTATGGAACGAGGTCCCCGCCCGCAGGGTGATCAGATACTGACGCTCTTTTGCGTCGACCAAAAGTACCCGCTCGCCGTCCACGAGAATTGAGCGCCCGTCGTCGCTTCCCACCGTTGTCAATCGCCGGACAGCTCGGCGTCGCCAGGGTTCCTGGTCTCCACCACCAGCCGTTCACCGGGAAGCAGAACCGTCCGGTAGATGACGTCATCGTCGCGTCGGCGGGCGCGGATGAGCAACCAAGCTGATGCCCCGATCACGAACCACACCGGATGTTCACCGCGAAAGCCGCGGCGGAATCCGTTCTTCAGGAAATAGCGAAGGAGGCGCTCCACGTCTTCAGATCCGCCGGACCTCGACCACTGCCGAACGACTGCGGCCACGTCGCCGACCGGCCATATAGGCGATGGCGAGCACCACCACTGCGGCTGCAGCTCCGACGGCCAACAGTTTGGACCGGGCAGATTCAATTTCGGTGGCGACCTCGCCATTGAGCTCGCGGAAGCGTGCTTCTAGATCGGCGCGGGTGATGGTTGAGCTTTCGGGGCTCATGCGGTCTCCTTATGTCGTTCAACCTGTCGCTTGCCCTGTCCCCGGCTGATGGCAGCCACCGCCACCGTGGCGACCGCCAACACGGCCACTGTGCAGATCAGGTAAGGAGCCCACGACCAATTGCCGGTGAACGTGCTTCCCGTCTCACCCTGTAACACGCGGAGGAAACCCACGGCCAGGATCACCAGGCCGATCCCCAACGCCACCGATCCGGCCACACCGAACACGATGAACCGTCCCAGGCCCTTCAACGGCTGGAGGGTCTCCTGCTTGACGTAATCGACGACCAACTGGAGGGTGTCGCCTCCCATCGCCTGGATCCGTCCGGTTCCCTTGTCGTTCTCCTTACGGCCTCGGGTCACGGTCCTCCTCCAGTGGTGTCGTCGTCCCCCGGGCCATCGCCGGGCCAAGGGTGTCGCTCTACGCAACTATACGCAAGGCGACAGGCCGCCTTGAGATTTGGCAACGTACCACGGCATGTACCAAGCCGCGACGGCCCAGAGACACCGGGTGGGGACCCGTCCGACTCAATGCTGGCCGTTGGCCTGATCGAGGTTCATGCGGGTAAGCAATGAGTGCAACTCCACACCCGGACCCGCCAGGTTGTCGCGTCCGCCTTCTTGGCGGTCCACAACGCACAGTGCCCGGTCGACGATGGCTCCAAGGTCCCGGAGGGCGCGCACCGACATCGCGATCTGGCCTCGGGAGGTGACGACGTCCTCGACGACAAGAAGGTGACGGCCTGCGATGCCGGCACCCTCGGCCAACCATCGGGTGGGACCAGGGTGGCCAGCTCATGGGCCATGGCCCCAATATGGCGATGTTGTCCGCGGGGAGGGTGCCGGCGTTGCCTGCGCCCCACCGGATCTATGAGGTCCCCTCCTCGACGAGCGGCAGGGCGCGGGCCTCGGCATCCAACTGATGGGCGGCGCCGCCACTCTCCCACCGCACGGAAACCGTCTCGGGCGGCGTCACCCGCCGATGGAGGGTGGCCAGGGCCACCGGTGAACCGAAGAGGGGAGACCAGGCCACCGAGGTCAGGTGGCCGACCTCGTGCCCGCCATCAGAGGTCCATACCGCCGCCCCAAGCGGAGGAAGGTCGCCGCGGCCACTCCCGCTGTCACCCGACTCGGAAGCGATCACCAGACCGGCCAGCTTCCGCGCGACCTTCGAACCCCGGGAGTCAAGGCGGGCCACCAGCTCCTGACCGGTGAAGCACCCCTTGGTGAACGACACCGAGCGCTCGACCAGGCCGGCCTCAGCCGGGATAGTGCTGTCGGTGACCTCGCTGCCCATGACGGGGACACCGGCCTCGATACGAGCCGCCTCCCAGGCCGCGGGCCCACACTGGCGGACCGTCTCGGGCCAGGAGGGGACCGGCCCGATGAGGTCGAAGCCGGAGTACCCCGGCCACTCGACGGGGAGGCGAAAGACCCCCGGCTCCGAAGCTGGAGGCACTGAACCGGACTCAGGGCCACGGATGGCGAGGCAGACCCAAGCAACTGGCTCGATGTCGACCTTCACGCGGAGCCGGAAACGAACGAGTCGGGCTTGCGCCACCTCACCGAAACCGGGGTCGGTATCGATCAGGAAGGCGTCAGGCGCCGTACGAGTCACCCGGATGGCCGCGTCGACCTTCCCCTGCGGGCTGAGCAACAGGGCATCGGCCGCCGACCCCTCGGCCAGCGTGGCCACGTCTTGGCTGCATTGACCCTGGAGGTACTCGACCGCGTCGGGGCCGGAAACGGTCAACATGTCCCGGGGAAGGATCACCCCGCCAACGCCGTGTCGCAGTGCGTCGTAGTCGGCCACCATCTCGTCGTCGATGCGGGTCATGGGTTTTGCTCCGCGCTTCTCGTCCCTGGGGCTGGTGCTCCTGCTGGGGATGGTGGTGCTCCTTGGACTGGTGCTCCCGCTCGGGCCATGGCCACCGCCGACAGCATCGCTGCCGCCTTGTGGGCGCACTCCTCGTTCTCGGCCACCGGGTCGCTGTCGGCCACGATGCCCGCTCCGGCCTGCACCGACGCCCGACCATCGGGATTGACCGTCATGGTACGGATGGCGATGGCCGTGTCCAGGTTGCCAGAGAAGTCGAGGTAGCCGACCACTCCTCCGTAGACGCCGCGTTTGGTCGGTTCCAGATCATCGATGATCTCCATGGCCCTGACCTTCGGCGCGCCCGAGAGCGTCCCCGCCGGAAGCGTGGCCCGCAGGACGTCGATGGGCCCCTTGCCCGGGGCCAGTTGACCCGAGACCTGCGAGGTCATGTGCATGATGTGGCTATAGCGCTCGACCACCATCATCTCGTCGA
>PLZF01000099.1 GCA_003152015.1 Acidimicrobiaceae bacterium | reverse complement strand
GCGTCACCGTCGTCTACGTCGATCCTCGATACACCTCCCAGCAGTGCCGACGCTGTGGACACACCGCACCGGAGAACCGCGAGAGCCAAGCGGTCTTCGAGTGCGTCTCGTGTGGCCACGTCAATCACGCCGACGTCAACGCTGCGGAGAACATCGTGGCCCGGGGGCTCGCCCCCGCGCCCACCCCAGGACATGGGGCAAGCCCTGGCAACAGGGCTGCCCGCGTCAGTCCGTCTCCGGCGGCAGCGGGAACCACCCGAGAGGTCGCGGCATGAAGCTCCGGCCAGTTCAGGAATCCCCCGGATTCATCCGTGGGGAGGATGTCAACGTCAGTAGCCGGCCGGGAGCAACGGGTTCACCGCACCGAAGAAGGAGAAGAGCAACACCAGCAGACCGGGCAGGCCCACCACCGGCACCCACCACTTCCGCCATCGGCGCCACGCCAGCCAGACGCCGGTCCCGAAGGCGAGGCACGCCAGGGCCCACAACACCGCACTCAACCATCCGCCCCGACCGTCGGCGAGGCTCCGAGGACGGGCAACTGGCATGGTCGTAGGCACTGCGGCGACCACCGGCGACACCAGGCTGGCTTCGACCACAATGCGGGTCTCGGCGCTGTAGCGAGGGTTACACGTGGTCAGGGTCAGGATCGGTGATGCGGTGGGCTTCAGTACGGCCACATCGTCAGGGCTCACCAGCAAGGTGTCGACGACCTTGTATTGAAATCGTCCCTGAAACGTCGTGACGTAGATCGGATCACCGCGAGCCAGCTGGTCGAGGCTGTAGAAAGGCTTGAGATAGGTGGTCCGGTGACCGGCGATGGCGGCGTTTCCCGGGTTTCCGGGCAGAGAAGTCCCTGTGTAGTGGCCGGGCCCCCGCTCCAGGTCGTCGGTGCTGGTGCCCTCCACCACTACGTAATTGGAACCGATTTTCGGTATGTCGATGATGCCGATCGGCTGGCCCTCGGGCGGCGGCGGCACGGGATTCTGGACGGTCTGGGTCGGCTGGGTCGCAGGCGTCGTCCCATTGGGCGGGGTAACTCCCTGATGGGCCCGGAGGTCCCGCTCGAACTGCTGGCGCAGGGCGTTCTGGTGGCTCGACGTGATCACGCCGGTCCCCCACAGCTCATAGGCAACGAGTAAAAGGACCACCAGACCGGCCCCGATCAGGACTTTTCCCACCCCACGCACGATCATCCGAACTCCCACCGCCGCAGCGTAACCCGCTTGTTCCGGTCCTCACCGGGGTGAGCGGTATGCCTTGGCGACCGGACACACTGGCGACCGGACACACTGGCTAATTGAAGAACATCGCAAGGTTCACCGTTGGCCCACGCACAACTGATACATGTACTTCAATCAACGGTGGTGTTGGACATGGCAGAGGTAGTTACCTCATTCACACCCGAGCAGGGGGGGTCCTTGTCGATACCTGAGCCGGGGACGCCGCAATTTTCGTCGTTCGTGGGCACGGATGGGCCCGAGCTGAGAGTTGTCCGTTTTCTTTCGGAGCGGACCGCCCCAACCTTGGCGTCGCCGATCCGTCCCGTCAAGAGACGACGCACCATCTCGGACGGCCAGTATGCCGCCGCCCGGGTCGGTGTCACATTTGTGGGTGGCGCCATCGCCGACGTCGGGCGTCGATTGGATTTGAACAAGGGCCTGCCCCTCCCGGTGGCCGAATTGTGGCTCTATGCCCTGGTGGGAACCGACGTCATCGCCTCCCTCGGGGCATTGTTCGGCCGTCGGCTGTACCTGCGGGAAAAGAAGAGGAAGAGGGACTCCCCGGCCTGCCAGTAGCCGGATCGGATCGGTCCGGACCGACTCTCCGTCATGGCACCATTGACCGGCCTTCGATAGCCCCTTTCCGCCTCGCCCAACCTGGTCGCCGACCGCCCCTCCCGCTACGCTCACCAAGGTGGCGACAGAACGGGTCGAGGAGGCAATCGAGGCGATTCGGCTCTCGGGTGGAAGGATCACCGTTGACCGACGGGCGGTGATCGAAGCCCTCGACCGCAGCGATGACCACCTCACCGCTGAGCAGTTGGCCGACGCGGTATGGGCCCAACACCCCGATATCAACCTGGCCACCATCTATCGCACCCTCGAGCTGTTCGAACGGCTCGATATCGCCTTTCACGTTCACATCGGCCACGGCCCCTCTCGCTGGCATCTGGCCGATGATGTCCACCACCACTTGGTCTGTGAGGTGTGCGACAAGGTCATCGAGATCCCCGACAGCACCTTCGACCCGCTGCGAGTGCGGCTCGAAACCGATACCGGGTTCGTGATCGACCCCCACCACTTCTCCTTGAGCGGCAGGTGTGCCGAGTGCGCCGCCGCCACTCCCGATGCGCCCAATGCCGGGGAGGCTTCACAAGGCTGAGTCCGGACCGAGCCCGTCCACCGCAAGAAGTCCGCTCTTGCAAACGATTCGCACTACTCATACACTCCATGTTGTGCCCGGTTCCGCCCCCACCCATGCGGCAGCCCGTGAGACCACCGCCCGCTCCGGCCGAATCCGGAAGATCCAGGATTCGCTCGATCCCTCCGAGTGGCGACGGGTCGGAGGCATGGCGGCCACCGTCATCGGACTCCACGTCCTCGGCTTGGTGCTCCTGTTCGCCGCCATCTCCCACCACTACCACCTGAGCACCAAGGACCTGTTCGGCCTGGGCACCGGGATCCTCGCCTATACCCTCGGCATGCGGCACGCCTTCGACGCCGACCACATCTCCGCCATCGACAACACCACCCGAAAGCTCATGGCCGAAGGGAAGCGTCCGCTCAGCGTGGGCTTCTGGTTCTCCCTCGGCCACTCGTCCATCGTGTTCGGGTTGGCGGTGATGCTCAACTTCGGCATCCGGGCACTGGACGACCAGGTGAAGAACAACGGATCAGGGCTCCACCAGTGGACGGGGGTCATCGGCACGTCGGTGTCGGGGTTCTTCCTCTATCTCATCGCCGCACTCAACATCGTCATTCTGGTTTCCATCGTGAAGGTCTTCTTCGATATCCGCGAGGGGAAGTACGACGACCAGGCCCTCGAGATCCAACTCAATCAGCGGGGGCTGATGAACCGGTTCTTCGGGCCCCTTGCCCGGCGTATCGACAAACCCGTAAAGATGTACCCGATCGGACTCCTCTTCGGTCTGGGTTTCGACACCGCCACCGAGATTGCGCTCCTGGTCCTGTCGGGGACGGCAGTGGCCAGCGGTTTGCCGTTCTGGGCGATCCTGTCGCTGCCGATTCTCTTCGCGGCCGGGATGAGCCTGTTCGACACCCTCGACGGGTGCTTTATGAACTTCGCCTACGGATGGGCATTCTCCCGGCCCATTCGCAAGGTGTACTACAACATCACCATTACCGGACTGTCGGTGGCGGTGGCCTTCTTCATCGGAACCGTCGAACTGTTCGGGCTTCTCGGCCAAGAGGCCCATCTCCACGGCTGGGTATGGGACCGGCTGGCCGGGTTCAACATCAACCGAGCCGGCTTCTTCATCGTGGGCATCTTCGTAGTGGTCTGGGCGGTGGCTCTGGGCGTCTGGCGCTTCGGCCGCATCGAGGCCCGTTGGGAAGCCACCGCCGAGGCGTCACGACAACGCCGGTCCATCGAGAGTGCGCTGCGAACCGGGTTCGACGCGTTCGACGGGCTCGATGAAGTCGGCGAGCTCCATGAAGTCGGCGAACTCCAGCCCGAGCCGGCCTGATCGACCCGATACCCGGTCCAGCCCGGTTGGGAACCGGGCTGTTGGCCTGAAAGACTGGGACCGATGTCGTTCGCCGGTGCTATTTCCCCTCCCGTCCAACTCCACACCCTGATCACCGGATGGCAGACCGACTGGTTGAGCCTGGTGGCGGTGGCTGTGGACATTGCCCTGGGCGCCGGATACGTCCTGGCTGCCAGGCGGCTGGCCCTCAAAGGGCGGCATTGGTCACCATGGAGGACGGCGTCGTTTTTGGCCGGGATCGTCACCATCCTCGTCGCCACCGCCTCGGGCCTCGCCTCCTACGACGACTCGGTCTTCTCCATCCATGTCATCCAGCACCTACTGCTGATGAACGTGGCCCCTATCTTTCTGGTGCTGGGTGCTCCGGTCACCCTGGTATTACAGGCCTCGGGTCGACACACTCAGACCACCATCCTCCGGGTGCTGCACCACCCGATCGTCGAGATCATCACCAATCCGCTGGTGGTGTTGTTCTTCTTCTCGGTCACGATGATCGGATACTTCCTCACCCCCTTCTACCAGTTCAGCTTGGAGCACCCGCTCCTCCATGACCTCACCCATCTGCACTTTCTGATCACCGGCTGCCTCTACTGGTGGCTGGTAGTCGGCATCGACCCGTCCCGCTGGCGCCTGACCCCTCCCATGAAGCTGGGTTTCCTCGCGGTGGACATCCCCGTCGGCACCCTGCTCGGCCTGGCCCTGACCCAGACCACCACTTCTGCCGCCCCGTCCTTCCACACATTGGCCGACACTCAACAGGGTGGAGGCCTTCTGTGGATCGCCAGTGAGCTCTTCACCTTCGCCGCCATCGGCATCGTCGTCTTCCAATGGATGCGCTCCGACACTCGGGAAGCGGCTCGTGGCGACCGACGGGCCGATGCCGACTACGCCACCCGGTGGGCCGGACAGAACGCCGACCCCGAGTTGGCGAGAGTTGGCGCCGATCTGGAGCTCACCGAGGTAGAGGTGGTGGACGGTCGGTTCGTGAATGTGTCCCACCCGGGCCCGGTTGCCGGCGACCGGTAACTCCCGACAGCCCGACCGACCCGGATCTCGACCCAAGCCGACCAGCCAAAGGCCCGCTACTGCCTTGTGATGCGCACTACCGGTCGGTCCGCTCCCCACGGTCATGTGCAAAGTCGACGTGGAATTCCGAGAAGATCGAGCGCAATATCGGGCTGACGGGCGAGTTGCCGGCTTGCTAGGCGAGGTGGTCTGGAGCCGAGTGCCCGTGACCGGCGTCGATCTCCCGTATCCACCGGTTCAAGCCGGTGATGGCCTCGCCGAAGGTCAGCCCGAGTCCGAGCTCCCCTGCCAGCCGTTCATACGGCTGGCGCCAGTGTCCATGGGCTTCGACCACCGGTGGCCATGGCCGGGGATCTCGTCCCGTGGCAGCCGCCTCTTGGGCTCGGGCGTCGAAGACGGCCAGACAGGCCTCCCTCAACAAGGGCGGCACGCCGTCGGCAAAGAACGTGGTTCGCACCAGGTGGAGGTCGACGACATCGTGGACACGGAGGTTGGCCCGCTCGTCGGTGTGCGGATCGGTGCAGGCATGGAGTTTTTGGGCCACCTGGTACTCGAGCGCCAACGCGGCG
This sequence comes from Acidimicrobiaceae bacterium, assembly GCA_003152015.1. Taxonomy (GTDB): domain Bacteria; phylum Actinomycetota; class Acidimicrobiia; order Acidimicrobiales; family RAAP-2; genus DASZIT01. The sequence continues at coordinate 9,947 of PLZF01000099.1, read as the reverse complement.
GCTTGCCCAGGGGAGGAGATACCGAAGTGCTCGAGAGACGGGACGGGGATCATGTCGACCGTCTTTCCGGCTCCGGCTTCGTCGGGTGCGACCTCCAGTTGAACGGTCAACACGGTCCTGCCCCGGAGCCCGATACCGACGTTCATCCGCCGCGGGTTGACCGTCCGGCTCGCCACGTCGATGTCTTCGGGTTCTGTTCGCTGCAGCGTGAACGGCCCGAGCCCGTCGAGTAACACCTCGTCGAGGGCGGCGAGAAAAGTCGAGAACTCCCCGCGGAACAGGGTGTCGAGGTCGGCGCTGGCCCGGGCGCGCAACCCGAGACGCAGCTCGATCTGGGTGCCACCCTTGATGAGGAACAAGCTCTTTCCGTCGTCGTGCGACGCCCGTTGGAGCGCGGCGATGACGATCCCGTTCGCCACGATCCGGTTCAGTCGCTTTGGCGCCATCTGTTGCCGGTTGGCCGCCTGGGCCAGCCAGTTGAGGAAGTTCGTGCCCGTGTTGGGCTCCTTGTCCCGCGGCGCCAGACCTGCGAACGGGTCGCTCATGCCGATGCCGCAAGTCGCTCTTCGAGGCGATCGAGGTCGGATGTGCGGGCTCGGCCAAGCCGTCTGGCGGTGCCGATCGCCTGGGCGACGAGGTGGGGGGGAACTGAGGTGTCGATCGCCTCGGCGATGGCACGGAGCGGAGTGACGATCGGGATCCCCTCGACGAAGGTGACCTCCGCCGGAGCAAGGTCGGCATGGTGGAGGACGTACCGCTCTCCCCCGGCGCGTTGGGGTCGGTAGCGACCCGGGACCGTGATGTGGATGTTGTCGGGGTTCACGTCGCACAGTTCGTGGACCTGGAGGGCGGTCTCATGGCTCAGGACGCCCCTTCCCGCGGGCCACAGGGTGGCCAGCCGGTAGGCGTCCAGTTCGCTGACTTGGACCTGTGGAAAGCGGTAGACGCCGAAAGCGACCCGCTCCACCCGCCCCCGCTGGTACCACTGGCGGGCCAGTGCAGGGTCGATCCCCAGGTCGACGAGGTTCGTGTAGGTGACGAATCCCTGCTGTTCCTGGGCAAGGCTGAACGCACGCTCCATGGCCCGATCCTGCATGCCAGATACCGTAGCATAACACTACGGTATTCCGTCCTTCGGTAGGTGCTTCGGGGGAAACCGTAGGATATTACTACGCTATTAGTAACTGTTCACCCCTGCTGGGTCCACCCATCAGGGGTGAACAGTTACACAAATTCTAGGTATCACAGCGTCGTGCGCGTACCAGGGTTCCCTCGGGCAATGGCTGGAGAGTTCTCCCTGCCCAGGAAGGACCTTTTGAGACCCATCACAATTTGCGGAACGGTGTGAAGCTTCATGGTCAACGTCGCTCCTCAGAAAAGGAATAGCGGCTGTGGCCAGCGTCAACGCTGACACCGCGGGTCGGGCCGGAACGGCTCCAGCCGGTATGGCAATCAACGCTGCGATTCCCGAGAAGGTGATCGTCGCTGGTGCCGCGGCACATGCGAGCCGGCGGACCCTGCAGGTCTTCATTCCTTGCAAGTTTTCGATCTGGTGCTTCCAGCGCAACAGGGGCCGCCCGAGGAACCGACCTCGATCGGGTAATCGGCATCCTTCATGTCGGCACAGAGCCGCTCGACCCATTGAAGGGCGAACTCAGGATCGTCCTGGGTGTGCAGCTCGCACACGGCCTCCTTGGCGTGCCGGCCACTCGTCCCGGTCGAGGTCCTCCAGCTCTTCGGTGCGGGCCATACGCGGGTGGCCGTACTTACCCGAGTTGACGTGTCGTTCCCGAACACCCACCTTTTTACCCCACTGCCGCCTGCAACGCCGCCAGCACGGCGGCGCCCACGGCGAGCGGCCCTCCGAAGACATAGCCCTGGGTCCCCACAGCCAACGAGTTGAGGTAAGGGGTGATCTCGGGTGGCAGTGGTGTGCTCTGGTTCACGAGCAGGAGCGGTCCCATGCGGCCGCCAGTCGCCATGAACACCCCGCCGCCGAGGGCGTCGGGGAAGCCGACGGCGGTCGCCGCACCGAAGATCGAGGCGCTGGGGAAGAACTGGGTGGCGACGGCGGCCGACGTGTTGAACAGGTCCGGGCCATAGACGGGGATGGCGGTCGGATCGGCTCCGTAGGCGGCGAACGGCCCCCCGATGGCATAGCGGGTGTCCCCTGGGTGCTGGGTTAGGTAGGCGGCTGTCTCGGGGGCCTGGGTGCTGCCATCGGTGAGGAGGATCGCCGCATGCTCCCTGATGGCCGCCGGGACCGCCGAGAGGGCGTCGTAGAACCTGAGCCCGGTCGCCTCGAAGAGGGTCGAGGGGTTCCCGAGCGCCTCGGCGATGTCAACGGCGGTGGCATACTCGTCGGCACCTGGCTCCCGGACGACTTTGTAGCCCAGGCCCTCCAAGGTGGTGTCGATGTTCGGGCTCAGGGCGAGGTCGCCACCCAAGATGTAGACGGTCCCACCCGCGGGGAGCATCCGCTCGATCTCCATCTCAACACGGGGGTCGAGGGACGTACGCACCGGGGCCCCTGGGGTGATCAAGAGCGGGCCGTCGACCGCCGCAGCCAGTGGGCCACCCGCCAACGCGTCGGAGAAGAAGTCCGAGCGGGCTAGCACGACCCCCTTGGCTGAGCCAGCGGTTGGGAACTCCGCCTGGGAGACGGCGATCGAGGTCCCGATGGCGTCTTGGCCGTAGATCTGGATCGGAAGTGGCGTGGTGGTCGGGGGGCTGGGCGGTGGAGGCGGAGGAGGCGGCGGGGGCGGGGGCGGTGGAAGCGCCTGGCCGACGGTGATCGGCTCGCTGGAGCAGGTGCTGGTGGCGGGGATGTTGCTGGAGTCACCCGGGTAGCTGGCCTGCCAGTAGTAGGTACCCGCGCTGGTCACCGTGATCCCGCCGGACTGCGGCGTGACCCCGCCGGCGCTCAGGACCCCCGTCACCGGACTACCGGTGACGGCACCGGTGGCCCCGGTGCAGTCGGCCTGGGTCGGGTAGAGGCTGAAGCTCACCGTGTCGCCGGTGACCGTGCCGGCGAACCCGGTCAGGGTGGCGCTGTCGGTGAACGACCCACCGGTCGTCCCGCCCCCAGACGATGACGTCGCCAGCGACGGGGTGACGGACTCCTGGACGCAGGAGAAGTTGGGGTTGACGGCGTACTCCCGGTTACTGAACTCCTCCTGGATGAAGTAGTGGTCCCCATTTATCGTTTGGTTGTACTCGGCACCGGAAGTGCCGCCGAATGACGTGGTGTCGCCATAGATGTAGGCGCAGTCGTCGCCAATTTCGTTTTGGGCGGAGGAGGAGTCGTACCACGCGTTGCCTTCGGGATCGGTGATGGACTCGTTCATCTCGTGGCTGGTGACGCTGAGCACCGTGTCGGCGTCGATGTTCGAGTTAGGCGATTGGTTGCCGACATTGCCGCCTCCTTGCAGCTGGCCGCCGTTCGAACTGCAGGTAAATCCCGCAGTGTTTGTGGTGCCCTCAATCGCGTAGGGCAAATCGGCATAGATCAGGTTCGGCGGATCCGGGGCCACGGTCCAGCTGTGGTATCCGCAGAACGAGCCATGCCCGCCGTTGGAAAGGGTGCACGTCCCGCCCTGGGTGTTGTTGAGGGCCGTGAAGCACGACTCCACCCCCTTCGGGAGGAACACCAAATACAGGTGGTTGAAGTCAATCGTGAAGGAGTGAGCGGTGAGCCGGTTCTGGATGTCGGTGTCCGTCACACAGGCGGTGTACCCGGTGTTGTCCGGGTAGACGGCCCCGGTGTCGGCGGTGCATCCGCCGGGATAGTTAGTGGTATCGCTGATGGCAGCGGCAGCGGTGATGTTGTATTGGATGGGGCTGCTCGACCCGTTGGTGTACTGGGGCAAATTGGAGAACACGTTGGTCTGTAACGTCTTGTCGTGGGCAACGTCTGTCACGAATTGCTCAGTAAGGTTCTGGTAGGTCGAGGGATAGCTGTACGTGCCCGGTGCCCAATAGATGGGGGTCACCGTGACAGCCGACGCTGTACTCATGACCGTGCCGCCGCTATGGAAAAGAAGCGGTGGCGATCCGCTGTAGGGGCTTGCCGGTGCAGTTACCCCGGAGGCTCCCGGCGGGGCGCCCGGGCACGCTGCGCCGGCCGTGCCCGACACGGGACGGGGCGGCTGAATGCCCAAGATGTTTCCCACTCTTGTCGGCGCGGCGTTTGCACACGTGCCCGCGATCGGCTTGACCGCCGATGCGGGAGGTGCAGCAACAGCCAGAATCGTGAACAGCGTTGAGAGCACAACCGTCGTCGTGACAAATGGGCGCAGGATGCGAGTTAGACGATTCGAGCCCCGGGGTGGTTCGGCCGCGCTCGCCACAGGACCTACGGCCGACCCGATGCCCATATGCAGAAGCGCTTTGGCGCGCATTTTTCGATATACCGCCATCCCATCACAGCCGAGAGTCTGCATTTGTCGGTCCACCCCGTGACTCTGCGCCCGAATACGATTGATCGACTACAGATCATACTTCGATCATGGCGGTCAACCATTATTTACAGGCGACGTCGCACCGGGTACGAAGGATGGAGCGCATGCGGTTGCACATCGACCTCAAGATCTCGCCCAACTCGTCACTGCACTGACTGAATCAAGGGCCATCCCGCTCGCTGCTTCGGGCCTCGGTCCGATCCCTTCCCGGGTCACCTCGGGATTGGCTGCTCAGACATCAGATCAGGGAGTTTCGGGGACGTAACTTCGGGCTAATCGTCGGACCCGGGTCACGCCCAAGAGCGGGGACGTGGAACAGATCCACTACCAAACCGGTACCTTTCGACTTTTGCCTCGACTGGTCGCCGGTAGGCCATCGTGTCCTCTATTCCTCCGCACCCGAAAGCCACCGACCGCCCGGGCAGTGGCATTCTCGGAGCCAGCGATCCGGATAGCGGCCTCCCACGGTTGAGCTATCGACGTGCTGCACAAGTCTTTGCCGAGCCGAGCGGTGGAGCGACGCTCCACCAGCTCCGCCACTCGGGGTCCACTTGTCCGGGGGCGTTGGTCGTGTCACGGATCAGACCTTGCCACTGCGTACCATCAAGGCCCACCTATCCGAGGTCGTCGATCAGGTAGAGCGAGAGCACGAAGGTGTGGTTCTCGCTCGTAACGGACGCCCCGCCGCCGTCCTGATGAGCCCGGTCGATCTGGAAGAACTGGAGGACACGCTCGATCCGCTCTCGGATCCACGTGCCCTCGCAGAGATCGCCTCCTGCTCTCCGTGACATTGCAAAAGGTCGCGTTCTCGATGCCGACCAGCTCCTTACCAAGTACCTCGGCAGTTGAGCGAAGCCGGTCATCGGCTCATCGTCTCAGCCACGGCTGAGCGAACGTTGGCCCGGCTACCGGAAGGCGTGGCGGCGGCTGTCGTCGAGTTCATGGTTGGCCCGATCATCGAGGCCCCACGACGGGTCGGGCATCCCCTGAGACGTGAACTCGGCGGGCTCTGGTCTGCTCGTCGTGGACCCTACCGAATTGACTGCGAGATCAACGACGAAGACCACACCGTGGCGGTGGTACAGATCAACCACCGCTCTGACGTTTACCGCCCTCGATGACCGATCAAGATGAGGTGCAGTCGATGCTTCGGCCCTCGCCTGCGAAAACGTTTGCACATTACCCCGTTGGCACGGCAGTGAGAGGCATCCGGAATGACAGGCCGCGGCTGATTGAGCCGGAAAGCGGCGCCAACGAAGGCGTCAGCTGGTCGGCGCAGCCAACAAACTCGGTGTTTGCAACCTCAGCGCCGTCGTCATCGCATCCGTCCGGAACGAAGTAACTAATCCCGCCATCACTGACGCCATCTTGGAAGCCACGTGCGATCAGAGCCCCTGCTGACCGGGCCTCTCCGCTCAGGCCCAGTGGCTGAAGGGCGCCCCGCCGGTAGTGGTCAATACGGCGTTCGTGGTACCTACGATGCTCTCCGCCGACGGCACAGGAGGTGACGCCGGGTCAGGCGTCGGTGGTGGCGGCGTCGAGTTGATGGCGGTCGTCGAGCCGGTAGTGCTCGATCCGCCGGTAGTGCTCGATCCGCCGGTAGTGCTCGATCCGCCGGTCGGAGGGCCTGACGGGGTGGTGGTGTCACAGGTCGAGCCGGCGGTAGACGTGGGGGCGGTGGTAGTGGCGGGGGCCGTGGTGGTCAGGGTGCCGGTACACGCCGATGACGACGTGGTGTCGAAGAAGGCGATCAACAGCACCGCGGTGTTCGCCGGTTCGTTCAGTTGCAGATCGGCAACGAATCGGTCGGGCAGTCCCCACGGCAGCCCGGAAGGCGGCCCGCCCGCCAGCGACGTCACCGTCCCCCGGTAGAGGTAGCCGGTCTCCTCACCTCCACCGACGGTCGTCACCAGGGTGCCGCGGAGCTGCACCTCGACCTGACCGTGCCCGGTGGAGAGATCGACCACCAACAGTGGCGCCGCGGACGACAGGCACGCACCGGCCAGGACGTCGACAGGGGTGGTGGTCCCACCGGAGCCAGTCGAGTTGAGCGTGGCCGAGGTGGCGAAGATCGGGTTCAGTCCCGACGAGGTCAAGGACAGCGGTGCCGTCGCCAGCTGCGCGGTCATCGACCCGTTCATGGGACCAGTGGTGGCCACGCCGTCGAGAGGCGCACCCGAGAAGCTGGTGACCCACGGGCACGTCGACGCCACCGAGACCCCGGCTGCCCCCGCACTGCCATCGCCACTACCCGCTGCCCCGCTGCCGGCGCCCGTCAAACCGACCGACCCCGGCACCTGGGGAACCGGCGTCGTGGCGTTGCCGGCCCCGGTGGTGGTTGCGGCAGCGGTCGTGGCCACACCCGACAGTGCGGTGGCGATCCAATCCGTACCCGAGGCAGTGGATGCCTGGGAGTTGGTGGCTGCGGACGAGGCCGCATCTGTCGAGGCTGCCCCGGAAGAGGAGTCGACCGGCAAGGGCCTCGGTAGCGATGGGGACAGGGTGGTCGCCCCCGCCGGCCCGCCGGTGGCGGGGACACTGGCCGGGGCGGTCCCGACATCGGCCGTAGTGACCGCCCTCATCGTCGACGGCTGGACCTGCTGCGCGGCGGCGACGGCCGCCGGTGACAATCCCGTGAAGGTCGATGCCAGCCCCAGGGCCAGCCCGGCGGCAAGCGATCCCCGGGTGACGAAGGGGGCTGCCACCGCCGCGACCTGACCCAAGGGACCGGCCATCTGCACCGCGACCTGACCGGCAAAGGGCGACACGACGGGAATGAAGCTGGGAGAAGACACCGGCAATGCATCGCTTGCTCGCGCTGCCATCCGCCCGGTGCCGGTACTTCCCCGGGAGGAACGGTGCACCAGGTACCGATAACCGGAGGGAAGACCCAAGAGCGCTCCCAGGGTGCCACGTACATCATGCAGGCTCCGGCGAAGAGTGGACTTCGCTCGGTGCACGCGGGCTCGGGCGTTGTCCTCTGAGATGCCGACCTCATCGGCCACTTCCAAGTAGGACAGGCCCCCCACCTCACGGAGGAGAAAGCATCTGCGCTGGGAACCCGGCAGTGCTGCAAGCGCCGACTCCACCGCACCAAGGACCGTCGGGTCGGAGATGCCCTCGAAGGCGTCCTCGCCGGGGACGTCGTGCCCGGCCAACTGCTCGCACATCCGGGTCTCGGCGATGCGCCGGGCCCCATGGTCGGCGCAGACATTGGCGACGATGCGGCTGAGCCACGCCCGCAGGCGGTAGTCGCCGCCGAAGTTGGCGAGGCTCCGGTACGAACGCTCGAACGCCTCCTGGACGGCGTCCTCGGCTTCGAAGCGGTTGCCCAGGGAACGCTGTGCCTGGGCCAGCAGCGCACGATGGTGCTGGCGCACGATCTCGGCGAAGGCGTCGGGATCCCCCGCACGATGGGCCTCGACCAGTGCGCGGTCACCACTCGGACCGGGGCCACCGAACCCTGTGAACGCAACCGCCACCTCGATGCTCCTTCTTTTGAAGCCACTGTACTCCGAGGCATCGCCTGTCGAGTGCCAACACTGGATGCCCACGAGCCGCTGTGCCTCTGTAACCGGCTCGCAGGCTCAAACTATCCATACGGCGACAGGGTTGTCAACGACCCCGGCGGTACTCGGCGCCTGGACCTTTTCGCCGGCGAAGCAGCTGTCCGTGCCACGCGGAAAGGGGGCCCCGAAGGGGCCCCTTTCCGGTACTACTGAACTGCTCACAGGTGTTGCTCGACGAACTTCCTCAGGTGGTGAGGTCGTTCAGCATTGTCGTGGCCGTCGCCGCGCTAATGGCATACGGGCCACCAAGGATGGTGAGATTGAAGAAGTGATAGTGCTGGTCACCGATCCCGGCCGGGCTGCCGGCTGCATGGAGGAAGCCGGTCAGGTACTGGCCAACCGTGTTGGGATCAAAGGTCACCAGGATCGGCGAATTGCGGTCGCCAGCGAAGGCGCTGGCGGACAGAGCGTCCTGCCAGTTATCTCCCCGTGTCACGGTCAGTCCCACGCCACCGGTGGTGATCCAGCCGAGCCCCTCCGGAACGCTGCTGGCGTTCAGGCGGTTCAGTTCGAACTGGGCCAGGAGCTGGGCGGTGTCCGTCATGTCGATTCCGGCGATGCGGAAGGTAGAGACGCCCATAGCCTCGAGCTGGGTGAGCACGTTGTCGGAGATGGCATCCGGGCCACCCATGACGATCACCTGCTGGATGCCCAGGTTGAGGATGGCGGCCGCCGCCTCCGGAGCCAAGCTGCCCTTCTCGGTGAGGAGAATGGGCAGGTTTTCTCCCCAGGACGTGGCACTGGCAGCCATGGCGTCCGGGAAGTTGACACCGGTGGCCAGGATGGCAGTCTTCATGTTAGCGGTCGGAACACTCGTGGCAGCAGTTCCGTTGGCACCGGTGGTGTCGTTGTAGGTGCCACCGTAAGCACCGGGCACTACGGAGTGCCCGATGTTGCCAGCAGGTACATACTGGGCGACCTGCTGGGCCGTTCCGTACTGGTCCTGACCGAAGATCTGCGTGACCGAGAGCATCCACGGAGCACCGCCAATGTGGAACGCCGGCGTCTCCGGCGGTCCGCAGAAGTAGGCCTGCGTCGACCGCAGCGTGGCGATGTCCGCCGGGCTGATGGCCAGCGGGCCACCGACCACCAGGACGGTCGTGACGCCTTCGAGCCGAAGTGCGTCCAGGGTGGCCTGGGCGACCGCAGCGGTCGGGGTGATGATCACGGCGGTGTCGTACTGAGCTGCCAGGTAGGCGGCCGACAGGGCGTCGGGGTAGTTGTCCGACGTGGCCAGCACGGCCGTCCTGCCAAAGCTGCAGCTACCTAGGGAGCGCTGGAAGAGATTCGCCGACGTGTCGGTCATCACCTGACCCTGGATGCGGCTGGAACCGATCACCGAGTAGATGACCGGGTCGCTGTCGTTACCGGTCACGCCATTGAGGCCCGTGGTGACTGGACCTGAGGTACCGTACGCGTTCACGACCAGTCCGGACAGGGTATAGGTAGCCGGAGTGGATGAAGCGGTGGTAATCGTGAAGGTCAACTCGCCATTTGCCACGGTCACCACCGGGTTCACGGCGGCGGTGGTGCCGCCGGTGACGCTGAGTGTCGGGTGGCTGGTGTTACTGAAGGTGCCTTGGCCACCCGGACTGCAACTCGTACCGTCCTCGCCGCCAGAGCAGGTGCGGTATGTCGTTGCATGCGCCCAACCGGCCACAAATTCGGTAAAGACGATGTTGCTGATGGCCTGGTTGGTTGAACCTGGCAGTAGTCCGACCGGCGGCGTGTTGGCGGTGATCTTGAACTGGGGCACCTGGGCGTTAGAAGCCACGTTGACCGTGAAGGGGTTGAACGGGGAGGAGGTAGAGAGCGGAGAGGTGCTCGATAGGTAGTAGCCGGTCATCGGCACAGGTCCGAAATTCTGTGGGGTCGTCGGGTAAGCCGAACCCACCGTGTAGCTGATACCGGAGATGGT
>PLZF01000073.1 GCA_003152015.1 Acidimicrobiaceae bacterium | reverse complement strand
GCTGGAAGGCCGCGTTTGACACGCTCTACGGCATCCCCGCCGATATCGGCGAGCACAGCTCGGCGGGTGAGACCGATCCGCAGGTGGCCCGCGCCACCTTCAACGCCATGCTTGGTCGCGACCCGAGCGACGACGAGCTCAGCCGGCTCTACGCCCAGTACCTCTTGCACCTGGCCACCGACATCGGGGTCTCAGAGGGCTACCGGGTGCTCCCCGGAGCGGAGAAGGTCCTGCTCCGCCTGGGAGAGGCCGGGGTCATACTCGGGCTCGTCTCTGGTGCCATGGAAGGCGCGGCGCGCACCAAGCTCGTCCCCGCCAACCTGAACCGGTTCTTCGTCTTCGGCGCCTACGGCTCGGACTCACCCGACCGCACCGAGCTCACCGGGCTCGCGATCGAAAAGGCCACCCGGCTGCACGACCAGCTGGCCCCGTCCCAGGTCTACGTGGTGGGCGACACCCCCCACGACATGAAGGCGACCAACGCGTCGGGCGCGGTGTCGGTCGGGGTGGCGAGCGGTCACTATTCGGTCGCTGAGCTCGAGGCGGCCGGAGGCGCACACGTGCTCCGCTCGCTCGAAGACGGATTCCCGGGGCTGTGACGACCGGGCGGGTTGTGCCTCGGCACGCCCCGCAAGGTGGTGAGCCCCTCTGTAGTAGGCGGAACGCTTGCCTGCCCTGCCATCGCCGCCGGGTCAGTCGCCGGGGCGGCGACGGTGCACCCGGATGCCCGCCGATTCAGACCGCCAAGCTGGCGACGAAGCCAGCGACATCCGGATCGCGACCAACCTGCTAGGCCGCTCTACGCATCGATTCCGCTTGCGAAAGGACTGACCAGATGGAGGTATCCGTTGGGCTCCCCGTGGTGTCCACACACTTCGATGACGAAGTCGTCGTCAGTGAGTTGTCAGCTGAGATCTCGGGCACCGAGGAGCAAGGCTACTTCGCCGCCGACACCCGACTCGTCTCGGGCTACCGGCTCAAACTCGGTGGCGTTCGTCCGATCCTGCTCAACGGAGCGGCCACCCGACCCCATTCGGCGCGCTTCGAGTTCACCAATCCCACACTCGTCGGATCCGACGGCAACGAGATCCCCGAGCACTCACTCCACCTACGGCTCGATCGGACGGTCGGCCCCGGCGTGCACGAGGACTACGACCTCACCAACCAGAGCCGCGAGTCGGTCGTGGTTGACCTCGAGGTGAGCATCGAGTCCGACTTCGCCGACCTCTTCGACGTGAAGGCCCACCGACGCATCAGGCGAGGCTCCATCCACACCCTTTGCGACGAGGGGAGGCAGCGAATCACCACCTGCTACGCCAACGGTGACTTTGAGCGCTCGCTCGTTCTCGAGGTCTCCAAGAACGACTCCCCACCCGAGTTCGCCAATGGGGGGATCCTTTTCCGGATCGAGCTGGCGCCGGCAAGCTCGTGGCACTGCTGCTTGTTCTGGATAGCGGTGATCGACGGGAACGAGCGCCGCGTCACACGCCCCTGCCACCAACTCCTCGAAGCCGACTCCCAGCACGAGGTCGCTAGGCGGCGGTGGGTCGAGCGGGCGACCATCTTCGAGACCTCGAATCCTGGCGTCACGGTTGCCCTTCGCCAAGCGGTCGACGACCTCGCCGGACTGCGGCTGCACCACCATGACGATGTCGCCGGCTCTGATTCGGACATGGACGACCCCGATGCCTGGGTGCCTGCCGCGGGAATCCCCTGGTTCGTCAGCCTGTTCGGCCGCGACGCGCTCACCGTCTCGCTCCAGACCCTCGCCGTCTCTCCCCGCTTCGCGCTCGGCAGCCTGCGAGCACTAGCCGTCCTGCAGGCCGATGCCTATGACGACCATCGAGACATGCAGCCAGGCAAGATCGAGCACGAGGTGCGCCACGGCGAGCTGGCCACCCTCCACCTCATCCCGCACACTCCCTACTACGGAGCCCACGAAGCGACCCCGCTCTACGTGCTTGTCGCCGCCCAGGCCTGGCGCTGGCACGGAGACCGCAGCGCTCTCGACGCCGTCCGGCCCAACGTCGAGCGGGCGCTGGCCTGGATCGACCGCGATGGCGACCTCGACGGCGACGGGCTCCAGGAGTATCAGACGCGCTCCCCCGACGGCTACCACAACCAGGGCTGGAAGGACTCCGGAGATGCCATCGTCATGAGAGACGGATCCATAGCCAAGCTTCCGATCGCCCTCTGCGAGCACCAGGGCCTCGTCGTGGCCGCCAAGCGGGCATGGACGGAGGTCGTCGGGAACGTCTTCGGAGATCGCCACCTCGCCAGCCGCCTCCGCTCGGATGCCGATCGGCTGGCCGGTCAGATCGAAGAGCGCTTTTGGTGGGAAGACGAAGAGACTTACTACCTCGGACTCGATGGCGATAAGGCCCCGATCGCCTCAGTGACGTCGAATCCGGGCCACCTCCTCTGGCAGAAGGCCATCGATCCCGAGCGGGCGGCACGAGTGGTGAAGCGGCTGATGGCCAAGGACATGTGGAGCGGATGGGGCATCCGCACGCTGTCGGCCGACCACGTCGCCTATGACCCGCTCTCGTACCAACGGGGCTCGGTGTGGCCCCACGACAACGCCATCGCAGCAGCAGGCTTCCGGGCCTACGGGTTCGACGAAGAGGCGATCAAAGTTGCAGCCGGCATTTTCGATGCCACCTCCCGTTTCGCCTCGCAGCGTCCGCCTGAGCTCTTCGCCGGGCTCACCAGAGATGCCGGCTCGTTTCCCGTCCAGTATCTCGGGGCGAACGTTCCCCAGGCATGGTCGTCCGGCGCGCTCATCCAGCTCGTCGTCACGCTCCTCGGCCTCGATGCCGACGCGAACGGCGGCGTGGTGCACCTGCGCCCGGCACTTCCCGAATGGATGTCAGACGTCACCCTGCGGCAACTCCGGATAGGGGACGTCTCGGTCGATCTTCGCGTCTCCCGTCGGCCCGACGGCACGCACGGCGTCGACGTGTTGGCCGGCGGCGATGGCCTCGAGGTGAAGATGTTCGGGTGAGCGAGAAAGGGAGCAGGCGCTGATCACACCAACCAAGGCAAATGGCGATGTTCGAACCCATTACGACCGCCGATTCTGCCTGGCCGACTGGCACTCCACAGATGGAGGAGCCAATCGAAGCAACCACGTCGCTCACCGGCCGTCAGGTCGGGGCATTTTCCGCGTATGGTCCCGCCTCAGCTGAGGCCGGGTACCGATCCGATTCGGTTGGATCCAGGCTGAGTTGCCCAGCAACCCGGTGTTGCATACCCGCACTGAGGTCGTGGTGACGTTCGAACGGTTGACCGACGGCGTCCGTGTCGAACTGCTCGATCCGCTCGGCTCGGACGGGTACTGAAGGTTCCTGCAGGCGGTCTACGACCGCGACACGGACACCGCTCAATTCCCGCCGGTCACGACGGCGGGCGCCGACGCTTCGCTTCTCTTCGATGCCGTGTTCCTCCTGCGCCCGGAGCTGATCGACCGGCGGGACCTGCGGACCCTCGTCTCCGCCACGTTCGAGGAGACCCTGGCTCGCGGCTGAAGCACCCGATGCCCGGGCGACCATCGCGGCAGTGACGCGAGCTCAGCCCGAAATCACCTCGGCGCGGGCCAGCGCCGCCGCTCCGACGACGCCGGCGTCATCGCCAAGCGCGGACACCGCGAAGGACAGCTTCGGATTCGGGTGCAACATCCACGGACGCGACGCCTCGAAGATCCGGTCGGCGAGGTCCTGGCCCAACTTCTCGGCCATCCCGCCGCCGACCACCACGAGAGAGACGTCGAGCAGGTTCACCACCGATCCCACCCCGACAGCGATGGCATCAATGGCAGCGTCGAACAGTTGGGTGGCCAGTTCGTCCTCCTCGTCAAGGGCACGAGCCCAGACCTTCGAGGTCGGCCTCGACTTCCCTTCGTCCCGCTGAATGTCGAAGAGATCGGTCGAACGGCCAGCCTCGACCATTGCGCGGGCGGCCCCTGCCATCATCCGCCTCCCCGCATACGCCTCGACGCAGCCTCGTCGACCACACGAACACAACGCGCCACCGGCGCGCACGATCACGTGGCCGATCTCGCCGGCCGAGCCGAACGATCCGTCGTACGGACGACCGTGCAGGATCAGCCCGCCACCGATCCCAGTACCGAGCCACACACCGAGCACGTCGTCATGGCCACGGGCCGCCCCGGCCACCCATTCGCCGAGCAGGCCCACGTTGGCGTCGTTCCCCAACACGACCGGCACCCCCAGTGCCTCGCCGATCGGCGTTCGGATGTCGACCGGTCCATCCCACCCGGCGAGATTCGGCACCTGGACCACCTCGCCGCCGTGCACCGCACCGGGGATACCAATCCCGACTGCCCCGATGTCAACTGCGTCCCCATCGGCCCCGGCGATAGCATCGAGGACCGCCTCGATGACTGAAGCCGGACCCTTGCGCGGCGTAGGCCGTTTGGCCCGCCCCACGACGGTGTGGTCGTCACCGACCAGACCGACCTGAATGTTGGTGCCTCCGACATCGACACCGACCGTCACCACCGGTCGCACCGACCGATCAATTCGGTCGAAAGTCGATAAGCGGTTCGTCGCACGATCTGGCCCTCTCGTCGTCGGACCGGCCCCGACTTCGAGAACGGGATGCAGGGAGGCTCGCCGCCGACTAACGCCGCGTCTCCGTCACTCAGGCCGGCGCTGCGCAGGATCAGGCAGGTGGACACGCCCGTGATGTCATCGTCGATGACACTGACATCGGGGAAGCTCACTGCCAGCGTCGCGGCCGCTTGCCGGTCGTACTCGACCCTAAACTTGACTCCCAGGGGCCGGGGCATGTCGACCCGGTTGGCCGGATACTCCGGTTCACCGCAGCGCTCGACCGCTAGCTCCTGTCCCCCTGCGCCACTGAAAGGACCGATCACCGAGCGCCGGGCCCAGGATGCAGCCGTCATAGCGGCGCTCACTTCGTCAGCTCTCGGGTGACCCGGCTGGACAGGTCCCGGTCCGTCTGAAACAACTGGGGCAGAACGCGCATCACTTTGCTGGCCTCAACGTCGATCTCGAGGGCGAACCGTTTCAAGAAGCGGTGCTGTTCGCGAGTCAGGTCCAGAGTGTACCGGGTGCGGTTGTCCACACGCGGCATGACGACAGCCTTGGCAGCGGGCATGGTGCGTTCGAATGTCCGGCGGCCCGGACCCCAGAACTGCTCCATACCGTCATTCCGTGTGTATACGACTCTCGCGAGCGTCGCGTTGCAACAAAGAACCATGGCCATCTTTGGAGGTAGGCAAGCCGTGGGCCATCCTCCACCGCCATCCCCTCGGTCCGGAGGTTGCTGAGGATTCAGCTAACCCATGTCTCGTGCGGAGTGTCTCCCACTTGATCTGAACGGAGAAAGCCCAGTTCAACGAACTGCGAGCCCTCAAAGCTCCTTGAAGGCCTCCAGATCGACGCGACGTGCGGTTCGCTTCCGGCGAGGCGCACTGCTGCTGCTAGACCCTTTGCAACCGGACCAGCTTGTCACCGTCGAGAATGCCACCCATATGCCGGTTCGGCGTGCGTTGGGAGCCGGCGAGGAGTCCGTGTGGGGCGTCATTATGCGTGGCTGCGTGTTGGGAAGCCGGCGCCGGACTTTTGCGGCGCGCTCCCTTTCCGGGCGGGGTGGCCAGACGGACGAACCAGGGACCATGCGGAGCTTCCGGGAACCGTCGATCTGGCGTGCTCGGGTGCCGATCTCGATTTGCAGCCCAACCGCTCGGATGGAGCGATCTGGACCGCTTGCTGGAGTAAGCAGGCGCCCCGGCACCGTGCCAGATATCGATCCCCAAGCCGGCCGTATGGGATGCAGGGGGGGAAAGAGCCGCGCGTACTGGGGCATCCGGATCGGCGGATGAACAGCGAACGAACCGTGCCTCCGGATGTCCCGCATGACGTACCTGTGCGGGAATCTACTCCGGGACTCGTCGTTCTGGGACACCGGCAAGGGAACCACTCTCCATGCTAAAAGCTATTCCCGGTGCCGAACTGGCCAGCGTTTGTGGGGTTGCAATGAATGGGTGCCCAGTGGATCAACCTGGCCGATGCTTTTCAGGTCGCTCGGTTGCCCGAGTACCGAGAGGAGATCGCCGACGGCCAATACGGTGTCACCATTGGGTACGAAGACCTGATCCCCTCGCGTGATCGAGGTGATCAGGAGGCCCTTGGGCAGTCCGGCCTGGCGAAGGGTCTTGTTGGTGATGGGTGAATCAGCAGTGATTGTCATCTGCGAGGCTCCGGTAATTCCACCGAGTTCACTCACCCGCTCTGCACTTGCCACCAGTTCTTGACGGTAGGCGCGCACGACGTCTGAGATCGACAACGTGCCGACGACTCGTCGGTCACCATCGAGGACGGGCACCCAGGACAATGGCGCTTCGGTCAAACTCTCCAACGCCACATCGAGCCTGCTCGACGCCGAGACGATGGGAGCTCCCGCATCGACGAGGTCGCTCACCGTTCGTTGGCGTTCAGTTTTCGAGGCGAGCGCTGCCCGAGCCACGGTGCCTGCGAAGCGCCCGGCGGGATCCACAACCGGTGCTCCATTGAGTCCGTCCAGATCCATTCTCTCTTTGACCGCATCGGTGCTGAGTTCAGTGGAGATCACCAACCTTGGCTTCACCATGGCCCGAGTAGTCGGGATGGCAGCGAGAAGAGGGAGGCCGGCGAGAAGGCGCTGAGCAGGTGCGTCGGCCCGACTCTTGAGCTGACTGCGGTAAATGGTGTCGTCGTTGCGCCGCACGATGAGCCACGAGATGCCAACTGCGACCATGGCCGGAGTGATGATCGAAAGGCTTCCTGTCATCTCGGCCACCATGAGCATGACGGCCAGCGGTGCCCGTGAGATGCCGCCGAAGCAGCTCATCATGCCGACGATCACATAGGGCGCCGGGCTGTGGCCCATGGAAGGGAACATGGGTTCAAAGAGCCGCCACACCGACGCCCCCAGAAAGGCTCCGATCACCATGCCCGGCCCGAAGATCCCCCCCGACCCTCCCGAGCCAATGGAGAGCCCAGTGGCCAGGATCCGGGCGAAAGGAAGGATCAGGACGATCCAGAGCGGAATCGAGAGCAAACCGTGACCGAGGCTCGTTTGCACCCAGCCGTACCCGGTGCCGAGCACCTCGGGGATGGCGATACCGATTGCGCCAACCAGGATTCCGCCGAGGGCTGGATTGACCCAACGGGGCCAGGGCAGTCGGTGAAAGAGGTCGGCCATCCCATAGAAGCCCTTGGCGTAGAGAAGTCCGATCAGACCAGCCAGCACGCCGATGAGCGCGAACCAGATCAACTGGACTGGGTCGGTGAAGTGGTAGCTCGCCACGTAGCCGAACAGGGGGGAGAACCCCTCGACCGAGCTGAAGNNGTCGCCACCGCTATGCGACCGTCGGCCGGTTCGAGTTCGAGCACCCTGGCAAGCAGAGAACCGAAGCCCGCACTGATCTGCCCGGTTGGCCCCTCTCTCCCACCTGAGCCCCCAGAACCAATAGTGAGGGCCGAGGCCACGATCTTGACGATCACCGCACGGAACCGGACGCCCCGGGGGTTGTGATGCACCGCGGAGATCGCCGCATCGGTGCCGTGGCCTTCGGCTTCGGGTGCGAAGCGGAATACGAGTATCGCCCCGAGCAGTGCTCCACAGCCTGCAATGAGGGGGAGCGACCACGGACGTGCCGCTGACGTGGACGCGACGTGAGCACCTTCGCCAATTGGGGTTGGCACCCGGTAGCCGGCGAGCACGCCCAAGAAGAGATGGGTGCAGGCGACCAAGGCCTCGTAAAAGACGATGGCGCCGAGCCCGGCTACCGCTCCGATGACAACTCCGAGCACGGTCCACTTCTTGAGGTACGAGGCTGAGGCCACCCACCGGGCTGCTCGGGCCGAGAGGGACCGCACCCACACGGCGCGACCGGAATCTGGAATAGCTTCCTCGGTCATAGGTCCCAGCCCGAACTCCAGTCCTGCTCTGGCACCTCGCCCGCAGCGGTGGCGAGCCGTCCGAGCGCTTGAATAAGGACAACCTGCTCCTCGGGCGGAATCTCGTTCATGATGCGTTCGATCTCCCGACGCCGACGATCTGTGACGGCATCGACGAGTGCCCGTCCCTTCTCCGTCAGCATGACCCGGAGGTGGCGGCGATCGTCTCGTTCTGTCCTTCGACGAATGAGGTCCTTTCGCACCAGGCGGTCGCACATCCGAGTCGTTGTTGCCGGTGTCACTCCCACTGCTTCAGCGAGCCCCGCAAGGTTCTGAGGTCCGCGGGACGCGAGCACGACGAGCGTCCGGTACTGCGTGAGGGTGACCTCCTCGGCGACATCGGCGAGAGACCGTGCCGCCACCGCCACGAGCACCCGGCTAGCCGACAGCACAGCATCGATCACCGAGTCAGGCGACGTGGATGGACCAGAGTCACTAAGATTCATACACTAATCATTGCATATACTAAGGCTGAGAGGTCCGGCCAACGCGTGCGGCACACGAAAGGTTGGAAGATACTCATATGGAATCTGATGGCATCTCGCCCAAGGCTCCCGACTTGAAGCCGGGATCGAAGCCAGATGCGAACGACGATCTGAAAGACCTGTCCCTGGCCGAGGTGGAGAAGCGCTTGGCGTCCTCACCTGATGGTCTCACCCAGGCAGAGGCAGAGAAGCGGCTGATCCAGTACGGGCCGAACGAGATCGAAGAGAAGAAGGACAACCCGCTCCTTAAGCTGCTTACCTATTTCTGGGGTCCCATCCCCTNNCACTGGCCGGACTTCTTCATCATTCTCGTGCTGCTCTTGGCCAACGCCGGAATCGGGTTCTGGGAGGAACACCAGGCAGGCAAGGCCATTGCCGCTCTGAAGGCCGAACTCGCCATCAAGGCCCGGGTCAAGCGTGACGGGAAGTGGATCACTCCGCCATCCCGTGAGTTGGTGCCAGGCGATGTCATCCGCCTTCGGCTCGGCGACATCGTGCCGGCCGACGCGCGCCTGCTGGCAGGCGACCCCGTCGAAGTGGATCAGTCCGCGCTCACCGGAGAATCGCTGCCCGCCTCCCGCACGTCCGGTGAGGCAGTCTTCTCCGCCTCGATCATCCGGCAGGGTGAGATCGGCGCCCTGGTCTATGCCACCGGCACCAACACCTACTTCGGTAAGACGGCGGAGCTGGTGCAAGAAGCGCAGACTGTCAGCCACTTCCAAAAGGCCGTGCTGAAGATCGGCACCTTCTTGATCATCCTCGCCGTGGCGATGGTGAGTGTCATCACCGTCGTCTCGATCATCCGAGGCGATGCGATCTTCACCACGCTGCAGTTCGCCCTGGTTCTGACCGTGGCCGCGATCCCCGTGGCGATGCCGACGGTGCTGTCAGTGACGATGGCGGTCGGTGCTCGACTGCTCGCCACGAAGAAGGCGATCGTGAGCCGTTTGGTGGCGATCGAGGAACTGGCTGGGGTGGACGTGTTGTGCACCGACAAGACCGGCACCCTCAC
This sequence comes from Acidimicrobiaceae bacterium, assembly GCA_003152015.1. Taxonomy (GTDB): domain Bacteria; phylum Actinomycetota; class Acidimicrobiia; order Acidimicrobiales; family RAAP-2; genus DASZIT01. Next base: position 9,724 of record PLZF01000073.1, on the reverse strand, counting down.
CCAGAACAAGCTGACGCTCGGCGATCCATACTCCGTCAACGATCTCCCCGTCGATCAGGTCATCCTCAATGCTGCGCTCGCTTCCCGTGCCGACGATGCCGATGCCATCGATCTGGCTGTTCTCGGTGGTCTGAAGAGCGAAACTGCATTGCAGGGTTACGAGGTGGTCCACTTCCAACCCTTCGATGCCGTGCGCAAGTGCACAGAGGCGACGGTCACGGGTGCTGATGGAGCCTCCTTCAAGGTCACGAAAGGCGCTCCCCAGGTCATCCTGGAGCTGTCGGCCAATGCGTCGACTGTGAAGCCAGAGGTTGATAAGGCCGTCAACGACTTCGCTGCACGGGGCTTTCGTTCGTTGGGCGTGGCGCGTGCCGAGGGAGATGGTCCATGGCAGTTCCTTGGCGTGTTGCCCCTGTTCGACCCGCCACGGGAAGATGCCAAGGCCACCATCGCTACTGCGCGACAGATGGGCGTCAACGTCAAGATGGTCACCGGTGACGCACTCGCCATTGCCCAGGAAACCGCCAAGACGCTCGGGATGGGCACAGCCATCCTTGATGCTGCGGGCCTTGGCGATGTCAAGCACGAGGAGACGGCAGCGACGGCTGAGTCGATCGAAAAGGCCGATGGCTTTGCCCAGGTGTTCCCCGAACACAAATTCCACATTGTTGACGTCCTGCAGACGCGGGGCCACACCGTCGGCATGACGGGTGACGGGGTAAACGATGCCCCAGCGCTGAAGAAGGCTGACTGCGGTATCGCTGTCTCGGACGCCACCGACGCAGCCCGAGCAGCGGCTTCCATCGTGCTGACGACACCTGGCCTGACGGTGATCATCGAAGCGATCAAAGAGAGCCGGAGAATCTTCCAGCGGATGAACAGCTACGCGATTTACCGAATCGCTGAGACGCTCCGAGTGCTGGTGTTCATCACGCTTGTGATCCTGATCTTCAACTTATTCCCTGTGACGGCGATACAGATCGTCATGCTGGCGTTGCTGAACGACGGAGCAATCCTGTCCATCGCCTACGACAACGTTCGCTACAAGGATCAGCCCGAGGCCTGGAACATGCACCTCGTGCTTGGCATAGCCACTGTGCTCGGCGTTGTCGGACCAATTGCGGCTTTTGGCCTGTTCTACCTCGGCAAGCAGGTATTCCACCTCGACCATGCGCAGCTACAGACGCTCATGTACCTGACGCTGTCGGTAGCTGGACATCTGACCGTCTTCCTCGCCCGCACACGCGGCCCCTTCTGGTCGATACGCCCCGCCCGTGTTCTCCTGCTGGCCGTATTGGGCACCCAGACGCTGGCCACCCTCATTGCGGTCTATGGGATCTTTATGACTCCGATCGGGTGGGGATATGCAGCCTTCGTATGGGGCTATGCCCTGGCATGGTTCCTCGTAACGGATCGGGTGAAGCTGCTCGCGTATCGGATTCTCGATCTGGTCAAGCCCAAGGCACCGTCCAATGTGACACCGCAGCTCGCCAAAGTGAGCCGATGAACAGCATCGACGGCAATGGCGTGCAACCGGGCGAGCCGTCGGGAGGCACAACAAGGGAGGCGGATATTGGATTGGTCACCGCCTTCCGTATCGGCATATCTCGTTGGCCGGGGACTCGGGATCGGCATCGGTAACGCTTGTTCAAGTCCGCCGAGTGAGGCCGGTGTTGCGTCCCGTATGCCGTTCCGCTTGCGGGACGCCCGGCTGACCCGCGTCGCCCGACCTCGCAAGGACGCGATAACCGTCGCGCTGTCGCGGCGCAGAGGCGGTGGCTGACGGCGTTCGGGGTGCTCATTCTGTTCGCGAAGATGCCACCGGAGCCGCAGGCTCGTCTCGGCCACGGACAGCGCAGCGGTTCACGCTGCCCGACGCTCGCACCGAGAGCAAGAGCCCCAGAACAATGTGCCCTGGGGCACCTGCGTTCTGGACCGACACACAGGTGCTCGGTGACGGGACGAGTCCAGTGAGAAACTCCGTGCGAGACTTGTGCTCACACCGCGACCGGCAATGCGAGAAAAGGGCTGCTGATGGGCGACATTGATGAGGGTGTGGCCGCGGCCGATGCGTTTGTATTCTTCGGCGCGACGGGAGATCTCGCGCACAAGATGATCTTTCCTGCTCTCTACCAGATGGTGAAGCGCGGCACGCTCGGCGTCCCTGTGATCGGGGTCGCGTCCTCGGGGTGGGGTTTGCCGCAGCTTCGCGACCGTGCGCGCGACAGCATTGCGCGGACCAGCGCAGGCATCGACGACCTCGACGCCCTCGACCGACTGCTGTCGCTCTTGGGGTACGTCGACGGCGATTACGGCGACCCGAGCACCTTCGACGCGATCGGGAAGGCGCTCGGAAGCGCGCGCCGCCCGGCGCACTACCTCGCCATTCCACCCTCGCTGTTCGCGACGGTGATCAAGGGGCTGAGTGCTGCAGGACTGACCCACGACGCACGGGTCATCGTCGAGAAGCCGTTCGGGCGCGATCTCGCCTCGGCGCAAGAGCTGAACCGTGTCGTGCGGTCAGCGTTCCCGGAGGACGCGATCTTCCGCATCGATCACTTCCTCGGCAAAGAGGAGATCATGAACCTCCTCTACTTCCGTTTCGCCAACTCCTTCCTCGAACCGATCTGGAATCGGAACTACGTCGCCTGCGTGCAGATCACCGTGGCCGAGCAGTTCGGTGTCGAGGGTCGCGGTGCCTTCTACGAGACCGCTGGCTGCCTGCGGGACGTGGTTCAGAACCACCTGTTCCAGGTCGTCGCGCTGCTCGCGATGGAGCCGCCCGCATTCCAAGGCGTGGGCGCTGTGCAGACCGCGAAGTTCAACGTGTTCAAGGCGATGCGACCGCTCGCCGCCGGTGACCTGGTCCGGGGTCAGTTCACCGGCTATCGGGACGAGGCGGGCGTGGCGCAGGATTCCGATGTGGAGACCTTCTGCGCCCTTCGATTGTTCATTGACTCATGGCGCTGGGCGGGGGTTCCGTGGTACGTGCGGTCGGGCAAATGCTTGGCCGAAACTGCATCGGAGGTGCTCGTCGAGCTGAAACCGCCGCCACAACCGCTGTTCGACGACTCGTCACCTGCAGACGGGCGGGCCAACTATTTGCGTTTTCGGCTCGCACCCAACCCGGAGATCGCGCTCGCGGCCCGGGTCAAGCGTGCGGGTGAGGAGTTCGTTGGCGATCAGCGTGAGCTCTCCTTGCTCAATGGGCATCCGAACGAGGAACAACCCTACGAGCGCCTCATCGGAGACGCTTTGGTGGGCGACGGGGCGTTGTTCACTCGCGAGGACACCGTCGAGGCCGCCTGGGCGGTCGTCGACCCCGTCCTCGAGAACCACGGCAGCGCCCATCCCTATCCGCCAGGCACCTGGGGGCCGAAGCAAGCGAACTCGCTCATTACGCCTCACGAGAGCTGGCACAACCCGGTGCTGTGACGATGGGGCCAGGCGCCACATTCGGCGATCCCGAGCCGTCTGCGTGTCCAGGGTCGGAACGACGCTGAGTTCGGTGCTGTCCTTCGGTATCGCGCACGTTGGGGTGTGTGTGCGGGTGACGTCGAATTGGGTTCGTCGGGCTCACCGCGCTCTCAACGGTCACTACCGAACACCAGGTAGAGAATGCCCCCGATCGGGATCGTTCATCGGGCAGTCTCGAGGAGCCTCGTAACGACAGCCTGAATCCATTTGCGTCCGCGGCATGCGGCTCCTGGGATAATCGGTCCCGTGTCTGCTCCTCTTCCTTGAAATCACTCATGACGGACATCGGTGCTGCACTAGCGCAGCGTTACGCCGATGAGCCGCTCTGCTGCTTCGAGCCGGTCCTCACCGCCGAGGTCGTAGAGATCCCACACTTGCTGGACCGGATGAACAATTGGGATGTCTGGCCGACTGGTCGGCCAAGGGTCGAGCAGCGAATCGTCCGAGATATGGCGGATGAGAAGCGTGGCCTCGCCCCGGGCCATCGCCGGTACGAACAGGCTGGGTTCGAGGTCGAGTGATGCCTCGGCGTAGACGACTGTGAGCATCGGTGTTCGCCACGGAGCGATGAGGTCAGGCGCCAGGTCGGCGCTCACCGTCATGCGGACATCTTGTCGCCGAGCGGCTTCGACCACCTGGCGAACCTGCTCGTAAGCCGGGTCGAGGCCGTAGAAGAGCGACTCTGACACCACATTGGGACGGTGGTATTGCACATAGAGATCGACCAACCGACGGCGCTGTTCCGGGTCATCGAGATGCTCGATGTCGATGTCGTGGTTAGCTAGGAGCCGGAGGATCTGGGAGATCCGGGGCTGGCTCACCTGGAGATCTCGTGCCAGGGCAACTTGGTTGATGGGCTCGGTATGTACCGCCAGATGGCGCACGAGTTGCGAGGTCGCTGGACCCCATCTTCGCACCCTGGGCTGCGTCTCCATCACCGTCATGCTCCTAGTATAAGTGTTCTACCCACAACTTGCAAGAACACTTATACCCACTGCCCTACTTCAACAACTTCAGGGACATGGTCGGTTGAGGATCTGAGGGTGACCTTCGGGTTATGAGCCCGTTGCCGGCCGTGACGGTTGGTGTCGGCCAATGCTGAATGGCCTGGTGGGAGGCCAATTCACACGCGGTGCCCTGCTGCCAAATAGTGCCTTCTGCGTCCCGGTCCGGAAGTTTTCGTGCAATCTTCGTGCAATCGGACTCGCCTCCGCGAACGTGTCGTCGTGCCCCTTGCCAGTCCGCGAACCACCCCATCGCCGGAAGGACGAAGATCCTCCTCCCCGGCCAGTCCACCCTGGCGACGGTCTCGGGCATTCCGCTGATTGTAAGGACGATATCGGGGCGATCAGTGACTCGCTCTTGGTCGCGCTCTGTTGCATTCGGGCAGGTCGTGACCCCGCGCGAGACGGGGCGGTCGGACGGGCAGAGAATCGACGAGACCATCCCGGACGCCATTGTTGGGACGAAAGTTGGGACTGATTCGACCTGCTGGTTCCCACCCATCGGGTCTTCCGGCGTCACCCACCGGATCTGCGATCGTCAGCGTGCGCTCGCTACGCCAGGTAGGAGACCGGTGTCGATGGATCTGGCATAATCACGCACGTGGGCATGGTCAGCCATTCAGTCGAGCTTGCTGCCGATCGCTCCTCTGTATGGGACTGGGTGACCGATCCGGCGAACTTCGACGAGTTCGTGAGCGGTTATGAAGGTGGCGAGACCTTGTCGGAACATCCCACTGGGCTGGGAGCGTCCTACCACTGGTACGCCCGGTTGGGTCCGGTCCGGTTGAAAGCGAAAGAGACGATCGTGGGATGGGACCCTCCGCAGGAGGTGCAGTACGACGGGACCCTCATCGGCACCAATTTCCGCTCCTCCGTCCACCTCGATAACCTCGGACAGGACCGTTCACGCGTGACCGTGACCATCGACAGCACGCCGCCGATATCAGCTGTGCTCGGCCTTCTGGGTGACTCGGTCGTCTCGTCCTACGTGCACCGGTCGCTCGATCGACTCGAGCACCGGTTCCCTGGTACGGGGGAGGACGGCGGTGGTGGCAGTGACCACGAGGACCGACTTCGGTCGGTCCGGAGGGTTTACGACGTCTGGGGCCGACATCCGGGCCTCTACGCGGCGCAGGACTGGATCACGTTTCTCGGAAGACCCCGCTTCGTACGCGCTAGCGCGGTCGAGGCCATGACAGTGGGCAAGGGTGGGCGTGTGCTCGAGGTCGCCTGCGGGACGGGGCGCAACTTCTCGTACATCGAGAAGGTAATAGGCCCCGACGGGGAGCTTGTCGGTCTCGACTGCAGTGCCGGCATGCTCGAGGCGGCGCGTTCCCATGCTGCCAGGGCCGACTGGCACAACATCCGACTGGTCCACGGTGACGCGGCGGTGCTCGATGTCGGGGACCGACCGTTCGACGGTGTCCTCTGCGTTCTCGGGATGTCCGCTATACCCGAAATGACTGCAGCCATCGAGCGCTGCCATGAGGTGCTGCGCCCCGGCGGCGTTCTCTCCGTGTGCGATGCACGGCTGTTCTCGGGGCGCCTGGAACTGCTCAATCCCCTGACGCGGGCCGTTTATGGGCGATTTGCCGGATGGAACCCCGATCGTGACATATCCGCTTCTGTCCGGGATGTCTTCGGCAACGTCGAAGTCGCGACGTACAACGGCGGAACCTTCTTCATCGCACAGGCGAAGAGGGCAGTCTAAATCTGCGCGGTTTGGCAACTCCGCGCAGTGTCGACGTTATACAGGTGATCCGCATGGCCTCGGCAACGGCGACATCCTGCCCGTGGCATGACCCGGCCTCGAACGCCCGCGAACCTCGGCATCGATGAAACGACACTCATGTGAGGACGATCGACCGAAACGACCCTATTGCGATTTGCGGCAATGCACCTGATGAGCCGCAGCCGGCGACCAAGTGGGCACACGGGCAGTGCTCGCCGCTATGCCGCACGCCGACTCGCGACAGACTGTCCAAATGAGCGCGACAAGTGATGGGTGCGAGGCGGATCCGCCGAGGCATGAGCTGCTGGCCAAGGCCCTCGCCCTCTCCTACATCTCGGTCTTCTGGGGCGCCGCCGCCGGCGCCTGGGCGGTCGTCGCCGGCCTCCTGGCTAGGAGCCTCGGCGTTCTCGGTTTGGGTCTCAATGTTTTGGCCGATGTCGCGGGTTCGATTGGTCTCGTGTGGCGGTTCGGGATTGAGCAGCGGGATCTGCGCAGGCACCTCGGGTGTGCTCGTGGCCGGCAAGCATGCTTGGGGTGGGGCGGCTTGGGCCACGCCGCGAACCGGTGTTCAGGGATACTCCAAAGGATTGGCTGGCTGCAAGGAAGTGTCAACCAACACCTCCGTCTCTGATTCCATCGCTTAGCTAATGGACGCTGACAACCTCGGAGAATTAGCGAGCGTCTGAAGGACAACGCAGTACCGCTCGGTTAGGCGAAGCAGCGTGGCGAGTTGTTCTTCGGAAGCGTCGCTCTCCAGTTCAAAAGACAGTCGAATGTCGGAAAACCCGACTTGGGCGGACTTATCCACCCCGAGTGTGCCGCGGAAATCGAGGTCACCTTCGGCCTTCACGATCCCGGCCGCATTGATCCCGAGTGCTGTCGCAACTGAGCGCATGGTCAACCCTGCGCAAGCAGCGAGTGCTTGGAGCAGCATGTCACCGGAACACGCGAGCAGGCCATCACCTCCGGTGGCTGGATGGAGCCCAGCTTCAACCAGCGCACGGCCGGTCTGTACGGAGCACGAGACATCGTCTCCCAGTTGACCTTCCGCTCTAAGGGTCACGACTGCGGTCTCTGGCTGATCACGGTAGCGGTCCTTGATGGGAGCCTGTATCGACTTCAATTCAGCGCTATCCATCTGATCTCCTCTTGGTCACAACGTCGAATCATACTTGTGCGGGAACCGGGCTGTCCCCGAGGCGCCGGCAGGGGCGCATGCAACTCAAGCATGCACGGAGACCGCCAGGCCTGGCCACAGAGGACACAGATCCTCATTCGGCAGCCGAAGCGGTGTGCGCCGTTGACCTTCCGCGACCCGGCGATTGAGCACACCCGACTGGGCGCCGAACAACGCGTCAGAACGATGGCCATCGCCATCCAAACAGCAACGCAGGCACGTCTGGCGCATCGGAGCGAAGGCCGGACACGAGAAGGACGATGGATGGCTTGGGCCATGCCACCAACCGGCGATCTGGGACAGTGTCAATAGGGCTCGCCTTCCGAATCCATGCCGAGTTGCTCTACCTCGTATCGTCGACGAGCGCGACACGACCCGGTCGCGGGCCCGGTCCGACCAGTGGCGGGTGGCTGCTGGTCGACCGCGGGCTGTCCCTGGACTCAAGCGTACGCTGTCGCCACTTACTGAGGCTTGCACGGCGGTGTTCGCGTAGGGCCATGCGGTCACCGTGCGGGGTGCCACAGAGGCACTCGACCTGCGGACGGAACAGATTCGCTCGCTCAAGAACGCTTAGGGTTTGAGGTGATTTGACATGTTTGCGCTACGCTCGACGTGCCGTGCAGATGCACTGTGCGCCGGCGGTCGCCGGTCGATCGTGAGGAGACCACCGTGACCCGTCCCGACCACCCTCAGCACCCCTCGGCCCGCCGCACTCGGAGCCGCGGAATGCTCACCGTCGGGGTCGGCGCTCTCGCGCTGCTCGCGGTTGTCGCCTCGGCCTGCAGCTCGGGCAACAGCACGGCTGTCACGACCACTACCGCAACGGGTGGCAGCTCGGCGTCGACGACGGGCGGCAGCAGCTCAACCGGCGCGTCAGGCGCTGCCACGATCGACCCCTGCTCCGTCGTCACCGACGCCGTGGCCGCCAAGGTCTACGGCGCCGGCTCCACCGTGACGACCAGTCCGTCAAGTGACAAGAGGACCTGCCAGGTGAGCATCCAGGGGCTCAGCTACGAGCTGAGCGTCCACGTCGACCCAGCCTCCGACTACGGGATGCAGAAGTCGATCCTGTTCGTGAACCCCACGAACTTCCCCGGCCTGGGCAAGGAGGCAGTCATCGGGAAGAGCTCCAACGACACGGGCGCACATCTCGGACTCCTGTACCGCACAGACGGCGGGACTGTCTACATCTCCGATGAGTCCGACCAGGCCAAGCTCACAGCCCTCGCCGGGGCGATCGCCGCCCAGGGCTGAGCAGCTTTCACCGAGGGAGCCAACGCCGGGCCAGGGGACGCGTCGCGCCCATGCGTCCCATGCGCCGCATACGCTAGGGCGTTCGCGTCTGCCGATTTCAGCGGGGCCCTGCAGTTTCCAGCCACGAGCGCGACAGCCCGGTGCCGACTGCCATACAGACCCGATTGCCCACGGGGTCACAGAACCTACGCAATCTCTGGGAAGTGAGGGCAGCGCCTAGACGCGGTTTGACGTGCCACCGAAGTGCCTGGCGCAGCAACCGGAGCAACCACGGAGGTCGCCTGCCCCGACTGCAAAGCATAGAGAACCGCTTTCGGCAGCCGGTGCTGTGGGTGCCGCCGACCGCACCCGAGTCGGCGATCAAGCGCACCCGCTCGGGCGCCGAACAACGCGCCAGAACGAGGCCGTCGCCATTGTGGCCGCAGCGCAGGCACCTACGCGTGCGCTCGCGAATGCGTTTCACCGACCACATCGAATCCGAGGTTCCGGCGTCGGCCGCGACACGCCCGACCCGTCGTTCGACGCTGCTTTGGCCCAGCCCTGAGCCTCGACGCCGGCAGCGCAGATGGGGAAGTATGAGACCGATCCGCGCGGACTTCAGAAGCGAGGTTGGCTCGCCTCAGCGCCGTAGCACAATCCGTCGATGAGGAGCCCGACCATCCGTTGGCTGTAAGCGACTCCGTCATCGCCAATGGGCACGCATAGACTGGCGATGGCGTAGAGGAGATCCTTCGGGCTGATGTCGGCAGGCACCGTTGCATTGAGCGCGAACTTGCCTGNNGGATTCGCAGGGTTCCGGTTCCCGCCCGAGGTCATCCTGATCGCCGTGCGCTGGTACCTACGTTACGGATTGTCCTACCGGGATCTGGAGGAGCTGCTCGCTGAACGCGGTATCGAGGTTGACCACGTGACCCTGTTCCGGTGGGTTCAGCGGTTCACGCCCTTGCTCATCGACGCGGCTCGGCCGTGCCGCCACATCGTGGGTGGTCATTGGTTTGTCGATGAGACCTACGTGAAGGTCTCCGGGTCCTGGCGGTACGTCTATCGGGCCGTTGACCAATACGGGCAGGTCATCGACGT
>PLZF01000028.1 GCA_003152015.1 Acidimicrobiaceae bacterium | reverse complement strand
AACCGGACACCGCTCACTCCGCCACGCAGTCAGAGTCACAATGGTGTCGATTCTCAGAGATCGAATCGGTGCCCGGTCCTTCCGGTACCGGTTCGGTCTCTCACCGTGCCAGGCACCTCGGACGGTCAGTCCTTGGCGTCACCCGCCGCCTGACGGGTCGAAAACCAACGATGCAGACCGGCGGCATTGGAATGCACGCCATTCATGATGTCGAGCTTCTTCCGATGTTCGTCGGGGACACCTGCCATGTCGCTCTCGAACTCGATGGCCAGCGCTGCGGCGATGTCCTCGCCCTGGCGGAATGCGGCCTCGGCCACCTCGGCCCACCGCCGCAAGGTGCCATCTGCTTCCTCTAAGACGTCTCCCGGATCGCGGAGGAGGCCGTAGTGGGCCAGTGCGATACCGGTAGGCCGGCGATCGGCGAACCGCTTCAGCGAGTGCAGTGCCTGGTCGAGATCGAAATCAGGAGGTGGGGTCGAGGGACGCAGCACGCCGGCGTCGGGCAGTTTTACCCCCACCGCATCGCCGGCGAACAGCACGCCACTCAGGGAGTCATGCAGAGCAACGTGGTGTTTAGCGTGCCCCGGCGAGTCCACCGCGATGAGTGACCGGTTCGGGCCCACCCGGATGGCCTCGCCATCCTCCAGCACATGGAGCCGTTCGGGTGGGGTGGGATCGAGCCGGCCGTACAGCGTGTCGAGCAACGGGCCGTAGACCCGAGCCGCCGAGTCGACCAGCTTGGTCGGGTCGGCCAGGTGCCTCGCCCCCTTCGGGTGCACATACACGGTGGCCTTGGGGAAGGCCCGGGCCACGTTTCCCACTCCGCCGGCATGATCGAGATGGATGTGGGTGACGACCACCCCGGCCAGATCCTCGGGGCCGAGCCCGAGCGCATCGAGCTGGGCCAGCAGCACCGGCACCGAGCTTTGGCTTCCCGTCTCGACCAGCACCGGCTCCGGCCCTTCGATCAAATATCCGGCGGTAACCCGCTCCCACCCGCCCAAGAGGGTATCGAGCTCGATGACCCCATCGGCGATCGTTCGTCCCGCTCCCGGCGCTCCGACAGCATCCGGATCGTAGGGATGGATGTGGTGGTGGTGCGGGCCTCCCCCACTGTCTCCGGGTAGATGGGAACCGGTCATGACGGGGTGACCTCGATCACCACTTTCACGTCGTCAGGCGATCGGTCGAGCGCCTGCTGCCACGATTCGAGCGGAACCCGCCGGGTGATGAGTTTCCCCAGCCAGGCCGGATCGGCCTTGGCCAGACCGTCGGCCGCGGCCTGATAGTGCCGGCGGTTGGCGTTGACCGAGCCGACCACCACTTCGTTTTGCAGGACCATCAACCGGTTCAACGTTCCCTCGTCCACGTCAATGGTGCGCCCCCCCGTCGACACTCCGGTCAGGCACACCACACCGCCCGTCCCCACATACTTCATGGCGTCGAGGACCAGCGAGGACACCCCGGTGCACTCGATGATCACGTCGGGGTCTTTCACCGAAGCTTCGATCGTCCCGGTGTGGTAGGTGCCACCCAATTCGGCCACCAGTTGCGGCTTGAGGCCCTCGGCGACCTGGTCGAAAACGTGTACCTCGAGGCCCCGCTGCACGCCGAGCATCGTCGCCAACAGCCCGATGGGACCGGCACCGGTCACCACCACCGTCTTCGGATCCCAATGGGCCCGCCCCCCGATGCGATCAACCTGCTCCCATGCCTTGGCCACCACACTTGTAGGTTCGAGCAGGACTCCGAGAAAGCCCAGCTTCGGGTCGACCTTCACCACGAACTCCGGTTGGATCCGGTAGCGCTCGGACAGATAGCCGTCGTGCTCTTTGATGCCCCGCTCGGTGTAGAGCCCGTTACGGCAAAAATCCCACTCGTTGACCGCGCAGTTGGCGCACGGCACCGGGTCGGGTCGGCGGACGATCCCCACCACGTAGTCGCCCTTGGCCAAGTCCCCTCCGGTGGGCGCCTCGAGCACCTGGCCCAGTGACTCGTGACCGAGTACGAGCCGGTCTCGCCCGGGGGGAGGCCACCCGTATTCGCCCGACAGGATCTCGATGTCGGTGCCGCAGATTCCGACCGCCAAGGTCTGGACCAACACCGGGCCGTCGGACTCGGGAGGCTCGTCGATATCGTCGAGTCGGGCAGAGTCCTTGGTCAGCGGAATGGCTGTCAGTGCTTTCATGGATCTCCCTTCCGGAACATCGATGGTAGGAGTGATCCCGACGAGGTGTTGATGGGCGGTTTACCTCGAGGTGGATCCGGCGTCCGTCGCCGTGGTTTCGCCGCCCACAGGATCAGATGTGCCGCCATCGGCACGGGTTCCCCTCCGGGTGGACGGGCGATGGACGGTGTGGCCACCGAGGTGCATCCGCCCGGTACCGGTCTTCGAACGGTTCATGCCGCGACGAACCCGGGCGAGGGTGTGCTCGGCGGCCACCGGCTTGGAGTGACCATTCAGTTTGGACACCGAGTTCACCAGCGACACGTGCGAGAAGGCCTGAGGGAAGTTTCCGATCAGGCGACCGGCCACCGGGTCATACTCCTCGGAGAGCAGCCCCAGATCGTTGCGCAGGGAGAGCAGGCGGTCGAGCATCTGGCGGGCATCATCGGTGCGGCCCAGCAGGGCCAGGCAGTCTGCCAACCAGAACGAGCAGGGCAAAAACGCACCCTCCCGACCGGTCAGACCATCGACATCGCCGGAGTCGACCGTCTGGTACCGAAGCACGAAACCGCCGTCGAGCAGTTCCCTCTCCACGGCTTCGATGGTTCCCTGCACCCGTGGGTCGTTGGCGGGAAGGAACCCGACCAACGGGATCATCAACAGGCTAGCGTCGAGTTGATCCGATCCGTAGTACTGGGTAAACGAACCCTTGTCGGCGTTGAATCCCTCACGGCAGACCTGATCGTGGATCTCGGAACGGACCTTCCTCCATCGGTCCACCGGACCTTCCATCCCGCACTCCTCCACCGTCTTGATGGCCCGATCGATGGCCACCCAGGCCATGACCTTCGAGTGGGTGAAGTGTCGCCTCGGGCCCCGGACCTCCCAGATGCCGTCGTCGGGATCCCGCCACCCCTTCTCGAGATACTCCATCAATGTGCGCTGCAGTTCCCATGCCGGCAATTCAATGCTGTCGCCCGACTTCGACGCTTCATACAGCGCCGACATCACTTCGCCGTAGACGTCCAGTTGGAACTGTCCGGCGGCGGCGTTGCCGATGCGGACGGGAGTTGAGCCCTCGTAGCCCGGGAGCCAGTCGACCTCCCACTCATCGAGGCGGCGTTCGCCGGCGGCTCCGTACATGATCTGCATCTGCGAAGGGTCGCCGGCAATAGCCCGCAGCAGCCAGTCGCGCCATGCCATGGCTTCCTGATAGAAGCCACCTCGCATCAGTGACTCAAGGGTGAGCGTGGCATCCCGCAACCAGCAGAAGCGGTAGTCCCAGTTCCTCTCACCACCCAGCGTTTCGGGCAGCGAGCTGGTTGCGGCGGCGACAATCCCCCCGGTCGGTTGGTAGGTCAGCGCCTTGAGAGTGATGAGGGAGCGCACCACCGCCTCTTTGTCAGAGCCCTCATAGGTGCATTGGGATGCCCAGTCGCGCCACCAGGTCTCGGTGTCTTCGATGGCGTAGACCGCGTCGACCGGGCGGGGAGGTTCTTCGGAGGCGGCAAACCACGCCAGTGAGAACGGGACCTGCTGACCCTCCGACACGGTGAATCGGGACACCGTCGACATGTCCTTGCCCTTGGTAGGCACCGGCGTCCACAGTGACAACCCATCAGGACCGGCGATGGCGATCAGGGTGCCGTCGAGCCGTCGCACCCACGGGACGATCTGGCCGTACCCGTAGCGGATGACGAGGGTCATCTCCATGGTGACCTTTCCGCGCACGCCCTCAACCAACCGCACCACCTCGGGGTGCTGCTGACGGATCGGCATACAGTCGATCACTCGGACGGTTCCCTCCTCGGTCACGAACTCCGACTCGAGTACCAGCGAATCGCCCCGGTAACGACGATGGGTGGCGCGGTGCGAACCGGCGGGGGCCAACTTCCAGTAGCCGTGCTCCCCGGTTCCGAGAAGCTTCGAAAAGCAGGCAGCCGAGTCGAAGCGGGGCAGACACAGCCAATCGATAGAGCCATCCCGTCCCACCAGCGCGGCCGTGTGGAGATCGCCGATGATTCCGTAGTCCTCTAAGGGCAGGCTCACGGTCCTATGTCTAGTCGGGCGTGTCTCCGTGTGTCGCGCAGGCCGGGGCCGAACCGAGTGACGGAACGTCGGCATTCAGCCGTTGGTGCACGCTCCGGTACCGACCATGCCGGTGGTGGACTCGGCCCGTTGGACCCGAGCCAGTACCCCAGGGGAGGTGAGGGCGTATCCAATGTTCCCGTTGGTGGTCGAACGGGAGAAGACCACGCCGACCACCTGGCCGTCGGCTTCGACCAACGGTCCTCCCGAATTCCCGGGACGCACTATGGCCTGGATTTCGTATACGTCACGCACGGTGAGCCCCTGGCCGTAGATATCCCTGCCCTGGGCGGAGAACACGGCCATGACACCGGCCGGTGTCACCGTGAATGGGCCCCCACCTGGGTATCCGAGGACCAGGGCCTGCACCCCGCGGGTCACGTCGCTCGGATTGAGAACCAGCGGGTGCTCGCGCAGACCCGGGACCCTCATCACGGCCAGGTCGTAGGAAGGGTCGAAGAGGACGACGGTGGCGGCGTGCGTCCCCGAGGCATCTTCCACCGTGGGGTGTTGGATCCCCGCCACCACGTGTGCATTGGTCACCACCAATCCGGCCGCCACCACAAATCCGGATCCCTCTTGGATGTCACCGCATCCTGTTCCGACGATCTTCACGGTGGAAGGTTGGCCGATATTCAAGGCTGCCTGCATCTGGGCGTCGCCCGGGAGTGTGACAGGACGCGCGGTGGCCGGAGCCAGTTGGGCGAACACCGGGGGGAAGCCCTCGGCGGAGAGAAACCCCTGCACCCGCGAAAAGACCGACGGCGGCGCCGGCAACACGCTGTCGAGAGACCGGATGATCTGGGAGCCGGAGATGGAGGCATTGAGCCGGAGATAAGAACTGTTGACCAGGGTGCTCGCCACCAACCAGGTGGCCAACAGAGACGCAATGACGGCTACCACCACCCCTAATCCGGAGTCGATGGCGCCCAGACGTCCCCGATGGATCCGTTTGAAGAGCTTTGCCCCTACCAATCGCCCGGCGACGCCGCTCAACATAGCAAGACCCAACATGGTGACAAGTGCGACTGCAGCCCGACTCGTGGATGAGTGCACCCAGGTGGCGGTCACCGATGCCAGTAACGCTCCCAGGTAAAGGCCGATCCAGAAGCCCCCGAACGAAAGCACCTGCATCAGACCGCCAAGGCGAAGTCCCTGAATGGCGGCGATCGCCACGAGGGCGAGTATCACCAGATCAACTACATTCATGCCGTCCACTCCTCCTCAGGTCCAGAAGTGGCGGGAGCGTGCCAGGGAAGTTCGATCACCGACGGACCACGGTAGACGGCGAACCACCCGCGGTGAGGTCAATACTCGAAGAAATCCTGCACATGTGGCGCATGCGTGGCAAGATCACGGGCAACGAGCCCAGTAATTCGCCCTCATCGCCTACCAACCGGACCGCGCCCCCTAAGAGATCGGACTTCACGATGACCGATGCCAGTCCTCCTCCCCCCAACGAGTACCCACCCCAACCGCCCGCACCCCCGCCCCCGGTGGCGCCCCCGCCCCCGCCGACAGTTGCGCCTCCGCCTCCTCCCCCGGTAGCGCCTCCACC
>PLZF01000087.1 GCA_003152015.1 Acidimicrobiaceae bacterium | reverse complement strand
CGATGTCTCGCGACATCACACGGTGCGGGCGAGAGGACTCGAACCTCCACCCCCGAAGGGACCGGGACCTAAACCCGGCGCGTCTGCCAATTCCGCCACACCCGCAAGACCGATAATCTACCAAGCCGGGTTTCTCCAGTTCACGAGAAGGCTTTGCTCCGCTGGCTATAGTCGTCGGAATGCCCGCATCGACCCCGTCCGAGCCCACGGCGGCCCCCTCGGCAACCGAGCCCACATCGTCGGTAGCCCCGGAGGAACCTCTATCGCCGAAGCCTGACGAGCTCGATGCCGCCGGGCGTGCCGAGTACCTGGCTGAGGTGATGGCCGAGATCGACGCCGAGGTCAGGCACCGACGGGCGTCGGGTGATCTACCCGCCGGTCTCGAACGGGAGCTCGACGAACTCTTCCTCGAGTTCTCACCCGTCGGTCTGCAGGGCAAAGCCCGGTTGCGCGAGAACTTGGCGTTGGTGGATGGGGCCGCCTACGTCGATATTGCCGTGCCGGTCAAGTCCCAAAAGAAGATAGGTGTCTACATCAAGCGACTGATCCGCAAGTCGCTGAACTGGTATCTCGGTTTCATAGTTCATCAGGTCGTGAAGTTCGCGTGGGCGGTTTCCCGGATGTTCCATCTCGTCGTGGACCACATCGAGGACCTGGAGACGACCGTGGAGTCTCTGCGCATTCCCGAGCTTCCCGCCACCGCCGTCCCTGTCACCGACCCCGGGACCAGCTGGTGGGCGGACCAGGCCCTAGCGGCAGTGTTGGGGGCCCGGGGTCGGGTTCTCCACGCCGAGTGCGGGAACGGGTCGTTGGTGTCCCGCTTCATCGCCAATGGAGTGGACGCCTACGGGGTGGACCCGGTGGAGACGACCATCGAACCGGCCATCGAACGGGGCTTGGATGTGCGGGCCGAGGCGGCCCTTGATCATCTCGAGGTGGTGGCCGAGGAAGCGTTGGCCGGGATCGTGTTGAGCGGTTCGGTCCAGTGGCTTCACCCCAATGAGCGTGATCGCCTCATCGCTCTGGCTTCGTCCCGATTGGCAGTTGACGGCGTTCTGGTACTTCATTCCGCCACCCCGGAGGCGTGGCGACGGAGCACGTCACCGCTGGTGGCGGACTTGGCTCCCGGTCGCCCGCTTCACGCCGACACTTGGACTCACGTGCTGGCGGCCTACGGGCTGTCCCGAACCGCACTTCACACCGGGGGCGAAGACCGACGACTCGATCGTCTGGCGACATCGAACACCGATGCCACCACCATCAACGCAGCTATCGATACGGTCAACGATCTGTTGTTGGGACCGGGCGAGTACCTGCTGGTTGCCGTACGGGATCGGTGACCACCGTTCACCAGTTCGTCCCGGCGCTCCTCCCTCGGGACGCCACCGGCGACCACACCCTCGCCTTGCGCGACACCTTCCGCAATGCAGGATGGACCTCGAACATCTATGTCGAGGCCGCCCACGATGAGCTCCTCACCGAGGCCACGTACTTCGAGGAGTATCCCGATCATGCGCAACCCGGCGACGTCCTCCTCTATCAGTTGAGTACAGCATCGCCGGTGGCCGACTTCCTGTTGGGCCGGCCCGAGATCCTGGTGCTCGATTATCACAACATCACTCCGGCCAGCTTCTATGAAGGTTGGGAAGAGAACACCGCGGAAAAGGTGGCGTTGGCCCGGCGACAGATGGCCGAGTTGGCACCGCGGGCAATGTTGGGCATCGCGGACTCAGCCTTCAATGCGGCCGAGCTCCGGGCCTTCGGCTGTCCCGAGACCGAGGTCGTGCCCATCCTCACCGACATTGACGCCTGGGCGAGCCGGCATCTCGTCGATGCCGCCGAAGCGGCACGGTTGAAGGAGTCCCACCGCACTGGCGCCCGGCTGCTCTTTGTCGGTCGCCTGTCGCCCAACAAGAACCAGCATCTGTTGGTGGAGATGCTCTGGCTTTATCGGCGGTGGTACGACCCCGAGGCGCGCTTGGCACTGGTGGGGCCGGCCATCACCGGCACCTACGCCCGAGCGGTGATGGAGTATGCCGAGGAGTTGGGACTGTCGGGGGCTGTCGACCACGGAGAGAACCTGACTCCGACCCAACTTGCCGCCTGGTACTCGGATGCCGACGTGTTCGTCTGCCTGTCTGACCACGAGGGGTTCTGCATCCCCCTCCTCGAGGCTATGCACTTCGATCTGCCCATCGTGGCTTTCGCGGCCGGCGCGGTGCCCGAGACCCTGGGCCAGGCCGGCATCCTGATCGACTCGAAGCGTCCCAGCCTGGTGGCGGCGGCCGTCCATCGGGTGCGGGGTGATGCGTCGTTGGCCGAGCACCTGGCTGAGGAGGGACACCAGCGTCTTGATGCGTTCGGCGTGGCTGCCACCCGAGCCCGGTTCATCGAAGTGGTGGGCGGGCTCGAGGCCGACCGGGCGGTCAGCGCGTGAAGCTCGCATTTGTCACCCCGCGGTACGGATCCGAGGTCATCGGCGGGGCGGAGACGGCGGCTCGCATGCTGGCCGAAAGGATGAGCCTGCGTCCCGACTGGGACGTGGAGATCCTCACCAGCTGTGCGCTGGACCACCTCACCTGGGAGAACACCGAGCCGGCGGGAACGACGTCGGTGAACGGGGTCACCGTGCAGAGATTCCGCACCGCCAGTCGACGATTGCTCGAATACTTCGAACTCGACGGCAAGCTGCGGGTGTCGCCGACCACCGCCAGCCTGGCCGAGTCCCGTAGATGGGTGGCGCTCAATGGGCCGATGTGCCCGGAGTTGGTCGACGCCGTCGCCACCAGCGATGCCGATGTCATTGCGTGCTATCCCTATCTGTTTGCCACCACCGTTGACGCCATCGCTGTCGCCCGGGTCCCCACCGTCCTCCACCCGGCCGCTCACGATGAGCCGGCGCTGTACCTGAAGGCGTTCCGACAGAGTTTTCGGGATATTGACGGGCTGGTGTACCACACCCAAGCCGAACGGGATCTGATGGAGCATGTCTTCGGGATTGGTGCCAAACCCCAGATCGTGCTCGGGCTCGGGGTGAACGAGCCGGCCGGCGACGGGAGGCGGGGAGGGGAGATTCTCGGGATCGGCGACCGTCCCTATCTCTGCTACCTGGGCCGGGTCGACGAACACAAAGGGTGCGGGATGCTCGCCGAGTACTTCGCCCACTACAAGGACCGCCACCCGGGTGACCTGGTCCTGGCCTTCGTCGGCCCGGTGTCGGACAAGGCACCCGAGCATCCCGACATGGTCGTCACCGGCACCGTCTCCGAGGCCGACAAGTGGGACATCCTGGCCGATGCCCAGGTGATGGTCTCGCCTTCTGCCTATGAGTCGTTCTCGCTGGTTCTGTTGGAGGCATGGACCCTCGACGTGCCCGTCCTCGTGAACGCCGGATGTGCCGCCACCATGGAGCACTGTCGTCGGTCCGGGGGTGGCCTGTACTTCGAGTCCTACCGGACGTTCGAAGCCACGGTGGACAGGCTGGTGGGGGACGCGGAGACGAGGGCGCGACTGGGCAGGGCCGGCCGGGACTACACCGAGCGGTACTACCGTTGGCCCTCGATCATCGATCGCTACTCTGACTTTTTGCAGGCAGTGGTGTCCCGAGGTCCCCGCACGTCGATTCGCACCGGCCGACTGCCCCTGGTGACGGGCGGGCCGGCCTACGAACGAGGAGGATGAGCCGATGACTCCCGAGGATGCCATTCCCGATGCCACCGTCTCCGACGACGGCCCCGAACCCGACGAGGTGGAATTGCTGGCGGGGTTCGACCGGTTGCGTCCTCAGGGCGGCCTGAAGTGGGGGTTCGACGATGCCATGCGCCGGCTTTCCGAGCGAGGGACGGGCACGGGAGCCGCGGGCATCCCCTGGGAAGGACTGCCGGAGGATCTCTGGCAGCGCGGACGATCGGCGCGGATCGGACAGCGGTTTGTGGGGGACGTGGCCGGGGTACTCGCTTCCACCCTCGCCGCGGACGCCCGAAAAGCCGCCGACGCGGCCATGGATGACCGACTGGTTGCCACCTGGGACGCGCTCCGTTACCTGGCCGCCCGGATGGAGTCCCTTGCCTCGCGGGTGGACCCCATCGGCGCCCTGCTGGACGAGCCCCTGGAGCCCATGCCCGAACCCGACGTGTCGGTGTGGTCCGACATGCTGGCCGGGTGGTTCGGGTCCCCGCACAGTTCGGGGCCGGTCATCGTGGGCGAGTCGGGCGATGGGGAACTGACCGCCACGCTGCGACGCGCCGGTCACCGGGTGTGCGGAGTGGAACCTCGGGGGTGGGAAGTCTGGCGAACCTTCGGGGATCCCGGGCCCGAGGACTGTGTGGTCTTCAGCGAGGTGGCGGAGTTTCTCGCCTCGGCGGAGGACAACAGCGTGTCAGGGGTGGTTCTGGTCGGAGTCGTTGACCGGCTCGAGCTCTCCGGCAAACTGGGTCTGTTGGGGAACACCGTGCGGGCGGTGGGTCCGGCGGGGACAGTTGTGCTGTTGGTCAGCGACCAGGCGGCCTGGGACGAGAACCTTCCGGCAGTGGCCCGGGATCTGGCTCCGGGACGCCCGCTGCATCCCGAGACGTGGCTCTTTCTGCTTCGGCGTTTCGGAGTGGTGGATCTGCAGTGGCACCCGTCGCCGGATGGCTCCATGCACGCGTTGGTGGGGACGGTGGGCCGATGAGCGGTATTCATCAGTTCGTCCCCATGTTGCACCGCTTCGACGCGGTGGGGGAGCACACCCGGGCCCTCCGCGATCAGCTGGCGGCCCAGGGGGTGACGACCCGGATCTACACAGAGCTTCCTGATCCCGAGACAGTTGACGAAACCCGTCCGTACCTCGCCTACGAGGAGGAGGCCGAGCCCGGCGATGTGCTGGTCTATCAGTTCGCCACCGAGTCGGTGATGGCCCGCTGGCTGGCGGCTCGCCGCGAATGTCTGGTGGTGAACTATCACAGTGTCACCCCGCCCCGGTTCTTCGCCCCCTGGAACAATGGCATCGCCCGGCTGCAGGTCGACAGCCTCTACGAGCTGGCTGAGATCGGACCCCGCGCCGATCTGGGGATCGCCGTCTCGGAGTTCGACGCGGCTGAACTCCGAGAGGCCGGGTGCGCCTCGACGGTGGTGATTCCGGTGGCCAATGTGCCCACCCCGCCCACCCCGCCCGACCCGGTCACGGCCGAACGGCTGCGCAGGGAGCGTGATCGCCGGCGCCAGGAGGATGCCGGCGGCGCTCGTTGGCTGTCGGTCGGGCGTCTGGCACCCAATAAGGGACACCACGACGCAGTGGCCGCGTTGTTTGTCGCCCGCATGACCACCGACCCCGGTGCGCGCCTGACACTGGTGGGCACGCCCTCCGAGCCCAACTACGCCCACGCCCTTCGTCACTACGTGATCTCCCTCGGCCTGTCCGGCGCGGTGGACTTCGTGAGCGGTATCGACGACGCCCAACTCTCCGCCTATTACGGAGCGTCCGATGTACTGGTGATGCTGTCGGACCACGAGGGCTTCGGGGTACCGCTGGTCGAGGCCATGGCCCGTGGCGTACCGGTGGTGGCCTACGACGCCGGGGCGGTGTCCGAGGTCCTCGGTGACGCCGGGGTGCTCCTGACCAGGAAACATCCACGTCACGTGGTGTCTGCTCTTCACCGGCTCCTCGGTGATCCCGCTGAGTGTGAGCGGTTGATGGTGAAAGGCCGAGAACGGGTGGCGGGTATGGACCTGGCCAATGCCGGGAATCGCCTGGTGGCGACGGTGCGGGCGCTGGCCGACGAGGCGATGGCCCCGGGGGGAACCGGGGCTGCACGGTCCTGAGGCTGCATCACCGCAGGGCGGTGAGCAAGTAGGCTTGCGGCCTATGGACGACGCCCGTCACCTTTCTCTGCACGCCCTCTCCCCCCTCGCGCTGGGTGGAGATGTCGAATCAAAGTCTGGCGCCGACGCCGGCCCCGGTTCCGATATTTTCCAACGGTTGCTGAAGGAGCGGATCGTATTCATCGGATCAGCCATCGACCAGAACACGGCCAATCTGGTCTGTTCCCAGTTGATCTTGCTCGAGGCGGAGGATCAGGACCGGGATATCTCCGTGTACATCAACTCGCCGGGTGGATCAGTCACCGATGGCTTGGCCATCTACGACACCCTGCAGTTCGTACGGTGCGACATTCGCACCATCTGCGTAGGCCTGGCTGCGTCGATGGGACAGTTCCTGTTGTGCTCGGGCACGCCGGGCAAGCGGTTCGCCCTGCCGCACAGCCGGATCCTCATGCACCAGCCGTCAGGTCAGATGCAGGGGCAGGCGTCCGACATCGCCATCCAGGCCGAGCAGATCATCTACCTGAAGCGGATGATGGCCGAGCGGATCGCCTTCCACACCGGTCAAACGGTGGAGCGTATCGAGGCCGACTCGGATCGGGACCGTTGGTTTACCGCCGACGAGGCCCGTGACTACGGGTTCATCGACGCGGTGATTCAAAAGGACGGGGTCGGTGGTCCGTCCACCGCGGGGGCCGTGGTCAAGTGAGTGTGGGCGCGGTAGAGCCCGCGCCTCTGGACTCGGCACCGGCACCCACCGGGAAGGCCAAGGGAAAGGACGGGCAGACCTCGACCATCGGGGGAAGCGCCCGGTTCGTCCCCGGGCAGTCGAACCGGCAGATCACCGTGGTCAACGGCAAGGCCCAGGTCCGACAACGACTGAAGGACCTCTGGCGCAACCGCGACCTGCTGGTTCTGCTCACCCGCACCCAGCTGAAGGTGAAGTACAAGAACTCGGTGCTCGGCTACCTCTGGTCGATGTTGAACCCGGCCCTGGTGCTGGCCGTCTATTACGTGGTCTTCAAGGTCATCGCCAGAAATACCATTCCTTCCTTCGCCATCTTTCTATTCTGTGGCCTGTTGGTGTGGAACCTGTTCAACAATGCGGCCATGGCGGCCACCGGCGTGGTGGTGGCGAACGCCGGCATCGTCAAGAAGGTGGCGTTCCCGAGGGAGCTGCTCGCCCTGTCCTCGGTGGGGGTCGCCCTTGTGCTGTTCGCCATCCAGGTGGTGGTGCTCATTTTGGCCCTGGTCGTCTTTGGAATCACGCCCAGTCTTCCCTTTCTGATTACTCTCCCGATCGCCCTGTTGGCGCTGGTCGTCTTCACCAGTGCGATTTCCGTCTTTCTGTCGGCGGTCAATGTCTACCTCCGGGACACCCAGCACCTCACCGAGGTGCTTCTGATGGCCTGGTTCTGGAGCATCCCGGTCGTCTACCCCTACGGGCAGATCGCCGGCGCGCTGAGCGACCATCATCTCGGCAGTTTCAAGTGGGTGTACCTCATGGACCCGGTCACCCCCATTGCCTTGGCGTTTCAACGAACGATGTATGGGAGATCGCAATACACCGATAAGGGAGTTGTGAGTCACATGCTTCCGAATTGGGGCCCCAGTACCTACTGCCTGATCCTCGGGGTGGTGCTGGTGGCCAGTATCATCCTCTTCCTTCTCTCGTTGATCGTCTTCGGTCGCCTCGAAGGCAACTTCGCCGAGGAGCTCTGACCATGGCTGTCGCTATTGAAGTTTCCGATATCTCCAAGCAGTTTCGGTTGTACAACGAGAGGTACACCTCGCTCAAGGAGAGGGTGATCCACGGTGGCAAAATGCCGTTCACCCCGTTCTGGGCGTTACAGGACGTGAACGTCGAGATCAACGAGGGTGAGACGTTCGGCATCCTGGGCCGTAACGGGTGCGGCAAGTCGACCCTGCTCAAGTGCATCGCCGGCATCCTGAAGCCGACCTCGGGTGAGATCCGGGTCCGGGGCAGCCTGGCCGCCATGTTGGAGCTGGGTGCCGGTTTCCAACCGGAGCTCTCGGGCCGGGACAACATCTTTCTCAACGGTTCGTTGCTCGGTTTGCCCCGCTCGGAGATCGAGAAGCGTTTCGACGAAATCGTGGCCTTCGCCGAACTCGAGCAGTTCATCGACAACCAGGTGAAGTACTACTCGTCCGGTATGTACGTCC
The DNA here is from genome assembly GCA_003152015.1 of Acidimicrobiaceae bacterium. Lineage (GTDB taxonomy): Bacteria > Actinomycetota > Acidimicrobiia > Acidimicrobiales > RAAP-2 > DASZIT01. The sequence continues at coordinate 8,623 of PLZF01000087.1, read as the reverse complement.
GGCTCGGGTTCGCGGTGGCCGTGAACGTGGAACCGGACGTGCTGTTGGTCGATGAGGTGTTGGCGGTGGGGGATGCCGCCTTTCAGCGGAAATGCCTCGACCATGTTCGGAAGTTCCAACAAGAGGGCCGGACCATCGTGGTTGTCAGCCACGCTACCGACACCATTCGCCAGAACTGTGAACGGGTGATGGTGATGAACCACGGCAAGGTGATCACTATTGACGAGCCCGGAGAGGGCATCCGGGTCTACCTGGCGGACCTCCTCGGGGTGGGTACGTTGGATAATTCGGAGACGGGGGGGATCGAAGGCAATGTGTTCGCCATCGGTACCGTGCAGGCCGAACACGGCGGCATGGGCACCCGGTCCCACCTCTACCCGGGGGAGTCGTTGTCCATCATCGCGGACCTCGACAGCCTGGCGCCCGTGCAGAACGCCATCGCCACCATCGCCATCCACGACGACAAGAACGAACTGGTCTTCGCCTCTGATCCCGACGATCCGGGGTGCCAGATGGAGGTGCCTCTGGGCGGCGGCCAGATCCGGTTCGACTTCGCCGAGGTTCCCCTCCTCGACGGCACCTACTCGGTGAGCGTCGGCATCCGCAGCCTGACCGAGACGGCCATCTTCGATTGGAAAGATCAGGTCACCCAGTTCGAAGTGGCCAACCCCGGTCGGGCCACCGGCCGGGTGAGATTGTTGCCGGCGGTGAGCTTCCGTCGCCGGTCGACCGGTTTGACCGGTGAGGTGCCGGTGGTGGAGAGGATCGGTGGCATCTCCGGCTCACCGGTGGCGGAGACCATCACCTCTTGACCCGTCGCATCGACCAGGTCATCCCGTCGCTGGCCAGCCGGGATGCGATCGGGGGCCACGTCGTGCAACTCCGGGACCTCCTTCGATCCCGGGGCTTCGAATCCGACATCTTCTACGGAAACGCCACTCCGGACCGCCTCGACTACGGGTTCCCGGTCTCTCGACTGGGAGACCGGTCCTCGACGGATCGCGTGTTGTTGTACCAACTTTCGATCGGGAGCGGGGTCGCCGACATCTTCCGTGACCGCGGAGAACGGAAGTTCGTGAACTATCACAACATCACGCCGGCCGATCTGCTCGAGGCCTGGATTCCGGCGGTGGGCGAGGAGGTCCGTTGGGGCAGGGCGCAGTTGCGCGACCTGGCTCCGATCACCGAGTTCGCCATTGCCGACTCGATGTACAACGAGCGGGAGCTGCAGGCGGCCGGGTACCGATCGACAACCACCGTGCCGTTGCTCCTCGACCTGGACGGATTTGCCGGATCTCCGGATCCCACCTTGGCCGCGCGGCTGGCCGGACAGCGGGCCGGCGGGGGGTCCGAATTATTGTTCGTCGGCAAGGTGTCCCCCCATAAAGGCCAACACGACCTGGTCAAAGCGTTGGCCGCCTACCGCCGGCTCTACGACCCCCAGGCCCGTCTTCGACTGGTGGGGGGCGCCATCAGCGATGAGTACCGGGCGGCGGTGGAGCGTTTTGCCGATGAACTCGGGCTCATCGACGCGGTGGAGATCGCCGGTTCGGTGACCCACGAGGAGCTCATCGCCTACTACGCCGCCGCCGACGTGTTCGTCTGTCTCTCCAACCACGAGGGATTCTGTGTGCCGCTTCTCGAAGCCATGTACCACCGGGTGCCGATCGTGGCCTACACCAACACCGCGGTGCCTGAGACAGTGGCGACCGCCGGTCTGGTGCTCCCCGACAAGCAGCCCGCCCGGGTAGCCGCCGCCATCCACCGGGTGGTCACCGATCAGAACCTCCGGGACGCGCTGGCCCGGGCGGCGTCAGAACGGGTGGCCTCCTTCGCCTTGCCCCGGGTGCAGGAGGGTTTCGCGTCAGCCCTCGAAACCGCCTACGCCGCGTGAGCGTGTCGGCGGCCCACCGCCGGTTCTGATGAGAGTTGCCTTTGTCGTGCCCCGCTACGGCCCGGACATCATCGGGGGGGCCGAGACAGCCGCCCGCAAGCTGGCCGAGGGCCTGGTGGCACTGAAGGGGTGGGACGTCGAGGTGCTGACCAGCTGCGCCGAGGATTTTGTCACGTGGGCCGATGTCTATCCCGAAGGGGACCACCACATCAACGGGGTTCTGGTCCGCCGATTCACATCGGCAGCGGGGCGGGACCCGTCGTTCCATCCCCTCTCAGCTGCATTGCTGGCCGATCCGGCCTCGGCATCGTTGCCGGATGCCGAGCGGTGGCTCGATCTTCAGGGCCCGGTGACTCCCTCCCTGGCCGATGCGGCGGAGACCTCACCGGCCGACGTCGTGATCTTCTATCCCTATCTCTACTATCCGACGGCGCGGGTCATCGACAGGGTGGGTGCCCCCACCGTCCTGCATCCGGCGGCTCACGACGAGCCCGCCTTGCATCTACCTGTCTTCCCGCGGGTCTTCGAGGCAGCCGATGCGTTGGTCTTCCAAACCGTGGCGGAACGTGAGTTGGTGCAGGGGCTCTTCCCGGTGGCGTCACATCACCAGATGTTGCTCGGGCTGGGAGTGGATGATCCGCCCGATGGGCCCCAGACACTCGATCCGGGAGACCCCGCTCTTCCGGTCGGTCCCTATCTGGTGTGTCTGGGCCGGGTGGACAGTCACAAGGGAAGCCTGACGCTGGCGTCGATGTTCGCCGCCTACAAGGAGCGACACCCCGGACCTCTCCGCCTGATGATGGCCGGACCGGTGGTCGAAGCCCCCGACCCCCACCCCGAGATCGACGTGGTGGGCGCGGTGTCAGAGGCAGCCAAGTGGGAGCTCCTGCGCCATGCGGTGGCACTGGTGTCCCCGTCGCGGTGGGAGGCGTTTTCGTTGGTCATCGCCGAAGCGTGGAGTGCTGGCACCCCGGTAGTGGTCAACGCCACCTGCGGTGCCACCACCGAGCATTGCCGGCGTTCGGGGGGTGGTCTCTTCTTCCATGGCTACGCGGAGTTCGAAGTCATCATCGAACGGCTGTGCGCTGACGATGAGCTGGCCTCCGAACTCGGCCGGCGGGGTCGCTCCTACGTCGATGGCCGATTCCGTTGGCCGATCATCATCGACCGCTACGCCACGTTTCTCGAGTCGGTGGCGGCGGGAACGGGCGAATCAGATGCCGGTACCCAGTGACCGGGGCCCGGAACGGGAGATCAGATGCACCCCGAGCACGGTGGTACCGGGGAGAAGTTGCCACACCCGGTAGCCCCCGATGGGTTGAGGCGTAGATACCGGGATCGCGTAGCCCTGGGCCGTGAGGGAGGTCAACCCCGGGATCGTGGGTGAAGCGACCAGAAAGACGGAGCCCGATGGCGCCGTCGCCACCGAGTTCCCTCGGGCATAGTACAAAGCACCATGGAACTGGTTGTAGAGCACACCGCCCGGTTGGATCAGGGCAATGTGGATAGTTGGCAGTGCATAGCCGGCATTGCGGTAGATGTTCGCCCCACCGTCGACGGTGTCGAACACGATGACGTCGCGTGTGGGGTTGACAACGGGGCCCAGAGCCATCAGGGCGGCGTCGATGGTATCTGTGCTGATGATGCTGGCCCGCGTGTCGGCGTACGGTGCCTGGTAACGGGCCTGCTGCAACCAGAGTCCACCAGTGGTGGGGCGGAGCCAGCGTTGGGGCAACACCCCGTTCCCGTTGATGAAGCGCTGGGTGCCGAGGGCCACCACAAGGGCGACCGAGAGCGAGGTGAGCACCAGCCAGACAGGCGAGTACCGAGCGGCTGCCCCGGGTTGGGCGACCCTACGGCCGAGGGCGGCCACCGGGAGTAGAAGGGCGATAACAGCGGCGGGAAGGTAGGCCAGCAGGTACCCCCCCTTGGCAAACTGGATCAGCCCCACGATGGCGACGGGCGGGACGATGGCGGCGGCCAGGATGGCGGCCTTCGCCTGGTACCACGGGCGGCGCCGCGCCGGATCCGTCCCGAAAGCCTCGGTCGGGTGATCGTGGCGGTCGGAGAAGTCGGGGTCCACGGATGCACTGTTGGTGTCGGATCGCAGAAAGCGGATCAGGCCGCGGATCACCAGGGCGACTCCACCGACCAGCGCCACTGCCGCCAACGGCACCAGGGCCACGACTGTGTAGGCGGCGAAGGTTCCGAGATTGACATGACCTCCCCGAGCATGGTCGAGAATTGACGTTGCCTGTGCCGCTCCGGTGGCCTCGATGCGTGTTGCCCGGAGCCAGGCATGGATACCACCGGGTTGTTGGATCACCATGGGCACCAACCACAGAGCTACCGACGCGATCCCGGCCAAGGCGGTAATGACCAGGCGACCCCAACGTCGGGTAGACGCCACAATGGCGATCACGGCCAGGATGGCGAAGGCTTGGATGATGGACTGCCTGAACCCGGCCAGCAGGCCGAGGACGACGACAGCCCACACACCGTGCCAACTTCCGGGTCGAGCCCGCCACGCCAAGATGATCAAGAGCGGACATGCGACCAAGTCGAAGGAGTAGGTGGCGACGATGGAGCCACTGAACCAGGCGAACGGGGAGGTGGCCACGATGGCCCCGGTGGCGATTCCCGTCCATCGCCCCCCGAGATCACACCCGGCCACCACGGCCAGGCCCACTCCGAGCGCCGAGGCGATAGCCGTCACCACCACCAGGCTGTGGATGGTCCCGAGACCACTGAGCGCCCTCATTGCCCGGCCCGCTTCGACGTAGAGCCAGTATCCCGGGGGCTGGGGCGAACCATGGGTCACGTCGAAACGGTTGACGCCCGATGCATATTGAGCGGAGTCCCAGTCGGTCGGCCCGCGCGCGGCGGTGGCGAGCCGGAGCACCAGGGTGGCGGCGGCCATCAACCACGGCGTCACGCTGAAGAGACGCCTTTGAGACGGATGTTGCCCGATCCCGGTTGGGATTTCGCCATCCGGCGTTTCGACCGATTCATCCGGGGGCGAGTGGGGCGACGAGTGCATCCCCAAGGGTAGCGAGCCAAATCCCGTCCCTGGTGCCCCGGCCCTACATGGGCCCGATGGTTCACCGGGCGACGGTTGCAGACCATGGCTACAGTGACGCCGTGTCACCACAACATGGGCAACTGCGGCTTGGACTGTGCAGCACGGGACAGCGACTACCAGGGAAGTCCGGTCGGACCAAGCGGGTCACCCGAACCGTGAGTGTGTGCCTGACCTTGGGCGCCGTCTTCGGGCCGGCATTGATGGGTCCGGCGCCTGCCGGGGGAGCGACAGTCGCTCACCCCCAGGCCGTGCAACCTCACACGGTGACCACCTCCCTCGTCTGGACGCAGACATTGCCCGACGCCGGTTCGCCGATCGCCGAGTCGTCGCCGTCAGTGGCCACCCTCGACGGTGCCGGTCCCTCGGTGGTGGTCGGTGACCGAACCGGCACACTGTGGGCGTTCCACCTCGCTGATGGATCGGCACCGGCGGGATGGCCGGCCCACACCGGGGGTGTGCCCATTGACTCGACACCCTCGGCCGCATCGGTCGACGGGAGTGGTTTGGACACGGTGTATGTCGGCGCCGGGAACGCCGCCAATCCGCACATGGGCGGTTACTCCGCCTTCAACCATGCGGGAGCGCAGGTGTGGGGCGTGAACGCCACCGATCCGCAAGGGCCTCAGGGAGTGCAGGCCTCCATGTCGGTGGGGAACATCGACGGGGTCACCGGGGTGACCGCGCCGTCGCTCGGCCAGAACCAATACGCCATGAACGCGGTGAACGGGGCGGTGCTCCCGGGATGGCCGTTCTTCACCGCGGACAGCGGGTTCGCCACACCGGCGTTGGCCGACCTGTACGGCAACGGGCAGACCGAAATTGTGCAGGGAGGTGATTCCAGCGCCGGAGTGGCCAATGGGGTCACTTATTCCAACGGTGGTCACCTTCGGGTTCTGGGCGGAGGTGGCAACCTCATCTGCGATCACCATGTGAACCAAACGGTCGACTCGTCGCCGGCGGTAGGGGGTTTCCTGGCCGGAGGCGCAACCGGTATCGCCTTCGGGACCGGTTCGAACTTTCCGGGGGCCTCCGACTCCAACACGGTGTTCGGCTCGGATGCCCATTGCAACATCGTGTGGCAGACCAACCTGGGCGGTAACACAGTTGACAGCCCGGCCATCGGTGACGTGAGAGGTGATGGCGCGGTGGAAGTGATCGAGGGGGCCGACACCGGATCGAGTGGATCGGTGTGGGTACTCAACGGGGCGAACGGTGCACGGTTGGCCGGATGGCCGCAATCGACCACGGGCCGGATCATCGGTGGGATCACGACGGCCGACCTGACCGGAGGGGGCTATAACGATGTCCTGGTCCCGACCACGTCCGGCCTGGTCATCTTCGACGGTCGCAGCGCCGCGGTGGTGGCCACCTTGGGTGCCGGGACGATCGGGCTCCAGAACTCCCCGATGGTGACCGTCGATCCCAACGGGAGCATCGGCATCACCATCGCCGGATACGGTGCCAACAACCAGGGCATCATCCAGCACTACGAAATCGCCGGATCGAGCGGTCACTCGCTCGGGAAGCGGGCGTGGCCGATGTTCCATCAGAATCCTCAACTGACCGGTGTCCTGGCGCAACCCGCCGCCGGTCATCTCAACCAACCCATCGTGGGGATGGCGGCGACCGCCGACGGGAAGGGGTACTTGAACGTTGCCGCTGACGGGGGCATCTTCGCCTTCGGTGACGCCGCCTTCCACGGTTCGACCGGTGGTTTCCCCCTCAATCGACCGGTGGTGGGAATGGCGGCCACACCCGACGGCGGGGGCTACTGGTTGGTCGCCTCCGACGGGGGCATCTTCGCCTTCGGGGATGCCGCCTTCCACGGTTCGACCGGGAGCATCCACCTCAATGAACCGGTGGTCGGCATGGCCGCCACTCCCAGGGGTGGTGGCTACTGGTTGGTGGCATCCGATGGTGGGATCTTCGCCTTCGGAGATGCCGCCTTCCACGGTTCGACCGGCGGTTTCCCCCTCAATCGACCGGTGGTGGCTATGGCCGCCACGCCCACCGGTGGTGGCTACTGGTTGGTCGCCTCCGACGGGGGGATCTTTGCCTTCGGGGATGCCGCCTTCCACGGATCAACGGGCAACCTGAGCCTGGTACTCCCGGTTGTCGACATGGCAGTGGTGCCGGGTGGGGGCGGCTACTGGATAGTGGCGGCCGATGGCGGGATGTTCGCGTTCGGCAGCGCCGGCTTCTACGGCTCGATTCCGGCGGTGTTCGCCGCACAGAACAACGGACAGGACTGAGAGGACCCTGTCCGGGCGCCGGGGTTCCCCTTGTTCGGCACCGCCTGGCGGTAATGTTGGGGACAACGTGCATACGCCACTGTCAAAGATGGGAAGAGGGCCCCGGCGGCTTCGTACTGCGGTAGCCGTGTTGGTGACCGCGTCGCTCAGTTTGCCGATGGGGCTGGTGCTATCGGTGGCCACCGCCTCGGCGGTTCCGCATTCGTCATCAGTGGTAACCCTCACCGGCCACGGCTACGGCCACGGTCACGGTATGGGCCAGTGGGGAGCATTGGGGTACGCCCTCTATCAGACCCCCTATCAATCGATCGTGGCGCACTACTACGGCGGAACCACGTTGTCGTCCTTGAGCGCTACGGCGGAGGCGACCCAGATCCACGTCGAGCTTTCCGAGAACAACAACAACACGGTCATCGTCACCTCCGGGTCCCCTTTCACGGTGGCAGGTTTGTCGGTGCCGCCCGGGCAGGCAGTGCTGATGACCAACAACGGCGCCAGTGGATCGTGGAATGCCACGGTGGGCGGCGGGTGCGGCGGCCCGTGGAACGGCGCGGTGGCGGCCAACGTCACGAACCCCACCGCGGTGCCGAGCCACAACCCCGACTTGGGCGATCCCGCCACCGGAACCAGTGCCCTCCAGTTGTGCCAGGGGGGTAGTGGCGGGAATATCACCCTGCGAGGAAACATCGAGGCGACCGACTACCAAGGTCAGTCCCGCACCGTCAACATCGTGCCTCTCGAGCAGTACGTCGCCGGTGTCGTCCCCAATGAGTCGTCCTCCTACTGGGGCACCCTGGGCGGTGCCGGGCCCCAGGGCCAGTCGTGGGGATTTCAGGAGCTCGAAGCCCAGGCAGTCGCGGCCCGTTCGTATGTGATGGCCGGTCTCGGTTCGTACTACGGCTACACCGATACCTGTGACCTGTACTGTCAGACCTACCAGGGGACAAAGAACGAGAGCACACTCGGCGACCTGGCTGCCTCCGGTACGGCCGGCCAGGTGATGGAGTTCCCCGGTGGGGCAGTGGCGGCCACCCAATACTCGGCATCCACCGGCGGCTATACCAATCCCGGCGCCAACTCACTCGGGTTTCCCGCTGTTCCTGACGCCGGAGACTCGGTTTGTGTCCCCGGGGCGTGTAATCCCAACCACACCTGGAAGGCATCGGTGGCGGTGTCGGATATCGAGGCCGACTGGCCCCAACTCGGCACCTTCCAATCGTTGAACGTGACGGCCCGCAACGGATTTGGAGACTGGGGTGGCCGGGTGACCTCGTTGACGCTGGTCGGGTCCAAGCAGAGCGTGCAGATGTCCGGCGACCTGTTCGCCGGGACCCTGGGGCTGATGTCTGATTGGTTCACCACCTCCACCCTGCTCAATAAGCCCATTGTCGGCAT
>PLZF01000062.1 GCA_003152015.1 Acidimicrobiaceae bacterium | reverse complement strand
GTTGGCAGGCTGGTCCCGCCGCCGACGGTGGCAACTACGAGGGACGGGATGGTGACCGAACTGTAGTAGCTGCCGTCATCACGCAGCTCGGCGAAGCTGAAACCGGCTGACGCCTCGGCCACGTTGCCGACGTCCTGGCCACACGCGATGAACATGGCGGCGATCCCATTCGCGTAGTGGGCGCCGTTGCTGACCGCGCCGCCGAGCAGGCTACCCATGTTCGAAAGCTGGCGCAGCCGGTAGAGCTGCTCGGTGCTCGTGTGCATCAGCTCTTCGATCAGCCCGGCCGGCAGCGTCACCTCGGCCACCACCCGCTTGCCACGGGTGTGGAGGTTGTTCATGCTGGAGTGTTTCTTGTCGGTGTCCAGATTGCCGGCAAGCGCGAAGTCCTTGAGCCCCGGCGGGTGCTGGTCGATCATCCACTGACACGCCTCGTGGACAGCCTTGGTCACCATGTTCTGGCCGGCAGCATCGCCAGTGGTGAAGTTGAACCGGAGCCATCGCATTGGGCCCAGCGCGTACTGCTCGATGTCCCGAAGCCGCCCGAACTGTGACGTCTCCTCAGCCTTGGCCTTGATTATGGCGAAGTTCTCCTCTACCCAGTTGCCGAAGTCGCGGGCATTTCGGGCGCCTTCGAATACGAACACCGGTGCCCGCTGCATCGCGTCGTCGATGACCGTCGCCGTGATGCCGCCCGCCTCTCGGGTGAGTCGCATCCCCCGGTTGTAGCTGGCAACCAGGGTGCCTTCGGTAGTTGCCAGCGGCACGAAGTACTCCCCGCGTGCGTGCTCGCCGTGGACCAGGAGCGGACCGGCGAAGCCAAGCGGCACCTGGGCGACGCCGCTGAAGCCCTCTATGTTCCCGTGCAGAATGCCGGGATCGAACGAGAAGGCGGCGATGTGATCGAGCTGCGTGCCCGTCTCGGCGCTCACCACCTGGCGCCGAGCTGCTGCTGCACCGTGGGTGTAGTCGTCACTATGGTCACGTGGGAGCTGGTGCATGGTCGATCCTCTTCAGTGAGCCACTATGAAGTGGGCTTTCACGCCGCCAACCTACGCCCTCCCTCCGATTGAAATCAGATCGATGCTGCATGGCCACTGCCAGCTACTGATCCAGGCCGGCGGCCCTACTGCCCTCCAAGCGGCCCGCACAGGTCAGCGAAGGTGAAAGCCCCCACATGCCAGTCGAGCCGCCATCTGCAACGAAGTGATCCATCCAACAGGCTCCGGGGCCCACCAGCGACATTCGCCCCAGTTGAGGAGCACCTCGACGGCGTCCCAACAGAGATAGGAGCGCATGCAACTGAAGCAAGCAACGCCCCCGCCCGCACCGACCGCAGAGCCCACGGAACTGCCTTCGGCAGCCGGTACGGCGGGTATCGCCGAACGTATCTGAGTCGGCGATCACGCTCACCCCACCGCGCACAGACCATTTACACAGATCGACGCTGGACCACGGGTCTGGCCCAGCTCAGGCACGTCAGGCGCGCTCGCGCTTGGCAAGCAGGCTCGGCGTCAGGCCATGCGGGCTACGCCGCGAACCGGTGATAGGAGGCACCCGATTCATAATTCGTTTGAGGCTTCCCAGCTATAGACGTAGGTGCCGGTGCACGCTTGATGGTGGCCGCCAAGATGCAGAACCTGGAAATGCGGGCTGTCTGCTCCGACTGGGAGGTAGTGGATACCCAGCGGCCCCGACGGTTGGAATCCGAATCGTCCGTAGTAGCCGGGATCCCCAAGTACCACGACCAGCGGAAACCCTCGTAAGTCCAGCCGACGAACGAGATCGGTCATGAGGGCCGTGCCGATGCCCTTGCCCTGACAGTCGGGTCGAACCGCCAGCGGGGCGATTCCGGGTATGGCAAGTCTGTCGAGCCTTCCGAGTGATGCCAGCACGTGTCCGACGATCTCACCACCGGTGACGGCTACCAGATCACATGCTGACATCGAGGCGTCAAGGGACCACACGGCCTCAACGATCTCAACCTCTTCCCGACCGTCGCCAACCTCGCCGGAGAACGCCTCTCGGACACTACAGAGCACTTGGGTTCGATCGCCCTCGGTCGTAGGCCGCACAGATACATCAATTGGCATCTGACGATTCTGATCCCTGCGTCCACTCTGGATCAATGCCCCTCCGAGCCGGCGCTAGGGGGCACCAAGCCAGTCAGCAGACTGCGCAGAATGCTCGCAAAGGGGTGACCACTGTGGGCAAGTCCAGGTGGAAGTCGATGGCGCGGGAAGTCGGGGTGGCTTAGGGTTCGGGTGTCCACTCAGCACACGGAACGTCAGCGATGTCGTCCTGCAACCTGAGGTGCGGCAGTTCGGCAAGGGGGAGGGCAGGAAGCACCCGTGGTCCACGAGTTCGTGGACTCCACCACAAGTGCACCTGGTTTGCTGCTGTGGCACACGGGAGACGCCGTTTCCCATGATGCGGACACTCATGGATGATCAGCGAAAGGTAGGGACATGACGAACATCATGCGACATCGGCTGGTCCGCGTCGGTCTGGCAGGAGGACTGGCTCTGTGCCTGTCCGGCATCGCCGGCAACGCCGGCACGGCATCGGCCACGATCATCCAACGCACCGAAACGGCTCCGTTCACCGACGGCACGATTGACGCCGGTGGCACTGTCAGCTTGGTTGCGACCGGCCGCTTTTCGGATGGCTCGCAGTCCGGCATCACCATGACGGGATCCATCGGGACCGGCACCGGCCTGGGTACCTCCAAGGCCAAGGTGACTGGCACGGCACTGTTGGCGGGTGGGACCAACTACAGCATGCCGTTCACGACGAGCGGGACCAAGCAGGTCATCACCGGAACCATCCGCGGAGTCGTCCCCGTCTCGTTCTCGAACGGCTCGCTCACCAACTACAGGCTCAAGTCAGTCGCCGTCAGCTGCACCGGGTCCTACCCACCCCTCAAGTTCGGGTGCACGGTCACCATCGTCTTCGCGACGTGATCTCTGGAAAGCGATCCGCCGTCAGTTGACCGGGTAGGCAGAAGGGGTCACCGCCTCGGGAGGGAGGTGGCCCCCTTCACTGCCGCTCGCTGGCATCTCGCCTGCCACGACCGGCGTGTCTCCCACCTGCGTACGTGCGTGGAGCGAGCACAACGGTTCCCCAGCTGTTGACTCGCAGGCCCACTGTGCCGGAGTGCAAAAGCTCGCGGCCGGCAAGCACCCTCCGCAAGTGGCGCGCCCAGAGCCGGCGGTTTGGGATACCCATTCGTAGCCGCTTGCATGGAACGGCGGGCGGCTTGCGGCGTCCGAGTTCATGACCTTCGACCCTAGAGAGGGCCAGAGCATCGGCGTACCGTCAACCTTGTAGTGAACCGGCGAAGGAGGACGAGCATTGCGATGACCGAACTGTCCTCAGTTGCCACAGGCACTACGGGGTCCATCGCTTCACCCACCAGTCTGAAGCCCGTCATCGACGTCCTGCCCGACTCCGTCTACGACAACCCGACCTGGCGGGGCATGGCCTACTTCTTCCGGGACGTCACCATGTACGTGGCGTTGCTCGTCGTCCTCGTCCTGGTAAGCAACGTGTTCGCCGTCGCCGCACTCGAGGTTGTGATGGCCCTGGTCGTCTCCGGGCTCTT